>JBBRLP010000082.1:0-24688 GCA_038231295.1 Chthonomonadales bacterium
CTTCTCTCATATCGGTTCGCTCCGCCGCCTTTTGTGCCGAAAAAGAAACGTGGTCGCAAGTCCAAATTAGCGGTTGCAGAAGGGTCTCGACTTCAAGAGGGAGGCAAACACGTTTTCACCGGATAATGTAGTCCTACCGAAATTTGTGCGTACCTGACGCTATTCGGTGTAGAACTCCATACGTCATTGTAGCCCAAAACTTCTGACGTCAACAGGTTTGCAGCGAGAAAGTTTTTACTGCTTGTGGAAGCAGAGAGCGTCACAGATAGCATTCGTTGTCGAAAAGTCGAACTTTTGAGCGACCTGAGTGGTATAATAGAGAGGAAGGCTGAAATTGCATTGACGGACAAAACACTGTCGAAAACGCATTTCCCAGCCTGACGACCTCACGAGGGTCGCGAGGAGGACCTAAATTGACAACTACCCTACCGACCAAACCGCAGGAGTTCGGGTCCGGCGAAATCGTCGAACCCGGAGTCTATCTGGATGTAGATACAGGGGCCGTCGTGCAGATTCGCGAGCGCGACGAACTTCCCGAAGGCAACCGTGTGGTGCGCTATCGCCGCCGCTTCCGGCGCGTAGATAGCACTTCATTGTCTCGCGAAAACCGCTAAAACCCCGCCGCGTGACCATCGCAGCGCGGGTCGGACCCTGCCATATACGCGCCGGTCTCTGGATGCACCGCAATCACCTGATAGGAACTGCTGTGCGCCCAGGGGCCGAGCGCGTCTATTTTATGTCCGCGCTTCTCCAGTTCCTGCACCACGTCCAGCGCGACACGGCTTTCGATGGCGAGCTGTCCGGCGGCAGTCTCATCCGCCGCGCCTACCGCGCCGCCGTGCTGCCAGCGCGGGGCCTCAACCGCCTCCTGCGGGTTTAGTTTGTAATCAATGAGATTGCAGATGACCTGAAGATTGCTCTGTACCTGCACGTCCCCGCCCGGTGTCCCGCCCACAAACGCCAGTCTCTCCCGAGTCGTTCCGTCCGCCGCCTGTTCCGCACGGGTGATGAGGTAGGCATTCAGAGTATGGGCCGTGCGCTTGCCCGGAGCTAATACGTTCGGGCTTGCCGGGTGGAGCGAGAAGCCGGTCATGCGGTTATTGAACAGCACCCCCGTTCCCGTCGCAACCTCCGCGCATCCGAACCCCCAGAAGACACTCTGAATGAAACTGATGGCGTTCCCCTCGGCGTCCGCCACGCAGAAATAAGTGGTGTCGTGGTCTATCTGGCCCGCCTCGACGCGATTGGCGGCTTTGAGGGGCTGAATCAGGCGGCGTCGCCGGGCAGCATAGGCTTTGGAGAGCAGCGTCTCCATCGGAACTTCCACGAAGTCGGGGTCTCCGAGGTAGGCGGCGCGGTCGGCGAAGGCGAGTTTCTTGGCTTCGACCTGATAGTGAATGCTCGTTGTGGTGTTGTGGCCCAGCGCACCGAGGTCGAAATCCTCGACGAGATTCAGCATCTGTAACAGGATATGGCCTTGCGAGATGGGGGGCTGACCATGTACCGTATAGCCGTGATAGGTGGTCTTGATAGGATCGGAAACCTGGGTACGATGGGCAGCAAAATCGGAGGCGGCGAAGAGGCCATTATGCGCGGCGCTGTAGCGCAGTATTCGCTCGGCGACAGAGCCGGTGTAGAAGGCGTTGCGTCCGCCCTCGGCGATCTGCCGCAGTGTCCAGGCGAGGTCGGGCTGTTTGACCATCTGACCGGGTTTCGGCGGCGCTCCGTTGTGCAGTAACGCCTGCTCTGTCGAGGGGAAGGAGCGCAGCAGTTTCTCCTGGTCGGCGAAGACACGGGCATAGCGATACCCCGCAGGAAATCCGTCTTCGGCGGCGGCAAGCGCGGGCGCGAACAGTTCCGCAACGGGCTTCGTTCCCCAGCGTGCGTGCAGGGTAAACCAGGCGTCCACCAGTCCCGGCACCGAGGCGGCGGCAAGGCCGCGCAGAGGAATTCCCCCGGCAAAGTGGGCGAGCGTTGCGGCCTGCGGCGCGGCCCCGGAGGCGTTGAGCGCGGTAGTCGTGCCGGTCTTCGCGTCATAGACGATGATAAACGCATCCCCGCCCACCTGACTGGCATACGGCTCCGTGACGCACAGCATCGCCGAAGTCGCCAGCGCCGCATCCACAAAACTGCCGCCTTGCTGCAATATCTTCAGCCCTGCCGAAACCGCCAGCGGCTGCGAGGCCGCCACCATCCCGTTCCGCGCCACCACCACTCCCCGATGCTGTCCCACACCCATTCTCCATCCTCCCGTTCTGTCGTCGTGCTTCTACGTTCCCCACTCGCAGCGCCTAAACCTCCTGACGCTTCTCTAGCGTGTCTGCTGTGTCATAATAGAGGGGTGATCGCACGCCCTGCTTCCCGGAGATGGTTGCCGTGCTGCCCTTCGGAATGAATTCCGGGGCTATGGGCCTGCGGCCAAGTGTCCGCAAGCGGACACACAATCTGTTTTGTGTTCGGATGAAATGTGAACCAAAGAATGTTCTTGACACGCTTCAAAACTTATCCCGTGGGGCTGTTCTTTCTGCTGGCAGTTTTCTGGCTGACAGGCGCGAAAAAGACGGCGGCGGATACGACGCTGCCGGAGAACCACGCCACACCTGCGTTTACGCTGAAGGATGCCGGGGGAGCGAAACATTCGCTGGCGGACTATAAAGGGCGCTCCTTTGTCGTCTATTTCGCCTGCGGATGCAAATGGTGTCATGAGTTTGGGCGGGAGTGGGCGCAGATGCAACGCAGTGGCGTCCTCACAGATGCAATCACACCGACGGATGCGAACGCGCCTCTCTCTGCCGGTGAGGAGAAACCGCCCTGGACGCTGCTGGTCTTTATGGGCGATGCGGCGGCGGCAAAGGCGTATGCCGCCGAGGTGGGGCTGGACCTGAAACAGACCGTTCTGCTGCCCGACCCGAATCTCAAAGTGACGCAGACTTACCACGCGATGCCCTGTCCGCGTCTCTACGTGCTGGATAAAAATGGCCTGCTGCGTTACGTCAATAGTCACGTAGACGACGCGCCGCAGAAGGCTGCCGCGAACGTTCTGGCGGCAAAGACCGTGGATGGTCTGCGCCGCTCGATTCTCCCTCCCAAGCACCCCGTCAAAAACAGTTCTGGAAAGCCTGCCCCGAAACCGGGGAAGGGAGTCAAACATGGCAAGATTTAAGCCGTTTCGATTTTTGACGCGCCTGCGAAAGATGTCAGGCAGCGTCTTACTGGCTCTGGCACTGGGAGTTGGGGCAGGAACCGTCGGGAGGGCGCAGACCGTCAAGCCGCCTGCTGCCCAGAAACCGGGTAACCTCGGTATGGCGGTGGGTATGACCGTAATGGAGGAGAAAGGCCTGGAGCGTTTGCAGCCGAATGCCGCCATCTTCGCCTTTGGCAAGGTAGACCGCTTCACGCATCCGACGCTGGAACACACTTTCACGATTCGCAATGAGGGCAAAACGCCGCTCGTCATAGATCACTTGCAGCCCTCCTGCGGGTGTACCAGTGCGCTGCTGACATCGGGCAAAGAGGCCGCAGGCTATACCCTGGAACCGGGGAAACAGGTCGGGGTGAAGGTGACGGTAGACCTGACAAAACTCGCGCCTGGAGCGATTAAGAAGTTTCTGTGGGTCATGCTGCCCCATGAAAACACGCCCGCCGTCTCGATCCGGCTGGACGCGGAGATCGAAGGTGTTCTGACGTTCGAGCCACCCTCCCTGGAGTTCGGGCGGGTGGAGGCCGGGAAGTCGCCGGGGCTGAACCTCCAGGTCACGCTGGACAGACGGCTTATCAACACGCTCGGGGGAGTCAAACTGATCAGTTCCAACCCCGGCGTAGTGATCTCGCCCGCCTCGCCGACGGATACGCCCGTTCCTGGCGGCAATGGTCAGACAGTGCAGCGCACCTATACGGTGGCCGTCACCCCGAAGGCCGATCTCGGTGTCCTCAGCGGGACGCTGTCGTTTGTCCCGGCGAAGAGCAGCGCCGTCGCGAACAAGACCAACGCCGGTTCCGCCGCCGAGACTGCGGCCACTCTGCTTGCCAACATGACCGTACCGTTAAGCGGGCAGGTACTCGGCAGTATCTCCTCGCGGCCTGGCACCGTCGTTTTCGGAGCGGTCACGCAGGGCGATGAGACGACGCGCCGCATCACGATTGTTGGGACGACGGAGGCCAGCCTGAAAGACCTGCAAGTCGTCTGCTCCTCCGCGTGGGTAACGGCCAAACTGAGTTCTCCCGCCCGCCCCAAACCCAGCCCGACCGCGCCGCCCTTGCCGCCTATGCTGCTGCTGGAAGTGACGCTGAACGCGAAAACGCCGCCGGGCGCTATCGAAACGAAAGTCGTCCTGACCACACAGGCGGGCGCACGGCTCGTTCTCCCCGCCTTCGGCTATGTGACCCCTGTCGTTAAATAGGGACGACAGCGCAGGCAAAGCAAGCAAAGGGTTGACACCCCTCGCTACGCGCCTGCGGCGGATTGTCCTTTGGACAAGACACAATGCGAGCAGACTATCAGGTCCAAAGAACGGCCTCCACGCACTTGCAGCAAGCAGTTTCGTCCGAAGGACGCTCCGGCGAAGCCGCGTAGCGAGGGGTGTCAACCCTTTGCCACTGCCAACCTTTGCTTTCTGCCTGCGATTTGCATAGCTGCCTGCGTAAGGTGAGTTCCTAACAGTTATAGGCCGCTGAACATCTGTTCAGCGGCCTGTGTTTTTCTGGCGGGCATGGGATTTAGTGCAGGAAACGGATGCGCTGAAGAGGGGAATAGAGGAATGTCGCTTTGCCGATGATGCGTTTGCGCTCGACGGTTCCCCAGAAACGGCTGTCGTTGCTGTCGTTGCGGTTGTCCCCCAGCACGTAATACTCGCCGGGGCCGAGCGTGAGCGGCTTCTGAACACCAAACATCGCGTCAAAACGTTGCGGGTCGTCCATCGGCTGTTTCGGATCGAGATAGGGTTCCGTCAGGCGAATGAATTTTTGCTCCGTAATCGTCTTGCGATAGACCGCGCCATCGTGTATCCAGATCGAATCGCCGGGAATTGCCATACACCGCTTAACAAGTGTATTCTCCTGAAGCGGCTGTCCCCTCATCTTGTCTTCGCCATCGGCCTCTTTGGGAGCCTTGAACACGATGATGTCGCCACGTTGTGGGTCATTCAGGCGATAGATCAGTTTATTGACGGCGATATGGTCGTGAACGCTGTCGGTGTGATTGATACCGGTAACGTTATTTTGGCCGAGTTCATGGCCTAACAGGGTCGGTTCCATCGCTTCACTTGGTATATAGAAGAGCTGCGGGCCGAAGGGACGCCAGAGGAGGAAAATCAGCACGAACAGGCAGAGCATTATCCCTGTGACATCGGAGAGGCTGCGAGCAGACGAGGCCATCTGTGGCGGTCTGTCCGGCTGTAGGGTAGTCTTCCGACTCAAGAAAAAAATCGGACAAGGGTCAGAGCCAACACCACGCAAACGATCAGGGGAACGCTCAGGCGGTCCATAAGATCAGAAAACTGGACTTCGGCGGCAGTAGGCATGGAGATAACCCCTCCTCGAAAAGCAGTCCGGTCACTTGCATATCAGCCTTCCCTGCGCGGGGCACACCCTCTCGCATGAATATGCCTTCTCCCCCGGAATCGGGGGCCGGGGGGCGTCTCTGTTCTCACTCCCCCAGAATTGGGGGTTGGGGGAGGCTATTTTCTACTCTGGGAGCAACCGGACTGACCGACAATGTTGCGCGTACAGGTTTCTGCCTGCTTTGGTTCAGGCCGCACTGCCGGGGTTAATGGATGACACGCACACGCTGGAAGGGGAAGAAGATAAACGCCGCCTTCCCGATGATGCGTTTGCGCTCTACCGTTCCCCAGAACCGGCTGTCGTTACTGTCGTTGCGGTTGTCGCCCATCGCGAAATATTCGCCGGGGCCGAGCGTAAGCTGCTCATGGGTACCGAACATCGCGTCAGGACGCTGCGGGTTGTCCATCGGCTGTTTCGGATCGAGATAGGGTTCCGTCAGGCGGGTGAAGTCGGACTGTCCGGCCTGCTTGCGATAGACGGCCCCATCGTGAACCCAGAGGGTATCGCCGGGAATCCCCATGCACCGCTTGATAAGAATATTCTCTTTTAGCGGCTCCCCTTTCATCTTATCTTCGCCGTCGGCCTCTTTGGGGGCTTTGAATACGATGATGTCGCCGTGCTGCGGGTCGCCTGTACGGTAGATCAGTTTGTTGACGAAGATATGGTCGTGAACGCTGTCGGTGTGACTGACACCGAGGTTATTGGTGCCGGGATCGTGACCAAGCAGGGTCGGCTCCATGGATTCGGAGGGAATGTAGAACGCCTGCACGAAGAAGGGGCGGATGATGAGGAAGACCAGAACGCCCGCTATGATGAGCGATTCGAGAATCTCGGCCACGCTGCGGGCGGCAGTATGTGTCTCCGCCGGTTTGCCAGCCTGTGGCGACTCTTTGAGGCTCAACAGCACCAGACGCAGAAACGTGAGGGCCAGCGCTATTAGAACAATGGTCGGGACGGTCAGGTTCGCTAAGAGTTCCGGGACTCCGGCGTCAGTAGTGGTATGCATGAAAAGGATGCTCCTCAAAAAAGCGAAGTTCGGGCAGTCGGATGCCGACTGCCCGAACTTCATTACGAACGCCTAGCGTTTGGCGTTTCGGTCTTCTTTGATACGAGCCTTCTTGCCGATCACACCGCGCAGGTAGTAGAGCTTGGCGCGGCGAACGAGGCCGAAGCGAGCCACTTCGATCTTCTCGATGCGCGGTGAATGCAGCAGGAAGGTGCGCTCCACTCCGACGCTGGCATGAGAGATTTTGCGGACGGTGAAACTGGTGCGTGTGCTGGTGTTGTTCTGCGCGATGACCACGCCCTCGAACACCTGGATGCGCTCCTTGTCTCCTTCGACGACCTTCGCGTGAACGCGCACGGTATCGCCGGGGCGGAACTTCGGCAGCGCGACGCGCTGCTCGACGCTGACCCGATCCGCATCATTGAAGGTGCGCTTTTTTTCTTTCGCTTCCTGCTCTTTACGGCGGTTCTCGTTGTTGGCCCATATCTCACGCGAACGCTCGATTTCGGCGCGTTCGATATCACGAATGATCTGTTGTCCCAGTGCCATCGGTTTCCCCTTTTAGTTCACGGCGCGTCTTGTCAGTTTGCGGTATCGGCTCCGGTGCAGGAGCCTCGGTCGGGCGCGAAACGACCGGTCGGCTGTCGGGAGGAGGCTGTGGCTCGGCTCCGTCCAGCAGTTTTCTGTCCTGCGGCGTCAGTTCCAGACGGGCGAACAGATCGGGCCTCCGTGCCTGTGTGTCCCGCAGTTGATGCCACCGCCGCCAGCGCTCGATAAGGGCATGATGCCCGCTCAAAAGCATCTCCGGCACCTCCCATCCGCGAAATGTGCGCGGACGGGTATAGTGCGGATACTCCAGCAGGTTGTCGGTGAAGGTGTCCTTCTCCGCTCCCTGCGCGTCGCCCAGCGCACCGGCTTGCAGGCGCGTAAGGGCATCCACGATGATCAGGGCAGGCAGTTCGCCGCCCGTCAGAATATAGTCGCCTATCGAAATCTCATCGGTCACGAGATGCTGCCGAACACGCTCGTCCACGCCCTCATAGTGACCACAGAGCAAAATCAGATGCGGCTCCTGCGCCCAGGCGCGTGCCGTCTCCTGTGTGAAGCGCGGCCCACGCGGGTCGGTCAGGGCGATACGGGGCCGAATGCCCTGCGCCTCACTATCCGCCGTCAAATCCGCCAGTGCGAGCGCAATCGGCTCGACCTTCATCACCATGCCGCCACCGCCGCCATACGGCACATCGTCAGTGGTCTTGTGCCGGTCGATCGTGTAGTCGCGCAGATTGACGACCCGCACTGTCACAATGTCCCGCTCTCTGGCCCGCTTGAGGATACTGTGATCCAGCGCGGCTTCGATCATCTCCGGGAACACAGTGACAATATCAATTTTCATTACGCGACGGGGTCTTGCTCGTCGGGCAGCAGGCCAGCCGTTGGTGTCACGGTGATACGGCGCGTCTGCATATTCACTTCCCGCACCACATCTTTGACGGCGGGCAACAGGATTTCGCCTTTGCCCTCTCCGACCACATAGACATCGTTGGCGTTCGTATTACCGCGCAGTACGGCGGTCAGGGTGCCAAGCGCCCTCCCGCTCTCCGTCACCACTTCGCAGCCGACGAGATCGTGGATATAGAACTCATTCGCAGGCAAGCGCACGGCCTCACTGCCGCGAACCAGCACCTTCGCGTCGCGCAACAGGTCTACGTCCTCGATACGGTTCACGCCGCGCAGTTTAAGCAGCACCTGCTCTTTATGATGCCGCGCCGTCTCAACATCGTACAACTGTCGGGAGCCATCGGGCAGGCTGAGACAGACCTGACGCAGACGGGCAAAACGGTCGGGGAAATCGGTCGCGAGCCGAACTTTCGCCTCCCCTTTGATGCCAAAGGGCGCGACAATCTCCCCGACCATTAAACTCCACTCTTCGAGACTCATCGTTTGTCTTTCGGAGAAGACATGGCCTAGGCGATGATCTCGACGTAGACCTTACGCTTGTCCTTCATCGCGACGGACTTGACGACAGTGCGGAGTGCATTCGCGATACGACCCTGCTTGCCGATCACTTTGCCCAGATCGCCGGGAGCGACGCGTACCTCATAGGTAGTCGCCTCTTCCTGCGGGACCTCGGTAATGGTGACTTGGTCCGGCTCGTCTACGAGCGCTTTGACCAGATATTCGATCAGGCTTTGCAACGGTTTGACCCCTTCTTCAGTGGATTATTTGGCGGCGGCTTCATTCGCCCGCGCATCGCGCGCTGCCTTCTTGGCCGCGTCTAAGCGGGCCAGGATACCCTGCTTGCGAAGCAGGTCGCGGGTAACATCGGTCGGCTGCGCTCCGACGGAAAGCCAGTGCAGCGCCTTGTCTTCGTCAATCGTGATCAGGGGGGGATCTACGCACGGGTCGTACTGACCGATGGTCTCGATGAAACGCCCATCGCGGGACTCGGTGCTGTTGGCAACCACCACGCGATAGATCGGTCGCTTTTTCGCGCCCATGCGCTTCAGTCGTATCTTCACTGCCACTGTATTCTCGCTCCTTGTTGTGTGCGAACGCCGGAAGGGTCCGGCCTGCGTTATGTCGGTAAGAGACCTGCCGCGAATGCGGAAGGAAAACGGAAAACGATCTAGTGTTTGAATGGGAAGCGGAAGCCGCCGCCCTTGCCGCCGGTCGGCATCTTCGGCCCGGAGCGACGGACGAGCGTCCCCATACCGCCACTCGGCCCTTTGCCTTTGGCGCCGGGACCGCCCGGCCCCATCATGCCGCGAATCATCTTTCGCATCTGTTCAAACTCGTTCAGGAACTGGTTCACGTCCTGGACGCTCTGCCCGCAGCCTTTGGCGATGCGCCGTCGGCGCGGCCCGTTGATGAGCGCGGGATTGCGCCGCTCGTCGGGAGTCATGGACTGCACGATGGCCTCTTTACGGGCAAGCATCTTCGGGTCAATATTGACCTGATCGAGCATCTGACTGTTAACGCCGGGCAGCATCTTGAGGATGTTTTCCAGCGGTCCCATCTTCTTCATCTGCTGCATCTGTTCGAGGAAGTCGTTCAGGTCGAATTTGCTCTCGCGCAACCGTTTTTCGAGTTCCGCCGCCTTCTTCTCGTCCACCGCCTCCTGCGCCTTTTCGATAAGGCTCAGAATGTCGCCCATGCCGAGGATGCGTGATGCCAGGCGATCCGGGTAGAACGGCTCCAGCGCGTCAAGTTTTTCGCCGGTTCCCAGGAACTTGATCGGCACTCCGGTCACTTCGCGGATGGAGATGGCCGCGCCTCCGCGTGTGTCGCCGTCCATCTTGGTCATTACGAAGCCGGTCAGGCCGAGTTTCGTGTTGAACTCCTGCGCGAAGTTCACGGCGTCCTGCCCGACCATGGCGTCCACGACCAGCAGAATCTCGTGGGGCTTGACCCAGGCTTTCATCTGGCCGAGTTCGTCCATCAACTCTTCGTCAATGGCGAGACGGCCTGCCGTGTCCAGAATGACGATGTCGTTACCGTTCTGCTGCGCCTGCTGAATGGCGGCGCGAGCAATGGTCGGCGGCGACTTGCCCTCGGCGGGAGGCAGGGTAAAAACGGGTATCTTGATCTGTTCGCCCAGCACCTGTAACTGCTTGACGGCGGCGGGGCGATAGATGTCGCAGGCCACCATAAGCGGGTTGCGTCCCTGTTTCTTGAACCAGGCCGCAAGCTTACCGCTCAGAGTCGTCTTACCGGCCCCTTGCAGACCGCAGAGCATAATCACGGTCGGAGGGTTCAGCGCGAGGCTGATGCCTGTCTGCGTACCGCCCAGCAGTTCCACCATCTCGTCGTTGACGATCTTGATGACCTGCTGCGCGGGCGACAGGCTCTCCAGCACCTCGACGCCGATGGCTTTCTCTTTGACCCGTGCGACAAACTCCTTGACGACCTTAAAGTTGACGTCGGCTTCCAGCAGCGCCAGCCGCACTTCGCGCATGGCCTCGCTGACATCGGCCTCGGAGACTTTGCCCTTGCCGCTGAGTTTGCGAAAGACCTCTTGTAGTTTGTCGGATAGGCTTTCAAACATAGTCGGAATTCCCGGATAGACACGGCAGAGACAGCACAACGCCCGATGAAGCCCTTTCTGAGAAGAGAGTAAGAGCGGGGCGAATCGGGCGCGAAGCAAACGCAATCGGAAATTTTGCGAAGGCTAACGAAACTAAGCGTTAGTATACCGAATCCGGGGCCGTTCTGTCAATGTCACCATGACGTTCGATGGACAGCATGGCCTCTGCATGGATAGTGTTGCTGTCAGGCTGTTTGGATGATTTCGGCGGACGGCTCAGGGGGTAGAGTCGGAGCGGTCGGGGTTCGGGGCCACTCCACCGCCGGGCTTTGCGCCGTCCAGGGGCAGTGCGGAAGGCTTCGGAGCGGCGGCCTCCAGCTTCGCCAGGGTGCAGAATCGCTCGAAGTCAAAGCCGACGGGATCGGACTTCCGGCCCTGCGGCAGCGCGATGCGAGCATGGGAGACGACCCGCGAATCGGGAATGGCGTAGCGCGACCGCAGGAAACGCAGAATGCCCGCGACCGCATGAACCTGCGCGTCGGTGTAGGGGTCCTGTCCGTCGTTCAGGTTGACCATCTCGATCCCCACACTGTAGTCGTTGACGCTCGGCGCACCGTCCAGAACGGAGATACCCGCGTGCCAGGCACGGCGTTCCACCGGCACCATCTGCACCACCCGCCCGTCTCTGCCAACGACAAAGTGCGCTGAGACTTTCTTCGCCGGATTAAGAAAAATACCGATGGTTCCTTCCGTCGTCGGTTCGACGGTGGAGTGCAGTACCAGGCAGTTGACGGTCGCGCCTGCGGGACGGTCGTCACAGTTCGGCGAGGGAATAAAGTCGTAGGGGAGGGGAAGCGGATTGGGTGTCAGAGCCATTGCGACGGGCCTCCAGAGCAGGATCAGCGCGAACAGCCCACACATCAGCGCGAGCAGAAGCCGCCGTCGTCGCTCCAGGCGGCGAGAACGCTTCGCACGAGGCAAAGGAGAGGAGGGGATTTCAGGCGGCGCTGTCGGCATAGTGGCATACCTCGGACGGGGCGAGAAGAGAGAGCAGACCGCCCTTTCGCCTTCAGAACCCCGGCAATCAAGTTACGCAGGATTATACCCTTGATAGCGCGTTTGTTTCTATTCCGACGCGATAGCGAACGAAACCGTCACCTTGCCTCCGCCTTCCGGTCGGGTCTCGTAGCGGGTCTTGCCGCGCAGGTCCCACCGCACGATATTCTCCACAAGTTCCAGGCCCGTGTTAGCGGCCTCCTGCGCCTGAAAATTCTGTGGGAATCCTGGCCCATCGTCCAGGATTTCCAAATGCGCCTGACCATCCCTTACCAGGAAGGTTACATGGGTATAGCCCTGACCGTGTTTGATGGCGTTCGAGAGGAGTTCGTTGGTGACGAGCGCGAGAGAGGTTGCCTGTCTGCCGATCAGCCGCGCCTCTTCGCAGTGAAATTCCAGACAGCGGTCTCCTATCGTCTGTTGAAGCATTACCAGCAGTTTTTCCAGCACCGCCTTTGCCGAAATCGTTTCCGTGCCTCCGCCCATTTTCGTTTCCTGGGTCAGGATGTCGTGAATGACGCCGAGGGCGCGTACATTGGCGCCGAGCCGGGAAAACTCCGACATCGGAACCGTCTCCCGCTCGGTCGTCTTCTGGAGGTCTATCAGCGCCGAGATGATCTGAAGGTTGTTCTTGACCCGGTGATGTGTCTCTGTCATGGAGCGTCTGAGCCGCTCGTTCAGGCTTTCGATCTGTTGCTCCCGGGCAACGCCGGCTGCAAGCAGATCGCGCACCTGATACTGTTTTCTGCGGGCGCGAAGCGCGGTCATCACCACCGTCAGAAGCGAGGGCGCATCGAGAGGGCGCTCGATGATTGTCACATTGCCCAACTCACGGGTCAGCAGCGCGTAGGAGGCCGTATCTATCCGGTGGGTCAGCAGGATAAGCGGAATATCCGACCAGGCGGGCTGCACCTGCAAAGCAACGCTTAGACGCTCCAGTGTCTCCGGGCAGAGGGCTTCTGTCGTCAGCAGCCCTGCCGCGCAGTGGGACAGAGATTGACAGAAACTCTCGATATCCGTCAGGCAGAGAGACTGCACGATAGTCTGGAGTGTCTGCGCGATGAGAACGGCATCCTGACCAAACGGGGCGAGAATAGCGATCTGTCCCGCGGTATAGGTTCCCTGTTCCAGCAAGGCTGCTTCATCTGTCACTGCCGTACTCATGGGTGGTTCTCTGCGTGGGATGGTTCCGCTCCCCGGTATTCCGGCACACCGGTCATGATGCCGCGAAAATCCCTCAGCGGCTCGCCGACATGAACTCCGGTGGGCAGGATGTTCAGCGCACGCAGGGAGCGCTCGTGCGCTCCTGTACGCTTTTTAAAAACACTGATCGCCTGTCGTATCTCCCCCGTTATCTCATAGTAGCGCAGAAGCAGGACGGTATCGGCCAGGTAACTGACATCCACTTCCGACATCATCGAACCCAGTAGGCCATGCTGTGCCATGACCACGATTGTCAGGACGCCACGCTGATTCAGGTAGGCAAAAAGCTCGTGCAGATGGGTCGTCAGGAAACGCTCGTCGGGCATGGAACTCATATATCCATTCAGGCTGTCAATCACCACGATTTTCGCGCCGCCCTCTTCCACGGCCCGGCGCACCTCCATCGCAAAGGCTCCCGGCGAAAGCTGGGCCGGGTTGACCTGCTGTACATGCAGAGCGCCGGAGTCCACGAACTGCCGAATACCATGCAGACAGAGTTTCTCCGTCCGCTCGAACAGCGTGTCGAGGACTTCGTCGAAAACATAGGTCGCCGCGCGTCCGCCGTTCAGCAGATGCTGCACGATGTACTGCATGGAGATGATGGACTTGCCTACCCCGGCAGGGCCAATGAGGAGGCAGGTCGTTCCCATCTCCAGCCCGCCCGAGACCATATTGTCGAGATTTTCGATGCCGCTGGAAAACAGTCCGCGCTCGAAGGGAGTGTGTTCTTCCGCAGCCATCAGGCGCGGGTAGACGACGATGCCGCCGTCTTTGATCTCATAGTCGTGGTAGCCATCGAAAAAGACTGCGCCGCGCACCTTCGTCACGTGAATTCGCCGCCGCACTCCGCCATAGCCGGGCAGCGTACGCTCCATGATGAGGTTCCCCCCGACAAGGCTCTCCGGCTGAATCTCGCCCATCGGGCTGGTGCGGTCGTCGAGAAGCAGAACCGTGATGCCGCGATCCTCGAAGAAACTTTTCAGGGCCAGCATCTGATGCCGGTAGCGCAACGGACGCTCTGCGAGCATCCGCATTTCGGAGAGTCCATCGAAGACGACATGCTGCGGCTGCGTCCGTTCGACTTCCGCGATAATCGCTTTGGTGGTATTGCCGAGTTCGAATTCGGAGGGATGGAAGACACTGGACTGATTTTCGCTATGGAGGTTCGCCTCAGAGCGGGTGAGGTCCACGATCTGAATCTTGTTCAGGTCCCACCCGTGTGAACGGCAGGTGCGGCGGAGATCATTGAGGGATTCCGTGAGCGTAAATGTACATCGCGGTCTCGCCCCGCTCCGCGCACTGCAGAAGGTATTGCAGCGCCATCGTGGTCTTGCCGGAGCCAGGATCACCCTGCACAAGGTAGAAGCCTGATTTGAGAAATCCGCCGCACAGAATCGTGTCCAGACCGGGTATCCCTGTAGGAATGACCGCGCTTTCCAACTCTAATTCCTCCACTGCCTGTCTCCATTGCTGTCGGTAGATGTGCCGGCCCGGTTCGGGCCAGCAGTGTCCATTGGACGAGCCAACGGGATAAACTGTTCGCTTTTTTTGCGCATTTCCCGTCCATCCATACAGACGCAAAGCAGCCTGCCCTGCCCTGCGGACCCCCTATCGCATGAAAATGCTTTCTCCCCAGAATTGGGGTGGGGGGCGGCCTCCCAACAGACACACATGAAAAAGAGCGAGGGGAGAAGAGCCTCCCTCTCGCTCTGCTGACGCCCGGACAGTTCCCGAAGTTACGGGCAGGTATCCGATTGAATCGTCCATTCACAGGGAGTGGTCGAACCCCATTTGCGGTACTTGGCATGTCCGTCGCCGAACAGCGCCTCGAATCCACCGCCATGCCGATAGGAGACCTTGGAAGCGGTATCGAGATTGAAGTGGTCGGTGCGGTCTTCGCTCTGAATACCCCGGATGCTGTTGCCCTGTACGGTCGGGTCACCGGTCGCAGAACCGGTCATGGCATCTATGATATGGATGGTGCCAGCGGGTTCTTCGATCTGCGCCTCAATGACGGAAGCGGTCGTACCCGTTGTGACGAATCCGCTCTTGATGTTCAGGGCCGTTTTGAAATTCGGAGTTTTCCAGGCGGCCACGGTATCGGGGATAAGGTTGCGCCCGTAGGAGAGGCCACTTACCAGGAAAGGCTGGAGGGTAGTGCCGTCTGCGCCGGTCAGCGTACCGAAGGAGATACCAGTTCGTGTCCGACCGGTGTACGTCTTCGTCGAGGTGATCATGTAGGTAGTGTCTACCCCGAAGGTGGAGTTCGTGGTGGAGGGGCAGACGAAGACCTGGTCATTTTTGATGTAGGGCTGGATCATGGTGGGCCAGGAGACGATGCCCGGGCCGCTTGGCGGAAGCTGGGAGGGCGGGTACATGCTGTCGTAGTCCGACTGATACATGGTAAGCGCCTTACCGATCTGATTCAGGTTGCTCAGACAGGACGTCTGTCGGGCCTTCTCGCGGGCCTGTGCGAAGACAGGGAAAAGAATAGCGGCGAGAATAGCGATGATGGCGATGACGACTAGCAGTTCGATGAGGGTGAACGCATGTCGCTTCTGATGCTGACGGGGGTCCGAAATCATTCTCTCAATTCCTCCAGGGTGAAGTGGCATGAACGGTACTCTGCCAAATTGAAGAACCGTGCTCCTAAATCCATACAGGAAGCCATGCGAAGGGAATGCTGCGTTTGTCTCGTCTTTGAGCGCCTGACATCCATGCACAGGAAACGACTGCCTTCCGCACGCAGGAGAAGGCAGACACTGCCGACGTTCCTGGAGTCAGTATACCTGCATCCGGCTAGTTGACAATCAGCGCAGGGCTATTTGTGGTAACTTTGGCAAAACTTTGCACTCTCCCGGACATGGATTTGCAGGGTTGTCTGGCAGAGCAGCCATGTACGGGCATCTGCTGAGAGACAGAGGGCGTGGAAAGGGGCATCTGCGGGGAGTCAGAGGGTGTTATTGTGCAGTTCAGGAGAGTCGGAGTCAAAGCCGGAAGCGGATATATGGGCCGGGCGCTTGTCGTGGGTGAGTTCATCCGGGACGGTGAACCGCAGAAGGTAACCGGGGTTGGCTCCTGCATACGGGGCCATGCCGCTGTCTATCTTGATGAGGCGGGCATCTGTGGTATTATAGGGGCCAATCGTTCCAGAGAGGCCGAAGGCTTCCGGCTGATGCCCGAAGACCACGCCATAGAGTCCATCCTGGGTGAGGCGATCTTCCAGCTCTCGGACTTCCGCAGGGTCTTCCCACCATTTCTGTCCGTCACGGCTAGCGCGTTTCTCCAGAATGGAGTCCGGGCCAATAAGAAAATCGCTGCCGTAGTCCCCCGCACGCAACGTCATGCGGGCTTTGGCGACGAAATCGGCGTAGGGCATACGCGGTATCCAGCCCGCATGGCAGAAGAGCCAGTGACTGCCGATACGGGCAGCCAAGGGCATCTCGCGCAGGAACCGGCCTCTGGGGAAGGACGGGTCGAGGAGTTCACGCATATCCCGGCCCTGCGCCAGCATCTCGTCACGCAGCGCCGCCGCTTTTTTGTTGGTCGGGTCGGCGAGGAACTCCGCTTCGTGGTTGCCCAGCAGCACAACGACACGGCTGCCAGTGCGCGGAGCCTCTGCGCTCAGTGTGCGCCAGAGGTCAATGACCTCCAGGCTTTTGGGGCCTTTGTCAATGGAGTCGCCAACGACCAGCAGCAGGGTTCGGTCGGCCAGCCAGTGTCCGTCCGGGGTAATGAGTTTGCAGGCGCTCAGGAGATGCGTGAGATTATCGGCCATGCCGTGCGGATCGCTGAGAGCCACGACCTGCTGGAAGCCGGAGAGATCGGGAATCTCCACAACGCCTTCATTCGGAATCGCCTGCGCGGCCTGCGTCGCTGGGTCTGCAGGCAGTCTGCCGGGGTGTTGGCGACTCAGGAGCAGAATTCCGAGAAGCAGCGCGGTAGGCAGAAACGCCAGCAGGCGCGGTCTATGCTTGCTGTTCGGCATGGTCTATTAGGAGTCTCCTGTCTGTCAGGCTGCTGACTGATGCGTGACTTCGCGCACCGCTTCCCGTGCCGCTTCCTTTACCGTCTCTTTGACCAGTTTCGCCGAGGGCGACTCTTCGATGGCTTCCATTATAGCGGCTTTGATTGCCTCTTTGACGGCCTCTTTCACAAGGATCTCCGGCGGAGGGGCGGGAGTCGCAGTGGGCGAAGATGTCTCGCTGGCAGGGGCCGTTTCGGTGAGTACTGCGACACTCGGCACGGCGATATGTTTCGCATGGCTCCAGTCGGCCTCGAAAGTCTCCAGGGCCTTCTGCACGATATGGAGAGCGTCGTCCACGATCACGCCGACTTCCCGGCGGGCGTCCAGTTCCAGGGTGCGGAGGCTCTGACTGCCCAGAAACATCTGCTCCCCGTCGCGGATGATGGTCTGCGCGTGCAGTCGCATGGGCGGAGCCGCTACTTTCATGCCAGCCGCTCTTTTACCTATCGCCCCGATGACGCGAATATCCACGCCTTCCTGCGCTTTCTGCTGCAAGAGGCGGATGATATCGGGGTCGGTCAATTTGCCATCGTAGATGCAGAGTTGATGACGCGCTGCCTCGATGAATTTGATAAGCTGCTGGCGCGAGTTCCCAGGACTGACGAGAAACGTGTCGCATTCCGGCGAATACTGCTGGCGCGTTGCGTCTGCCATGAAGAGTTTGAGCGCCTCCTGCACCCAATCCTCTTTCTGCGTCACGATGCCAAAGCTGCGGCTGCGCTCGATGTCTATGTAGGTGTAGTTGAAGCCCAGCATATAGAGGCTCTTCTGGTCTACAATCATCAGCTTGTCATGGTAGCGCACGAGGTCTGTCGCGGTACGCGCCACGCTGACGCCATCCGCAAGCAGGCGCATCTCCAGATTCCGCAGGGTCTGTTCGCCGCCTTGGCCCTGACTGGTGTAGGCGACCAGAGCATGAACAAAAACGCCCCTCCGCACCGCCCGTGTCAGGGCCGCTTCGATCTCTCCTCGGTCGAAGCGAAAGATCACGATCTGTACGGTGTGTTCCGCTTTCTCAATCGCATCCAGAAGCGGTTTGATGCCGGTTCCAGGCTGTACTAATAGTTCCACGCTGTCTCCTCATAGGCCGAGCGCTTGAATGCAGGGCAGATCGTTTCAGGCTGTTTGCCGGGGCTTGAGCATCCGCACGACGATAAACAGAATGACAAACAGCACGATATAGATGCCCGTCGCCATCCAGGCCAGCCGTTCCTCGCCCAACCCGCAGGCCATGCCGATCAGAATGGCGAAGAGCAGGGAGGCGTTGACGCTCTTCTGGTCGAGTTTGATGCGGAAGCGGGTGAGCGCCAGGGCGGCGGCAATGGCGAAGGCCCGAGCGAGATTGTTGTTGACGAGCAGCATAATGCCTGTCAGTCCCACGCACAGAAACAGCAGGTTGGCCGCTCCCAGAAATATCTCCAGATTGGACGTGGATTTCTTTTGGGTGTGTTCCATTTGAGTTGATTCCCGCTTCGGCGTATAGAAGGACTAGACCTTGGTTTCAACCGAAATGGAACACACCCATTTCTTTTTATGCGTTTTGGGTTTGACGCTCTCCGGGGAGTCGTCGTCATCCTCCTCTACGTCCAGCGAAATGTCCAGCGCAGAGTATTCGCTGAGATACTTGACCTCATAGAAGGTGGCAATGACGAGAATAATGCCCAGGACGATGGAGTTGAGCAGAAGCAGAAGCATCTGCCTGTCGGAGAGCATGATCGCCGTCGTCGTATCTCCGGTCAGTTTGGCTAATTTGTTCAAGAGTGCGCTCCTGGCTTCTTAAAGAATATCGGAACGGACGTTCAACTCAGCCCTTATGTTCCGTATTCCGTCCCCGTATCCTGTCAGGTACAATGGGCCGCAACGGAGAGACTGGACTTTTTTCACCTGAACAGGTAGTATGGCACGTACTCAACCTTCCGCACTTGCCTGTTACGCCAGAACGAGGGTTACGACGGACGGGAGTGTAGCGAAGAGGTCGCGATGGACTGAAGTTCCCGCTATGTGGCCTTCGGCCCAGTTTCCTTCGGAAACGCCTATTAAAATGCTCATTCCCGGACGAACCGAAACGATGCGAACACCCACAATCAAAACCATATCCCCCCCCGCAAGCAAGGAAACAGAACTGCCTCAGCCTGCCTATTTCCTATCGCTGTCGGTGGAGAATGTCCGTTGTTTCGGCCCAAAACAGACGCTCGACCTTTCGGATGGCAATGATCGCCCCAGACAATGGACCATTCTCCTCGGTGACAACGGCGTAGGCAAAACGACTTTACTGCAATGTCTAGCCGGTCTTCAACCTTATTTTGATCAATGGAAAGACGATAAATTCGGACTATTTCCTAGCCTTTGGCTGTTGAACCCTCGGACCTTTCCAGGAAGTATTCTATTCGGAGGGCGCAAGAACGAAATGTTTTCCACCCTCAACTCTGACCTGTTACTAGATGCACGTTTGCACTCGCCGGAAAGCGGATATAAGGTTGATGAATGGTCGGTACAAGGATCAGCTGGAGCTACAGTATGTTCAAGCGTAGATAAAGACATAAGAGGGCTAATTTGCTATGGGTACGGTGCGAGTCGCCGAATGGGAACAACGGACTTATCTGAATCTCAATCGGCAGACACGATTAGAAGCCTGTTCGACGACAATGCGACGCTTATCAATGCGGAGGAGTGGTTGTTGCAGGCGGACTACGCGGCGAAAAGTCTTGAAGGCGTTGAGAAGAAACGCGCTGAGACGCGACGCGACCGTATCAAGGAAGTATTGGTTCGTCTCTTGCCCGACGTTTCCGATCTGCGATTCGTGCCGACACGCACAACACCGATACGGACGACCGTAGAGGTACAGACTCCTTATGGCTGGGTTTCCATAAAGGATATGAGTTTGGGGTATCGGACGCTGATGACCTGGATGGTGGATTTCGCCAGTCGGCTGTTTGAGCGTTACCCCAATAGCCCCAACCCGCTCGCCGAGCCTGCGATTGTGCTGGTGGATGAGATTGACCTGCACCTGCATCCCCGCTGGCAGCGCACTCTGATGAAATTTCTGAGCGAGACCTTTCCCAACACGCAGTTCATTGCATCCGCTCATAGCCCGCTCATGGTGCAGGCCGCCACCGACGCGAATGTCGTGCTGTTGCGGCGGGAAGGCGACCATGTCATCATAGACAACGATATAAAGGCCATTCAGGGCTGGCGAGTAGACCAGGTACTGACCAGTGATCTGTTCGGTCTGGAGAGCGCTCGCCCTCCCGAACTCGATACCGCGCTCAAAGAACGCACCCGACTTCTTTCCAAATCGCGCCTCACCGCGAAAGACAAAGCACGACTGCACGAACTGGAAGCGCAAATTGGCTCTCTGCCGACCGGAGAAACGTCACAGGACATGGAAGCAATGGATATCATCCGGCAGGCGGCAGAACTGCTGAAAACGAAGTAATCGCCTGCCCTATGCCTTGCTTCTGTAGGATTGAGGTGCATTGCGTGATTAAGATTACGAAGCCGACACAGGCTCCCGCGATTTTGCTTTCCCGAGGAAGACGGAAGCGCACAAGCCATTGCAGCGACTATCTGAGCCACAAAGCCGACTACGATACGGGGCAGCGCACATTTACTTTTGATGCCGGTATCTATGGGGATGAAACGGTCAAGGAGGCGCTGATAAAGGCGCAGCATGGCAAATGCTGTTTCTGCGAGCGCAAAACTGGCAAGGATGGCGACGTAGAGCATTTTCGGCCCAAAGCGGGCTGCCGACAGACTTCAACCGGGCGTCTTTTGCGTCCCGGTTACTACTGGCTTGCCTACGATTGGGATAATCTCCTGCTTTCCTGTTCGGCCTGCAACCAACGCCACAAACGCAGTCTTTTCCCCCTCGCCAACCCCAACCAACGTGCCTGCTCCCATACCGATAACGCCGAACAGGAAACGCCTCTCTTTTTGCACCCCGCGCAGCACGACCCAGAGCAGCACATAGGATTTCGCAAAGAGGTCCCGTTCGCCATCAACGGCAGTCGAACGGGTAGAGCGACGATAAAAGCGCTCGGACTGGATCGAGAAATCCTGAACGAGGTCCGCCGTGACCGCCTGAATATTCTCCTACACTTGCGCCAGGTAGTTGAACAGGAAGAGAGACTTTCCATGGATACGGAAGGCAGACAACTCGTCAATGGCGCAAAAGCGCTTCTTGCGGAAGCCGTGACAGATACTGGTGAGTTCGCGGCAATGGCTCGTGCGGCGCGGGCCGGCTTCCATATCTCCTTGCCGTGACACAGCCAATTCAGGGCGTGACGGCAAGAGAAGTAATCACAAAAGACAGCCTCTGAATCGCTATGATTCAGAGGCTGTCCTGGATTCATCATTTGCTTGCTATCAGCGCGGGCCAACGGCGACGTCATTGGCACGGGGACTGGCGTTCACCGCGCCTCCACCAATCAGAACAGGCCCGTTCATATACCAGATGGCGACCTGTCCGGTAGCCGTGTTCTGGAAGAGAAGGTCGGGCAGGCCGTCGTTGTTGTAGTCGTTCACGCCCACGACCTTGAAGTTCGGATAGGGAATCGTGGAAGCAAACGCGCCGGATTGGAACTGCGCTCCGTTCATATACCAGAACACGATGGCCCCCGAACTGCTGTTCTGGAAGACAAGGTCGGCTTGCCCATCTCCGTTGAAATCCCCGACTCCCACCACTCTATAGCCCCCTGCGGGCAGACTGTGCGTGGACTCGAAACCGATCAGGCCAGCGCCGCTCATGTACCAGATAGCGATCTGGCCGGTCGTGGTGTTCTGGAAGACGAGGTCCGGCTTGCTGTCACCATTGAAGTCGCCGACCCCTACGATTTGATACCCGGAAGCCGGAACGTTCGTTACGGATTGACCGCCAATCAGGGTGGTGCCGAGCATATACCAGATAACGACCTGCCCTGTCGTGGTGTTCTGATAGACCAGATCAGGGCTGCCATCTCCGTTGAAGTCGCCGCTGCCTCGCAGCGCGTACCCGGCGTTGGGAATTGCAGAAGCTGGCGCGGCTCCCGCCCGGACGATGCCCTGCATCGCCCAGAAAAAGACCTGATTGGTGAGGCTGTTTTGAAAGAGAATATCGGCGAATCCGGGGGTAGAGACGCTGTTCGCGTCCATCGTCACCGCGCCGTTTTCCGCCAGCGCTCTGCCCGCGAGGATCGTGACACCATGATTCAATGTGATGCTGGTGAAGGCAAGAATGCTCCCCTGGAAGGCTGTGGCCGTGTTCAGCGTGGCAGAAGAACCGACCTGCCAGTAGACATTGCCCGCGTTCGCGGCGTTGATGAGGAGAACAGCGGAGTTAGGGGCGGTGGTGAGTGTGCTGCCTATCTTGAACACAAACGTCGCGTTGGGGTCGTTCCCCGCGTCGAGGGTAAGCGTTCCGCTGAGCTGTGCCGAAGTATTGAAGTGATAGACGCCCGGTGTGAGTGTTTTCCCGCCCAGGTCCTGGCCCGACATCTCCTGCGTGGTCACGAGCGCCGCCAGCGCACTATAGGCGGTTCCGAGGTCTTTGTGCGCCTGCACACTGACCGCGTCTGCGGCATGGACTGCGCCGAGCGTCACATTGGCGGGTGGGAACCCGGTCACCGCAGAGCCTGGACTGACGCCCACATTGCCGCTGATACTGGTAGCGCCGGTACTGGTCACCGTCGAACTGCCCAAAACCGCAAACCTTCGGGCGGCTCCTAGCGAGACAGTCTGCGCCCCTGCCTGCGACACAGAGACCATCAGCGCCAGCAGAAGCAGATATTTAGTTTTCATTTCAAACTTCCCTTCCTGGGAAACGAGTTGCACGTCCGTTATAGGGGCACAACAAAGTGAATTTCGTAGCCGTAATAGTACGGATTCCGGTTTATCGGCCAACGGCCGAATGCGCTTACCGGACGCAAATCTGATCTCTCCCCTCAGGCGAACGAAAGTGCTCTTTACCGCAGAATGGACAAGACCCCATCACAACGATTTCGCCGACCGTGTCAACGTGGCGACGATTGCAAGTCAGGTTTGTTCCCATCGTTATAAACTGCTGCATAACCATAGTGGTAGTTTTGCACGAAAAGCCGCGCTTTCGCGAACAGAATACGCGGCGGCGCAGGTTCCGTCCACACGTACACTGCTCCTCAGTTAGCGGGCCGTGTACTGTTCGTCGCTGACCTTTTCCATCCAGTCAACGGCCTTGCCGTCGAACTGTTCCTGAATGGCGATGTGCGTCATAGCGGTGGTTGCCGTAGCTCCATGCCAGTGCTTCTCGCCCGGTGGAAACCAGACCACATCCCCCGGTCGGATCTCCTCAATCGGGCCACCCTCGCGCTGCGCCCATCCGCATCCTGCCGTCACAAGGAGCGTCTGCCCCAGCGGATGAGTATGCCAGGCAGTGCGAGCGCCCGGCTCGAAGGTGACGCTCACGCCGCCAGCACGTGCGGGCGTGTCCGCCTGGAAGAGAGGGTCCACGCGCACACTGCCGGTAAACCAGGCATCCGGCCCCTTGCCAGAGGGCCGAGACCCATTTCTTTTGATCTCCATAGTCTTTTCTCCGTGCTTTCTCTGTCGGTTTTCCGCTTAGCGGCCTGTCATTTTCTCCAGATTTTCGGGATACCGCGCTGACTCCAGCGTGATCTTTGAGGCGGCGTCATGGATATCACGCAGGTCATCGGGCGATAGTTCGACGTAGACTGCCCCAATGTTCTCCTCCAGGAGATGCAGTTTCGGAGTTTCTATTGTGAACCGAGAGAGCAAGAGTTCCGGCAGTTCTTTATCAGCAGAGGGTTGTGGGCAAAGACACAGCATGACGAGTATTCGCTCATTATGAGAGCCGAAAGGGTGCAGTTCCGAGGGGAACTGCACCCGTTTCTCATTGCAGGCAGAAGAATTTGTGTCTGAGAACACTCCGGCTTCGATTCACCTGCGAAATGTAAACGCTGCATAAACGCCTTGCGTGTATCATGGCTTCAGTTGGGACATGCGAGGCAGAGACACTGCGAATAAGCGCTTCTGCCTTCCCCACATTTCCCGGCCAGATATGAATGATACTCAATCGGCAATTTACTTTGTGTCACGAAAGGAAATCCAACCATGTTCTCTTCATTCCCAACCCGTTCGCGCAAGTCGGTTCTGCTCGGTCTCTCCGGTCTCCTCCTCCTGGGGATCAGCGCCGCCGCTCATGCCCAGGTCGCTTCCTACTCCGTCACGGACTGGGTGTTCCAGGGAGATCAAGGTGGTCAGCGGCTCAACTATACGCTGGGCTATACGTTCACCCCTACAACTGACATCGCAGTTACCTCCCTCGGAGAATGGATATCTATTGGGGACACATTCAACGACGCTGAAACGTTGGGGATTTTCGACAGCAACAACACACTGCTTTTCTCAACCTCCTACACCCTTGCCAACGCTACAATTAGCGGCAACACGCTGGCAAGCGGGAATGAGTTCCGATACACTGACATCACCGCTGCCTATTCTCAGGCTGTACGAACGCTGTCCGCGAATCAGTCGTACACCGTTGCCGGAACTGTCGGCAACAACAGTTATGCGACGCAAGCCGCTGATCTGACGTCCTCACCCGATATCACTATCACGAGCGGTGGTCTTTATGGCCCCAGAGAGGATCTGACCGATCCTGCTTCTACGCCTCCCAATTCGGCCGGAAATTTTAATATGTACGAGCCTTTTGCAAAAGTCTTTGAACGTTGATAAATGAGAGTTAGCACTCCCTGTCGAATTTGGTTTTGCCGATCAAATCGAGAAAGGAGCGCTAACATGAACATTTTAGCAGATATCTGGGACACAATCTGCAAGACAC
>JBBRLP010000083.1:0-24108 GCA_038231295.1 Chthonomonadales bacterium
CGGCACTAGGGTAGAGCAGATAGTCTCCCAAATATCTGCTAAAATCATCGTGTTAGCGCTCCTTTATCGATTTGATCGGCAAAACCAAATTCGACAAGGAGTGCTAACTCTCATTGTTCTAGGACATTTGCAAAAGGCTCCTTATATCAAGAATACAGCGATCTGGCGCTGCCCGCAAGACCCCATTGCCTACAATCCAGGGACTTTCAATACCAACGGCTCCCTGAGTATCGCCAATGCCGACAGCTATCATCTCAATCTCTTTATGACCGGCACTCAGGTGGACGGCATCAATGAGATCACTTCCGGCGACGGTTTGCCCCATGCTAAACTTGGACGGAGCGCTCAGACCGTCCTAGCCCGTGATGGAGACGCCAACGACGGCACCAATGTGGAAAACGATACGGCGATTGGAGGAGCGCTTGTAGGCGAGCAGTTCTATACGCGCCACAGCGATCACACCCAGGCGAACCGTCATGCGGGTATCGGGAACTATCTGATGGCGGATGGTCATGTGAAAACTTTATCTTCGGCGGGCGCAAGCCCGGCGGAGGTGGACGACGATCCACAGCATCCCTGTCCCAACTGTCCCGACGTAGTAAACCCCAATGCACAGGTTTTCTTTAATCTCGTCCAGTAGATACATTCGTGATCTTCGCATTGGCTCGATGGCAGAAGAGGCAGTTACAGCCGGGCGGAAGGAGTTCCTCCGGCGTCTCCCGCATCACTTCCGCCTGTGCAGTGATTGCATCCCGGCAGAGGAGAGTGCGGACGTCACTCTCACCAAGGGGAACTTCTTGAATTAGATCTCGGGCATAGAGTTTCTTATAGGCTGCCTCGAAGCGCACGTGCCAGGGGCAGTCGGGAACCAGCGCTTCACGCCAAATCCCGTTCTCCAACACAGGACAGATAAAGTCGAGGAGGGGTAGTCCTGCACGATACTCCCCGACGTGCATGGTGGTGTTGGCGGACGGAGGAGCGAAGAGCAGTATCTTCCCGTTCAACGCTTCCAGACGACCGAGTGGTCCCTCTGGGCTAAGCGGGGAACGGGTATGGTTGTGGTCCGCCAGGAGCGCGAAGGCGTGTTTGCCAGAGGCCGCAAACGAGTGCGTCGGATGTTCGCTCCGCAGAACGCCGGGCCGCCGCCAGAACCGATCCGTCACCGCACCGACTCGCGAAGGGGTTGTGCATGAATTGTACGGCAGGCGACCGATCCAGGAGAAGGTGAAGGTCGGCATGACGAGAGTCCCGTCCGTCCCCAGCAGCGAAAGCACGGTGTCTATCAATCCCTCCGCGCCTCCCTCGATATAACCGAACTGGCTGAGGGCGAAGTGACCCAGCACGACATCCCCACTCTTAATCCCCGTCTGTACCAGGGCGTCTCTGACCTCCTCCTGTGTAAGGTAGGGGCGCAGACGAACCAGCCCAATCTGCGCCAGAAATTCAAAAATCCGCTCCAATCGTTTGACTTCGAGGTTGTTTCCCGTGTGGATGTGGATTTTAGCGGCGATCTCTCCGACGGTGCGTCTGCCGTTGGCGAGCATGAGCGCGTCTTGCAGCCAGAACGGCGCTCCCCATCCATAAGGGATTTCCAGAACGTCATGGAGATACTTGCGCTCCTCCTCATTCCGGTCCTCAAACGCGATAAAGCCCCGAAAGGTTTTGAGTGGGACACAGTGACTGGCTGGAATCGGCTCCTCGTTCCCCAGAACATCCGCAGGGCAGAACTCTGCGGTCTGGCGGCGCATCCGGGCAGTGGCCTCCTCAAATGCGCTTGTGAGTTGCGCCTTTAGGGTGAAGACACGCTCTTGAAAGAGTTCCTGCGACAGCAGAAAGTTTGGCCCTACGAGGTCTTGCCTCTGCCCGTTCACGATTTCCGGTGTGGGGAGAAGCGAGACCGAAGGCACGAGGTGGCAGGGCGAACCGATCTTCTGCTCGTATTTCTCAAAGAGGCTTATGATCTGCCTGTGCCTGTCCGCAGCCTGGCCCGGTGTGTCCCGGTGGCTCCAGGCGATAACCTCCTGAAAGCGGCTTGCGGCCTGATTCGCGACCATCTCAGCCAGCCAGAGCGCTTCCGGCAGTCCGGCGTTCGCCAGAAAAGCCGCGTAGGTTGCGGCCACCCGTCCCATATCTGTCAGCATCCGCGCCGATATTCGATCTGGCGTGTCCGTCGCAAGATGGTGGGTTGCGCTGAAGTGCCAGAGGGCCGGGGTGGGCGCACCAATAAGAGGCTCTCCGAAGATGTTGTCAATCATTTCGGCATTTGTCCGCCGCCATCGAAACAGCGGGTTCTCCTCCGCCAGTCGTGTGAGCAGTTCGGCGGCGAAATCGTCGGTGTAGGAGGGCAGGGCAAGAAAGCTGTCGGAGAGCGTGCAGGTGGTGGTAACGCGATTCTGGTCTGTGCCGACGGTATCAATATTCAGGCCCGCACACATCGCACGGGTCTCGTGTATGTCCTGAATCAGGGCGTTGAAACCGCGCACCTCCATCGGCAGCAGGACGCGGATGCTGCGTTTGAGCGGGGGAATCTCCCCGGCCTGAATCATCGCCCGAATAGCGCGGCAGACCTCTAGCGAGACGGCCACCTGGGAACAGTTGTCGTCCGCCCCATACTCGTCGTAGTGCCCTGTCAGAACGATCTCTTCCGACTCCAGCCCCGGCAGGCGTCCGCTGACAACGGGCAACATCCCGTCATAATGGCGCGCCCTCACCAGGGCATGGAGACGGAGTGTCTGCCCGCCGTCGAGCAGGCCGCGCAGTCGTCGGCCCTGCTCCGGGGAGAGGGAGAAACCGAAGCCTTTGAGCGGTCTGTCTCCTGGCGGAATGGTGTAGTTGTGCCATTCGTTGACCGCATCCACTCCGGGGTCATTCTTGAAAAAACGGTGCGCGTTCCGGCAGTCGCTCACCAGTCCCTGCGCTCCCGCCCGCATGGCCGCCTCGCTAAACTCCACCCCGATGCCGGAAGTCAGAACCAGGCGACCAGACACGCGCTCCGGCGTCATCTCTTCCAGCCTGTCCGCCACGACGAGTTCCGCGGTGATTCCTTCGGGCGGGGTGGGCAGGCTGTAGAGCATCAAACTGACGGGATTGAGGTGATAGTCCGCCAGAACTTGCGTCGAACCCTCCGCCCCCATCAGCGTCAATCGCGCCTCCTCTACGTCGTAAGCGCGGGGCATCACCCAGCCGCCAAAAGCGGTTCGGCCATCGGCAGGGAACTCAATAAGCCGTACATCTTCCAGTCCCGCCGCCTCCATTTTGTCAGCGATGCAATGTGCCAGACCAATGAGCTTGTCAAAGGACGACCAGCGCGAGAACTCGAAGAATTCGGCAATCTCGGCCTGCATCCGCTCTGCGGAAAGATGCGCCGCAACCGCCTCCCAGATGGGTGTAACCATAGAATTTCCCCCTCGCGCTGAACAGTGCAAGCCGCTTCCTTTACCTGCCAGATGTGCGTTCGCCCACCCGTATCGTTGTCAGTCTGTTGAGTACGCTTCGGCAAAAGTAATGTAACAGACGAACCCTTCCCACATTCCATGAAGTGCGCGGAAATGCCTGCTTCAACAGCGTATCAGGTGACTCCCGGCGTAAACTCCTCGATAATCAGGCTAAAAAATCCGCCACCCACCTTGACAATCTCGCATGGTTATGCTAATATGTTAGCACTATGGTAAAGGATTAGCATGACCATGCATTTCACCGAGAAACTTGGACGCCGTGAACGGCAAATATTAGAGGCCGTCTACCGACGCGGTTCAGCCTCCGTCAACGATGTCTTAGCCGAACTGCCGGACCCGCCCAGCTACTCGGCGATCCGCACCTTCCTGCGAATTCTGGAAGAGAAGGGGCATCTTACCCACACCCAGGAGGGTGCGAAGTATATCTACCATCCCACAAAACCTCGCCCGCCGGTGGCACGGGAGGCGCTCTATAAACTCATGGAGACGTTTTTCGGAGGACGTCCGGAACAGATTGTCAATACCCTTCTCAACGATGGGGAGCGTAAGCTCAGCGATGCGGACCTGGAGCGACTCTCCGCGATGATTGCGGAGGCGCGGCAGAGAGGAAAAGAGTGATGGAGAACTTCGCAATCGAGCTTTTCCTGCGTGGATTCGCGCTGTGCCTGCTGGCTGGACTGGCGCTCGTGCTGCTTCGCCGCACGGCGGCGGCACACCGCCATCTGGTATGTGCGCTGGCGCTGCTAATTCTCCTCATGCTGCCATTGGCGGCGCAGTTTATGCCCCCACTCCGCCTGCTGCCTCCGCAAATGGCGACAACTCTCGACCGAGCGCCCGTTGCGATAGAGGGTGCAAGGCGGCTTTCTGGAGGGAATGCGAAGCCGGAGATGCCGACCACGCTGGAGGAACCGCAAACGCCGAGGGTTTCCACGAAATCAGGCCCGCCCCTTCTGCCGGAATCTGTGTCCCTCTCTCGCTCCGAGTATGCAGTGGCGCTCCTCTGCGCGATCTGGGGAGCAGGAGCCGTTCTGCTGCTGATACGTCTGCTTGTTGCGCTGTTTCGTCTGCGCGGACTGGAGGGCCGGAGCCGTAAAGAGACGCTCGGCAGCGTTTCGATACGGGTCAGTGAAGAGGTCCAGACGCCGCTTACCTGGGGAATACGCAGAAGCGTGATTCTGCTGCCTTGGGCTCTGCTCTCAGGGGAGAGGGCCGTCTGTGAGAGCGCTCTTCTCCACGAGCAGGCACATATCGCCCGGTGGGATTGGGGCTGGAACCTGCTCTCCGAACTCGTCTGCGCGGTCTGCTGGTTCCAGCCCGGCGCGTGGTGGCTGCGCTCCCGAATGAGACTGGAAAGCGAGCGTGCCTGCGATGACCGGGTACTGCTCTCCGGCGTTGCCGGACCCGACTATGCCGCTCACCTTCTGCAAATTTTACGGTCGGTTGGTTCCAACGAAGTCGCTCCCGCTATGGCGCAAAACCGGCGGGGAATGGAGGCAAGAATGAGACATATACTCGACGGCGCAAAGCCGCGCCACGCCCCGGTCAAGTGGCTGGCCGTGTCGGCGACACTTGCGCTCGCACTGCTTTCGTCCGCGGCCCTGCGCGTCTCCGCCAGACCGACAGAGGCGAGAGGCCACACCGACAGCGAGGCAGCCACGATGAACCCCAAGGAGTCGCCATCGCGACAAACGAAATCGGCGGATGCGGCAGAGAAATCCGCCGCGATGGATGAGCCAGAGGGCAACGCCAGTCCGTCGGTCCGGTTCGAGAATGTTGTTTGGAGTAAGGCCGCGGACGGACTGGAACCCGGCTTCCTGCTGAACACACCCGGTCTTGACCGTAACAAGCGTGTGCCGTTGAACTCCCGTCTGGATTACAAGGTTCTGGTACGCAATGTATCCCGCCATGAGATTTTTATCGGAGTGCGGTGCGGAATTGCCAATCCCTGGAATGACGATCCCTACCTCCTGCCGAACGACGCGCTCAAAGACGCTCTCCGCTCCGGTATCCTTCCAGAACGTTTTCGTGCACGGGGATTAACAAAATTGGTCCCCTGGCCCGCCGGATACGATCTGAAACTCGCTCCGGGGGAGGCAGTAGTGGTGCCCGGAGAACAGAGCCTGTACCTCAGAGATGCCGACAAAGCCAGCTACCCACGTATAGAAGCGATCCAGACGGGCAAGAATTGGCTCGTCCAGCCGATCACAATTCATCTTCTGACTGCCGAGGAGCAGGCTGAAACGGAACGTTTGATGCACATCCAGTATTCGGGGAATAAGACGGTGACGACGCTGGGGCGTGATGGGAAAACCGGTCATAAACCCGCTGTACAGGTAGGCGCACGTTCTGGAGGGAAGCAGATTTTTGCCAGGATGTCCCTGGAAATTGGAGCGAGCGGCGTAGCGGCTGTCAAAAGCGCTGTGGGCGCAAAGACACCTCTCCCCAGCGGTGATGCGCCGGGCAATCCACCTGCCGCCTCCGCAGCCTTGCAGGGCGGCGGCGCTCCTTTGTCTGTCCCAGCAGCATCGAAAGAGCCAGCCGACATCGTTTGGGGGCCGGAGGGCGACGTGCAGGCAGGTCTGCGGGCGCGACTCTGGGCGGCTCCGCAGCACGCGGCAAGGTTTATCTTTGACGTGTACATCCGCAACCGGACAAAGCAGGCGCTGAACGTCTCCTGTCCAAGTTTTGCGGGGCTGACCGTTCCCACGGATTCGGACTACTCGACCGAGCTGCAAAGCAACTTGATCTACTGCACTCCTCACCTGCAGGACAGCAAGGGCAAAGCAGTGGAGGTAGCCTTCAAACCAGGGGAGGAGGACAGTCAGTTCGTCCTGTTGCCGGGTCAGGCCGTGAATGTCTCACACTGGATGCTTCGGACGATAGACATTCGAGCGAAGGGTTCCCAAAGAGCGGACCACACCCTGGTGGCATTCGTCGAATCCGGCAAACACCGTCTCTACTGCGACGTCAGCGTCTCGCGGGGAAGCCAGCGCACGATGCTCCGCACAGGCAAGGCCGCCTTCGACGTGATCGGGGCCGATGTGGCAGCGGAATGATCCTCTCAGAACCGGGTCAGCACCGATTCGCGACGGAAAAGGTGGGCTGCCAGCATGACAGCGGCTACTGCATAGAGTAGGGATGTCAGGCAGGCGATGGTGATGAACGGCAGGTCTACGATCCCTTGCAGCGCCTGCTTCAGCACCAGCGCGGCGTTGGTAATCGGGACGACGGACCAGATCAGTGGGCTGTCGGCTTTGAGCAGCATGGACAGCAGCGCTCCGACCGTTCCCAGAAGCAAAACTGGAACCGTATAGGTCTGCATCTCCCGCTGATTCTTCGCATAGGTGGAGAGGGCCAGCAGCATTCCGGCTCCGAAGACCGCCAGGGGAATCTGGACGAGGATCAAAGCGATAATCGCAGCCGGTTTGAAGGAGATTCCCTGAGAAGCCATCCACGCGAACATCGGTAGTTTCACATAGAAGGGCCAGAGCATCCCGATGAGAGAGAGTGTGCCGGAGATCAGTGCGGTCGCGGTGACGGTCAGAAATTTGCCTATGGCGATGTCCTGTCGCGAGACGGGAGTCACCAGCAGGGTTTCGAGGGTTCCGCGCTCCTTCTCGCCTGCAACGGTGTTGGTCGCCGCCATCAGGCCCCCCATGATAGCGGAGATGGAGAGGACGTAAGGCAGGAATGCCGTCAGCATCAGCATCCCCCGTCCACTGCCTGTCATCTCACGGTCGGTGAGGAGGAAGGGCTGTGTGGTCTGCGTCGGGATGCCTTTTGACTGGAGGCGTCGGGCCGCGATCTGGTCTCCCCGCAGACGGAGATACTCTCTCAATCTGTCCGCGCCCTGCTGCGACGATTCGCTGCCCGGATCGTCCACAACCATCAGCGGAGCGGACTCCTCGCTTTTCATCTTTTCCTCAGCGTCCGATGCGATAATCAACGCCGCGCTGAGTTGACGGCTGCGAATCTTCTGCTCCGCCTCCGCCGTGCTGGAGACTTCAACGAACGTGATGCCCTTCGCCTTGCTGCCGTTCAGTTCCGCATTCACCGACGCAGCGTTTTTCAGACCAACGACCCCGATCTGTACCTGCTGTTTCTGCGCTTCCTTGGCCTGACTGCGCGACAGACTTCCAATCAGTGCCAGCAGCAGAGGCGTGAAGAGCAGTGGCCCGATGACCACATTGAAGCGGGTGCGCGAATCGCCGAAGACCTCGGCGAACTCCTTCCGAAAAATGACTTTCCACATAGTTCAGTTCTCCTCCAGTCCGATGATTCGCAGAAAGACGTCCTCGAACACCTGAGCGCCAGTGCGCTCCCGCAGTTCGGTCATGGTTCCAATCGCGGCGACTTTGCCCTCATAGATGATGGCAATACGGTCACAGAGGGCTTCGACCTCGCTCATGATATGAGTCGAGAAGACGACACACTTCCCGGCAGCCCGGCGCTCGCGGATATACCGGACGACGGTGCGGGCGGCGATGAGATCGAGACCATTGGTCGGCTCATCGAAGAACAGCACCGGCGGGTCGTGAATGACAGCGCGTGCGATAGAGACCCGCTGTTTCTGCCCTGTCGAGAACTGGTCACAGCGTCCGTCCACGTAGCTGCCCATATCCAGCTCTTCGATCAAGCCGTTGATCCTCTGCGTGGCCTGTACGCTTTTGAGGCCGTACAGGGAGGCAAAATAGTGCAGCACCTGGCGTCCGGTCAGGCGCTCATACAGCCCGGCGGAGCCGCTGAGATAGCCGATCTGTGCGCGGACTTTCTCCGGGTCGCGCACAATATCGTAGCCGCCAATCTCTGCGCTGCCGGAAGTGGGTGCGAGTATGGTCGCCATGATGCGGAGCAGAGTCGTTTTCCCGGCCCCGTTTGGCCCCAGCAGCCCGAATATCTCGCCGGGATATGCCTCCAGCGAGACTCCATCCACCGCAGGGATCGTTCCGCGCTTCTTGTCGTGAAAGGTCTTCTTGATGTTGTCTATTTTTATCATCTGTTTGTCTTCACATCTTCTGTTAGTGTCGGTAGGGTGTCTTCTTCCGGAAAGCCCAGAGCCGCCAGCGTGCGGCGACGCGCTTCGGGAGAAGGGGACTGCTTCAGGGCATTCTGGATCAGGTCACGCATCTGTGTGCGAATCTCCAGATACTGGCTGTCCGTCAGGTAGACGCTCTCGGCATAGTACATGACCTTGTCTGCGGCGACATCCGGCGCGTTTTGCAGATAGCGGTCGTAGATTCCGAGCAGTCCGGTGATGAACACGGCGAAGTAGCGCAGGTGGTCTTCGGGGGTCGCCCGGCGTATCTCCTCATCGGTCAGGTTCGTCGCCGCTTCCACGACCGCATAGACCCGCTCCTGGTTGCTGTGAACTCGCTGCGTCTCCACGACCTCGATGATTCCGGCCTTTGTCAGGCGGTCAAGATGTCGGTAGAGAGAGGGCAGCGGCACGTCTGGCAGCAGGCGATGAATCTGCGCCGGGGTGAGCCGACGCCCCTGTATCGCCAGCACGATTCGGATACGAATCGGGTGCAAAAGTGTGTCGGGCCGCGTGGCAGCAGGAATGGTCTCCATGTTGACTCTCACAATCAATGTTGGTTATCAATTATAATACCCAACTTGTCGTCTGAAAGTTTCGTTCCGGGCGAACTTTTTTTCTGGAAGCAGCATGACTGTTCTGTTACCTGTCAGGGAACGGAAAAACGAGAGGTGTGGAATGCTCTTTAGGGGCCTTTGCGGTATTTGGCAGCCCGTGGAACGCACAACAGCCCGAAGCCTCGCGATGCGGAATCGGGTGGCCTCGGGCTGTTGCTGCGGTTGTAATTCTGACTATCGCTTGACGGCGAAATAGGAGATGCGCCCGAATTGGCTCCACTCCGAGACGACCAGATTGCCTGCTTTGTCGAACGCGACGGAGTGGGGGGAGTTGCAGATGCCATCGGTCCACTGCGCGGGGTCGAGGCCGTAGTTGGCCCGCTGTGCAGGATTGGGGTTGTCGCCAACTTCCGCAACGATACTGTTGTCCTTGCCGAGTATGGTGACGCGGCCTTGCAGTTCGGCGATAGCGACGTAATTCCCCAAAATGTAGGCGGCGGCGGGCATCCGCAGCCCCCGCTGAAGCACTTTCACCAGGTTGCCGTCCGTGTCCCAGTGTTCGACACGGCCACTCTCCCGGTTGCAGACGAACAGCATCGGCTTCGGCCCGCGCAGGTCTACCGTGAGGCCATGACAACGGTTGAACTTCCCGTCTTCGGCGGGCATTCCGCCCGGCCCGCCAAACGATTTCACGTACTTGCGATCTTTATCGAACTTATGAATGTAGTTTTTGCCGTAGCCATCTGCCACGAAAATTGTACCATCCGGCAGGGCGACGATGTTGGTCGGGTTGAACTCTTCGGGCTTGGTGTAGATGCCGGACTCCTGGGGATAGCCCATCGTCCAGACCGGGGTTCCATCAATCTTGATCTTTTGAACCTCGTGGAAATTGGGGCGAGCGGCATAGACGTATTCGCCATCGCGTTCGCGTTGCAGGAATAGTCCGTGAATCTGCGTGGGCCCGAAGTTACGCAAGAATTTGCCGTCCGGTGCGAACACCAGGATTCCGCGTGGTGTATCGGTACTGACATAGACATTGCCCGCACGATCCACCGCCGCCCCGCCATGCGCTGGCCCGATCTGCTGGTTGTCCGGCTTTGCGGGAAAATGGTTCGGGATCAGCGTGACTTTCATCTGGTGGGGCGCCTGGCCCAGCAGAGGAGTCGTCCCAGACAGGGCTAACACGCCCAGAGTTAAGAGAGAAAGGAATCGGTTCCGATTACATCGCGGCATATTGCTCACCTCGTTGAGAGTTGTGTTTATTTTCTTGCGCTTGCTGCCCGGATCGTCTCAGAACGTACCGTTCTCTCCACGCGGGCCTTCTCCGTCATTCGCCCTGCGGCTTCATATTTCCTCCCGATTTTCCCGCGTATCGGTTTGCCACTTGTCGGGCGCATTGGCGGACAGGTTTTGGTGGAGCATCCCATACAGATTGGCGAGGTGACGGCAAAACTTCTGCGCTAATCCCGTTCGTTCATATTGAGGACGTAGGTTGACTCCGGGGATTTGACTCTGCCTGTCCAGACCTGCTCTTGTTCTGACCAGTATTCAGGTCTGATCTCGAAAATGGCGTGCATCTCAACGGATTTATATTCTCCTGTAAAACGCCGACGCTCGCTGATAGCTTCAAAGGGAAACCCCTTGTACGGCCAGGTTTTCCAGACATGGCCTCCCGCCATCTCCTTTGGAAACTCCAGCGCTATCTCCCGCACAATCATTTCTCCGGGCGGCAGATGCGTGAAGGTGGCTGTATTTGAGTACCATGACGTTACTTCGCGTACCACTTTGATCGGTTCCAGCACATAACTTCCTCCTATCGCAGTGATTTCCAGCGACAGGTTTCCCGACCCCCATTGACTGTTCTCGTTCCAGAGGCGGAGCGGTTCTTTGGAGATGTTTTGGATGGCGACCCGGATACGCGGCGCTGTCGGCGACAGGGAGAGTTTGCGAACGATAGGATAGCCGTCTCCTATTGCGGAGGGAAGGATGGTCAGAGCCAGCGGCGATTTCGGTCGGGGGGCCGCTGTAGTGGAGGAAGTTACCGCCCCGGTCAGGCCAACGCCCGCGATGGAAGAGAGGAACTGTTTGCGGTTCATAGTGTTGACTCCTGATTGCGAAAGTTGTCCAAAGGGTTTGGAAGACCTTCCCGTAAAGTTTTCGCCGCAGTGAACTGCTGCGCTGGAAAAGCAAGTGGCTGCTTCGCAGGCACCTGGCATTGAAAGGCTGCGGGCTGATCGGTAAGCAGTTGGAGGCGATTCAGGTGGACATAGTTTCAGCCAGAAATAAGGAAACTCTTTTGGAGTCCGGTTTAGCGTCCTGAATTTTGCCGACGATAGAGAGCAAACCACGAAGTGTGAGAGGGAGAGGGATGTCCGGGAAATCCACGAAACGTTCGGGTACGAAATTGACGGCGACGGCTTCTACACTGTAGGGAGAACTTCAGAAACATCGCTGGCGACAGGCCGTTTCGAGCGGACAGCAGATAGTCTTCACGCAGGCATCTGGCTGAAACAGGCTCCCGCCCTCGTGAAAATGTGGCCTGCGCAGGAGCGCAATGGAATCGCCGTACCGCTGTAAAAACGCCTCCCTGCCGTTCACTCGGAAGAGATCAGCGGTCGCCGCGACTTCGGGTGATTTGTGTCTGCCAAGCGCCGAGGGTCCCGAGCAGGCCGAAGGCGAGGAGGGTCAGCAGGAGCGTGTAGACCAGCGCGTCGGGATCGTGTCCGGCTTGCACGGAGGCGTAGAGGGCGAGGGGAAGGGTCTGCGTGCGGCCCGGAATCGAGCCAGCCACCATGAGGGTCGCGCCGAACTCGCCGAGCGCACGGGCGAAGCCGAGCGCGAGCGCCGCCAGCAGTCCGCGATAGGCCAGCGGAATCGTCACCTGTCGCCAGAGGTCGAATTCGCTTGCGCCCAATGTCCGGCCTGCCTCCAGCAACTCCCTATCCACTGCCGCGAACGCTGCCGACGCCGTTCGCACGAAGAGCGGAAACGCCATGACCGCCGCCGCCACGGAGGCTCCCTGCCAGGTAAACAGCAGGCGAACGTGCGCCGTCTCATTCAGCCATCGGCCTACCGCCGTCCCCTGCCCGAAAAGCAGCAGCAGTGCATAGCCCACGACAGTAGGTGGCAGCACCAGTGGCAGTGTGAACAGCGTCTCGATGAGCGATTTGCCCGGAAATCCCCGCCCCTGCCCCAGCCACCACGCTGCCAGCAGCCCGAACGGCAGCATCAGCGCAGTCGCCAACCCCGCTACCTGCAAGGAGAGCCACAAAGGGGCGAGGTCCACTGGCATACGCTCCTCTCCCTATTTCCCGGAGGTCAGCGGCGCGAAGCCATACCGCAGAAGAATTTTGCGAACGGCGCTGCTCTGGAGGAACGCGACAAAACGAACCGCCGCTGCATGGTTCGGAGCCTGCGTGACGACCGCCGCCGGATAGAGGATAGGCGTATGGTCTTTACCAGAAGTCGCCTCTGAAACGATACGGACTTTGCCCGTCTCGTGCAGCGCATCAGTTTTGAAGACGATCCCGGTCTCGGCGTCCCCGTTCGCGACATAAGTCAGCGTCTGCCGAACGTTCTCCCCAAACACGGCTTTGGCCTTCGCCGCTTCCCAGAGTCCGCGTTTCGTCAGCGTCTCCTGCGCGTATCTGCCCGAAGGCACGGAGTCGGGATTGGAGAGAGCTATACGGCGTATCGCGGGGGATTTCAGGTCGTTCCAGCCCGTCAGCCTGCCCTTCTTCGGCGCGATGAGGACGAGTCGGTTCCCGGTGAAGTTGATGCGACCGACCGCTTCAATTTTGCCTGCTTTCTGGAGCGCATCCATCTCCTTCGGCGACGCAGAACAGAACACATCCACAGGAGCGCCCAGCGCGATCTGTTGCTGCAACGCCCCCGACGCCCCGAAATTGAAACGCACCGTCGTCTGCGGATGCACGGCGGTATACGCCTTGCCAATCTCGTTCAGAGCGTCCGTCAGCGAAGCCGCCGCCGATACCAGCAGCTCGTCCGCCCGCATCTGTTGGGTTAAGATCAGCGCGAACGCAGACAGAACCCAGCAGTACCATTTCTTTCTCAAGAGGAACGATTCTCCTTTCTCATGGGGCGAATGTGCCAGGCAGGTTTGCCGGAGGTGACTGAGGCTTCGGGTAGGTTTACTATCCGTGAGTTTTCGCCGGAGTGAACTCCTGCGCTGGAAACAGCAAGTGGCCGCTTCGCGGGCACCTCGAATTGGCAGGTGGAACGCTGGCTACGAACAAAGTTTGTGCGGTAAGGCCGCAACGGACTGAAGTCCCCGCTATGTGACCTTCGGCCCAGTTTCCTTCGGAAACGTCTATGGTGTGAGGGCCACTCTTCGTATTCAACGTATCGCGTCCGAAGGACGCTCCGGCGAAGCCGCGTAGCGAGGGGTGTCAACCCTTTGCTTTCTCTTCCGGGTCACCCGTGACGTTTCGCCTTATGAACCCCGTGCCTGCGAAGCAGCCACTTGCTTTTTCCAGCGCAGGAGTTCACTCCGGCGAAAACTCACGGGCGATGGTGCGATCTCTGGGGTGCAAAATCTCACAGCCAACCCAACAACCCTGACCTTCCGAAACCTTCGTCCGCAGGACGACCGCTTTTTCCAGCCCTGCACGTTCCTGTGCCGGGTAACGCTTTTTCCTGCCGGGGGTTTTCAACCGCCGGAAAACTGCCCGCATTCTCGCACGAACCTGTCCGCGATAGTTTGCGGAAAGCGCACGGGTTTCGAGGTCGTCTTATCTACGAGCATCTGGAGGGTTTCGCCTTCCGCGAGTTTCACAGTGTCGCGCCACACCTCATAACGGATACGCAACAGACTGCGGCGCAAATCCAGAACCCAGGTGCGAACTGTCACCTCGTCCTCGTAGCGGGCGGGGTTCAGATAGCGTACCTGAAGCTGAAGGACAGGCAGAATCATGCCGTCCCGCTCCATCTGGGAATAGTCTATGTCTCGCTGACGGCAGAACTCGCTTCGCGCCGCCTCAAACCAGATGGGATAGTTGGCATGATGCACGACGCCCATCTGGTCGGTTTCGGCGTACCGAACCCGAGTCTTCCATTCGACCCACTTTTGCGGACTTTCCATGCTTCGGTCTCTACTCTCGCTGTTTCAGCCAGCGGCGCAAACGGGTCAATAGGGCAGGGGCAGACGCAGTGACTGCGCCAGCATCCGAGGCACGCAGCAAGGTCTCTCCGGTGTCTCTGTGCGAGGTTCCCTGCGCGGCCCGCAGGAGTTCCGAGCCTTCGGCTGCGAAATCGCGCTGGCTCGCCCGTCCCAGCATCCGATAGTCCAGTACCTCTTTGGCTCCCTGACGCAGTGCTACGTCCGGGGATTCACGGCAGACACGCTCGCACCATGTCTGCACATCTCCTATCAAGTGCGCCTTGCCTGCCTTCCAGCGTTCGACGAAGTTCAGCGTCGTTTCAAGAGCGCATATTTGTTCGAGCGCTGTATTCCGCTGCTGTCCGCTCCAGTGTTCCGCCCGCAGCACACTTGCGAGATGCGGCTTTTCCGGGTCCAGAATAAAGAGTCGAAAAACGCTATGCAGGTTAGGGGCGAGCATTCGCTGTATCGAAGGCGGTGCAGACGTAATGGGCAGATGCCTGGAGTGTGGGTTTACTGTACCAACGAGAGATTCCACATGGGCCGACTCTTCCCGCACAAGTTCGCAGCAGCGTAGAAAGGCAGGAATGCCAATCTCGAAAAGCGATTCGATCACATCGTCTGCGAGTTCTTGCTCTTCCAGAAGTAGCAGGAGGCGGTCCGTTGCCTGTGCGTTTCCCAGGCTGCCCAGAGCGCGAACTGCCGCACGGCGCACGGCGAGGGTGCGGTCGGAGAGGACGCCGATTAATCCCGAGGCCGCTTCTGCTGCGCCGATTTTGCCGAGCGCGATGGTGGCGTTCCGGCGCACTTTCCAACTGCTGTCCTTTAGCAGCTTGAGCAGAGGGGCGACCGCCTCCGTCCTGCCAGACCGACCCAGTTTGAGCGCCGCATCTTTTCGGACTCTTACCTCTCCCGACTGCAACTCCTGAAGGAGTTGCTGCGTCTTATTCTTAGAGGCCATCCACTTCCCTTTCCTCCGCCTTTACCCTGCCGCCACTACGCTTCATCATAGCACAGGGAAGGCGGCGGGTCAATCGTTTACGTCATCCTGACCGTTTGAGCAGGGGGCAGACTGCCCATTTGCCCGACCTGTTTTAGTAGACAGGGGTTGCACACTAGCCGAAACTTCTGCTTTTCAATGCGCGTAGAGTATGTTATACTGAGATGGAAATCTCTCCCCTGATGGTGATAGGCTAGATTTTCCACCGGCACCCCGCCCTGTAAGGAGATTCCGATGCGACGAGACCGTGACCGACGCGACAACGCCGACGAATTTGGCGGCAATCGCGATGACAATAACAACTCCTCCCAGAATGACGATATCGCAGGCTCTTCCGAAATGCAGCTTCGCGCCCTCTGGTTGCTGGACGAAATCATTCGTATCACGCCCCGCAGCGATGTTCGGCTTGGCTACCTAACTGCCCTGCGTGAGCAGATCGAGACCGACGAAGCGATGATGGAAGAGGCGAAGAAGGTCATTGCTGAGTTTGAAGAGGCCTACAATAAACTGACCTCCCCCGCCAACAGCATCGGTGTTTTTCTCGGCAAGGTGGAGCCAGAGAAGAAGCCGAAGCCGCGCCGCCGTTTCGGGCAGCCGATTGACCAGGAGGCGGAGAAACCGGCGCAGACCGTTCGCATTGCTCTGGGCGAAAAAGAGTACATTGCCAATGTGGATCCCAAACTTGAGAATCCCGAATTCAAGGTGGGAACACAGGTCAAGGTGAACGAGGCGTTCGCCGTCATCGGAGACCTGGGCTTCTCGTTTGAAGGCCCGATTGTGAAAATCGCCGAGGTGCTGGAGAACGGACGGCTGCGCGTTTCGATGGACGCGCAGGGAATGTCCTCCCGCGTCGTCTACCGGGGCGAGCCGCTGCTGGAAGAGGCCCTGAAAACCGGCGCGGAAGTCCGTATGGAGCCGAACTTCAAGTGCGCCCTCGAATACTTCCCGGCGAAAGAGGCGATGGACTTCTACCTGGACGAGGTGCCGATTCTGCCCTGGAGCAAGATCGGTGGGCAGGAAGAGGCCATCGGCGTTATCAAGGACGCCATCGAACTGCCGCTGCTGCACCCGGAGCTTTTCGCCCGGTTCGGCAAGCGTCCGCTGAAAGGCATTCTGCTCTACGGCCCTCCCGGCTGCGGCAAGACCCTCATCGGCAAAGCGACCGCCTACAACCTGACGCGGGAGTATCGCGAACGCACCGGACGCGATGTCAAAGAGTATTTCATGTATATCAATGGCCCGAAGATCCTCAACATGTGGCTTGGGGAATCGGAGCGCATGGTACGGGACATCTTCGCACAGGCACGAGACAAAGCCCGCGAAGGCAATCTCGTCTTCATCTTCATAGATGAGGCGGAGTCGCTGCTCCGCACCCGTTCGTCCGGGCGGTACATGAACATCTCCAACACGCTCGTTCCGCAGTTTTGTGCGGAGATGGACGGACTGGTGAGTCTGGAGAATGTGGTCGTCATGCTGACCTCCAATCGCCCGGACTACATTGACCCCGCCGTACTGCGCCCGGAGCGCATAGATCGCAAAGTCAAGATCGTTCGGCCAGACCGCCGCTCGGCCCGCGACATCTTCAAAATCTATCTGTCGGATGTCCCGCTGGATCCCGGCCTGATACGTGACCACAAAGGCAACGACTGCGCCGCGCTGGACGAACTACTGGATGTCGCCACCGAATATATGTTCCGCCGCGACGACGATACCGAGTTCCTTGAAGTCTACCTCCGCAACGGCAGCACCGAAATTCTGCACTGGAAAGACCTTGTTTCCGGGGCGCTCATCAAGTCGGTCGTGGAGCGGGCGAAGGACTTCGCTATCAAGCGCAGCATCGAGAAGCGTTCCGACCTCGAAGGACTCACCGCCGACGACCTGAAACAGGCGGTTCGCGTCGAGTTCAAAGAGAACGAGATATTCCCGAAAGGCGACTCTATCGAAGACTGGCTCAAACTGCTGGACTACGAGCCGGATAATGTGGCGACCGTCAAGCCCATCAAGGCGAAGAAGCAGGCCGCCAATCCGCGCCGCAACATCATCTAGCGTGACGGCGGGACGCATGAGCTTATGAGGCCGTTATGACAAGACTGTGTGGGATTGAAACCGAATACGGCATCGTCGTTGACGGGCTGGGGGCGAACGACTGGATTACCGAGAGCATCGGGGTCGTTCGCGCCCATCCCGGCAAGGCGGTTGGCGGCTGGAACTATCGGGGCGAAGACCCCCGGCGCGATATGCGCGGCTTCACCGTCCATACCCTCTCCACCAATCCCGACGACGCGCAGTTCGATACGCCGGGCAGCAACACCCTGAGCCGAGAAGAGGAGCGCAGCGACCGGGTGTTGACGAACGGAGCGCGGTTCTACAACGACCACGGCCACCCGGAGTATGCCACGCCGGAGTGCCGCAGTCTGCGTGACCTTGTGGCGCACGACCGGGCCGGGGAGCGAATCGCCCTCGCCGCCGCAGAGAAACGCGCGCAACAGCGCGGACTGAACGTTACACTTTATAAAAACAACACCGATTTCCACGGCGCGAGCTACGGGACACACGAAGCCTACCTGATGAAGCGCGAGGTTCCCACGGAGACGCTGATTCAGACCCTGCTGCCCTTCTTCGCCACCCGAATCATCTACGCCGGGGCGGGCAAGTGCGGCATCGAGAACGACAGTGCCGCGCCCTCCGCGACGACCTTTCAGATCTCACAGCGGGCTGACTACTTCTCAGTCGAGGCGAGCGTGGACACGCTGCACAATCGCCCTCTGGTCAATACTCGTGATGAGCCTCATGCCGCGCCGCGTCGTTACCGCCGCCTGCACGTCATCTGCGGGGACGCCAATATGAGCGAATACGCGACCGCCCTCAAAGTCGGCACGACAAGTCTGGTGCTGTCGCTGCTGGAAGAGGGACTGACCGCGCCGGTGCGTCTGCTCGATCCGGTGCGGGCCATCAAAAAAGTCTCCCGTGACCGGACGCTGAAAGTGACGCTGGAGCGGGCTGGCGGCCCGGCACTCACCGCTATCGAAGTGCAGCGGCTCTATCTTCAGGAAGCCGAGAAGCGATTCCGGGGCAAGGATGAGGACACCGACTGGACACTTACCGAGTGGGCGACCGTCCTCGCCGCGCTGGAGACAGACCCGCTTGTGCTGGCGGACCGCCTGGACTGGGTCGCCAAGTTCCAACTGCTGGACGCTTTCCGCGAAGAGGAGGGCCTGCAATGGAACGACAGTTATATGCAGAGCCTTGATCTGGCTTACCATAATATAGACCCGGAGCAAGGGCTATACTACGGGCTGGAACAGGCCGGACAGGTGCGCCGTCTTGTCACGGATTCGCACATTCAGGCCGCGATGTCCTGCCCACCTGCCGACACACGCGCTTTCCTGAGAGGAATGTTTGTCGAACGGTTTGGACCGGCGGTGCGGAGCATCGGCTGGAACGGTGTTGCGTTCAAACACGGCACCGCCGATTTTCTGTTTGATATGAACACGCTCGTCGAAGAGAACGTCCGCGTTCTCAACGAGGAGTTCGGATCACTGGAAACGCTGGATGCGGTTGTCGCCGCCATTCAGCGCCGACCGAGCGACTGGCTTTAACGCATTGACGACCACCATAAAGGAGCAACGACCATGATTATCCGAGGAGAAGAGCGCCGCCAGATGCCGACCACCCCCGCCGACCCGCTGCGTAAGAGCAACGATGGCGACGGTCCCGGCAAGCCCGATGTCCAGCGCCCCGACACCAGCGACCTGCTCAAGCGGATGAAGCGCGTAGACCCGGACTCGGCGCGGCGCTACCGCCAGCGCAGCGGCGAGTAACCTACCGCAACGTTATGAATGAGAAGCCTTCCCCATAGAAAATGGAGTGAGTCATGTTTGAAGTAGCGAGTGATTTGTGGGGGGCGCTGGAAAAACAGCGGCATCCTCTGACGCGCCCCGAGGCGACGTTTATGCCGCCACGTCCCAATGACAGCCATACCGGGCGCGGAATCGGAGCTGGTGCGGGCGTTGTGGATACGCATGGCACGACAGTTATCGCGGTGAAGTTCGATAAGGGCGTCATCAATGTGGGCGACCGGCGGGCGACGGCGAACTTCGCGGTCATGTTCGACAAGGCCGAGAAAGTCCTGCCGATTGACGACTATACGTTGCTCGCCATCTCCGGTTCGTTTGCACGGGCGATGGAGGTGGTGCGCTATCTGCGGACGACGTTCAAGCTGTTCGAGCGCACCTATCTCCAAAAGATGAGTCTGGACGGCAAGCTGGCGGAACTCGCGAAGGTCGTGCGGGCGGGTATCCCGGACGCCTTGCAGGGCATCGGTGGCTTTATCCCGATCCTGACGACGTTTGACCGCGAGAGCGACGAGGGTCGTATCTTCTTCTACGATGGCATGGGCGCACGCTTCGAGAGCGCGGAGTTCGGCGCGGCAGGCAGCGGCTCCATGCAGATTCGCGGCGTCTTCGACTATATTGTCAAGACCAAGAAGCCGTTCCACGCCATGAACCGGGACGAGGCTTTGAAAGAGGCCCTCCTGTTGCTCGACATCGCCGCCGACCTCGATGCTGCGACCGGAGGCTGGGCGAAAGTCCTGCCGCTCGCCACGACGATTACCGCCGAGGGAATCGAAGACGTGCCGGAAGAGGAACTGCGCCGCATTGTGGCGGACATTGATCGCGAAGGCGGCGAACGCATCGCGCCCCGCCGTTAGGGGGGTAGGAAGCACACTATGTACAGTCCTTTTGACTTTAATGAGGCGATGGGCCACCGCAAAGAGTTTGTGGAAGAGGCCATTCGGGCAGGCAGTCCCGCTGTCGGGATCGCCTACGAAGGCGGTCTGGCGCTGCTCTCGGTGCAGCGCAGTCAGCGCAAAATCTACGAAATCTACGACCGCCAGATGTTCTCCGCCATTGGCAGACAGGCCGACATCGAGAACATCCGACTGGCCTCCATACAGATGACGCACCAGGAGGGATTCGAGCGCAGCCCGGACGATGTCTCCGTGCAGCGCCTCGTCGGCTTCTCGCTCAGTCCGGCCCTCAAAAAAGCGTTCGGAGACCAATTCGCCTCGCCATTCGTCATTCGCGCTCTATTCGCAGAACTCGGCAGGCTGCCCGGCACGGACACCTTTTTCACGCTGAACTACGACGGGGAGTTTCGGCAGCAGAAGGGCGTTGCGGTGATTGCGGGGACACAGGGCGCGGAGGATGCCATGCTGGATCGCCTCGGAGAGCCAAATCCGAGCCTCTCCCGCGACGAAGCTCTGCACAAGGCGCTGTCGGCGTGGTCCGTCGGAGCGCGGGAGGCGATCAAACGCCGCCTCGCCATCGGGCGCGACGACAACGACGAACATAATCCCCTCCGCGACATAGACGAAGCGGACGCCGATTCCGTATTCCTACGCGATGAACTCAAAACAGGCAAACTCGAAGTTGGTCTGCTGGAACGACGCGGCAGTCGCGAGAGTCGTTTCCGCCTGCTCGGTGAATCGGAACTGGAGACTCTGCTCAAAGCCCATCTCTGATTGAATGGTGAGGGAATGAAAACAGGGAAAGGACGAAGCAAAAGCTTCGTCCTTTCCTATTGTTTCAGATGAAAATGTTCTGTTGCTTGCTGGCGATGCGACTGCGCTGGCAGGTTGGTCCGCCTAACGACACTACCGCTTGCGTCGCCGGGTTTTCCAGCCAGCGAAACCCGCAGACAGTAGCGCGGCTGCGAGCAAGGCAGCGTTCGGCTCAGGAGTGGTGATTGCCGCTGGCCCGGTGCCTACAGGTGGAATGATGGGAGGTGTGACGACGGGCGGAGGCGTCCCGCTGTTCCCGGTTATTGGGGGAACGATAATCGCACCGGGAAGGGTGCCAGCAGAACCCGACGATTCACCGGAAGAGGCGAGCAGTCCGGCCAGTGCGCCAACGGGAGCGAGGATCGCAGGAATCGCGTTGGCAAAGTTGCTGACGGTATGCACGGCAGCGACGGCAGGCACAACGTCTATGGGGGTAATCGGGATTTCGGACGGACCTGGCAGGCCCGGCGATTCGATAAAGCCTCCAAATGGCTCGGCGTCTCGCATATCGGCAGCAGTGATCGGGCCAGCCTCGGCGGGAGCCTCGAGCGGCTCAAAGGGCTGAAAGTCCAGAGCGGCCTCCGGCTCACCGAGTTCGGGAGCACGGCGGAACGCGCCGCGCACGGCTCTGGGCTGTGTGGCACGAATCGGGTTGCCGCACACTTTCACGAGAGCGGGGGTGCCATCGGGCATTCGGTAGATAGCGGTGCCTTTGCGAACGCGCCGTATCTTGTAGCCGATCTGTTCTCCGGGATGGACGTAGTGGACTTCGTACACATGGTCTTCGGAAAGAACACTCAGTTTCATTTTGGAGAACGCGGCCCGTACCATTTCTGGCGACATATTGTAGAGCCGCGCATAGCGTTCGGCAACCAGACGGTCCGACTGAACCTGGCGGTTGAGAGCCGCTATATCCGGGGCGGGCTGATGCAGAAAGGCCCCCGGGGGCATGTTGGAGCCTGCGTGGGCGATCTGCGCGGCGACGATAAGGCCCAGGCAAGCTGTAAAATTAATAGTTCGTGTTGCGTATGCGGTAGCCATATTTGCGCTCCGTTTTGTCCTCTTACATTGGCTGGCCGGAACCGATCGCACGTCACCGTTTGATCCACGATAGGGGGAGGAACGGCTGCGTCGGTTTCCGATAGATTGATAAAACACGGGCGGGGGGCGATAGCCACACGATATCAGCAGGAGCGGCACAACAGGCGCCGGTGCTAATACGCTATCTTGCCCTGAGTACACCTATTAGTCTGTTTGAGTGACGTAATTGTTCCCCGGATTGTTCGAGGCAGTCAGAGAAGGAACGCAGAGGCGTATTGCCGAAGTAGAATCATATCAGAGACCTGCCCGATGGGCGAGGGGCGGTCATACGGAATCGAGGCCAATCAGGTATGGAACGACGTATTTACGGGATAGAGACAGAGTTTGGCTGTATGGTGAAAGACCCCTCGGTGGGAACGGCGGAAGAGGTCGTCGAGCGCATCAAAGACCATGCCTTTTACGACCGCAAACTTGGCGTGATTGATCTTCATGCCCGCGACTACGCTTTTGAGCCTGCGCGGGCGGGCGGGTTTCTGCGGAACGGCGGACGGCTCTACATTGATGCAGTCGGCAGCCATGAGGAGTACGCGACCGCCGAATGCTGCGATCTGCTTGATCTAGTGCGCCATGACCGGGCGGGACGGGTGCTTCTGGCGCAGTTGGTCAGCGAACTCGGTCTGGACGACGCCGTCAGTTTTCACAACAACAGCATTGATCATTTCGGAGGCCACACCTTCGGCTGCCATGAGAACTATCTGGTGCAGATCGAAGACCGTTTCTTTACCGATGCGCTCTCCTACCTGCTGCCCTTCCTCGTCACCCGGCAGATTTACGCGGGCATTGGGCGTGTGGGCGGGCATCGCCTGACGCGCCCCAGCAGCAAAAATAACATCATGACGCTTGGTGAACACGAGGTAGACTACGTCTGGGTCTCCAACTTCTACGGCGTCGAGATAGACAACACGATTGATTTCCAGCTTTCGCAGCGGGCCGACCATATCGTCAAGACTATCTCGAGTCGTGTCCGCTTCAACCGCGCCATCATCAACCCGAAGTGGGATTCCTACTATTCCTACAGCAATCTGCATCGCCTGCACATTCTCTTTGGCGAGAGCAACATGAGCGAATATGCCCTCATGCTCAAAGTCGGCACGACGAGTCTGGTGCTGGACTTGATCGAGGAGGGAACGGTCCCGACAGATGTGGAGGTGGCCGACCCGCTGGAGACTCTGCGCTCCGTCTCCCGCGACCCGACAATGAAGTGGCCTGTGCGGATGCGGAACGGCAAAACGATCTCCGCGATTGACCTCCAGCGCCGCTATCTGGAGGCCGCCAAGCGCTATCTGGGACGGCGGGATGCGCAGACCGACATGGTGCTGACGGAGTGGGAGCGCACCCTGAACGACCTGGAGACCGATCCCCTCAGCACAGCCGACCGTCTCGACTGGTCCGCGAAGAAAGTTCTCTATTCGCAGTATGTCCAGGAGACGGGCGTTTCCTGGAAAGACGATATTCTCCAGAGCCTTGACCTGGAATACCACAACGTCAGCCCGACCGCCGGACTGTTTTACGGCCTGGAAGAGGCGGGAGCGATGCAGCGTCTCGTCACGGATGCCGAGGTCGAAGAGGCCATCACGACCCCTCCGCAAAACACACGCGCTCTCGGGCGCGGCTACATCGTCTCTCAACTTCTCGCGAAACCCGGAACCCGCTACGTCATTGATTGGGACGCCGTCTACATTGAGCGCAACCGCCAACTCGACCTGAAAAACCCTTTCAACACCTACGAAAAGGAAGCTGCCCGCTTCCTAAAAGGCGTCTAAGAAAGGAACACGGATGTATGGAACAGGAAAACTTGATACGTCGGCTTGTTTTCTGGAATCGATTCTGGCTCATGCTTCTTGTAGTGATAGGATTAGGCTGTGGAGCAAATCATTTTCTCGACGGCATACGGGCGAGCAACTTCCGACTGACAGGACGAATGTCATCCGACGGCCTAAAGTTATTCACTGCGTCCGACGGTCCTCTCGTTTTCACTCATCTGCTGACGAACAGTGGAGATTGGGCTGCGCTCCATCAATCGATCCCTGTGACCGATTCGGGAGGTCCGTTTATAACTACGGATGAGATGAAGAAGTTGCAGTGGCACGATAGAAACAATCAACCGATTGAGTTTCCCGGAGCAAAAGCGAAGATAACAGAGCCTTTTGCAAATGTCCTAGAACAATGAGAGTTAGCACTCCTTGTCGAATTTGGTTTTGCCGATCAAATCGATAAAGGAGCGCTAACACGATGATTTTAGCAGATATTTGGGAGACTATCTGCTCTACCCTAGTGC
>JBBRLP010000084.1:0-23981 GCA_038231295.1 Chthonomonadales bacterium
CTTCAGGATAACGAGCAGACGGGCAAACCGAGTTCGGTAAGTTGCGTGACAAGTGACCCACTAGTGGGTCACTTGTCACGCAACCTTACGAACGTTCTGAGATCGTTTACGGCGAAAATGGCGTCTAACGAATGTTATATTCCGTGGCAAGTGACCCACTAGAATGTGTTTTCCCTGTTCCTTAGAGATGACTCGCTGTGGGAATGGTCTAGGCTGTAAGCGATTGGCATTGACATCCTCCCGAAGTGCTTCAACTACAGCTTCATATCGACTTTTAGGTATGGTAGGGGGAACGTGATATACCCGACGCAAACGCCTCGACAGTGTCTCCATATACTCATGAGATGTCTTTGCAATAGAGTTAAATGCTGTCCGAACGGCGGAACTCGCTGCTGTATCTGAACGCCACAGCAGGCCGAGAAGTTCTCCCAATCGCTCAGAGTGACGCAGTGAGTCGTCCCGCTTCTCCCGCGCCGCCAGCAGGAGCAGCCCGACGTTTTCTGCCAAGTCATGATAGGGCGATCCAGCGAATATACTTTTCGGTTTGAACAGACGATTCCAGAACGACATCGGACCTCCTTTCCTATACAGACGTTCGTGCTGCTCGGAGCGGAGTCCTGCCTCGGCTGCCAAAAGCCAACGACCGAAACCTCACGAACGAACCGGAATGGATGAGATTGGTAGCCCCCTTCTCCCAGGGAGCTTGCGACCGCCCGGGAGAAGGGGGTTGGGGGATAAGGTCCACTCCAAGCCAACGACCGAACGTTCAGGGCGGTACACTCAGCCGGGGCAACGCTACTGCGCGGCCCAGTAGCGTTCGGCCAGGATGATGGCGACGTAGTCGTCGTAGGGGAGGGGGGGAGTGCGGAGGCTGCGGGGGAGGAGGCGTTCCCAGCCACGCGGCGGGTTGGCGAGGAGGTAACGGGCGCGGGCGGCTTCGGAGGTGTGGGATTCGTCCATCGGGTGGAGGGGGGCGGGCAGGCCGGATGCCTGCAACTGCAAGAGCAGAGGTTTTGAGCCAGTGCCATTACCAACAACGATGGCGCAGGGGCGATGCGTGTCCGTCAGCTCTCTGGCCTTGGCGACGACGGCATCGGACGGGACGACAGCCCGGTGGCGCACTGTCCCGTCCCGCTGCACGACCGCGATGCCGCACTTCGCGCTGCCGGGGTCTATGGCAAGCACACAGGCGGTTTCAGCGGGCATCATCGGCGTTTTTGACGACTCGTTCGACGCGCAGATCGAGACTGAGAGCGTCGGCGGAAGTAAGGTCTTGCCGTGCTCGTGCGGAGACTTTGACCGTTCCTCCCAGGCGACGGGCCTGCTCGGTGAGGCGGAACAGATCGCTGTAGGAGGCAACCCCGACTTCCGGTACGCCCGTCTGCGGGTCTATGCGAGGCCGGATACCCTTTGTGATTGCGGCGTCGCGCACGTCCTTTTGCAGGAACTCCATGATGTCCGCGAAAACGTCGTCAATCCCCTGCCGCACGTCCACATTTCGCGACGCCACGCTCTCGCCTTTTTTGTAGACCGGGAGAACCTGCGTGTATTTGATCTCGATCAGGGCAGGTTCTCCATGCAGACTGTTGTAGACGGCATACGCGACTACAATCTCGGGAGTATTGAGACCTGTCAAGTTCTCGCTCAGTGCGCTCAGACTGGCCTCTTCATTGGCAGTCTCCACCGCGTTGGCGATCCTCAACTGCTTGCTGACAATCGCGACCTCGCGCCCATTCTCGCCGCTTGTTGCGCCGAAATTATGGGCCTTTAGCGCGGCCGCGTCCAGAAGCTTGTTGAGGTCGGCTCGCACCCGTTCCTGCCGCTCATGCGGACTGACGACGATCCGTGCCAGTTCCCCGCCTGCCCGCACCGCGACCCGGGTCTGGCGCAGGGTCAGGTAACTCTGCGCGAAGTCTTGGCTGTTGCCTGCAATCTGGTTGTAGAGCAGGTCGCGCTGTCGGGCGAAATCGTCGCGCTCTTTTTTGAGCGACGCGATCTCCGCGTCCAGACTGCGGCTGGCCTCGGCGTTCGCGTCGAGCAGTTTATGATAGGCGTCGTTCACGCCATCGTAGTTTGCCTGAAGCGTGCGGGTCTGCTCGGTCAGTTCGGTCCGCGTCTTTTGAAGCTTTAGAATGTCGTCCTGAAGATCGGAATTGGTGTGCTTGAACGCCTCGTTTTCGCGGCTCAAAACGATGTTCTCTTTGCCGAGGTCGCTGTTGATAAGCGCGGCGTTCTGGTTCTGCGTCTTGAGGGTATCGGAGAGACGTTTGAGCCGGTTGACGTGGGCCTGCGCGATGCGAACATGCGCCTCCTGCTGCACCATCTGATGTTCCAGCAGCGTGGCGCGCGCCTGAAGTTCGTTTTTGCGGGCGGTCAGGGTCGTGTTCTGGGCTTGCAGATGCTCCGTCTGCTTCATCAGGGGTTCCAGTTGGGCGCGGGTCTCTTTCAACTGGCCTTCGTAGATATGCAGCCGATTCATATCTTCTCGCAACTGCTGCGCTGTTTGCGCCTCTTCCGATTTGGACTTCTCAATGAGGTGTTTGTTCTCGCGGATTGCGCCCTCGCCGCTTATCAGCACGTCCCGCACGGGCGGCACGATGAGAAACAGCGTCAGGACACTGAGCAGGGCAATAACCCCGCCGGTCAGGCTGGTGATGAGGATGGCGGTATGTTTGGGACGCATTCCCAGCCAGGAGACGCGCTTTTTACCCCAGCGGCGTCCCTGTAAGTCCCCGTAATAGGATATAAATCCGCCCAGCACGATCCAGAGCAGCAGGGCGAGCAGTGTCCAGAACATGACCTGAAACCCCTTGAGGAGTGAAGAGAATAGACCTACCGTGAGGCGCGTATTGTGAGGGCGACCCCGACAAGAGCGCCCACAATATCTGCCAGGAAACTCGCCAGCATCGGCGGCAATCCGCCGTTCTTACCCACCACAAACATCGCGTGATAGAATACCCAGTAGAGGAACACGATAAAGATTGCCGTGCCGAACCCCACACTTTTGCCGCCGCCGCGCTGATGATTGCACCCCAGCGCCGCGCCGACAATCCCGAAAATGAAACTCGCGAACGGCAGCGAGATTTTGCCGTACAGGTTGACTTCCTGTCCCCGCACGTCCTTGCCGAGCTTGCGGGCTGCCTGAATCTCTAGCTGTAAGTTATGGAAACTCTTGCGGTCGGGATCGGTGACATCCGACTGCAAAACCTCCTCGAACGACTCCCCGATTTTCGCGCCGAAGGGCAGCGTTTTCAGCGTATCGAAGTTGACCGGAAGGCCCTCTTCGATCTTCCCGGTCTTCGGGTCAGGATTGAAAATGGTCAAGAAGCCATGTTCATAGGTCGCGTTCAGCCCCCGGTCGTCGGAGAAGCGCACCGAGTCGCAATAGATATTGATGAGCGGCTGCCCTTTGCGTGCCGGTCGTCCGTCGAACTTGAGGATATTGACCCGCCGGAAGATATGGCTCTTCGCATCGTAGCCGCCATTCACCGTGACCAGCTCCTCGACACCTTTGCCGCCTTTGAAATCAATGGAGCGGAAGAGTGGCTTGTCCTCTTTGCCCAGATGTGCGAACGTCTTGATCTGCAAGTCCCAGAAGGCGGTGCTGGCCGCCGGAACCACGACATCGTTCCACTCGAAGGCGATAATACTGACCAACGCTCCCATTATCAGCACAATTCGTGCCACACGGGGAAAAGCCACCCCTGCCGCGAAAATCGCCACGATCTCCCGGTTTGCAGAAAGCTGCCCGAAACCCATCAGCCCCGCCAGCAGCATCGCCATCGGCAGCACCTGCGTCACGAAGCCCGGAATACTGAACAGCACCAGTTTCAACACGGTCACTGCCGGAACGCCCATGACCAGCCACTCTGTCGCCTTGAAGAGCGAGCCTGCCGCGAAGACAAGCATCATAAACATTAGAAAGCCGTTGATGAATGGCCCGATCAGGTCTTTCAAGACCAGTTTATCGAGAAGCCGCATCGTCGTTCCTTCCTGGCTTGCGCGGCGGTTTCGGCACGTCATCGAATTCCGGGTCTGGCTCTTGGCTCATGCGGCGCAGTTCCTCTTCGGCGGCAAGCCGCGCCAGATCGCGACTGGCCCCGTAGGAGCGCCCGAAATAGGCTTCCTGCGCGACGGCGTCGTTCAGCAGGTTGGTTGCCATACCCTCGTACCGTTTCTCCCCGTCCGCGATCAGATAGACACGCTGCATGATATTCAGCATCGCCTCCACGTTATGATCGGTAATCAGAACGCCGATTTTCGGCTCCGTCGAGGTCAGTCGGCGGATAATGTCGGCGATGTCTTCGATAGCCTTGGGGTCTACACCGGTAAACGGTTCGTCCAGCAGCAGGAACTTCGGCTCCGTTGCCATCGCCCGGGCGATCTCCACGCGCCGCCGTTCGCCGCCCGAAAGTGTCTTGCCGAGGTCGTGGCGTCGGTGGGTGATATGCAGATCTTCCAGCAGACGGTCGGCTTTCTCCTTGCGCTGCGCCTTCGTCAAGGGCTGCAACTGAAGCACCAGATGCAGGTTCTCCTCAACAGTCAGGTTGCGAAAGACGGACGCCTCCTGCGGCAGGTAGGCGATTCCGTTGCGGGCGCGGCGGTACATCGGCAGGCGGGTAACATCCTCGCCATCCAGTATGACCCTGCCAGCATTCGGCTTGACCAGCCCGACGATCATGTAGAAGGTCGTCGTCTTGCCTGCCCCGTTCGGCCCCAGCAGCCCGACGATCTCGCCCTGCTGTATGTTGATACTGATCCCGTTGACGACTTTGCGCCCCCGGTACTCTTTCACCAAATCTATGGTACTGATTTCCAAATCGTTCTGTTCTCTCGTTGCCTGTGAGATTGTCCGGAGGTTTTCAACCCCCGATTACCCTTACTTCTTCCCTGGCGGCGTGGCGGGCTTCGAGTCGCTGACATCGAACGGTTTTGGCACGATGTGTATCTTCTGTGTCTGCTGTGGATCGTTCAGAGCGTAGGAGAGACTGTTCCCGTCTTTTTTCACGGTCAGAACGGAACTCTGCTGCGCCGTCAGCGTCATCGGTTCCTCGAAATGCTGCGGGTCGGTGAAATCTATTTTGAGCGGGCCATGCGCGACCATCTCCTGCCCGGACTGAGTGCGGACAAAGGACGCCTGCGAGGCCGTGCCATCGGCAACCGTCTTACTCTTCTTGTCGGCGGAGGGCTGCATGACGTGAAACCGAACATTGTCCGTGACGGTAGCCCGTTGGAGGTCGGACTTGTCAGGAACAAATTCGCCCTCGAACTGTTCGCCCTGAAGTTTCCAGGCGGTCTTTGCATCCGGGCTGGAGAATTCGCAGGTAGTTGCCGCCCCCTGAACATGCACCGCTTTCCCGAACTGCAAATCGCCGGAGCGGAAACCGTAGAGATGCACCGCGCCGAGCGGTGCGGCAGCGGCGGGTTTCTCGCCCACTTTTTCGGGTACCGATTGCAGCGGCGTGAACTGAATGTCGTTTCCGCCCGCGCCGCCCTCCAGCGTATAGCGGGAAGGTTTGGAATCCATATCGAGCGTCAACGCGCCGGTTCGCAAGGTCGCCGGGCCGCTGAACCGCGCCGCGTCGGTAAGTTTGGTATGTACCCCGCCCGTAAAATCTATCCGCCGCGCTGCCCGGCGCACCTCCACATGCCCTGCCGTCCCCTCAAGAATGCGCTCGCCCGTGTCGGTCTTCTGTATCAGCCGATACCGTACGTCGCCGTTGAGCGTAATCAGGCCAAATTGCGTCTTGCCGACCCGCGAGGCCAGAATATCGTCCGCATGAACGAGCAGGACGGAACTGCTGGCCTTGTCCGGTACCTCGATCTCTGTATTCGGGCCGACCCAGTGCGCGGTTCCCGCTTCGGGCAGTACCTCAAACTTCTGGGCCTTTGAAAAGGTGATGTCACCAATCTTCGTTTTCTGCACTTCGCCCTGTGCGGGAGGGGCGGCAGTGCGTTTGCTCGGAAGCAGCACGACCTGACGGGACTGCGAAGTACGCTGAACGCTGTTAGCCGTCCCACGCTTCTGTCCAGACTGTGCCTGGGTCACCGCGCACAGGAAGAAGGCGCTCACACCGAGCAGAGACAGAACCTGTCCTGAAGGCAGCAGGGAAGAACGCATGGGGATAGCCTTTCTCACAACGCTTCGACCTCGATCTTTTTTAGCTGCATATCAAAGGTGATTCGTCCGCCGGTCTGCGTGATGGGGACGCCACCGTCGTGCGGCCTCTGCGTAGCCTGCGCGTGACCGACCGCGACCATTTTATGGGAATGGGGGTCCCAGGTGATCTTATCGGCGGTAATGACGGTATCCGGGGGGTTCGTAAGGGAGACGACGCGCACACCGCCTGTCCCTACAATCAGATGATCGTCCGAATTGGCATCCACCTGCGCGGCCTCGATGTCGGCAGAATGAACGCCCTCCTGAAACAGTTTCGCCCGCACACCGCGAAGCTGCATCGTGTAACTGTCTTCAAAGCTCTGCATCCGGCCTTCGCGGGCATCGGCGATCAGGGCGGGAATGGCTTTACCCTCCGCATTGCGAACGGTCCAGGGAATATGCCAGTTGGTTCCGGTGATCGCGCCTTCCAGTCTCTGGGCTTCCGTCGCCTTTGCGTCCATAGTACCCTGATTTTTGCCGCTTTGGGAACGGGACGAGTGGCAGCCCGCCGCTCCCGTGAGTAGCGCCGCGCCTCCAAGTAGTGCCAGTCTTCGCAATCCCTGCCCCAATCGTTTCAACGGTTCTCCTCGGCGACCTGCCGCACCAGTAGTTCAATGCTCTCTCCGCGTCCGGCAAGCGCCACCCCACCACGTTCTTGTCCTTCCGCAGACGGGGTCTCCACCTTCTTCAAAACGGTGCGGCGAAGCTGTCCGCAGGCGGCGGAGATCGCATGACCACGTGTCATACGGGTCGTGGCGACACGGCCGGCCTTCTCCAACTCCTCCCGGAATCGCTGTACGCTCTCGCGCTCCGGGCGGCGGAAACCCTGTGGCGTCTCGACATAGTTGAATGGAATCAGATTCACGTTGCCGGGCAGTCGGCGTGACTTCAGCAGCGAGGCCAGCGCACGGGCCTGCTCCGGGCTGTCGTTGACGCCGCCAATCAACAGATACTCGAAAGTCAGGTTGCGGTGTGTCTTGCGAACATACTCCGCGCAGGCGTCCAGTATCTCGTCCAACTTCCACTTGCGGGCCGTCGGGATGAGCGCTTCGCGGGTCTCGTCGTCGGGCGCATGGAGGGAGAGCGCCAGCGTGATCGGTAGCGCTTCGTCTGCCAGCGCACGAATCCCCGGCACGACTCCTACGGTGGATACGGTTAAGTTACGCAACGACAGCCCGACCTCGTTCCCGAGCAGGCGCAGGCTCTTGATGACGGCCTCGTAGTTCCAGAGCGGTTCGCCCATACCCATGTAGACCACATGGGAGATGCGCCGTTCGCTCTCCGCCTGCATCCGCAAAAACTGCCCGACGATTTCGCCCGCCGTCAGATTGCGCGAGAGGCCGCCAATCGCCGTCGCGCAGAAGCGGCAGCCCGCCGCACAGCCGATCTGCGTCGAGAGACAGACCGAAACACGGTCGGGATAGGGCAGAAAGACGCTTTCGATAGTCTGCCCATCCGCCTGCCGCAGCAGGTATTTTGCAGTCGCATCGGGCGCAACATCGCGGTGCGCCACCTCCGGCAGTCCGACCGTGTAGTTCTCCGCCAGTCGGGCGCGAAACTCACGGGAAAGGTCAGTCATGGCGTCCAGATTTTCCGCGCCGCGCCGATAGACCCAATCCGCAATCTGTTTGCCGCGATAGGCAGGCTGTCCGGCCTCCTGCGCGACCACTTCAAGTTCTTTGATTGTCATTCCAACAAAAGGTTGCATCCCGTTTCCCTGCTCGCTGTCTCCGCTGACGTTTTCGGAGTGCCTCTGATCTCTCTTCTGCTCCTCTATTGTACACTATTCCAAGAGAGGTAAAAAAAGTTTCGCGAGTCGCTTGACAAACCCAAACAGGTGCGTTACAATGAGTCAGCACACAGGGAAGCATCCTGTTCCCCTTTCGCTCCTCTTCAAAGCCGTGCTGCAGGGAGTGATAAAGCAAAAAAAACTTCACAGGAGGCCACCGCGTATGAATGTACATAGAGACTTCAATACTTGGTATGCTCACTGGAAAGGACGCGAAGGATGACGCCACCGGACTGTAGTATTTGAGGCTCCGCGCAGGAGTGAACGCGAACTTAAGTCGCGACAACCGACGGTAACGATTCCGGAGTAATCGCCCGAAACGGAACGCGAAACGCCATGCGCGACGATAACGCGCTCACAAAATTCGCCCCCTCCCCGCGCACAAAGCACCGCCAGTCACACGGCGATGCACCTATAGCCTCTCCGGCCACCAGACCGGAAACAAAAATAGCCCTCCCGATTAGTTTCGGGAGGGCTTTTGTCGGTCTGGTTTTGGCCTGATGGGACATTAGCCGCCCTGCAGCCCCAATTCTGGGGGAGCAGGCATTTTCATGTCATAGGATACCCGCAGGGCATGGAAGGCTGATTTGGCCTTCTGAGAGCCTACCCTTTCGTGCCAGTCTCTGCGTTCAGAGCAGGCAAAGGGTTGACACCCCTCGCTACGGGGCTTCGGCGGAGCGTCCTCCGGACGCGATACGTTGAAGGCGAAGAGTGGCCCTCACGTCCTGGACGTTTCCTTCGGAAACTGTGCCGAAGGTCACATAGCGGGGACTTTAGTCCGTCGCCCCCTCATCCGTCGCGACATTCGCCTGCGTAGGGTGAGTTAATCAGTCTTTTCTTTCCTTATCGTCTCCGAATACACGCATTTTCGGGGAGACCTTTACGCCCTCCTTGATGCTCTTGCCGCAGAGGGGGCAGAACTGCCAGTCAATGCCAGCAGTGGCTGGGCGTTTCGCCCCGTCAAAGGGACAGAACTGCCAGTCATCGTGGAAAACGCGGCTGCACTTTTCGCATTTTGGGGCGGCATGCTGGTGAATCACTGTGACCTGTTGCTTGCAGTGTGGGCAGGTAAACGTCGAGTGTTCCTCGGTAACCTTCACGCCCGACAGGAGTGTGCTATACGAGCTGTAATTTTGTGGAGAGATGGTATCCGCCGACCACTGGTAAAGCTTTCCGGACGAGGGAAAGGTCAGGCTTGTTTTCGGAGAATCGTTGAGGAGTTTCACCTGCGGAACGGTCGTCTTGTCAGGGACAACCTCCAGCGGGAGTGACTTCCCATTCGGATTGGCGGGTACCGTCAATTCAAAGGGACGGTTGGGACTCAACTTGAGTGTGGGAAGGTCCGCGTGGTCGTAGAAGCGGATCACGGGCGCGTTGGCGTTCCACTTGTTGCCGCCATAATCAAACCAGTAGCTATCGCCGCCCAGGAAAGGCGAATAGGAGCTGCCGGACGCTTTCTTGCCCAGGTGATAGACGACACTGACCTCTTTCTGCTCTGGCCTGGTGGATACCTGCGGGTTCACGTGGAGGTCCGCTTCGTCCGCGAGAATGTCGAGGGCGGTCATAAACCGGATATTTTTCGCGGATACCGTGATTTTCGCATTGTCTGGCACATCCTTGTCCAGAACGATCTCCCGCTTCGTCTGCTCGGTAATCTGCTTGAGAGCGTCTTTCAAAGACGCATTACGAAGGTTGAGATTGACCCGCACATCAGGCTGCGCTTTCTTCTGATACGGCGAAAACCACTGAAGGTGAGGCGTCGGACCGGCAGGCGCGTTGGGCTGCTGGAGCAGGATAGGCAAGTCGGGCAGCGGCTGATAGGTAATCCCCGGCCGCGGGTCGGCTTTTGGGGCAGCAGGCTGTTGCGCCACCGCGATGGCGGGCAACAGGAGAGCGGCGAGTATCAGGTGAATTTTCATGGACGTTGTTCCTCCAGTTCTATACGGACAGGAATAAGCGTTGTGGAGAGGAATGGCGGCGACTCGGCGTCGGAGTCGGAGTCGTCGGGCAGCAGCGCGAGTCGCAGCAGGGCCGGGCGTAGAAAGTAGCAGGCGTTCTGCGTATCGGGCTGAGCGACCAGCACCGGAGTCAGGGACTGCGTAACGATGGCCCGCTCGACAATTTCCGTCTTCCAGACAGACGCCGCCACAGACGCGCTCTGCTGTGCGTGTGCAGAGAGAGATTTCCGTACCGCAACAGCAGGACGGTGCAGGCGAGGAAAGCCAATCTGCGGACGGTGAGCCGATGTTTCGTTCGCCTGCATCCCCTGGCTTGTGGAAGGCTGCACGGAATTTGGCGGGCGCACGGCGTAGGAGGCTTTGGGCGCAGGAACGTCGCTGTGCGGCAGAGCGGTAACGGGTGTCTTGCGGAAGGGCTGGTGATGTGATTCGCGGACACTTTCGGTCGGAGCGACGGCTGCCTGTTGTGGCAGTTGTTTGCTGGCAGGCAAGGGAGGATGCGCCCGCAGCCAGAACGCGACCGCCAGAACGAGGGCGAAGCCGCCCAGGGGAAGCGCAAGGCGTGGCAGCAGGGCAGAACGGGTGCAGTCGGCGGAACGCTGATGGAACGCACTGGAGACAAGACCCTGCGGCGCGGGTGTCTCCGGCTGATAGCGGCTCGCCTCCAGAAGCAGGGCGCGAACGCGGCGGGCCTCTGCGGTTTCATTCGGGTCGAAAGATTCGTTCATAGCGTCCAGCCTTTTGCCTGTGTTTCGAGACGGGAGGGTGTCTCCAGAGCGTCGAGGGGCAGGTCTTTGAGTTCGTGAGAGAGGCGGCGCAGCCCGGCCTGAACGCGGCTGCGGAGGGTACTTTCCGCCGTCTGCTCCAGCCGCGCTATCTCCGCGAGGGTAAACTCCTCGAAAAAGTGCAGCCAGATAGGGACGCGCTGCGGGGGAGGGAGAGCCGCCACCGCCTGTCGAATCTGTCTCTGCGCGGCGCGGCGTTCCACCTCCCGTTCCAGCGGTTCGCCGACCTCCGTATCGGGTGGGCCATCCGCCTTCCAGAAACGAATGCGCCGCTTCCACGCCGATTTCTGATAGTCGTGCGCGGCGTTCAGCGCGATACGGCACAGCCAGGATTCAAAACCGGCTTCGGCACGGTAGGAGCGCAGCGCACACCAGGCGCGAACCACCGCTTCCTGCGCCATATCCTCCCGATCCGGCCCGGACGCAACCGAGGCGGCAATACGCCAGAGGCGCGTCCGGCTCCGTTCGCACAGAGTCAAAAACGCCTCCTGATCGCCCGCCACCGCCCGCGCCACCAGGTCGCTTTCCGCTTCCGACACATTCACTCCTCTGCCTCCACCTGCTTAGACGAGACAGCCCTTCAAATCCGCGAAGTCCTGCCAGAAAATGTCGTATTTCTCTCAAAAAGGTATACTTATGGCCAGATGTCATGGCTTCCGGTTTGACATGGGCGGGCAGAGTAGGAGACCTACAGCGGCCCAACTATCCGCTGATCAGATGGAGGGGGCGACCAATGCGCGAATCGAAATTTGAGGGCCAAGACATGGCCGAAACGACTTTCCATAATGTAGACCTGAGCGGGGCGAAGTTCACGGATGTCTCGCTGGCACAGGCGGCGTTCCAGGACATCAATCTCTCGGGCGCGACGTTCCACGACGTCAACTTTTCCCGTGTTACCATTACCGATGCCGACATCACCGGGCTGACGATTCTCGGCTTCAATATCGAGGCGTTGATTGCGGCGGAGATGGCCCGGCAGGAGCGTTCAGGAGAGTAGGGGCAGAACCGAGATGGAGAACGCCACAGGAGTGAAACAGCGTTACGAGGCGGCTCTTGATGCGCTGATGGACCAGGTCAAGCGGGACCATACGATTGTCGCGGCGATCCTGCTGGGCAGCCTCTCGCACGATGTCGTGTGGGAGAAGTCGGATATTGACCTGATGCTTGTCACGCAGGAGGGCCGCCTGCTGCGCGAGAGCTTCTGCCTGGTGGAAGACGACATCAATATCCACACCTATCTCCAGACCCGCAGCGGCTTCAAGAACACGCTGGAAGGCGCGACTCAGAGTTCGTTCCTGCACTCTCTGCTGATGAAAGGCCGTATCCTGTTCAGCCGGGACGAGAGTATTGAGGAGATGTTCGCCAATCGGCAGCACGTCGGCGCACACGACCGGGAAGTCCAGTATCTGCGGTATGCCCTGTTCCTGCTGCCGGGACTGGTGAAGGCCGAAAAGTGGCTGCGGGTGAAACACGACACCGACTACTGCTTTTTCTGGATACTGCGGGCGGTGGAAGGTCTGGCGAGCATCGAGACCGTGCTGCACGGCGAAGTGACGGGACGCGAGGTGATTCAGCAGGCACTCCGCTACAATCCCGAACTGTTCCACTCCCTCTATACCGATCTCATTCGCGCCGAAAAGACACCCGAACGGCTGGAGGAGGCGCTCCAGACGATACACACCTATCTGCACGACCGCGCCCCGGTCCTGTTTCGCCCCCTTTTCGCGTTTCTGGAAGAGGCGGGCGGGCTGCGTTCCGCGACGGAGATCAATCACCACTTCGGCAAACAGATGAATCTCGAAGGCGTGGACACTGTCTGCGAGTGGCTGGCCGACGAGAAGTTCCTTCAGAAACTCTCGTCGCCGCTTCGCCTGACCGAAAAGAGCCGTGTAGACGTGCAGGAAGCCGCCTACTTCTATGCAGCAGATGCCAACTGAAATTTACTCTGGGCCGTAACCACCCCAAAGGAGACGAGAATGGAAGAGAGACCGCGACTGCAAGCCGACCTTGTGCAGGAGTTTGTGGGCAAAGCCCATGGCGATTTTGAGCGTGTCCGGGAACTTCTGGCGCAGGAGCCAGCCCTGCTCAACGCGGCCTGGGATTGGGGAAACGGTGACTGGGAAACCGCGCTTGGCGCTGCTGCCCATACGGGAGGACGCGAGATCGCCCTCTGGCTGCTGGAACGGGGAGCCAGAATGGACATCTTCGCCGCCGCTATGCTCGGCAGGCTGGAGATCGTTCAGGCCATCCTCGCCGCACAGCCCGAGGCCCGCACCGCTCCCGGCCCACACGGAATTCCGCTTCTTATCCATGCGAGACAGGGTGGCGACGCAGCGGCAAGCGTGCTTGCCTATCTCGAATCGCTGCAATAAACCGTTCACCGCCCGACACTTCTAAAGCGATAGGTCAGCCCTTCCTATAGAGAAGACCTGAGTAGTCATGGTCGCTCTATCGTACATGGTATGGACGGTACATCCGTCACAGTTCCATTTTTCCCATCCCGGAAGGCCGCATTCGTCATAATCGGAGGCGGCAAACGGCTTGCCCAGTTTCGTCAGGAGAACATCCCGGTGATCGGAGAAGGCGATGCCGAAAGGCGGGTGAACAAATTCTCTGTGTCGGTCTTTGCCCTCGCGATAGAGGAAGATGCAGGTAAGGACCCGGCTGTTTTTTGTCCGGCTGCCGGAAAGGCCCGCCCTGGGCCTGAAGAGCAAATCGAACCCGAGCGAGCGGAAGAGGACGTACTGATCCCCATCACTGGGTTTGGTAATCCGGTGGTCAGGGTACTCCTCAAGTAGCGCCAGCACTTCGGGCGCTTCGATGTGGAGGCCAAAAAGCGGGCGAATCTCCTCAAAATGGATGGCGGTCACAATTTCTTCTCCTATTGGCCGATTTTGTCTTTGTCACTTATAGGAGCGGTTTGAGGCAGTTCGTGGAGATAGCCGTTTCGGATAGTCTCTTTGGTGATGACCGAGCGGATATGCAGTTCCGTCGTCATTCCGCTCTGAACAGGCAGTATATCCTCCATCGCGGCCACACGTTTCGGAGAGAAGGAGTAGGGGGTACGCAGCACCGCCGTGACGATCACGGTAGCGTTATGCCGCTGAAATCTGAGGTCGGCGAGATGCACACCGGGATATTCCAGTATGGCTCGTTCCAATGCCTGCCTTGTCTTGGTCTCATACGACTGTTTCGCGATTGTCTGTGAAAAGTCATAGCCCAGGAGAGAGGCCAGAATAATCAGCACCGCGAAACTGAGGGCGTGGCGCTTGAGCAAAAGCCGGCGTCCAAGCGAATGCAGGCCGGTTTTGTGGTAACCATGCAGAAACATGACAATGGAGGAGGCGAACTGAATCGCGATAAAGTTGGCGAAGAACAGGAGAAACCCGCCCAGCGCCAGGCGTGTTTCGCCGCGAGCAAGACAGATGCTGCACGTGGAGAGTGGGGGAACGAGCGCCGTCGCGATGGCAACCCCTACCAGTCCCACGCTCAGACGCGGAGAGACCGTGGCATACGCACCCGCAGCCCCTCCTGCGAGCGCAATCATCAGATCGAGTATATTGGGGGTGGTACGGGCAAGAATTTCGTTGGTCAGAGGCATATCCTGGTGAACTTTGCCGATAAGGAAGGCGACGATCATTACCGTCAGAACCCCGCCGAGTTCTGCGCCTAACGATTTTCGCAGCAGCCCATTATCTCCACAGACTAAAGCGAGCGCAATCCCGGAGATCGGCCCAAGAAGCATCGCGATAATCATCGCCCCGATGACGACAGCGGTGCTGTTTTGCAGCAGTCCATAGCAGGCGACGACAGTAGCGAGTGTGTTCATGAGGACATAGGGAAGGGTGAAGACAGCGTTTTCCCGAATACTGGCGCAGATAGTCTCCTTCTGGTGTTCCGAATCCATCGGAGCGTCCTGAATAGGAGTACTCATGAAGTGGTTTCCTTTGGCGGTATCTGCCCTAATTTCTTGAGGAGCGGAGTAATGGTAAGGCCCTGCACGATGACAGAGAAGGCGACGACGGAGAATGTCACTGTGATGAGCGCCTCTCTGCCCGGCATATCCGCCGGCAGACCCAGAGCAAGCGCAAGAGCGAGCGCACCGCGAAGTCCTCCCCAGACAAGAATATGCTGCTGCGCGAGACTGACCTTCCAGCGAGATCGGACAAAAAAGAGGCAGCACCCATAGACCGCTACCGCCCTGCCCAGAAGCACCAGCAGAATGGCTGCCAGGGCAGGCAGCAGGACCGTCGAGAACGGATTATGCGCCAGTCGGATGCCGATGAGCAGAAAGACGAGCGAATTCACGACAAACGCAATATACTCCCAGAAGGCGACGACTTCGGCACGGCCCCTGTCTGTCAGAGCGCCGAGCGATCCCATATTGCCCAGCAGCAGTCCTGCCGTCAGTGTCGCCAGGACACCGGAGAGATGAAAATGCTCGGCGAGCAGAAAAGAGCCATAGGCCGCGATCATTGTGGCCGTGATTTCCACAAGGTGATCGTCCGTTCTGCCGACGAGCAGCAGTATGCCTCCGCCGATAAGCGCTCCGCAGAGGATGCCGCCGAAGACCGTCACCAGAAAGCTGAGGGCGATGCCCCCTGCGGTGACGCTCGCTCCTGTTGTGGCCGCCAGGGCGACACTGAAGAGAACGGCCGCCGTGCCGTCGTTGAACAGACTTTCCGCCTCTACCAGAAGCTGAAGCCGCCCGGTGACCCCCGCCTCTTTGAACGTAGCGATAACGGAGACCGGGTCTGTGGCCGCCAGCAGAACGCCGGCAGGGATCGCCAGGCTCCATGACCACTGAACCAGGTGGTGGAGTCCGATCGCCGTCACGCCTGCCGAGACAAGTACGCCTGCCGTCGCAAGGGTCAGGATGGGAATCAGGTCCCGGCAGAGTTTTGACCAGTGGATCTGCAAGGCCGCTTCAAAGATAAGGGGAGGCAGGAACGCGGTGAAGATCAGGGACTTGGTCAGGGTGGCTTCCAGGGACCAGGGGGAGAACGCGAGCGCCATCCCGGTCAGAACCAGGCCAACCGTATAGGGCAGTCGCAGTTTCCGCGCTGCCATAGAGACGGCGGACGCGATCAAAAGCAAAACCACTACTCGTTCGATATTCAGATGCACCTGACTCTCCTTTGGGCTGCCACGAAGGTCGCCTGCTACCTGCCATGTAAAGGAAAAGAGGACCCTTTGCAGACAAAAGTCTGGTTTTATCCGTAGAGGACTTATGCGGGTGCTGGTCAAAATGAAGCGGTTTTCACCCTCCCGAGGAGAGACTGTGCGGAAGCCCTGTCAACAGTTACTTCGGAACCGCATAAAACGGGAGGGCATTCATGGCTTCTTATTGGAACGCATTTATTACCCCACTGCATGAGACGCTGCGCCGTCTTATCTCGTTTGTGCCGCGTTTTCTCGTGGCCGCACTGCTTTTCCTGCTCTTTTACGCTCTAGCGCGCTTCATCCGGTATCTGCTGCGCCGTTCGCTGGCACGTGTACCCCATCTGCCCCCAACTATCCGTATCCTGATTGCTCGCTCTATCTATATTGTAACACTTCTTCTAGGCTTAATGGTTGCGTTGAGCGCGGCGAATGTCAATGTGACCGCTGTAGTGGCGAGTCTGGGAGTAGCTGGTTTTGCGCTGGGATTTGCACTTAAGGATATCCTGGAAAACTTTATCGCCGGCATTCTGCTCCTGTTTTCCCGCCCGTTTGAGATGGGCGATCAGGTGACACTGGGGAAGTATGAGGGAACGATCACCGATATTCAGATTCGCACGACCACCCTTCGCACCTACGCGGACGAACGCGTTGCCATTCCCAACAGCCATATCTACACCAATGCTGTCGTCAACCACACCGCGCTTGGACGACGGCGTTACTGCATCGCCTTCGATACCAGTCTGACGGCTGATATCGCGCAGGTGGAATCGGAAGCGCTGAACGCCGTCCGGGAGCATAGCGATGTCCTCACGGACCCTCTCCCCTTCCTGCGTATTTCAACGCTGGACAGCGGCAATGACGTTCTGCGCTGGCATCTCTTCTACTGGGCCGCGCCCACCAAGGCCATTGAACTCAAAACCATCTCGGAAATTCTGGAGCAGATTAAAACTCGGCTCTATGATGCTGGCGTACCTACTCCGACAGCTACCTCCGCAACGATCTTGCAGCGGTCGGGGGCAAATCGGAACAGCCAGGGAAACTGAGATGTCACCCTCCCGGCGGACACTATCAACGCGTGTATAGATGGTGAGAGCCAGGCCACTGAAAATGCGATCCGTCCCATTCAGGAATTCCCTTGCCCCATGTTGAATCCTGCTAGTGGTCGCGATTATCGGGGCAGAGGCTGTCCGGGGAGAAACGAATGACTGATCTGAAACGCGAATTCGAGGAGCGGGGCTTCGTCGCGGTACGGGGAGTGTTCACGCAAGCAGACGCGGCCACGTTCAAACAGGAGTGCCGCCGCATTCTGGAGCGGAACACCGCCCACGCAGGCGTTTTTGTGGGGCTGGCAGCCAACAGCGGTCTCTTTCTGCTGGAACGGGGAGCCAGAATGGATATCTTCGCCGCCACGCTCGGCAGGCTGGAGGTCATCCAGGCTATCTTGCGGAAGTTCAAAGAGCCAACGGTTGTTTTGGGAAATGCAGAGGCGCAGGAGTGCGCCTCTGCATAATAGGTTCGGGAACGCTTTTGTCTGCGGAGGAAATGTTAACGAGGCGGCCCCTCCCCTGCATTCGGCGGGAGAGGGGAGTTGCGTGGGTGATTCGCTCGCTGTCGGGCGCGGGATCCAACTCTATTTGCGCGAACGACGGCGAGCGAAACCGATGCCGGAGAGCGCAAGCGCTCCGAGCAGTGCAAACGTTTCAAGCCTCAATACGCGCCTTCTGCGGAGTGTGCTTCGTACAAACCCCCTTGCCACAGCCAGCAGAGCGCAGGGGGCGGCACACCTGTGTGGCGCGATAATCAGCGACTACGCTGTCCAGAATAGCAGGCTACTCTATCAGCACCCTATCAAGAGGCGGCATAAACGGGTAAAATAGAAAAAGTTGCGCTGTATTTGCGGGGAATGGATGCGATTGCAGTATCAGTTGCCGTGCGGGCCACACCCTGGCGGTGAGGGCCAAGGAGACGGAAGGGAAGGTAGGTGATCTGCGGGGCCGTGAAAGAATCATGACACTCCCGTTGATCCCTGCTTTTTGACTGTAATTCCGCGCTCTGGATAGGAAGTAGTTGCCTCAAATATTGTCCCGTATCGAAATGCTCGGCACTCTGCGCGTCGTTCGCGGCCCGCGCATCACGACCCGGTTTCGCACCCATAAGGCCGCTGCTCTGCTCGCCTTTCTTGCCCATCATTGTCCGCAGAGGCATTCGCGGGAACTGCTGATTGATATGCTGTGGCCGGATATGTCCCTGGAATCCGGGCGCAGCGGTCTGAGTATGGCGCTCTCCTCGCTGCGCGGTCTGCTGGACGGCGAAGAGGAGGGAGAAGCGACCGGGCCAAGCGTCATTCTGGCGGGGCGCACCACAATCGGGCTGGACCCGGAACGTGTGACGACAGATACCGGATTCTTCGAGGAGACGCTCACCCGACTGAAGACAGGCGGGGAAATCGCGCCGGAGGATCGCCTGCGACGGCTGGAAGAGGCGGTCGCGGTCTATCGCGGAGAGCTGCTGCCCGGTTTCTATCAGGAGTGGATATTCGCCGAGCGGGCGCGCTTGCAGAGCCTCTGTCGTGAAGCGCTGATGGAGATTTCGTCAGGACGCCTGGGCGCGGGAGACCGGGCAGGGGCGCTGGAAGCGGCCCGGCGGGCGGCGGCGCTCGATTCTCTGCATGAGGAGACGCAGCGCACCTACATCCGTCTGCTGCTGGAATCGGCCCAGCCCGCAGCCGCACTGCGCCAGTACCGCAGTCTGGAGGAGCGCTTCCGCAAAGAACTCGGCGCCGCTCCCCATCTCGATACGCGAAACCTCGTAGCGTCCCTGCTGCCGGGTGGTGGCGTCGGCCAGAAGCCGAGGAGACGCTCTGCTTCGCCCCGTTCCGGCGCAGGCACGGCGGCACAGAGACCGAAATCCCTGCCCCGCCCCCCTGTGTTCCCGTCCCTTCCGCCGCGCTTAGATCGGTTTTTCGGCAGGGAGGCGGAGATCGCAGAGGTCGGGACGCTGCTGGCGCAGCCCGGCTGCCTGGTGATCCTGACAGGGACGGGAGGTGTCGGCAAGACGCGGCTGGCGCTGGAGGTCGCGGTCGCGGGGGAAGGACTGTGGGAGCCGCTGTTCGTACCCCTTGCCGAGGTGACCGACGCACCTCAGCTGCTGGAAACTCTGTACAAGACGCTGGGACTACCGGGGCATACGTCCGGCGATCCTCTCCCTCCTCTTGTGCAGCGGCTGTCCCGGGGTTCGGTGCTTCTCGTTCTCGACAATTTTGAACAGATCGCTCGTGAGGGCGCCCTGTTGGTGCGGGAACTGGTGCATCGAACGCCTACACTGCGCTGCCTGGTGACTTCTCGCAGTCGGCTCCAGCTTGACCTCGAACAGGAAGTCGCACTCGCTCCCCTGCCGTCACCACCTCGCGAAGAGCCTGTTGGAGCGGGGGAACTCAGCGCCCTGCAGCAGCACGCGGGCGTGGCCCTGTTCCTGGATCGGTGCCGTTCCAGTGCGCCGGGCTTTGCCCTCACCCCGCGTAACGCCGCTTCGGTGGTCCGGCTCGTGGAGGATCTGGAAGGACTGCCCCTCGCTCTGGAACTGACCGCTGCCCGTGCGGCGGTGCTGACGCCCCGGCAGATGCTGGAGGCGCTGCATCGCCGTCCGTTTGATCTGCTGTCCGGACGCCGGACGCTTTCAGCGGATCGGCATCACTCCCTGCGAGATACGGTAGCCTGGAGCTACGACCTGCTCCCAGCCGACCTCCAGCGTTTCTTTCGCCGTCTGGCCGTTTTTCACAGCGGCTGGACGCTCGAAGCCGCGGAAGCCGTGGCCGATAGCCCTCTGGCCCTGGACCAACTCGCGCAGTTGCAGGCCGCGTCCCTGGTGCGGACCGTAACAGGGCAGGATGAAGACAGTCGGCGTTTTTCTATGCTCGTTACGCTGCGTGCCTATGCGTTAGAGCAGCTTGGCGAGGGGCCGGAGGCTTTGGAGGCCCTGGAACGTCACGCCGCCTATTTTGCGGCCCTGGCGTCACAGGCGGCCGCAAAGATGCACGGGCCGAAGGAAGATCTATGGCTTCAGCGTCTGCATGAGGAACAGGACAACCTCCGCGCCGCTCTGGCAATTTCCATGGCGTCTCCCAACGGCTATGGGCGCGGTCTGGCGATGGCCTCCGACCTCTGGTGGTTCTGGTGTGCCTTCGGGTACTGGCAGGAGGGCGAGACCTGGCTGGAAAGAGCGCTGAACGTCGAGGACGCCGAGCGGATATACACGCTGATAGAAAGGGCACACGCTCTGAAGGCGCTGGGACATCTGCGTTGGATGAGGCGAGGTTCGCCGGAAGTCGTGCGGCCGCTGCTGGAAGAGAGTCAGCGGCTCTACGAAGCCGCCGGAGACCCGCACGGGCTGGCCGAACTGCTGATAATGCGTGAGGACGATCCCGCCTTGATGGAGCGAGGGCTGGCGATCTGCCGCGCTGCCAGCTATGAAAACCTGCTGCCCGTTGCAATGCAAGGGGCCGCAGGCCATGCCTGGCGGCGAGGCGACAGCGCCCGTGCGGAATCTCTCTATGCAGAGGGCGCCGGACTTCTGCGCCGTAGGGGAGATATACGCCTGGTGGGTCTGCTCTGCGAATGGGCCTATATGTTGTTGTGGCGGGGAGAGTACCGCCGCTCTGCCGCTCTGCTGGAAGAGGCCCTGATCGTCGGCGTCGGGCAGACGGTGGATACCTTCTCGCACGCGGCCTGGATACTGGGCAGCGTTCATCTAATCCTTGGCAACTATCCTCAGGCTCGTATGCTGGTGGAAGGCTCCGCTGCACGTCGTCGGGAATTCGGCGCAGGTCAGGCGCTTGGCTCGACGCTCGTGACGCTGGGGACTATTGCCCTGGTGCAAGGAGATTTCGAAGAGGCGCACGTGACACTGGCGGAGGCGGAGCGTGTTGTGGAAGCGATTGAGTGGTCTATGGGGCGCTCCTACGTGCGCTGCGCCCAGGGCCGCCTGGCTCTTTACAAAAATCAGAACGAGATTGCCCGCAGTCTCTACACGGAAAGGCGGGACTACGCCCGGACTCAGCAGGATGCTTTGGTCAACGGAATGGCGTGCTGTGGACTGGGCTGGCTGGCAGTGGGAACTCAGGATTGGCAGGCCGCCGCCAGTGCGTTTTCAGAGGGACTGCGGTGTTACAATACGTTGGGAAACGAGCGCGGCAAGATCGAGTGCGTGCAGGGTCTGGCCTGTGCGGCAGCGGGCGACGGCGCGTGGGAGAGGGCCGCACAACTGCTGGGCAGATTACAGGTATGGTGTGAAACCAGCGGAGCGGTAGTGCCTCCTCTGGAGCGCGTTTACTGTGACCGGGCCGCAGCGACAGCACGGCAGGCTCTGGGCGAACCTCTCTTTACGGCCGCACTGACCGCAGGAAGAGAAATGCCGCTGCCCGTCTGATTAGGAGCGGCGCTGGCAGCGCCCTCTGCACACCACGATCTTCTCCGCAGAAGGAACTTTCCTGCCCCACAGGGAATCCTGTGGTGGCCTCTGCTTGCCGGAAGTGTGAGCTGGAAACAGGGAGAAAAAGAATGGACGACCTGAAAAGCACGTTTGAGACACAGGGATTTATCGCGGTACGGGGAATGTTCACGCAGGCAGACGCTGCCACGTTCAAAGCAGAGTGCCGCCTAATTCTGGAGCGGAACACCGCCCACGCAGGCGTTTTTGTGGGGCTGGCAGCCAACTCTGCTCTCTTTCGCGCACTTGCCCGTGATCCGCGCCTGCTGGATGCGCTGGAGCCCCTGCTCGGCCCCAACATCGAGTTTTTGAGCGACAAGGTTGTGCTGAAGTCCGCGACGACAACCGCCGGTTCCCCCTGGCATCAGGACTGGCCCTACTGGGAGGGACTGCACAAAATCTCCGTCTGGATCGCCCTCGACACCGCAACGCCCGAAAACGGCTGTCTGAAAATGCTCCCCGGCAGCCATAAGAGCGTTGCCGTTCACGATGGAGTGGCAGGGGCGGGGGAGGGGTTTGGGCATCGTCTGCGCCCCGAAGCGGTAGACGAGAGCAAGGCCGTTGTTCTGCCCTGCGCTCCCGGTGATGTCGTCCTTTTCCACGACCTCACCCTGCACGCCTCCTTTCCCAACGTCTCCGGTCAGGACCGCTGGTCGGTCATCAGCACCTATCGCAGCGCGTCCGAACCGGATATAGACTATCGTTGGTCCGTGGCAAAAGAGATCGTGCGCGGTCAGCGTCTGTAAGAATGCCCTGGCGCGTCGTCAGAAAGGTAGGGGGAAAATGTCGGTTTTGACAGTGGAGCAGGCGCAGCAGTACGCGGCGCAGTCCTACTTGCTGGTCTCCGGGCTGATACCGGAGGAGGTTGCGGAGAGAGCGGAAGCGGCTCTGTGGCGTCTTCTGGAAGCCAATCCGAACGACCCTGCCTCATGGCCGACCGGGACAGCGCATCAGGCGTACGATAGCCCGGAGTTGGTCGCGTGTTATACCCCTGCGTTCCTCAGCGCGGCAGCGCAGTTGGCCGGAGAGGCGGAGGAGGCGATACTGGCCCCGAAGCGCGGCTATGCCATCAACGTTTTCCCGACACAGGACGAATGGCGCTGGCCGCATCCGCACATAGACCACGCGATCAAGGAGCATGGACACAAGACGTTCCCCCGCGCCTTTCGGGTTGCGTCCATGACCTTTCTGAGCGATGTCTCTCCTCAGGGGGGCGGGACGGTCGTCTGGCCCGGTTCGCATTCCCTGCTGGAGAATATTGCCCGCAGCGATCCCCAACGTTATGCGTTGATGTGGGCGCTGAATCAGGAACTTGCTCACGTTGCCCTGCCCGATCCGGTCGAACTGACGCCGAAGCGTGGGGATGTCCTGTTCTATTCCTACCTGTGCGCCCACGCGGGCAGTCAGAACGTCCGCGACCGACCTCGTTTTGCCCTCAATGCGAAATGGTAATCCCCACCAAGAAAGCAGGCCGATGAAGACATTCCTTGCCACCGAAACGCTCAAGACGGGCGAACGTCTGACTATCGAGTGCGTTGTGCCGCCGGACGCAGAGCGTGAGGCGCAGATTCGTCCATTCCTGAGGCATAAGCCGCCGAACTACCGCGCTCACCTCGAGGCCGCGCTGACCGGGCAGTGCGACGCTCTGGAGACGCGCTTCACCATCGGCCTGCTGGATGGCGAAATGGTCGGCAATATTATGACCGTAGAAGCGAATGGCATCGGCATTTTCGGCCATGTCCATACGCGGGAGGATCAGCGGCGCAAAGGCATCTGTGACGCCATTATGCGGCATCAGATGGAGGATTTTCGCCGCCGGAGCGGGCAAACCCTCTTGCTCGGAACGGGATACCAGAGTCCGGCCTATCACATCTATGCCCGACACGGATTTCGGGATTGGCCCGTAGGCCGACCGGGTACGATGCGCTATGATCGCGAACCGCAGGAGACTTTTGAAGCCAATTTTTTTGCCGCCGCGCCCTGCCGCCTGGTTCCGGCCCGCTGGAAACACTGGCCGCTCGTGGCGCTGCTCGCGGCCGTTCCGGTCACGCCGTCCCTGCGTAGTCTGACGCTGAATCTGTGGGGCGTGGGACTGATGGAAGGCCCGTACTCACAGTTCCTGCACACCTACGCCGGTCGGCCCGAGGCTTCTGCCGCTGTTCTGGAGTCGGAAACGGGTGCGGTGACCGCCCTGGCGACCTGCGTCCCCGATAGCCGTTGGCCCGGTATCCGCCTGCTTGACCTGTTCGCCCATCCCGTCGCCTCCACGGAAGACATGGCCCGCCTTCTCCAGTCCCTCTCCCTTCCCAATACCCGCCTCCAGTCCTATGCCGACCCACAGGACACGCAGAAGATCGCCGCACTGGAGGCCGTCGGCTTCCAGAAGACCGTCCTCCTCCCAAACCAGTTTCAAGCGCAGGACACCTGGCACGATGTCTGGCTCTATGCCCGTACTTCATAACTCCCCTTACGCAGGCAGCCATGCAAATCTCAGGCAGAAAGCAAAGGGCCATAGTGGCAAAGGGTTGACACCCCTCGCTACGCGCCTGCGGCGGATCGTCCTTCGGACGAAACCCAACGCGACAAGATTTGTTGAGTCCGTTCTTTGTACATAAACAGTCTTCTGGCCTTGTGTCTTGTCC
>JBBRLP010000085.1:0-23839 GCA_038231295.1 Chthonomonadales bacterium
CTGAAGATTGCGTCCGCAGGACGCCCGCACTTTCTTGCCGGGTACGTTTTTGTACCCGGCCCACCTGCCAGTGATTGGAGGGCGTTGCCCGGCACAGGAACGTGCCGGGCTGGAAAAAGCGGTCGTCCTGCGGACGAAGCGTTCAGAGGCACTTCCTTGTCTGCCTTCCATGCGCGGGGCGCACCCTATCGCATGAAAATGCCTTCTCCCCCGGAATCGGGGGACGGGGGGGCTATTTGCCCATCAGGTTGGCTTGATAGGCAGAGAGATAAGCAAGAGTTTGGGGCATTTCCGTCTGGAAGACGTTTGCTTTTTAATGACGGGGGGTTTCAACCCATATGCGCTAACTTACGGCTTCTGGCGCGGGTATTGCTTCCTGCTATCGGCATCGGTCCACGTTCAAACAGCATACGAATTGGCAGCCAGGCATATCGTTCAAAGTACGTAAGTTAGCGCATATGGGGTTTCAACCCCCGGAACACCCACCAGGGTTTTCAACCCCGGTCAAACTGCCGGGTACGTTTTTGTACCCGGTTTACCAGGTGTCGGAAAGGCTTGAGCCGATGAGGCAGAGAGTACAGCACAATACAGCGAACTGGCGGAGAGTCTGCGCGGCTCTATGGGGTTGCGGGCTGCTTGCCGCTCTTGCTGCACCTGCCCGCGCCTGCATCAGCGACAAGATCGACTCCGTCCACTTTCATAGTGCGCCGCCCGACTTTGGAATCCCGCCGCGCCGCGCCGTACTGGACTGGCGCGGGGAGCATGATGACCGGCCCTCGGATGTGATGGCAGGCGGAGACAAAAAGGGCGTCGAACTGGAGCCTCTGGAAGATCGGGATCGAGAGAAACGGCTGTTAAGACAAGTCCAGCGAATAGAGTCTATAGAGGCTCTGGAGGATGCAGGAAAGTGGCGGGAGGCGCGGCAGGAGTACGAACTTCTGGCGGCACAGACGGGATGGACAGGCATTCTGCGCGACCGGGTGCAGAGTCTGCGGCAGATCGAGCGGATGCCCTCACCTTCGACGGCGTTCCTGGCGATCTATCGGCGGTATCGGCAGGGGCTGGACGCCGATGCGAGCGAACAGAGGTCCGTCGCGCAGGACGCTTTTGAACAGGTTTCCCACGACCCCGCCGCCGGGTTCCTCCGCGCCCAGGCAGCCTACCAACTGGCCTCGCTCGCCTGGGAGTGGCTGGACTTTCCGACAGCCATTCGCCTGTACCAACAGTCCCTGCGCGACTTCCCACAGAGCGCGAAACGCGAAGAGACTCTGCTGATGCTGGCCCGGTGTGCGCTGCTGCCCGAAACGGCGGCAGGACGCAATCCCACCGCAGGCAGAGCCGCTCTGGACCAACTGGCGAAGGAGTTTCTGCACAGCCGATTCCACGACGCCGCGCTCGGTCTACGCGGACGGCTGCACTATCTGAACGCGGAGTATTCGGCGGCCTTCTGGTGCTACCGCGCCATCGGGGATAGCCGCTCTGTCGAGACGATGCTGAATGAGGCGACCGGCATTGCGAAACGCCCTTACCGCGTCTGGCTGTTCGCGGCCTATCTGCGTCATCTGCCGAAAGTCCAGACCTACGACGAGTACGGACAGGCTATCTCCGCTATTGACCGCACCCGCTACGCCCTGGATGCCGACGATCTGGCCCGGTTCGCGGCCCTTCTCCGCAAATCGCCCGACCTGCCCGGCCCTTATTTCTACTATCGCCTCTACCACACCAGCTTGAAGCCTGCCGACCTCACCGCTCTGGCAAATCTCGCCGATCAGATCGTCGCGCAGCATCCCGTTACACAGTTTTCGCCCGTCGTGCGTGTCCGGCTGGCAGAGGTCTACTACCGCAGACGGCAGTACGACAAAGCGCTGCGCTGGGCCACGACCGCGCAGCAGGGGAGTTCCACGCCGTATGATCGCGCCCTGTACGTGCAGGGGGCCGCACTGCACAGGCTGGGACGGAGCCGCGAAGCCCTCACCGCGTTCCGCCTCCTCCTGACCCGCTGCTCCCACAGCCCGCTGCTGCACGGGGCGCGGGAGGAGACCGCTATCCTATGCGAATCGCTCGGGGATCTGACCGGGGCGCTGGAGCAGTACATTGCCCTCGACTACACCGCCGACATCGCCTACCTGCTGGACGCCCGTATGTCTCTCGCGGAAGTGGAAACCGCCTATAAGCGCCTCCGCACAGGCCAGCATAAGTTTCAGAGCTACAACAGCCACGGAAGGCGATCCGGCGGCTACAATCTCCACTATCGGGAGCGCGAACTGCTCACCTATACGCTCGGCATTCGCAATCTGCGGGAAGGCCACTGGGACACTGCCGAACGCTGGTTCAAGCAGATGAAGGGCAAACGCCTGCGGATATTCAGCCAGGGCCGTGCAGATTGGGGAACGCATCCCAGCCCGGACCCCCTGACGGCCGTGCGCGAACTGCGCCGTCTCGATGCCGCCTGCACGTCCGCCCCGAACGACTCTGCCCGTGCCGCCGCACTCTACAAAGTCGCTACCTACTACTACAGTCACGGTACGTTGCTCCTCTACAATCCTCTGCTCTGGCAGGAGGAACGCGCCTGGGACTTCGGCTTCTTTCTGCCTCTCAACAGCATGAAAGGGCCGGACGCCGCCGCGACCCACGCCTATATGTATCGCCATGAGGTCTATGCCCGCTCTCTGGCCCTCTGCCTGGAGATCGCCGAACGCTATCCGAAGGCGCCCGTCGCGCCGCAGGCCCTCTATCGTGCCGCCTGCTCCGCCCGCTATCTGGCGAACTTCAACGGCTGGTGGCGCACCGAAAATCACACGCACAACCACTGGCGCGAGGCCGCCCGCCTGATGCACCTCTGCTCCATCCGCTATCCCAAACATCCGCTGGCAAAAGAGGCCGCCAAGTATGCCCATGTTTTCGAGCAGGAACGCAAAGACTCGTGGGACGAAAATGCCCGCACCGACGCCCGCCCGCCCGCCTCCGCCCTCTACACAATACGCTAGACCTGGCTTGATTCGGCAGGCGGATTGTGATACAATAGCGAATGCCTGCTTATACCCCCGAAGGGGAGAGGATGAGCAGGGCTTTTTGTCGCTGGAACGTGAGTAGAGGGCAAGGAACTCTTCACTCCTCACTATCCTGTTGGAAAGCAAAGGGTTGACACCCCTCGCTACGCGGCTTCGCCGGAGTGTCCTTCGGACAAAACCCATCGCGAGATGTTCAAACATGAGACAGATAATCGTTCTGTCAGCAGACAGCCTGCGCTTCGGGCTGAGGGAGTGAAGTATGCCTGTCTGTGTTGGCGTCGCCTTTAAGCGCGTCGCCAAATCCTACTGGTTCGACCCCGCCGATCAGCCGATTGCCGAGGGCGACCGTGTGGTCGTCGAGACGACGCGGGGACTGGAGATCGGAACCGTCAAGATCGGGGCGTGTCAGGTTCCGGCGGACGAGATTCAGGGCGAACTGAAACGGGTCGTGCGGCCCTCGACGGAAGCCGACCATATCCAGGAGCGGCGCAACCGAGAGAAGGCCAAACTGGCCCTGACGCTCTGTCAGGAGCGCGTGAAGCACCACAGCCTCCCCATGAAACTGCTCCAGGCGGAGTACTCGTTCGATGGCAGTCAGGTCACCGTCTACTTTGCCTCCGACAGCCGCGTGGACTTCCGCGACCTCGTGCGCGATGTGGCGGCGCAACTGCGCTGCAAAGTCCAACTGCATCAGGTCGGAGCGCGGGACCAGGCTAAGATGATCGGCGGCGTCGGGCCGTGCGGCCTCACGCTCTGTTGCGCCTCGTTTCTCACCGAGTTCGCGCCCATCTCCATGAAAATGGCGAAAGACCAGAGCCTGTTTCTAAACCCCGTTAAGTTCTCCGGCGTCTGCGGCAAACTGATGTGCTGCCTGCGCTACGAGCATGAGACCTATGTGGACGCCAAGAAGCGGCTGCCGCAGATCGGCGAGATCGTCATGTCGCCGGAAGGACAGGCCAAAGTGCTGGACCTGAACCTGCTGAAAGAGACCGCGCTCATCCAACTTCTGGAGAGTAAGGCCGAACTGGAATTTCCCGCCGCCGAACTGCGGATCGAGAAGACGACGAAATGCACCGACTGTCGCGGATGCAGCGTGAACGAACTGAAAGAGGATGCAGACGAGGCGGTGCGGCCCGACGACGAGACGCGGGCGGGCGCTGAGGACATCGCCGCCGAACGTATGCGCCATTCGACCGAGGCCGAGGAGGAGTAAGATGCCGATCTTTGAGTTTCACTGTAAAGAGTGCCGCGAAGAGTTCAAGACCCTGCGGCCTCTCCATAAACTGAACGAGGTCGCCTGTGCCGCCTGCGGTTCCGACCGCGTGGTGCGCCTGCTTTCCGTGACCGCCCGCACCGCTGCCGAGCCGCAGCCCACCGCTTCCTGCGCGACTCCCATGAGCGGAGGCTGCTGTATGCGCCCCGGCGGCTGCCGGAACTGAACTGAGGAAAATATAGCCGCCCCCGATTCCGGGGGAGAAGACATTTTCATGCGATAGGGTGCGCCCCACGCAGGGAAGGCTGAGGAGAAACCCGTATGAGCGATTCATTTACCGACGAGCCCCTGGAGAACCCCGATGTCACCGCCGCCTCCGATGCGCCCGGTGCAGACGAATCCCAGGAAGATGCTGTCCTTATCTTTGAAGCCTCCACAGGCGAAGAGGCCGAGGTCGTCCGTGCCACACTGGCCGCCGCCGGAATTCCGATCTATCAGTCGGGAGACACGTCGAATCCCTATTTCGGCAATATTGACGGCACGATAGACAGCGCCTGGGTACACCATATTTACGTCTCCCCATCGAACGCCGAGGCGGCGCGGGCAATGTTGAGCGCCTCCGCTCCGACCGAAGCCGAACTTACCGCAGAAGAAGAGGCTGATCCCACAACGCTCGAAGAGGCGGAAGCCCGCGTCCGCAACGCCTGAACAGACCACTCATGCCCGACTCTGAACCGAAAACCTACTACATCACCACGCCCATCTACTATGTGAACGGCCTGCCACACGTTGGCTCCGCTTTCACGACCGTCTCCTGTGACGCGCTGGCGCGGTATCATCGTCTGCGCGGCGAGAAGACCTGGCTGCTGACCGGCACCGACGAGAACGCCACCAAGGTGCAGGAAGCGGCGGTCAAGGCGAATGTTCCCACGCAGGAGTTCGTGGATGGGCTGGCCGGGGCGTTCGAGGAGTGCTGGAAGCGGCTGCACATCGGCTACGACGACTTCATCCGCACGACGGAGCCGCGCCATGTCCGCGCTGTGCAGGAGTTCTTTTCCCGCCTGCGCGACCGGGACTATATCTACCTCGACGCCTACGAAGGCTGGTACTCCGTCAGCGACGAGACCTTCTACCGCGACAGCGAAGTGAACGAGGGCATCGCTATCGAGACCGGGAAGCCCGTCGTGCGGACGCAGGAGCAGAACTGGTTTTTTCGTCTCTCCGCCTTTGGCGACCGCCTGCTGGCCCACATTCAGGAGAACCCCGACTTTCTGCTGCCGGAGTTTCGGCGCAACGAAGTCGTCGGCTTCATCAACGAGGGGCTGCGGGACATGAGCATCACCCGGCCCTATCGCGGCTGGGGGATTCAGGTTCCGGGCGATCCGGCGAACTACATCTATGTCTGGTTCGACGCGCTCATCAACTATCTCGCCGCCGTCGGCTGGCCGGACAACCCGGACTGGCAGGAGAAGTGGCCCGCCGATCTGCACTTCATGGGCAAAGAGATTTTCGTGCGGTTCCATGCCACGCTCTGGCCCGCGATGCTGATGGCCCTCGACCTCCCGCTGCCAAAGCAGGTCTACGCGCACGGCTGGTGGACCGTGCAGGGCGCGAAGGGCGGCAAGACGGGCGCGAGCCTGCCCCATCCTACCCGCCTGGCGCAGTTTGTTGCGGAGCGCTCTGGCACCTCGCCCGATCTCGCCGCCGACGCCGTGCGCTATCTGCTCTGCCGCGAGATGAACTACGGCCTCGATACGGAGTTCAGCGTGGAGAACTGCCTGCGCCGCTACAACACCGATCTCGCCAACGACCTCGGCAACCTGCTGAACCGCACACTGAATATGCTGGTGCGCTACTGCGACGGCGTGGTGCCAGCCGTCACTGTTCATGATCCGGAGATTGCTGCCCTTGCCCTCCAGGTGCAGGAGGAGTATGCGGGTGCGTTCGCGGAGTGTCGTTTGAATGTGGCGCTGGAATCGGCATGGCGGCTGGTCGGGCGCATGAACAAGTATATAGACGAGAAGGCTCCCTGGGCGCTGGCGAAGGCCGCTGCCGCTGGAGACGAGACAGCCCGTGAATCGCTGCACAGCGTTCTCTATGCCTGTCTGGAAGTCGTGCGAATCGTCTCTATTCTGGTCGGGCCTTTTCTGCCCGTCGCCGCCGATGTCCTGCGTTCGCAGATCGGGCTTGTTGAGCCGGTCGCCGCCGCCCGCTGGGCCGATCTCGCCTGGGGCGGTCTGCCCGCAGGAACCCGCATCAACGCCCCGCAGCCCGTTTTTCCGCGCATTCAGGAGCTGACCGTAGACGAGGCGACTCTCTATGCGCTCGGCAGCGCCAATCCGCCTGCCGTTCCCGAAACCATCAAGGAGAAACCCAACACCGTGAGCGAAACGACCCCCGAAACCGTCCCGCCGTCCGGCACACCTGTCGCCCCCGCCGAAATCACTGCGGAAGCCGCTGCCCCGATCACCATTGACGACTTTATGAAGGTGCAGTTGCTGATCGGCGAGATTCTGGCCGCCGAACCTGTGCCGAACGCCACCAAACTTCTGCGTCTCGCAGTACAGACCGGCGAAGACGAGACCCGCACCATTCTCTCCGGTATCGCGGAGTACTATAAGCCGGAAGAACTGGTCGGGAAGCAGGTCGTGGTCGTCGCCAATCTGCTGCCCCGCAAAATGCGCGGTATCGAATCGCAGGGGATGCTGCTGGCGGCGGATGTCGAGGGACGCGCCGTGCTGGTGCATCCCGACGCGGTCGTTCCTACGGGTTCCCGCGTTCGCTGAAGAAAATTATTTCGGCAGAAACGATTCCAACCCTGCCTCGTCAATCCTCCGGTACTCTATGCAACACCGTTCGATTCATTTGCCCGTTAAGGGCATGTGTTTGCTAACCACCTGAAGGAGGTTATTCACTAAGATGAACTTCAAGAAAATCGGATTGACCTGCAGCGCACTCTTGCTGCTCTCCGCCGTCTCCCTTGCGGCATTTGCTCAGGACAACGGCCAGGCGGGCGCTCAGGGCCAGCCGGGTCAGCCCGGCGGTCGTCAGGGACGTCAGGGCGGTCAGGGTCGCCAGGGCTTTGGACAGGGACGCGGCGGTGGTCTCGTCATGCTACCCGTTGCCTACATGGACTCCTACCTGAAACTCACCGGAGAACAGAAGAGCAAAATCACCGAGATTCAGGCCAAATACAAGGAAGATTCCAAAGGTCTGATGCCCGCCCCCGGCGCTCAGGGCGCTCAGGTGGATCCCCAGGCACGGCGCGATGCGATGCAGAAGCGCATGGAAATGATGACCCAGGCCGACAAAGACCTGCAGGCCGTCCTCACCGATGACCAGAAGAAACTGATTCCCGAACTCAACAAGGGAATGCAGACCTTCCGCAGCCTCGGCATCCCTGTGGAGGTCGTCGGCGATCTCAAACTGACCGATACGCAGATGGAGAAACTGAACACCCTCTCTGCCGACAGCCAGAAAGAGATGATGACCAAAATGCAGGAGGCCCGCCAGAACGCCAACGGCGACCGAACGGCCATGATGCAGATGATGCAGGACGCGCAGAAGGCCACGCATGAGAAGGCCCGCCTGATCCTCACCACCTCCCAGCGCACCAAGCTCGACGCCTACCTGAAAGACCATCCGCAGCCCCAGGGCGGCGGTCGTGGCAACTTCGGCATTCGTCCCGGTGGCGCGGCTCCCGGCGGCGCTCCACCCGCTGGCAACCCGCCCCTGATCTAAGCCTGCTGGCTTCGATACGCGCAACCCTCTCCCCGCAAACGGGAGAGGGTTTTTTGTTTCCACCATCCGCTTTCAGCGAAGCGGGTGGTGGATGCCTTTCCACATTGACAGATGCGTGGATTCGGGCTATCATAGGCGCAGAAACGTGAAGCCGGACGGTGCGGCAGGGTTGTGTCCTGCCCCGTCCGAATAGCAAGGGAACCTGGATGAGCGAGAGTGCAAGACTGTTTGTCGCGCCGCCCGATGCGGAGACGCAGTGGAAGCTATTTGAGGAACGAGTCCGGCAGGAGACCGCCTTTTTTGACGCGACGCCGCCTATCGCGGGCGCCCGCGCTCCCGGTCGGCTCGATGTGATGGGAGGGGTCGCGGACTACTCCGGCAGTATCGTATTGGAGATGCCTATCGGGGAGGCCGCCTGTGTCGCGTGGCAGTGGCGGGAAGACCGGCTGATACGTATTCGCAGCCTCGGCGCGGAGGGGAACGACCTGGAAGCCACCCTGAGCCTCGATGACCTGATTGACGAGACGAACCGGATGCGTTCCATAGAGGAGGTCAAGGCCCGCCTGAACGCGCAGCCTGGCGACCGCTGGGCCGCCTATCTCGCCGGGTGCTACTATGTGCTGCTGGCCGCCTACAGTAAGGTATCGCAGGGACAGGTGGATGCGCGTCTGGGAGAGCAGGGTGCGAATGTGTTGCTGGTCAGCGAGGTTCCGCTCGGTGCGGGAGTCTCCTCTTCCGCCGCCATCGAAGTCGCGACCATGCAGGCTCTCAGCGAGGCGTCCGGCGTCCATCCCAGCGATCTGACGCTGGCGGCCTGGTGTCAGCGCGTGGAGAACTTCATCGTTGGTGCGCCCTGCGGCATCATGGATCAGGTGACCTCCGCGCTCGGCGAGGCGAATGCGCTTACCGTCCTGCGCTGTCAGCCGCACGATCTGCTCGGCACCCAGCAGATACCGGCAGGCTGGCGCTTTGTAGGCATCGACTCTCGCGTCAAGCACTCGGTCGGCGGCTCTGCCTATACCAAGGCGCGGGTCGGGGCGTTCATGGGCCTGAAGATTATTCAACTAGAGAGCGGCGGGAAGCTGCTCGACAACTATCTCTGCAACATGAGTCCGGAGGAGTTCCAGACCTACCGCGAACTGATTCCCGAAACCCTGACGGGCGCGGAGTATCACGAACTCTACGGACGCCTGCCCGATGCCATCACCCGTGTCGAGCCGGAGGAGACCTACCATCCCCGCGCCTGCGCCGAGCATCCCATCCTGGAGAACGAGCGCGTCAAGCATTTGTTCGCGCTGATGCAGATCGCGGTCATCCGGCAGGAGGAGGCGGTACTGGAGAACGCCGCCGTCGTGCCGGATCACACTATCCTGACAGAGGCCGGTCGGCTGATGTATGAGGCTCATCTCTCCTACAGTGACCGTCTCGACCTCGGTTCCCCGGAAACCGATCTTCTCGTGCAGTTGGTTCGGGAGTACGGCCCGGAGCGTGGGCTGTATGGAGCCAAGATCACAGGTGGCGGCGCAGGCGGCACGGTCGCTGTCCTCTGTACCGATTCGCCTGACGCCGAGAACGCCCTGCGCGAAGTCTGCGCCACCTATACCCAACAGACCGGAATCACCCCGCGCACTTTTGTCGGCAGTTCGCCCGGAGCCATCGCCTTCGGCGCACGCCCCATCCCACGCGGATAATTCAGAACGACATCCGTCCATGCAAGCCGTGGAAGCGACGAGAAGGAGAATTCAGTTGAGCAAAGTTCGGAAGGCTGTCATTACGGCGGCGGGGCGCGGAACCCGGATGTATCCTGCGACCACCACCATTCAGAAAGAGATGCTGCCCATCATGGATGTGGACGGGCTGTGCAAACCGGTCATTCAGATCATTATCGAGGAGGCGCTGGGAAGCGGCATCGAAGAGGTCTGCCTGATCGTCAATCCGCACAACCGCCATCAGATCGAGCAGCATTTCGCCCAACTGACGCCGGAGGAGCTGCGGCTGTTCAAGGGCAAAGACTGGGCCTTGCTCGAATCGGCGCGTATTCAGCAGATCGCCGCTCGCCTGACCTTCGCGGTGCAGGAGACACCGGATGGCTACGGTCATGCGGTCTATCAGGCACGGGAGTTCGTGGGCGACGAGCCGTTCCTGATGATGCTTGGCGACCACATCTACACGACCGGCGAAGAGCGCCGCTGTGCGCGGCAGTTGATGGATGTCTATGAGCAGTATGGTGGCAGCGTCTCCGCCGTCCAGCAGACCCCGGCGGAACTGCTGCATCTCTTCGGGACAGTCTGCGGAACCCGTGTCTCCGAGCGTCCGCCCGTCTACGATGTTGCCGCCATCTACGAGAAGCCGTCGGTCGAATATGCCGAGCAGAACCTGCGCCAGCAGGGGCTGCTGCACGGAATGTTCCTCTGCTTCTTCGGACTGCACATCATGAACCCCGGCATCTTCGACGCCCTGCAATACGCCATAGACAACGATCTGCGCGAAAAAGGCGAGTTCCAGTTCACGGGCGCTCAGGAGCGTTTCCGGGCGGACGGCGAAAAATATTACGCTTACGAGACCATCGGCGACCGCCACGACATCGGCATCCCGTTCGGCTATGCTCAGACTCAGGCCGCGCTCGCCCTCAACTCCGTCTTCAAGGAGCAGATGCTCGCCGAACTGGTCCGCACCCTGGCCGTCCCGCACCGCGCCGTCCCCGAACCCTTCCGCGACTAACGCTCTATTCCTACCCACTGGTAAAAACAGGGGACATCGTGTTCCGCTTGACATTATGTCAGAACTGACATATAATAGACAACATGGACGATAAGAACCTCGTCTGGCTTCACGGGGAAATCAAAACAACGCCCTTTTCAAGCGCTGCACGTAGCGAGACAGGCTTTCTGTTAAGACGACTTCAGCAGGGCGAAATGCTGACCATGCCACACTCTCGCCCGCTCCCTACCATTGGTCCAAATTGTCACGAACTGCGGATTCAGGACAGAGATAAGACCTGGAGAATCGTCTATCAAATAGAGGAGGATGCCATTGTCTTGCTGGAAGTCTTTGAAAAGAGAACCCAGACCACGCCCAACTCCGTGATCGAAACCTGCAAGCGACGGTTGACGCTGTACGATGGAGTGAAGTAACAATGCCCATGGACGCAACAAAAAAAGCGCGGATCGAAGCGGTGGGGTTCAAGGTCGGCTCCGCAGAGGAATTTCTAGGTCTGACCTCGGAAGAAATTACTCTGATTGATGTCAGGCTGGCTCTGAGCTCCGAACTCCGACGCAGGCGGCAGACGCTCCGCCTTCCGCAGACAATACTCGCCGGAATGCTGAAATCCAGCCAGTCACGGGTAGCCAAAATGGAAGCGGGAGCTTCTGGTGTTTCCATTGATTTGCTCTTAAGGGCGCTTCTGGCTACAGGCATGACGCGCCAGGAATTAGGCCACATTATTGCGGCAGATTTAGACACAGCCAGAGACGCTGAACAAAGAGTTACCGGTGGAAATCACAGTTAGCAAAAGTTCCTTAAGCGCTCGGTACTTTCAAAAGATGGGACGTTTACCCACCTAATGAGGCAAAAAGCGTTCGCTGTTGAACTTCCGCTGCTTTTTGCTATCTTCCTCGATCTCGTGGGGTTCGGGATGACGTTTCCTGATGTGCAGTTGCGGGCGCAGAAGTACGGTGCGCCCGGCTGGATGATCGGGGCTATTCTCGCGAGCTACTACCTTGTGCAGATGGTCGTCTCGCCCCGGTGGGGCAAGTTGAGCGACCGGGTGGGCCGGAAGCCCGTTCTGGTCTGCTGCGGGCTGCTCTCCGCCGCCTCGATGGTCGTCTATGCGCTGGGGAACAGCCTGGGGGCGATGCTTCTCAGCCGTATCGCGGCAGGCTTCGGCGCGGCCAATGTCGTCATTGCTCAGGCGTATCTGACCGATGCCAGAGAGGAGAAAGACCGGGCGGCGGCACAGGGGCGCATGAGCGCGGCGGTCAGTGCAGGGCTGGTGCTTGGCCCGGTCATCGGGGGATTCCTCGCCCAGGCGGGCGGAAACTTCCTGCTGGGAATGTCGGCGGCGGCAGCGTCCGGTTTCGGAGCACTCTGGATTCTTCTGGCGGTTCCCTCGCAGCCTGCGCCGGAAGTCAACCGAACGGTGAAGCAGAGACCGAACTTCTCGCTCATCAAAGCCCATAGTCCCCTGCGGCGGCTGTTCTTCGTGGCGGTCGTGGGGTGGTTTGCGCTGGCCTGTCTGGAGGGGACGTTTGGCAGGCTTATTCAGCACACGCTGGGGTTCGGGCAGTTGGAGTTCGGGCTGCTGCTGTCCGTCGAGGCCATCATTGCCGTCATACAGGGCGCCTGCTACGCCCTCATTGCGCGTCGGCTCAGCGCCGTCTGGCTGCTCGTCCTCTCGTATCTTCTTCAGGCGGCGGGGCTGGCCCTCATGCCCTTCGCACCAGGACTGGCCGCGCTTGTCCTCCTGAGCATCCTCTTTGGTCTGGGCGTCGGACTGGCAACGCCGACCATCAACGGCAGAGCCAGCGTCCTGACCCCACCCTCGCGGCAGGGCGAGGTCTTCGGACTGCTGCAATCCTCCCGCGCCTTCGGCTTTCTCATCGGCCCGATCCTGGGCGGAGCGCTGTTCGATGTGAAAGCGTCCGCGCCCTACCTCCTCGCAGCGGCCTGCCTGCTGAGTTTGAGCCTCTGGCTTGCGCTTACCAAGCGGCATTCGCAGGAGTCTTCCCCTGAGTTTTAGTGACGCAGCATTTTCGGAGGCAGTATCACTTGAGTTTGGGATACCACTCTTTCGTCTGTTTGAGCGCCCATTCCACCGTTTTATCCGTGTGGCAGAGGTTGCAGCTATTGGGATTGACCTTGCCACTGGCGTCCGGTTTGCCGAGAGAGACGGACGGCGAGACGAAGTGGAACGTGTGGTCGCGTGACTCCGCTCCCACCGAGTTCTCTCCGGTTCTGATGTCCACCGAACCGTTCTGGCACGGAGTTCCGTTCTGCGTTAGCCGGGGCAGAAGTCGTAGGTCTTGATGTTGATGAATCGGCCATGATTGAGAAAGAGCGAGAGCAGGCTCCAGAACGCGCCGATACCGTACTCACCGAGGATGATCCCGAACATGAAAGGCATGACCTGACGGTTCAGGCGGTAGCCGCCGTAGCGCAGAACACAGTATTTGACGACACTCGCGATGAGCAGACATGACCAGTAGTATTCGCCCCCGAAGTTGAGGGAGATGGCGTAGCCTGCCGGATGGAAGGGCCACCAGAGGAACCGCTGCCGCATCCACATCATGCCCAGCGCGGCCAGCGCCCCGATGCCGACCCATATCTGTCCCCAGAAATCCGGGCGCACCGGCGAATCGTTCCAGGACTTCAACTGCTGAAACTGCCCCCAGTTGTGCGCGGTCATCACATTGATACCTGCCCCGTACTGGAGATGCAGGGCGGCCCAGAAGCTCGCGAACCCGCCGACCAGCAGCGCGAACATCATCGCGTAGCCCATGCCGCGCATATTGACGCCCCCCGCCTGCCCCATCTTCATCGCTTCCAGTTGGCAGGGCATCACGTTCGTTCGGTAGCCCCTCCCGCTGAACCACCAGAACATACTCATCATGGTCAGGTTCGGCATTCCCACGCCCCGTGTTCCCGCAAAGAGCGTCAGCAGGAACGGCCCGTTCATGTTCCCCGCCATCTCGTGCGCCGGAGGACCGAGTTCCGCCCGAATGCGCGTGATGCCTATCGAGAGCAGGAAGAAGAAACCGAAATAGAGCAGAATAATGCTGAGGGTCATTCCGGCTGCGAGACAGAACCAGGTCAGGAACACCAGCCCCGCCAGAATCCCCAGCAGCGCGGCTCGATAGGTCATCGGTTCGGCGCGGTCGTCCAGGACGGCGCTGGAGGGATGCAGGGCCTTCTCCCAGACCTTCTTGAAATGCCCCCGCGCCGTCCAGAGCGCCGCCCCGATGATGGCAAACCACGCCCCGAACGACTGCTGATTGAGATAGGGAAAGGTGCTGAGTTTGCCCGGTTCCACGCCCAGGACGGCGGAAAGCACCAGCAGACCCTTCTTGAATAGAAAGAAGAACCAGAGCGAAAACGACAGGTCAAGCGGCAGAAAGTAGCCAAGCGCGATGATGAACGGATAGAGCGGCAAAGGCAGCCCGCCCATCGCGTTCATGGGAGACGACTGGAAAAACTGCCCCAGATCGTGGGGCGCGTAGTCGTGGCGCACCGGGATAAGCGGCAGGTTGGGATAGAGCGTCGCCAGCCCGTTCCAGAGGTCCAGGGAAGCCCCGAGGACGATACCGACCCAGAACGGCTTATTGCGGAAAAACTCCAGCGAGCCGCCGTCTTTCGTCATGGCAATCGGCAACTGCACGAGCGGATAGGAGAGTTTCTCGTTCTCCATCCACTGCTTCCTCAGCACTACATTCATACAGATCATCACCGAGCCGAGCGCGAGGATGAAGCAGCACCACAGGAACACTGGCCCTGCCCAGGCCAGCAGATGCGGCTTCGTGTAGAGGATGCTCGACCCCGATCCCTCGTAGAGCGGCTTGAGGATATTCAGGTCCTTCACCATCGCCCAGTCGGGGAAATGCGTGTTGAACTTGTCCCATCCCAGACTGCTCTGCTGGCTCTGAAACCAGATGGGGAAGCCTTCCACGGCGGGAATACCAAGCTGAAGCGAATCGTGGCCCGCCAGCGCCGAGGCGATATTCATCATGGCATAACAGGTGATGAGTTCGCCCTGCGAGAAGGCATGGCGCGGCGCAAATCTCTTGAGGACGAAGATATTGAGCAGGACAAGTAGCAGCAGAAAAAACGTTGTGTTCCAGAAGAGCGACATCGCCGTCGCATGATTGGAGTGCCAGATGCCCTCGACCTCGATCACCCAGTAGCAGTTGACGAAGATCAGGAGAGTACTGAGCAGCAGAATCCGCAGGGTGACGCTGCGCTGTGAGGCCAGTGAAACTCCCGCCGCCTCGTTCTTGCCGGTCAGCGGCGGCGCGGCCCAGTTGTCGGTATCGGCGGACGGCTTACGGCGGGCAGGTTCCGGCAGGACAGACATCGGCGTTCCTCCAGACAGATTGCTTCGGTATTTAGCGACCGTTCCGCGAAACTCCTGCCTCCTTTCGTTTTGCTGTCGCTGAGTAACACGCAGTAGCTAATGTGAGACAGATCACAAAAACGTGTGCGCCGGTTCACGGAAGCGCCCGGCGATCCGGGTTAGAATGTACTCAACAGTCCGGACAGACACTGCCGGCACTTATCACAGACATCCCTGACCGCAGGCGGTCTTTAGCGAAGCGAAGGAGAGACGACCATGAACACTGTGCTTACACTCACCCAGAACCCGATGCAGACCCGAACGAACGAAAACTACTCCGCTCCCGCAGCGCGGCCCCTGCCCCGCTATTCGGTGATTGACCTCGGTACGCTCGCAGGCGGCACGGTCAGCGAGGCCACAGCCCTCAACAATCACAATCAGGTCGTTGGCTGGTCCAACCTTGGTTCCGTCCGGCAGGCAGGCGTTTATATGGACAAATCCTCCTTCCGGCATGGTTTCCTCTGGGAGAACGGCCAGATGCGCGACATGAACCCGGAAGACGGCCTGCATATCCGTCTGCCCCGCGCCATCAACGACGCCGGAACCGTCGTCGGCAATCTCTTTCCGCTCGGCTCTCCCAGCCGCTGTTTCTGCCAGCAGAAAGACGGCTTCAGCTACCCTTCGCTGCAATACGCCAGCCGCGCCGAGGCGATCAATGCCAGCGGCTATGTCGCCGGAGCCTACGTCGGCGATGGCGAAAGCGTCCAGACCGCCCTGTTCCGGCCCGATACCGAAGGAAATCTCTCCCCGACAATCTCGCCGCTGCAGCTCATGGACGGTCTGCACGGCGGCTCCATCCGCTCCCTCAACAATCACAACGAGGGGGCAGGCTTCGCACTTCAGTTCAGCGCCGCGCAGGGCCGGGAGAGCAAACAGGCCGTCCGGTGGGATAGAGAGGGCGTTTGCTGGCCCATTTTTGCTGGCGCAGAAGAGACAAGCGTCGCGACTGGAATCAACGCGGCTGGCGTGATTGTGGGCTACCGTGATGCCGATGGAACGGGAGAGCGGGAGGGCAGAACGGCCTTTCTCCGCACCGAAACCGGCGAAATCGTCACGCTGGACTGCCTGCCGGGGGCGACTCAGAGCGAAGCGTGTGACCTCAACAACGCGGGCCAGGTGGTAGGCTTTTCGGGCGGACGCGCCTTCCTGTGGGACACGGAGCAGGGCGCCTGCGATCTCAATGACCTGATCCCTGCCGATTCGGGCTGGACGCTCCTGCGAGCCAACGCGATCAATGCCGGGGGGGCTATCGTCGGGCAGGGGATTATCGGGGGAAATCGGCGGGCGTTCCTGCTGCTGCCGACAGCCCTGCACTCGGTGGCGCTGGACAGTCAGACAGGAGAGGAAGAGACGGTTTCCGGGAAGGTCCTGCTGAGCAGGCCGGTCGCCTCTACGGTCGAGGTAGAGCTGACCGTACTCGGCGCAACGGGCAGCGTGAACGCCCGTGTGACGATCCCCGCCTGGTCTACATCGGCGCGTTTCTCGGTGCCGCGTCCTGCGCGTTCGGAAGAGCCGCTCTTCGTGTACACGCGCTATGGCGGCGCCTACCGGGAAACTCCTGTCCCTGCCGCCATTCTGGCAGAGTGCTGATTCTTTCTCCGGCTGACGTGTCCAATAGGGTCGTTGCGGAGAGAGGACCTTTCCTGCCCTTAACGGCCTGGACAACACGATGCTTCTGGCCCCGTCACTGCCAGCCTGACGGTACGGTTGCCGCCTCGCCCCTCGCCGCAATGCGGCGAGGGGCTTTTGGATTCTCCTGCGGATAGGGTATGATTTCACTTCATAGAAAATTCGGCTTGTTGCCATGCCGCATTCCCAGGAGATTCAACACGCTTATGCCCTCGCCCCGATGCCTGATTCTGACCGCTGCCCTGGTTGCACTGGTCTCACCGCTCGCCGTCACCGCGCATGCCGATCCGCCTTTTGACCACCAGGTAGGGGATTTCTTTTCTGGAACCGGAAATATCCTCTATCTCGCCGCAGGGGTTGGCGTTCCCTTGCTCACGGACGGCAAGGCGGGCAAGAACCATTCGCTCCGCACTCTGGACGCCCTCGGAACCAGCGTCCTGATCTCCCAGGGCATAAAACGCCTTGTGCAGGAGAAGCGCCCCGACTCGAATGAACACGACAGTTTCCCGAGCGGCCATGCCACAGGCGCGTTTGCTGTCGCCACCGTCGAGAGTGCGCTCCATCCCAAACAGGCAATCTACTGGTATGCCGGAGCGTCGCTTATCTCCGCCTCGCGCTTCACCATTCATCGGCATACGGTCGGCGATGTGCTGGCAGGCGCGGCGCTGGGCTACGGCGTAGGACGCTGGGAACTCTCCTCCAAACGGGGTCTGCTGCTCCTCCCCTTCATACAGCCTGAGCGCAAAGGCGCCGCAGTGGGGATATTTCTGTCGAAATCGTTTTGAGAGGATTGAGACAGGAGGGAAGCAAAGGGCGTTGTCGGGTATAATGAGGATGCGCTTGCAGGGCGCATCCGTGTCCGCGGGAAGGGCCTAGCCCACCTCAATCTCCAATTTCGCATTGAACCCACCTTCTTTCTGCCTGGCAGAGCGGACAACAGGCGCACAGAAAGGAGGTCGTTATGACCACATCTCTGCCGTCCCTGCCCAGCCTGGAACACCTCAAAAATCAGGCCAAAGACCTCGTCAAGCAGTTCAAAGCGCACAGCCCGGAAGCACTCCACCGTGTGCAGTCCCGTCTTCCCCGTGCGGCAAATGCTACCGCAGAAACGCTGCAAGTTTCCGGCCTCACGCTGAGTGAGGCGCAGTTTGTCCTCGCCCGTGAGTACGAGTTCCCCAGTTGGCCGCGCCTCAAACGCCATATCGAGACCTCACAGCCGGATTCGGAGGCTGCTCTGGAAGCCTTCAAGCGGGCGGTTCGAGAGGGAGACAGCGGGAAACTCCGAACGCTGCTGCGAAACTCTGCGGCCCTGCGAACGCAGATAAACGCACCTCTGTTCTCCTTCGACTCTCCCGCTGTCCTGAACGCCGCGAGCCGCAATGACCGCAAAACGCTCGACGTGCTGCTGGAGTTCGGTGCGGACATCAATGCGCGGAGCACGTGGTGGGCAGGGGGCTTCGGGGTTCTGCCACACAGTGACCCGGAGTTCGCGGCCTATCTGGTGGAGCGGGGGGTGGGGGTAGATGTCTGGGCCGCCGCCGGAATGAACCGGCTCGACCGTCTGGAGGCGCTGATTCAGGACAATCCGGCCCTGGTCAATGCACGAGGCGGCGACGGGCAGAGTCCGCTCCACTTCGCGGCTTCCGTCGAGATCGCCCGGTTCCTGCTGGATCACGGCGCAGAAATAGACCTGCGTGACCTCGATCATGGCAGCGCCCCCGCGCAGTGGATGGCGGCGGATCGCCCGGAGGTCTGCCGCTATCTGCTCTCACGCGGTGCGGAACTCGACATCTTCATGGCAGTGCAGTTGGGGGACCTGTCTCTGATAAAACAAGCGCTCGCCGCCGATCCCGACAGCCTGCGAGCGCGGGTCAACAAGGGCCGCCTGACGTCCGGCGACTCGAACGGCGGACACATCTACACCTACACCCTCCGCACAGGAATCAGCCCGCTCTATCTCGCGGTCGAACTCGGCCATGCGGAGATTGTGCGCTTCCTGTTGGAGCGGTGTTCGCCCACGGAGAGGCTGCTCGCCGCCTGCCTGGGAGCGGACGAAGCCACCGCGCAGAGCCTGCTTGCGGAGCATCCCGGCCTCCTGACCTCGCTGCTGCCCGAACACAAACGCCTGATCGCGGATGCGGCCTGGGCGCATAAGACCGATGCCGTGCGCCTCATGCTCCAACTCGGCTTCGACATTGAGACACACGGTGATAACGACTCGACCCCACTAAACCGTGCCGCCGTCCGGGGTTATGCCGACCTCATTGAACTGCTGCTGGCGCACGGGGCCTCATTGGAAGCGCAGAACGAGTTCGGCGGCAAACCGCTGAGCGCGTGCCTGTGGGGAGCCGAAAACTTCCGCGACCCGAACGGAGACTACGTGGCTTCGGTCGAAAAACTGCTCGTCGCCAACGCCCCGCTCTCCGACCTTCGCTATCCCTGCACCCATAAACCCGTGAATGCGCTCCTGCGCCGTTATCTCGACAAACTCTCCCGCACCAATATTATCGCCGCCATCAAACTCGGCAATACAGAGCGCGTCAGGCTTCTGCTGGAGAAAGATCGCAGTCTCGCCAACCACAAAACCTCCGGCCTCCTGCCCCTCTATCAGGCCCTCCAGTCGAACCAACCGGAAATCTTCTCTCTCCTCCGCGCCTATGGCGCCGACCCTGATCAGAGGCAGACACCGGGAGTACCAACCTTTCGCGAAGCAGCCCAAAAAGCAGGCTGGCCGGAGGGTGATCCGGCAGTTTAGGTGGTGGATTTCTGGGGGTGAAAGTTCCTGTGAGTTTGGCCGAGGGTTGAAAACCCCCGTCATTAAAGTGCAAACGTCTTCCAGACGGAAATGCCCTGTTGGTTGGCAGGTTTCAGAATACCCGGCACAGGACCGTGCCGGGCTGGAAACAGCGGTCGTCCTACGGACGAAGCCTTCAGAAACTCTCTCTTGTCAGGTCACCTTGAGAGGCGAAGAGAGAAGCAAGAGTTTGGGGCATTTCCGTCTGCAAGACGTTTGCACTTTAATGACGGGGGTTTTCAACCCCCGGCCAAACTCACAGGGCTTCATCCCCCGGAAACCTCACAGCCAACAAGAGAAGCTATTTCTTCTCGCTGGCTTCGCCCTTTTCGCCCGCTTCCATCTTGGTCTTTTTGGTGGACTTTTTCATTTTGCCACCCTTTTTCGCGGCCGATTCGGCCTTCTTCTCCGCAGCCTCTTCTTTGGCGGTCACGACCTCTTCAGATGCGATCTTACCGGTGTTCGCGTCCACCATCACTTCGTGCATCTTGCCGCCTGCCACGACCATGACTCCGTACTGCCACTTGCCCTCTTCGTTCTCCAGCGGCGTCTTGCCCTTAACTTTGCCGCCCTTATACTTTTTGAGAGCGACGGCCTCCGCCTGCACGGCGGTCAGTTTGGTTTTTGGGGTCTGCGCGTGGGCCGGATGGATGCCGACGACAGCCAGACTGAGGAGCGAAAGTCCGGCTACAGCCAGACGAAGCGAATTACGCATATTCATTGAGACCTACCTTCCATTTGACTCTGCATCTGCATGAGTGCTAAGAAAGTATACGCATACTTAAGAGTAAAATAATCTGAGACTTTGTTAAGGGAACAGCCCTCTGTCTCTGTTAAGGAAGGAAGCTGTCGGCGTATCAATACAGGAAAAGCAAGCCATGAGAGGGAACATCCCGGTGAGAATTGAGCGGCTACAACGCAGGCACTCTTTCGCCTCTGGGATACTAACGATGACAAGGGCAGACGTAATCTGGCTGGAAAAACCGGCGCTGGAATGGAACGAAGCGTTGCCGCTCGGGAACGGACGGCTGGGGGCGATGGTCTTCGGCGAAGTGCATCACGAACGGATACAGCTCAATGAAGATACGCTCTGGTCGGGGGAGCCGGTCGAGGCCGCAGACCCGCAGAGCTGGAAGAATCTGGAGATCATTCGCGAGCGCGTGTTTCGCGGGCAGTATCGGGAAGCAATGGAAGCCTGCAAGAGCCTCCAGGGGCCGTTTACCGAGTCGTATCTGCCGCTGGGCGATCTCTGGCTGGATTTCGAGCATGAAGGCGAGGCACAGGACTATCGGCGCGAACTGAATCTGGACACTGCAATGCTGGAAGTCCGCTATCGGATCGGGGAAGTCGTCTTTCAACGCTCTCTCCTGGTCAGCGCCCCGGATCAGGCCCTGGTGCTGCGGCTGACCGCCAGCCAGCCGGGAAGCCTGAATCTTACGGTCTCCCTGACGAGCCTGCTGCACAGCGCGACCACCAGCGTCGGGCAGGACGCCCTGCACCTGACGGGCCGCGCCCCGGTTCATGTCGAGCCGAACTACCGCGATGTCAAGCCAGCCATCGTCTACGACGAGGCGGAAGATGGCAAAGGGATGCGTTTTTGCGCCGTCCTGCGGGCGGTCGTGGAGAGCGGTTCGGTGCAGGCCGACGCCGATTCTCTGACCATCACGCAGGCGGACAGCGTGACGCTCTACGTGACCGCCGCCACCAGCTTTAACGGTTTCGAGAAGTCGCCGAGCCAAGAAGGCAAAGACCCGACTGCGCTCACCGAGAGGGCGATGGACAGCGTGGTGGGGAAACCCTTCGAACGCATTGTGGAGGCGCATCGGCACGACTATCAGCGCTACTACCGGCGCGTCCATCTCGACCTCGGCGATCCGGGCGCAAAATCGAATCTCCCTACAGACCAGCGATTGAAGGCCCTGCAAGCGCAGGAGGCCGACAATGCGCTGGCGATGCTCTATTTCCAGTATGGCCGTTATCTGCTGATCTCTTCGTCGCGGCCCGGAACGCGGCCTGCCAATCTTCAGGGCATCTGGAATCAGGATGTGCGCCCCGCCTGGTCGAGCAACTACACGATCAACATCAACACGCAGATGAACTACTGGCCCTCGGAGACCGCCAACCTTGCGGAACTGAGTCTGCCGCTGTTCGAGTTGATTGACGCCCTGCAAACCACCGGGCGCGAAGCGGCACAATCCTATTACGGCGCCGGGGGATGGTGCGCTCACCACAATACCGATCTCTGGGCGCGGGCCAATCCTGTGGGGGCACGGGAAGGCGATCCCTCCTGGGCGAACTGGCCGATGGGAGGCGTCTGGCTGGTGCAGCATCTGTGGGAACACTACGCCTTCAGCAACGACCGGGACTTTCTGGCGGAACGCGCTTTTCCGGCCCTCAAAGGCGCGTCCGTATTTCTGCTGGACTTCCTGGTCTCCGCGCCGGACGGCTCTCTGGTATCCTGCCCCTCTACCTCACCGGAGAATCAGTTCGAGTACGCGATGGGAGATGGCAGCCGGGCTATCGCCGCCGTCACCGCCGCAACGACCGCAGACCTCGCCATGATCCGCGAAATTTTCGAGAACACGCTCTCGGCAGCTCGCCTTCTGGGGCAGGAGGACGCATTTACCGCCCGCGTTGCTGCGGCACTCAACCGACTGCCGCCGTTCCAGATCGGCGCGGAGGGCGAACTGCGGGAGTGGCCGTCGGGGGTTGAGGAGGCCGACCTGGGGCATCGTCATATCAGCCATCTCTACCCGAATCATCCCGGCGTCTCTATCACCCGCACAAAGACCCCGGAGTTGGCGGACGCCGTGCGGAAAAGTCTTGACCGGCGCGTGGCGCACGGCGGAGGCTATACCGGTTGGAGTCGGGCCTGGCTCATCAACCAGTATGCCCGTCTCGGTGAGGGCGACAAGGCGCACGATAGCCTGCACACTCTGCTTGCCGATTCGACCTATCCGAATATGCTGGATGTCCATCCCCCGTTCCAGATTGACGGCAATTTCGGCGGCGCGGCTGGCATCGCCGAGATGCTTCTCCAGAGCCACGACGACGCCATAGACCTCCTCCCCGCCCTGCCCGCTGCCTGGCCCAACGGCAGTGTGAGCGGGCTGCGGGCGCGGGGCGGCTTCGAGGTCTCCATCCAATGGGCGGAGGGCCGCTTGCAGTCCGCAACCCTGACCTCCACAACGGGAACCGCCTGCCATGTGCGCTCTGGCAGCCGTTCTCGGTCTCTCGTCTGCAAGCCGGGCGACATCCTCTACCTGGATAGCAGCCTTGAACCGAATGGTCTGAGGCAGGGGAAGCGATAAAGCCTTTTACATTGCGGTCACGATAGACATTGGAGAGGCGGCGAACACCCCTCCGAAAAACACACGAGAGGGAGGTGGCCGACTGGCAAGGCTCTACTCCACGAGCGCCCGTTTCACGACCGGGGTGGCTTTTTTCTTCGGACGAGCATCATTCCCAGTCCCGAGCAGAGGACGCCTCCCAGCAGAGCGGTCACCCCAGGCTCCGGAGTAACCGCAGCGCTGGGCTGGGAGACATCGTCGGGTAGGGAGACGTTATTGGTATCCAGGGTGACCGCACCACTGCGGGCCAGCAGACGACCGGAGAGATTGCTCGCACCGGTTGTCATCGTGATGCTGGCCGCGCTGAGGATATTGCCCAGGAAAGCCGTATTGGTACCCAGAGTGGCCGAGGAGCCAACCTGCCAGTACAGGGTCTCCCCACTCCCTCCGTTAATAAACTGTACGGAGGAGTCAGAGGCGCTGGTGAAACTGCTTCCTACCTGGAAATCGAACCGAGGACTGCTCTGGCCCTGAGCATCCAGGGTGAGAATGCCCGTCAGTTGGGCAGAGGAACTGAAGTGATAGACGCCCGGAGTTAGAGTTAGTCCGCCGAGGTCCTGGCCGGTAAGATCGTGGGTAGGCACCTCTGCCGTCAGGATGTTGTAGGCCGAAGTGACCTCGGTCTGCGCCAGAGCTGCCGTAGCATCCCCGGAGTGAATGGCGCCGCCAGTCACCGTACCGGGAAGAAATCCGGTGATGGTGGTGCCGGGACTGACGCCGAGATTTCCATTGATAACGGTAGGCCCGGTGTTCGTTACCGTACTGCCTCCTAGGACGGCGAAACTCCCGGCGGTTGATCCGAGGATGGATTGAGCCTGTGCAGGCATATACGCCATGCAGGCCAGCGACAATACAATTAGGAGTTACGCACATGTTGCTTCCAGTAAATTGCCTGCTCTGCAACTGCGCCTGACGGCATCCCGGATGATGTCCAGCTTGGTTTGATACCAGCTCACGCCGGTCTTGAGGCGGATCGCTTCCAAGCGAACAAACGCC
>JBBRLP010000086.1:0-23818 GCA_038231295.1 Chthonomonadales bacterium
ACAGGATTTTTTTCACGATGGACACGAAGCCATTTAGAGGCGAGGATATTCTTCACAGGCTGCCGTTGTCGTGGGTGGCGCAGGTTTTGAAGGCGCAGGTCTATGGTGATCTGGGCAGTTCGGTGACCGGGATCTGTACCGATACGCGCAAGGGGGCGGCGGGAGCGTTGTTCTTTGCGCTTTCAGGGGAGAACGGCGACGGGCATCGGTTTGTCGGGCAGGCGTTGGCGGCAGGCGCTGTGGCGGCGGTGGTCTCAGAGCGAGCAGAGGAGGTGGGCGGAACGCAGTTGGTCGTGCCGGACACGCTGCAGGCATTGGGAGACCTGGCGCGAGCCTATCGCCTCCTGTTCGAGATCCCGGTCATCGGCATTACGGGCAGCGTAGGCAAGACCTCGACGAAAGAGATGATTGCCGCCGTCCTCCGCACTCGCTATAAGACGCTGGCGAGCGAGAAAAACTACAACAACGAGATCGGTGTGCCGCTGACGCTGTTCCAACTGCGCCGCGAACATGAGGCGGCGGTGATCGAAATGGGAATGCGCGGCCTGGGCGAGATTGACCGGCTTGCGGAGATTGCGGCCCCGACTATTGGCATCGTCACCAACATCGGTTACGCGCACATTGAGCGGCTGGGTTCGCGGCAAGGGATTGCGGAGGCCAAGGCGGAACTTCTGAACAGTCTGCCAGCGAACGGCGTGGCGATTCTGGCGGAGGGCGAGTTCGCGCCGTTTTTGCAGAAGCGAGTTCCGGTAGGCTGCCGCGTCGTGATGTGCAGGATGGGAGCGGGTTCGCGGGCGGACATCGTCGCGCTGAACCCGGAGGAGTTCGGGTCGAAGCCGATGCGTGTGCGAGTCGCAGGTGAAGCGTTCACGGTTCCTCTAAGCGTCGTCGGAGCGCACCACAACGCGAACGCCCTGCTGGCTCTGGCCGTCGCCTATGTTTTGGACGTGCCAATGGAGAAGGCCATTGCCGCCCTGTCAGTCTGGCAGGGGGCCGAGGGACGGATGACCGTCCGCTCCACGCCGCATGGCCTGACGGTGCTGGACGACTGCTACAACGCTGGGCCGGAGAGTATGAGGGCCGCTTTGACGACGCTGTTGCAGCGGGCGGGCGGCGGTGGCGTGGCGGTGCTGGGCGATATGCGGGAGATGGGCGACTACGCGCCGGAACTGCATTTTGCGCTGGGGCCAAGTGTGCTGGACGCACAACTGCGCCTCCTGGTGACGGTCGGGGACTCGACTCCGGAGATAGTGCGCGGGATGCAGGAAGAGGCGATGAAGCAGGAAGCAGTCCTGCCGGAACTCCGGCACTTCGCGACGACAGCGCAGGCGGCGGAGGGCATTCACGACCTGCTGCGGGCAGGAGACACCGTTCTGGTGAAGGGTTCGCGGGCGATGGAGATGGAGCAGATCGTGGCGGCATTGACGGGAGAGACAGCGCAGGACGGACATGATTAGTCTCGTTATCGGATTTGTGGCGGCGTTTCTGCTGGCGGCCCTGCCGGGACGTCTGGTTATCGCGAAACTGCGAGGGCTGAACGCCAAACAGAACGTAAGCGCGGATGCCCCGGCGACACACGGCAAGAAGCAGGGAACGCCAACGATGGGTGGACTGCTGATTCTGTTCGCGCTGACCGCAACCGTTCTCGGCGTCGGTCTGCCGATGCAGTTGGGCGAACATAGGCACTCCGTTGAAGACTATACGCTGCTGCCTCTGCTCTTCATGACCCTGGCGTTCGGGGCTATAGGATTTGTAGACGACTTCCTGAGCTTAAAGCGCGGCAAGAATCTGGGGCTGCGAGCGCGGGAGAAGTTTGCGGCGCAGTGCTTCGTCGCCATCGGGTTCGTGCTGTGGATGGCGGGAACCGCGCACCCCGGCACAACGACCGTCGTCACGCTGACGCCCTCGATTGTGACGAACGCGCTGGCGCGAGACGGCTGGACGGTAGACCTCGGCTGGACCTACTACGTCCTGGCCGCGATTTTCCTGGTCGGATTCTCCAATGCGACTAACATCACCGACGGTCTGGATGGCCTCTCTTCCGGCCTGACGATTCTCATCAGCCTGACGGTTGCGGCGCTTGTCTGGGTCATCTATCCCTCCCTCGCCCTGTTCTGTGTGGCGATGGCGGGCGGGCTGGCAGGCTTCCTCTGGTGGAACGCGCATCCCGCGAAGGTTTTTATGGGCGACACCTGCTCTCTCGCACTAGGAGCAGGTCTGGCAGGCGCGGCAATGCTCGGCAAGCAGGAGGTCGGTCTCATCATCGCCTCGCTGGTCTGCTGGGCGGAACTGATCTCGGTCATCATTCAGGTCTCCGTCTTCAAATGGCGTAAACGCAAGCACGGCCTCGACTACGCGAAAGCGCATCGCGTCTTTCGCCGGACGCCCCTGCACCACCATTTCGAGGAACTCGGCTGGCCCGAAACGCAGGTTGTCGCCCGCTTCTGTCTCACGGGGCTGCTCTGCACCGCTCTCGCTCTACTCTGGGGCCGCAGTTGAGGGTCTGAACGATTGAAAGCAACGCTTGAAAAATGGATGCTCCCGCAGCGCATCAGCGTCATCGGCGCGGCGCGGAGTGGCGTGGCAGCGGCGCGGATATTGACGCAACTTGGCGCGGAGGTGACGCTTTCGGACAGCGCGACGGCGGAGCGACTCGGGGCGGAGCGAGTGGCGGAGATTGCGGCGACTGGGGCGCGGTTTGCGGCGGGGGCAAGCATTGAGGCAGCGTTGCCGGAGGGGACAGGACTGGTCGTGACGAGTCCGGGAGTACCTCGTTCGGCGGCGGTTTTGCAGGCAGCAGTGGAGCGCGGGCTACCGATCTGGTCGGAGGTGGAACTGGCCTACCGGCTGGCGGAGACCCCGCTGGCGGCCACCACCGGGACGAACGGCAAGACGACAACCACGCTGCTTCTGGCGGCGATGCTGGAAGCAGCGGGCATCCCGGCGCTCGTCGCGGGCAACATCAGCGCGGACGAGATCAAGGGAACGCTCGTCGAGGCGGCGTTCCGCACGTCGCGGTTCGCACCGGACGCGGAGCGGCGCACAAACAGACCCCTTCTTGTCGCGGAGATCAGCAGTTTTCAACTGGAATGGGTAGAGCGGTTCGCGCCCCGCGTCGCGATTCTGACCAACATCACGCCCGACCATCTGAACCGTTACAACGACTTCGACGACTACGCCTGGACAAAAGCGCGGCTCTTTGCCGCGCAGGGACCGGACGACTGGGCGATTCTCAACTACGACAATCTGGCTGCGCGGGAGATCGGAGTAGGCCACCTGCCCGGCAAGCGCATCTGGTTCACCACGCAGGGAATGCCGGACGAGAACGGACCGCTGGCATGGCTCGCGGAGGGGCGCGTTCAGGTGCGAATGCGCGTGGGAGAAATCCCGGCCCTTCTCTTCCCGGTCACTGAGTTCTCCCCGGCCCTGCCCGGACGGCACAGCATCGAGAACGTGCTGGCGGCGACGGCGGCGGCGCTGGCATTGGGAGCCGACCCGGACGCGATAGTGGAAGCGGTTCGCACCTTCAAAGGCGTCGCGCACCGCATGGAGTTCGTGCGGGAACAGGGCGGCGTCCGCTACGTAAACAACTCGATGTGTACGAATGTGGCGGCGGCAGTCAGTTCGCTGCGCTCGCTGGATCGGCCCGGCATCGTGATTATGGGCGGTGCGGACAAAGACCTGGATTTCGCGCCTCTGGCTCCTGTCCTGTCCGAATGCGCCCGGCAGGTGATCCTTATAGGGCAGGCAGCGGACAAGATGGAGCGGGTTTTTCGCGCCGGGGGCTACGACCGGATGGCCCGCGCTGCGACCCTGGAATCCGCCATAGTGATGGCGAAAGCGAAGGCCGTGCAGGGGGAGACCGTTCTGCTCTGCCCGGCCTGTGCCAGTTTTGATATGTTCCGAGACTTTGAAGAGCGGGGTGCGGCGTTTCGCCGCGCCGTCCAGAACCTGTAAGGAGGAAGCGCGTGGTTCGTCAGCAGACCGTTCGCCTGAAACTGCCCGTAGATGTGTTGCTCTTCGGGACCATGCTGGCCCTGATTGTCATCGGCCTGCTCATGGTGCTGGACTCCAGCTACGTCAAGACCCTCGACAACGCGAAATTGGGCCACGACGCCTATTTCGAACTGAAAAAGCAGATCGTCGGAGTCATCATGGGTCTGGCGGCAATGGCGACCGTCATGAAGATCGGCTACTGGCGCTTGAAGCAGTGGGCTGTGCCGCTGGCCTGTATCGCTGTCTTCCTGCTGATTGCCGTCTGGCTGCCGGGTATCGGACAGCGGGACAACGGCGCGGCCCGCTGGGTGCATCTGAGTGTCGTGCGTTTTCAGCCGTCGGAGTTCGCGAAACTGGTGCTGCTCCTCTATGTAGCAGCGCAGTTGGCGCGGCCTGCCTGCAAAATCAAGCACCTGACGGAAGGGCTTGCCCCTACCCTGTTTATCGCCGGGATTTTTCTGGTGCTGATCGAGCGCGAACCAGACCTCGGAACGGCCATCGCGCTGTTCCTCGCCGTTCTCACCCAGCTTTTCCTAGCGGGCGCACGCCGTCGTCATGTGCTGATTATTGCGACCGTCTGTCTGACCGGGGTCATGCTCTTCGGAATGTTGTTCAAGCACCGTCAGGATCGCCTCGCCGCCTATTCCGACCCGGCGAAGTATCAGCAGGGCATCGGCTATCAGGTCTACCATGCGCGGCTGGCCGTTGGTTCGGGCGGACTGACGGGGATGGGCATCGGGCAAGGCCGTGAGAAGTTCTATATCCCGCAGGGCGAAACGGATTTCATCTTCGCGACGATGGCTGAGGAACTCGGCTTCTTCTGGCTGCTGCCTATCCTCGGCCTGCTGATCCTCATCGGCGGGCGAGGCTTCTATATCGCCTACACGACGAAAGATCGGTTCGGGCAGATACTCGCCGGAGGCATCTCCGCGCTTATCAGTTGGCAGGCGCTCATCAATATGGGGGTCGCGACTGGAGCCATTCCTGCGACGGGCGTGCCGCTGCCCTTTATCAGTTTCGGATCGTCGTCTCTCGTCGCCCTGATGATCGGCATCGGCCTGCTGCTCAATATCGCCCAGAACCCGCTGCCCCCCGCACCCGCCCTGGAAAAACAGAGGGCGTAAGAGGAGAGTTCATGCGTGTGGTGGTGAGCGGTGGCGGGACGGGCGGGCATATCTTTCCGGCCCTGGCGGTGATAGAGGGACTGGAGCGGGCCGACCCGTCCGGGGACCGTCTCTACATCGGCGGGTCGTCGGGAATGGAGGCGCAGCTCGTGCCGCAGGCAGGCGTCCCGTTTCAGGCGGTGACGGCACGTAAACTCCGTAAACTCCTCGCCCCCTCCACGCTCGGAGTCGGCTGGTCACTGTTCAAAGGCTTTCGAGAGGCGCGAACCTATCTGCGGGCGTTTCGCGCCGAGGCCGTCGTCGGGACGGGCGGCTATGTCGCGGGAGCCGCGATGCTGGCGGGCGCGAGCCTCGGCCTGCCGACGCTGATTCTCGCGCCCGACCTGATACCCGGACGCACCAACCGCCTGCTGGCGCGGTTTGCCCGCAAAGTCTGCGTCGTGTTTCCCGAAACGGTGGCTGTGTTTGGCGAGACGAAGAGCCGCGTGACGGGCCTTCCGCTGCGCTCCGGAATCGTGCTGCCCTCGGAGGTGACCCCACAAAATGCACGGGCGGAGTTCACCGGCTTGAAACCGGATGCCTTTACCGTGCTGGCGGTCGGCGGGAGTCAGGGGGCGCGGGCGGTCAACCGTCTGGTGCTGGAGGCCGCGCCGACACTGCTTGCGGCGGGAGTGCAGCTACTGCATCAGACCGGCCCGAGGAACTACGACGAGGTGACACAGCAGGCGGCGACGCAGGGACTGACGGCGGAGCGGGGCTATCTGCCGCTGGCGTTCTTCGATGCCGTGCAGATGCCGCTCGCGCTGCGGGCCGCGAATCTGTCCGTCTGTCGTGGCGGTATCTCGACACTGTCCGAGGCAATGGCGAACGGCCTGCCCGCCCTCGTCATTCCGCTGCCGACGGCCTACGCCGATCATCAGACCGCGAACGCGAAGGCGATGGAGGCGGCAGGCGCAGGGCTGCACCGGGCAGAGAATGGGCTGACTGCCGCACAACTCTGTGAGGACATTCTGGGCCTGCGGGACGCGCCGCAGCGTCTCGCCGCGATGGGGCAGGCGGGACGCGCTCTGGGAAGACCGGACGCCGCTGACGCCGTTGCGAAACTAATCCTGGCTCTGTGAGTAGAAGAGAGTAATGGAAACACCGAAGCACATTCATTTTTTGGGGATTGCGGGCATCGGAGTCTCCGCGCTGGCGCAGGTAGCGCAGGCACGGCACATTCGCGTCTCCGGCTCCGACCCCAACGCCGACCCACTGACGAATCCGGCGATCGAGAGGCTGCAACAGGGCGGCGCGACACTCTACCTGGAACATCGGGCGGAGAATCTGACGGAGGATGTGGATTTAGTCGTAGCGTCGGCGGCGGTGGCTGAGGACAACCCGGAAGTGCGTGCGGCGCACGTACGAGACGTTCGCGTCGTCTCCCGCGCCGACTTTCTAGGCGAGCTGATGGCGGCGCACAAAGGGCCGAAGATCGCGGTCGCCGGAACACATGGCAAGACCACCACGACCGGAATGCTTGGCGTCCTACTCCAACACGCGGGACTGGACCCGACCGTCTTCGTCGGGGGAGAAGTCGCGGAACTCGGCGGCAATGTGCGTGTCGGGGCGGAGGACGGGCCGTTCGTGGCGGAAGCCTGCGAAGCCTATGACTCGTTTCTCAGCCTGCAACCCGACATTGCCGTCCTCACCAACGTTGAGGCCGACCATCTGGACCATTACGGCACAGCGGAGCGGGTTCACGTCGCTTTCGTCCGATTCCTTGCCAATCTGCAGCCCGGCGGAACCGTCGTCGCCTGCGCGGACGACGCCGGGGTACGCGAGGTGTTGAGCCGGACGGATGCCGCCTCCCTCACGTATGGCCTGACAGACGTAACCGCGCAGATGCAGGCGCATAGTCTGCGGCTCGATACACAGACTGCCTTTACCTGGGGAGACGACGATCCCGCGCACGATACGCGCATTGTCCTCAGCGTACCGGGGCGGCACAACGTCCTGAACGCACTGGCAGCCGCTTCGGTCGCCACCCTGCTGCACGTTCCCGCAGACGCCATCGCGGACGGCCTCCGGGCCTTTCACGGCGCGACCCGGCGGCAGGAGAACCTCGGCATCGCCCCTATCGAAGACGGCGACGTGCTGGTGATGGACGACTACGCGCATCATCCCACCGAGATAGACGCGACGCTGGAGGCCCTGCGCGGCGCCTATCCGCAGCGCCGTCTTGTCGCCATCTTTCAGCCGCATCTCTACAGCCGCACCCGCGACTTCCTGCCGCAGTTCGCCTCCGCGCTGGCAAAAGCGGACGCTCTGCTCGTGACGGACATCTATGCGGCCCGCGAAACGCCCCTGGAAGGCGTCCGCGCCTCCGACATCGTCACGCAGGCGACAGACAGGAACCCGAACGCGCCGATGATCTACCTGCCCGATAAACGGGATATTCCGAATATGCTCGCCGCCCTTGTCCGTCCCGGTGATCTGACTGTCTTCCTCGGCGCGGGGGACATTCGCGTTCAGGCCGAGGCGTTTTTGCACCTCCTGCTAGAACGGAGTGCGGTACGATGACCACGCTTTCCCCCGCCTCTCGCCGCCTGCGCGTCGCTGTCCTCATGGGCGGCACATCGAGCGAACGCCCGGTCTCGCTCTCGACAGGCCGCATGATTGTCGAATCGCTTGACCCGGCGAAGTATGAAGTCACGAGCATAGATACCCGCGACGTGCTGCATCTCCAGCCCGCGCCGAGCAATCAGCCTCCCCTGCCCCTTCGGGACACCCTATCGCATGAAAATGCCTGCTCCCCCAGAATTGGGGGCCGGGGGGCGGAATTGGAGAGTGACGAACTCCTGATAGCGGCAGACAGCAGTCTTGCCCCTGCGCTGAGCGGCGCTTCTGCACAGACGCTTGCCCCGGAGGTCGTCTTTATCGCGTTGCACGGCAAGGGGGGCGAAGACGGCACCGTACAGGGAATGCTGCAACTGATGGGTCTGCCGTATACCGGTTCCGGGGTGCTGGCAAGCGCCCTCGCGATGGACAAGGCCATGTCGAAACGGCTGTTCCGGTCGGCAGGCATTCCTGTTATTGACGAGGTACAGGTGCGGCGAGGCGAGGAACAGGAGGCTGCCGGACTGCTCGCCAGAGTGGAGACGACGCTCGGCTTTCCGGTCTTCGTGAAGCCCAATGCGGAAGGCTCGACATTCGGATGTGCAAAGGTCGAAACGCCGGAGGAGTTGCTGCCCGCCGTCGCGAATGCTCTAACCTATGATCCCGTCGTTCTCGTCGAGCGTTACGTGCGCGGTATGGAGATCACGGTCGGAGTGCTGGGCAACGCGCACGGCGACCTGCTGCCCCTGCCGATCATCGAGATTGTGCCGAAAAGCGCATATTACGACTATGAGAGCAAATACGCGAGCGGAGGCAGCGAACACATCCTCCCCGCCCGCCTGTCCGATTCGCTGACTCAGCAGGCGCAGCAGATCGCGGTGGACTGCCATACGCTGCTCGGCTGCCGGGGGATGTCGCGCACCGATATGCTGGTGACCGGCGAGACCCTGGCCGTTCTGGAAGTCAACACCATTCCCGGCATGACGCCGACGAGCCTGCTGCCGCAGGCGGCGGCCCACGCCGGAATTTCGTTCCCGCAGTTGCTTGACCGTCTTCTGGCCGATGCGCTCGAAGACCGCCTGTAGAGAGGAGAAGGTTCCGTGCCTACCGATCCGCCCCGCCATTCGCAGAACCCGAACGCCCGCCCAACCCGACGCCGTGCGTCTGGAGGCGGCCGGCCGCCAGAGCATCCGCCCGCGTCGCATCGCCGTATGCGAATTGCCGACGTGCGCCGCGTGCGGCGACAGGTACTGTTCAGCCTCTATGCGATTCTGGCCGGGGAGGTCGTTGCGGTAGCGCTCACAACGCCACTCCTCCATATCCGGCGCATTCAGGTGCAGGGTACGAGCAACCTCACCCCCGCCGAGACGCGGGCCGTGACGACAGCGGCGACACTGCCCTCCGGCACGAACTTCCTCATCGCCCCGATGGGGCGCGTCCAGACCCACCTCCACACCATGCCCTGGGTACGCTCCGTCACCCTGCGCCGCCGCTTCCCCGATACTGTCCGTGTCGAGGTGACAGCCCGTGAACCTGTCGCGCAGGTCGTGACCCCCGGAGGCAGTGTTGAAGTGGACGCAGCGGGCATCCCCATTCGCACGGTGCGCCCGGAGATGATCTCCCGGCTTCCGCTGATCGCCTGGATGCAGCCGGGAGCCGTTACTCTCGGCAAGGAATTCGGCGATTATGCCCTGCAAACGGCGCTAGCGCTGGCGCTATGGGCGCAAAAGGACGGTAATCTACACCTTGCAAAAATAGAGGTTGACCAAAGCGACAATTTATGCTTAAATATGAGGGATGGAATCGCGATAAAACTCGGTCAGGATGCCGACATGGAGACGAAGCGGACGCTCGTAAGCGCCCTCTATCGGCGTGATCCCGACATCGCCCGACGCATCGAGAAAATAGACCTCTCCTGCCCGACCGATGTGGCCTGTACGCCCCGCGTCGTCGTCCCGACACCCCTCTCCAGCGGGCCGAATTCCGGCAGCACGGTGGTAAGCAAACCATGAGTATCTATGCAGCAAGTATGAGTCATCGCTCGTTCGTCTGGCAGATCAGTGGCGTCAGTTTTGTTCTCGGTCTGCTGCTGGCGGCGGCGAGCGTGACCGCGACCAAAGTCGGCAGTAACGGGACCGCTCCCACCCGCACCGGCTTCGTCTACGGCCCCAATCTCTCGGTGGACCCCGACAAGAAAGCGGTAGGGCTTCAGGAGGAGATCAAGAAACTCCGCGCCGACAAGGAGTCATTGGAGAAGGCCGCCTCCAACCGGTCAGATGTCTCGAAAGACCTGAACCGCGATCTTCAGGAGACCAAACTTTTCGCCGGACTGAGCGAAGTGACCGGCCCTGGCGTCGCCGTCACCCTCAGCGACAGCAAAAAGGAGCGGCTGATCGGCGTAGACCCGCAGAACTATCTGATCCATGACCGCGATATACGCGATGTGGTCAACGAACTTCGGGCCTCCGGGGCGGAAGCCATTGCCGTCAATGGGCAGCGTATCACCATTTCGAGTTCCATTCGCTGCGCCGGGCCGATTGTCCTCATCAATCAGGACGAGATGGCGACGCCCTTCATCATTCAGGCGATAGGTGACCCGGACAAACTGCTGAGTGCACTCAACATCCGCAATGGCGTTCTCGATCAGATACGCACCTTCGGCCCGGACATGGCCCGCTCTGAAAAGCGAACGGAACTGCGCTTACCTGCTTTTGCGGGCAGCACCCACATCAAATACGCCAAGCCCGTCGCCGTCAAAAGACAGAGCAGTGACGACAAATAGGGAGCGTGCTTTGCGAATCGGCTTTGCTCTGCCCCCACAGAAAGACGGGTTAGAGAGATGAAATTCTGGTTTCCGCCGCTGGCCTGCGCGATAGCCGGGCTGATTATCGGCATTGCCGTTTTCACCAAACTGGGCTGGCAGTTGCCTGCCGCCTACGCGCCTTATCTTTCGGTCGCGGCTCTTGCGGGCCTCGACACCGTGTTTGGCGGCGTTCGCGCCGGTATCGAAGGCCGTTTTCAGAACGACATCTTTGCCAGCGGGTTCCTGCTCAATACGGTTCTGGCGGCGATGCTGGCCTTCCTGGGTGACCGCATCGGCGTCAACCTCGCGCTCGTTGCCGTGCTGGTGCTGGGGTCTCGCGTATTTTTGAACCTCTCGCTCATTCGCCGCTATGTGCTGAATAAGCGGGCGATGGAGCGCAGCAAACAACAGGAAGAGAGCACTGCTGCGGCCCCCGCAGCCGTCCTCAGCCAGAAAACGGAAAGCGGCAGCAGTCTGTAAGTAAAGGGAAGAAGAGGAGGGAGGAGGGCCGGAAACCGCGTTCCGATGGCTTTCCTCCCTTCCCCTCATTCCCTATCCTTTTATTAATGGGTGAGAGAGCGTGGCGAAAAACGACATCATAGCGGGGCTGGATATCGGAACGACGAAAGTCTGCGCTCTGATTGCCGAACTGACGGAAAACGGGCAAGTCCTGATTATTGGCATGGGAATCGTGCCTTCGACCGGGATGAAAAAAGGCGTCGTCGTGGACATTGAGGCGACGACGCGGGCGGTGGAAGAGGCCGTCAGTCTCGCCTCGCGGCAGGCCAATCGGGACGTAGACGCGGTCTATGTCGGCGTCACCGGCGAACATATCGCGTCCCTGAACAGCAGCGCTCGCATCGCCATCACCAACCCTGACCACGAAATCACTTACAGCGACGTACAGCGTGTCCTCGAATCGGCACGGGTGATTGTCCTGCCGCCCGACCGACAGATCATTCACGCCATTCCCCGCTCCTATGCCGTGGACGGGCAGGATGGCGTAAAGCAACCCATCGGGATGAGCGGCTCTCGCCTGGAAGTCGAAACCCACATCATTCACGGCACGACGACCTTCCTCAACAATGTGGAAAAGTGTGTCGAAAAGGCCGGACTGGAGATCGCCGAGTCGGTGCTGGAACCGATAGCGACCGGCGAAGCGGTGCTGATGGAAGCGGAGAAGGATTTGGGGGTCTGCCTGGTAGATATAGGCGGAGGCACCTCCGATCTGGCCGTCTTCCTGAACGGCGAAATTTTCTATTCGGCAGTTATACCGGTCGGCGGCAACCATGTGACCAACGATGTCGCCTACGGGCTGACCGTCGGGCGCGACGAGGCGGAACGCTTGAAGACCGAGAGCGGCAACGCGCTTCTGGAACTGGTTTCGGAAGAGGACGTGATCGCCGTTCGGCAGGTGGGCCGCGACGAATCGCGCAAACTGCGCCGCACCGCTCTCGTGCAGATCATTGAGCCGCGTATGCAGGAGCTATTCCAGCTTGTCAAAGACGAATTGGAGAAGGCGGAGTGCCTCGGCAATACCCCGGCAGGTCTGGTTATCAGCGGCGGCGGCAGTCAGTTGGCAGGCTGTGTGCAGGTGGCGCAGCAGGTGATGAATATGCCGGTGCGAATCGGGACGCCCCAGGGCATCGGGGCGATTGGCGAGACGCTGACGCATCCGCGCTATGCGACCGCGATTGGCCTGATTCTGTACGGGGCGAAGCAGGTGCGGGAGGGGCGTCAGCCCACGCATACACGCGGTTCCGGGGGGGCATTCAGCCTGCTTCAGCGCCTTCTCGACTGGCTGCGCGACCGTTTCGGCACACGTTAAGCGTTAACGGCACTCCGTTTTGCGCTCGCAGGACGGCTGACGGAACGCCTCCCGAAAGGGTCGTTCACGGCCCGGCGGAGACTGGTCAGGGCGCACATATGTACCACCGTGTCACCGGTAGGATGGCCTGAAAATTTATCCGTTTCGTTGGCATTTCATAAATCTTAGCTCCACAGGGGAAGGGCGTAACCCATGATGATAATCAATAACAACTCCATGAATGTCGGTCTGCCGGAACTCGGCTCGGCCCGCATTAAGGTGATCGGGGTTGGCGGCGGCGGCACGAACGCCGTCAACCGCATGATCGAGGCGAGTCTGTCCGGGGTCGAGTTCCTGGCGATGAATACCGATGTGCAGGTTCTCAATATCTCGCAGGCGCCACGCAAACTTCAGCTCGGCGAGAACTCCACACGGGGTCTCGGCGCGGGCGGCAACCCGGAGATCGGGCGCACGGCGGCGGAAGAGAGCAAGAGCGAAATCAAGAAATTGATGGACGGTGCGGACATGGTGTTCATCACAGCGGGTATGGGCGGTGGCACCGGAACAGGCGCTGCGCCCGTAATCGCCGAAATCGCCCGCGAGATCAACGCCCTGACCGTCGCGGTCGTCACGAAGCCGTTCCCGTTCGAGGGGCCGCGCCGAATGCGTCTCGCCGCCGAAGGCATCGAGAACCTCAAGAGCCGTGTGGATACCATTATCATCGTCCCGAACGAGAAACTGCTCTCCGTCGGGGATCGCCGCATGACGCTCGTGGAGGCGTTCAAAGTGGCGGACGACGTCCTGCGACAGGGCGTTCAGGGCATCTCGGACATCATCACCATTCCGGGCATGATCAACGTGGATTTCGCCGATGTCCGTGCCATTATGACCGGAGCCGGACCTGCGCTGATGGGCATCGGCATGGCGACCGGCGATCACCGGGCGGTCGAGGCCGCGCAGAACGCGGTCTCTTCGCAGCTTCTGGAGACGAGCATCAACGGCGCGACCCGCGTTCTGGTCAATGTCACCTCCGGCAACGACCTGACCCTGGCGGAGTTCAACGAGGCCGCCGAGCAGATCGCTTCGCTCTGCGATCAGCGCGACGCCAATATCATCTTTGGCTGGGTTCCCGACCCCATGCTCGACGGCGAGGTGCGTGTCACCGTCCTGGCGACCGGCTTCGGCCCCCGCGACGAGGCCGCTGCGCTGGCGGCTCTCGCCGCGCGGCCTGCCGTCCCCACCCGCCCCTTCGTTCAGCAACAGCCGCTCACCTCACCTGCCGCCGCGCCGCGTCCGGGAGAGCAGGCCCCTGCCGCTCAGGACCCGGAGAAACCTGCACAGCCGCAGGCCACGCCGCCCGTCCCGCCTGATCCGCGCAAAGACGATCTGGACATCCCGGCCTTCCTGCGTAAACGCTGACAATGGGCTGGATTCTGGATAGTTCGGGTGCGCCCCCTCTTGCATGTGCCGAAGCCTTCACTGTCCTGAACTGGCTTCGGCACGGCTTTACATTGCGTGACGAGACCTTGGACGGCTTCAATCTCTCCTTCACGACATCCCTTGATGCGGAACAGGTGCGGGCCAATCGCCGGGCCGTCTGCGTCCGCCTGGGTTTCTCTCCCGATGGCCTCACCCTCCCCGCCATGCCCCACAGCGCGAACGTCATCCGGGTTGGGCCGGGCGAGCGCGGACGGGGCGGCATGGATCACACCACCGCCCTGAAAGGCTGTGACGCCCTCATCACCGACACGCCCGGCCTGTTGCTCGGTATCACGGCGGCGGACTGCCTCTCGGTATACCTGGCCGATCCCGTGCATCGCGCCATCGGCCTGGCCCACTCCGGCTGGCGCGGCACCGCAGGCCGTATCGTGCCGCAGACACTCGCTGCCATGACCGCCGCGTTCGGCACCCTTCCCCAGGACTGCCTCGCCGCCATCGGCCCCGGTATCAGCGGCGAAGGTTATGAGGTAGACGCGCCTGTCTATAACGCGTTCTCGCCCGAAGACACCGAGGCGTCCGGCGTCTTCACCCCCACCCGTCCCGATCACTGGCTCCTCGACCTTACCGCTGCCGTCCGCCACCAACTTCTTGCCGCCGGTGTCCCTTCGACGTCAATCACTGTCTCCCCGTGGCGCACCGACCTCGACACTGTCCTCTTCCACAGCCACCGTCTTCACCCTGGCTGCCCGCGCATGGGCGCGTGTCTCGGCCTCTCCCTGTGATATAATAGGGGCATGAACACACCGGACGACCTGCTCTATCTCGACTACGCCGCAACGACGCCGACCGAACCGGAAGTGGCGGAAGCCATGCTGCCCTATCTTTCCGGGCCGCTGTCCTTCGGGAATGCCAGCAGCATTCACCGCTTCGGGCGGCAGGCCCGTGCTGCCGTAGACGAAGCGCGGGACGCCGTTGCCCAACTGATTCACGCCGACTATGCGGAACTCTATTTCACGGGCAGCGGCACGGAGGCGGACAATCTGGCATTGATTGGCACCATGCTAGCCGCACTGCCGGAACGCAATCACCTGGTGGTGAGCGCCATCGAGCATCATGCCGTCCTGCACACCGCGCATTACCTCCAGACGCAAGGCTACGCCGTTACAACTGTCCCGGTCAACTCTGACGGTCTGATTGCGCCGGAGGCCGTCGCGGAGGCCGTCACCGACCGGACCGCCCTCGTCTCCATTCTGCACGCCAACAACGAGATCGGCACGATTCAGCCTATCGCCGACTTTGCCCGCATCGCCCATGAGCGCGGGGCGAAATTTCACACCGATGCCGTGCAATCAGTCGGCCTCCTTCCGGTCAACGTGCGCGAACTCGGCTGCGACCTGCTCTCCCTCTGTGCCCACAAAATCTACGGGCCGAAGGGCGCTGGGGCGCTCTATATCCGTCCGGGAACGAAAGTCTCGCCAATTCTGCACGGCGGCGCTCAGGAGCGCGAGAAGCGGGCCGGAACCGAAAACGTCGCGGCCCTCGTCGGATTCGGCAAAGCCGCCGAGCGCACGGCTCTGCTCCGAGCCTCCGACGCCGAACGCCTCACCGCCCTGCGCGACCGCTTCCTCGCCCTGCTCCGCGCCGCCATTCCTGACCTGATCCTGAACGGTCACCCCACGCAGCGCCTGCCCAACAACCTCAACGTCTCCGTTCCCGGCGCGGAAGGCACGACGCTCCTGATGAATCTGGATCGCAAAGGTGTCGCAGCCTCCAGCGGTTCCGCCTGCTCCTCCGGCTCTCTCGAACCCTCGCACGTCCTCAAAGCCATCGGTCTCCCCGACTCCCTGGCCTCCAGCGGCGTCCGCTTCTCCCTCGGCCGCCCTACCACCGAAGCCGAAATCCTCCGCGCCACCGAAATCTTCGCCGCCATCGTCCACCGCCTCCAAAAAACCACGCAATGAGACTCATAATGACTGCAAGCCCGTCACTTCTACACTCAATTTCTCGACAACTCAAGGGTTAACGTTCGTTTTCGTAGACAAGGAAAAGAGACGGGACCGCATAGAGGATACTACGAGGACAAGGGAAAGCGGCGGAACTGATCTGCAAGGGAGTGTAGACCCCTTCGCACCGTTTCCAAGTCGAGATTCTCACCAAACTCAAGCCAGCAACCGGTTTCCCAGAAATCCCGCGCTTTCACCGACGCTGTTATGGCCTTTTCCTCCTCTGGCAGTAACGCACGGACACTACGATAGCCGTCTAAAAAGGCATCACAGGCCGCCTGGATAGCCGGATCCCGAATGGTATCGTCGCGCAGAGGCCACAAGAATCCGCTCAGATCATACACACGCCACCCGATGCCCGCATTGCTGAAGTCGAAGAACGTCAGTTGGTCGCGATTGTCAATTCCATTGAAATGGCAGTTTCCCTGGTGCAAATCTCCATGAATCGGACCGATCGCACCGCCCGTAACCGGAACTTTTGCAAAAAGAGCGGTTGCCTGTGCCGCCGTTTGAGCGAAGGTTTCCTAGGCAGCGCGGTCGTCCGCGTCAGAATCGGTGAGATAGGCACGTATTCGACGAAGGGGGGCTTGGAAGAGCCGCTCCAGGTCAAAGGCACGATATCCGGCGGTGGTATGGAAGCCGTCGGCGACCCGGTGTATTTGTGCGAAGGCGGCTCCTAGAAGATAGGCGCGTGGAGGAGAGGTTGGCCACTCCACACCTCCTTCCGCGAAGGCAAAGAGTGCGACGGGCGCAGGCGGGGCGCTGTCCATCGGCAAAAACTCCACCCATACGCCGTTGCGTGTCGCGACAGGCGCAGCCACCGAGACACCATTGCTTGCCAGATGCGCCAGCAGCTCCAGTTCATACCGCGCCCAATCAGGATGGAGTCGTCCCTGTTCCCCGTAAACACGGGCGATCAATAGGGTTCAGTTCGTGGTGACCTTGAAGGTCTGATTGCCGTCGCCACCCGTGCGAATGAGGGCGATTTCGGCTTCGGCTACTCCGTAAGCCGCCACAAGTAGTTGCCTCAAATCGGCTGCGTTGATATTGTCCATGACGCTGCTTTCGGCATGGTGCAGGTCACCTCCTTCATTGCCTCTTGATCGCCCCACCACCGACGCAGACATCGTCCATCGCCTGCGTAAACCTGTGTTGTAAGAAGACGATTCAGAGATGCGTGGTTGCAGTGCGCTGGAAAAGTTGGATTTCGGAGAGGGAGCGGACGCCGCACCAGCCGCCCATCTCACCGCAGTTGAGGGCAGCAGCGGCGGAGGCGAAGCAGATGGCGGTGAGGGTGTCCCAGGCTTGCAGTTGGCCGTAGAGGAGGCCAGCGCGGAAGATGTCACCGGAGCCGGTTGTGTCTATAACGGTGGGGGCGATGTAGGCGGGAACGTGCAGGGCGGGCTGTCCCTGCTGGCCGCGCTGCGCGACGAGGCAGCCGCGTTCGCCCAGCGTCACGATCGTCGTGGGGCCATAGGTATCGCGCAGAGAGACGGCGAAGGCGGCTAGCGCTTTCTCACTCAGCCCACGCCCGATGTGTTCGCTGGACGTGACGACCTGGGAGGCAATCGCGTTTATCTCCGGGTCTTGCGCGTAGTCCATTGGCAGGGTGAACAGTCCGGCGGCGGCAGCGACCTTGCAGGCGGCCGCACCTGCGGCGTAGGAGTTCGGCTCCATCGTGAAGAGCCGGGCGGAGCGGACCAGCGCGGGGTCAAGAACGGGCGGCTGCATCTCGACAAAGCGGTAGCCGAACATCGTGCGCTGACCGTCCGGGGTCGCCATGCAGACGCAATATGGGGTCGCGGCGGCGGCAGAGGTCGTCAGGAAACGGAGGTCCATCTCCGGTGCATCCCGTGCGAAGAGTTCGCGCACCAACCTGCCGTCGTCATCCTCCCCGAGTGCGTTGCCCACCAGCGCGACCTTCACGCCCCATTTCGCCAGCGCAATCGCGGTGTTGGCCGCCTCCCCGCCAATCGCCCGCCGCTCCTCCAGAATATCCACATAGCCGCCGGGCGGCGGCAGCGACGCCACCCGCCACAGCACATCCAGGCAGACCGTTCCATAGACAATAACATCGAATTCGTGTGACATACGTATTCTATTCTATGCCTCGTAAAGGCGATAGGGCGCGGCGCGTTCGGCAAACTCCGTCAGGCCCGCCTGCCAGGACGAGACGAGTTCAGATACCGGAATGCCGTTGCGAAACGCCTCGAATGCGGCCCGGTTGACCAGCAGACGGTCGAACCTCTCCACCTCCCAGGATTCGGGATAGAGCATCCGCAGCGCCTCCGCGACAGCCAGCCCCGTCCAGACCGGAATAAACTTCTCCCGCTCCGTCACGATGATATTGACTCCACCACAGTGGGTGCCTTCGTGTACCCGTGCGTTGGGAACGAAGCGTATCGGCACGAAGCGTACGCCCGGCAAGTTCTGCGCGTTCAGGTGCGCCGCCAGTTCGCGCTCCGCGATCCAGGGCGCTCCCACGACCTCGAACGGCGTGTCCGTTCCCCGCCCGACCGAGACATTCGTAAACTCCAGCAGGCCGATACCGGGATAGAGCAGCGCCTGCGTCAGTGAGCGCATATTCGGCGAGGGATTGACCCACGTCTGGCCCGTCGCATCCCACAGATCGCTGCGCCGCCAGCCCTCCATCGCCACCACGTGCAGGTCGAGGCGCAGACATTTCTCTGCCACAAACAACCGAGCCAGTTCTCCCACTGTCAGCCCATGCCGCACCGGAATCGGATGACACGCGATGAAATCGAGCCTGTCCTCATCCGCTATCGGCCCTTCGGTTATGAGGCCACCCAGCGGGTTCGGGCGATCCAGCACCACGAACCGAACTCCGCACTCGGCAGCGGCCTCCATACAGTGCAGCAGGGTACTGATGTAGGTATAAAAACGCACTCCGATGTCCTGAACATCAAAAATCAGCGTGTCGAGGTTTTCCAGTTGGTGTTCTGTCGGGCGGGTGCGCTTGCCATAAAGACTGAATACCGGCAGACCCGTCGCCTCATCCCGACTGTCCGGCACCTGCTCGTCCAGCGCACCCCGTATGCCATGCTCTGGCCCGAACAGCGCCACCAGATTCACGCCCGGCGCTGCGTACACTAGATCCGCCGTCGCCATCCCGAACGTATCCAGTCCGGTATGGTTGGTAATCAATCCGACGCGCTGCCCGTGCAGCATCGCGTACTCCTGCCCTGCCAGCATATCAATTCCGAGGGTCACCGCCATTGCACTCCACCTTTCTTCCGACCAATTCTTAACAACCCTACAACTGCCGCGCTGGTGTCGTCCACATCGTCAGGCCGGGATTGCGCCGATAGGTCTGCTGGAGGCCGCGGAGGGCAGCGGCAATCCGTTCCGCCTGCCCCTCCGGCAGGACGAGAGACAGAACACAGACCATGCCGGGAAAGACGGGGGAATTGAGTTTGTAGCCCGCACCTCCGGAGCCGTGCGCGTCAAAGGTCTTCGTCCAGCCCGTCACGCCAAGTTCTTGCAGCGTCTCCATAATGCGTTCGTCCATCCCGCTGTCATAGGCGACAGTCAGCAGAACCGTGGGGGTTTCAGCGTCTGTCACACTGCGGCTCCCTTCCCCGCCATCGGAGTGAGAATCAGATTCGCCTGCGCGTCGGTCTGAGCCGTCCAGCCTGCCGCCACGAACGTTGTCGCGTCGGCCTGCAAGACTACCGCAGGGCCAGCGATTCGCTGACCGACCGCCAGCGCTTCACGGGCGAACAGCGGAGCCTCCTTCCAGCCTGCCTCACTGTAGAGCGGCGTTGTGCCAACCGGCAAACCGGCTGTGGCAGGCATCTGCGCCAACAGCGCCGGACGCTGCCCCGAACTGACCGTCAGAACCCGCAGCGCCGTCACCTCGACCGCCTCCTGCCTGTCCGAGTGACCGTAACGCGCCTGATGCGCCCGATGAAATGCCTTCCAGGTCGCCCGCAGGTCACGCCCTCTTACGAGCGGAACCCGCAGATCGAATGCCTGCCCGACATAGCGCATATCGAGCAGGCGCGTTGTCGTCCACCCTTCTGCCGCCAGTCCCTCTCTTGCCATCGCCTCTGCCGCCTGTCGTTCCAGCGCCTGAAACCGGGCCTCCAGAGACACTTGCCCCACCCTCTGCATCTCCGAAGCGGCGAGCGGCAGCGCGAACTCCCGACGCGTCTCCGCCAGCGCCAGACCGAGCGCGGAGAAGGCTCCCGGATAACGCGGAATGACCACGGTTCGCATCCCCAGCGCCTCCGCCAACGCACAGGCATGAAGCCCGCCCGCCCCACCGAAACTCAGCAGGGCGAAGTCGGCAGGGTCGTGGCCGCGCTCCACCGAGATATGCCGAAGCGCACGGGCCATCGCCGCATTCGCCACCTGAAGGACACCGAGCGCGGCCTGTTCCGCACTCAGGCCCAGCGATGCCGCCATGAATTCAAAACGCGAACGAACCCTGTCGGTGTCCAGCGCCATCCTGCCGCCCAGAAGGGCGTCGGCAGGCAGACGGCCCAACAGCACGTTCGCATCCGTCACCGTCAGGAGATCGCCGCGCCCATAGGCCACCGGGCCGGGGTCGGCTCCCGCACTCTGCGGCCCCACGCGCAGGCTGCCCGCCGCATCCACCCGCGCCAGAGAGCCGCCGCCCGCTCCCACCGTATGGATGTCCAGCATCGGGGTACGAAGCGGAAATCCTGCCGTCTTCCCGGTTGTCACCGTCGCGCACTGCCCGTCCAGCGCCAGGGCCACATCCGTGCTCGTCCCGCCCATATCAAAGGTGAGCAGACGCGCAAATCCCGCCTCCAGTCCCAGCCGACCCGCCGCGACAACTCCACCCGCTGGCCCGGAGAGAACCGTCTTGATCGCCTGTGCGCTCGCCTCTTCCGCCGAGAGCGCCCCGCCGTTCGACTGCATCACCCGAAGGCGTTCCGCCCCTACCGCTCCGGCCTGCTCTGCCAGTCGGCGCAGATAGCGGGCCATGACGGGCGCGACAAAGGCATTGGCGACTACGGTTGCTGTGCGCTCAAACTCACGCGGTTCCGGCGCGATCTCGCAGGAGAGCGAGACCGTGAAGCCTTTCTGCCGCGCCAGTTCTCCGATACGCTGCTCATGGATTTGGTTGAGGTAGGAGAAGAGCAGACAGACCGCCACCGACTCGATCTCCCCGGCAAGCAACTCCTCCAGAACAGCCTCAACCTCCTCGTCCCGCAACGGCGTCAGAACGTGTCCCTGCCAGTCCACCCGCTCCGTCACCTCCTGGCGCAGTTCGCGATTCAGCAGCGGCGGGGTGCGAGTGGGATGAAAAGAGTAGAGGTGATCGCGGTTCTGCCGGCCTATCTCCAGCACGTCGCGGAAGCCCGCTGTCGTAATCAGAGCCGTGTGAGCGCCTCGCCGTTCCAGCAGCGCGTTGGTCGCGACCGTCGTGCCATGTATCAGCGTGAACCGCTTCGCCAGCAACCCCTCTTCCTGCGCCGCCCGCAGGCCCTCCAGAATACTCCGCGAAGGATCCTCTGGCGTGGAAGGCCGTTTGCGAACCGACACTTCGCCCTCTGAGGTGAGAAACACAAAATCGGTGAATGTCCCCCCGACATCCACGCCCACCCGTTCCGCTGGCATCCTGTTCATGGCAGTTCCATTCGCCGCCTGACGCTCGTTTTCCTGTCGCATTCCCACTGCGTACATTTCAGGAACCCGGTCAAGGCTCTCACCGTCCATGCACAAAGAGGAATGAGCCTCTATCCGCAGTACAAAACAACAGCATTCCCTGGCGGCGCAGGAAAGTCCGGCGACTTCTAATCTTCAGAAACTATGAATACAGAGTTCGTAGGTCTCCCGGCAGGTACGGTCAGGGTCGAGCGAAGGAGAAGGGTGAGATGATATCAGAGCAGACAAAACAACAAGACACTGCGTCCGCGCAGAGCGAAGATAACAAATCCGTCAGCGGGCGGGGATGGCACGGAGACTCAGAGGGGCATGCCCGCGCAGGCCGCAAAGGGGGCAAGGCGATCTCCAGCAATCGCGAACACATGGCAAATATCGGCAGCAAAGGCGGCAAAACTGTCTCCAGTAATCGCGAACACATGGCCCGTATCGGCAGCAAAGGCGGCAAGGCACGTGGGACCAAGCAGGCTGCCAACGGTCAAGACGGCGGCAATTCGGCCACCCCGTAATCCTGCCCTTACCGTGTTATTTTCCCAACTCCAGAATCACCGGCCAGCCAGCAGGAATATGCGGGTTGGTCGGTGAATTGGCGTTGTATGAGGGCATCAATTCTTTGCCCCTCCGAACTCCTCGGATAGATTTCTTCTCCTGCGCTCGAGCGCCAAAGGGAGCAGACGACGGAATCGGTTACAAATGATTGGTGGGGTCACGCTTCCCCTTGCCGGGAATCCGTGAGCGCAGCCGCAGAGAGTTTCTTTGCGGGCGTCTTCCCATCGCTACCAGAAACGGGAGCGTTAGTAACATGGAATCACTTCGGGCTGTTATTGCTGAAGATGAGTCGCTGACACGGACACTCATTCGGGCAAGACTGGAAAAGCTGGGCCATCACGTTGTTGCCGAAGCGGAAGACGGCCAGCAGGCCATTGACGCCGCCCGTGTCCACCGCCCCGATGTCATCATTATGGACATCAAAATGCCACTGATTGATGGCATTGAGGCCGCCCGCACCATCCTCGCCGAGACTCCCTGCGCCATTCTCTTCCTCAGCGCTTTCAATGAAGCCGAACTCATTGAGGACGCCAGCGCAACCGGTGCGCTCGCCTATCTGATGAAGCCCTTCCGCAAAGAAGACCTCGCTCCGGCCCTCCAGATGGCGGTCAGCCGCTTCCGGCAGATTCAGGCGCAGCAGACCGAGATGGACAGCCTGCGCGACACACTGGAGACACGTAAACTGATTGAACGCGCCAAGGGCATTCTCATGGATCGGCACAATATGAGCGAAGAGGAGGCGTTCAAGCGCATCCACTTCCAGGCCCGCAACCAGAACAAAAAGATGCGCGAAATCGCCCAGAGCATCATCACCGCTGCCGACCTGATCTAGACGCCATGAAGAGACAAATTTCCCTGTTTCCGGGAGCCGGGAGAGGCGCATGACCGCCGCTCCCCGGCTCATTCTCGCCTCTGCCTCCCCACGCCGCCGGGAACTGCTGGCGCTGCTCGGCCTGCCCTTCGTCGTCGTTCCCAGCCCCTACGAAGAGCCGCCTGCACCCTCCCATCCGATAGACCTGGCCGCGTTCGTGACCGAGCTTGCCCGCAACAAAGCCCTGGCCGTCGCGCAGAACGAGCGGGAGGCGCTGGTTATCGGGGCCGACACGCTCGTCAGCCTTTCCACCGAAAGCGTTGGTGTTCCGCTCGGCAAACCTGCGGATGCCGCCGATGCCTGCCGGATGCTCAGCCTGCTCGCCGGAACCGTCCATACGGTGCATACCGGCGTTGTTCTCTGCCGCACCAGCCCGGATGGAATCCTCACCTCGACCTACTCCACTGCCGTCCAGACCCGCGTTCGCTTCCGCTCTCTCTCCAATGCCATGATCGCCGATTATGTCGCCACCGGGGAACCGCTCGACAAGGCCGGGGCCTACGGCGCACAGGGCTACGCAGCTCCTTTCATCGAAAGTTTCGAGGGCGATTTCTACAATGTCGTCGGATTGCCGCTGTGCGAAGTCGGCCGTCTTCTGGAGCAAGCAGGTCTGCTCTGGTGGCAGCATCGCCGCGAGATGCCTCCCCTGATAGGTTAATCCGCACAGGACGCCTTCTGGTGCACATGAACTCCATTGACTCGATCTAACTCTCTTCCGGGACTTCCAACGGCGCAACTCCGCTCCAACGAAACACAATTCCACCATTTTAAGTCTACTGATTTCTTTTTTTTCTTCCGGGCTTGACAAAATGGAACAAAAAACCTATAATGTCGAGCCTTTTGCAAAAGTCTTTGAACGTTGATAAATGAGAGTTAGCACTCCCTGTCGAATTTGGTTTTGCCGATCAAATCGAGAAAGGAGCGCTAACATGAACATTTTAGCAGATATCTGGGACACAATCTGCAAGACAC
>JBBRLP010000087.1:0-23748 GCA_038231295.1 Chthonomonadales bacterium
AACACGTGACGACTTCCGTGCGCTACCAGATCACCGAGGTCCTTGAGAACACCGAAGCAATTGCGTTGGTGCGCTCGGAGTTGGGCGGGCGGGCGTTTGTGACGGATGTCTCCCCCGAAGACCTGAGCCTTTCAGAGGCGGTTTTGGTCTATCGGGACAAATGGTTGATCGAGCGGGGTTTTCATCGTCTGAAGGGAGTTCCTCTCTCGCTCAACCCCTTGTTCGTCAAGCGCGACGACCAGGTTTGCGGCTTGATCCACTTATTGAGCCTGGCCGTTCGTACTTTGACGTTGATTGAATACGTCGTGCGGCGGGGTTTAGACGCTTCAGGGAGGTCTGTGGTGGGTCTGCATCTGGAGAACCCCAAGAAAGCGAATGTTTCTCCGACGACGGAGCGTCTCTTGCGGGCATTCTCGAACGTGACGCTGACCCTGATCCATTTACCGGATCGTGTGATGCGTCATGTGACCCCGCTGACCCCGCTGCAAACACAGATTTTGGAACTGTTAAACCTGTCTCCCGAAATTTACCTTTCGCTCGCACAGAATTCCGGATAGGCGGGAAAGGTTACGCGAATGGTGAGCAGGTGTACAGCCAAAATTTCAGTTATCCCACCAGCCGTTCGAAGTCCTCTATCTGTCCCCGGATTACGTCGAGGCTGGAGCGCCAGAACTCTATTCCCTGAATGTCTATGCCGAAGCGATTCGCGAGCGTGGTGGCGTCAGCGAGACCGGTAGAGGAGAGGAAATCGTCGTAGGCGGCGCGGAAGGCTTCCGGCTCTTTGAGGTAACGGGCGTAGAGACCGAGGCCAAAGAGGAGTCCGAATGTGTAGGGGTAGTTGTAGAAGGTTGGGCCATAATAATGGCCTTTTACCGCCCACATATACGAATGGAGCGGAGTGACATCTTCTCCGTAGGTCTGTTTCTGCGCGTCGAGCATGAGGGCGTTCAACTCGGCGACGGTGAGGTCGCGTGCGGATCGTTTGGCGAAGACGCTCTGCTCGAAGAGGAACCGCGAGTGTATGTCTACGACGACGCCGAGGTTGCGCTCCAGAACGGTATCGAGCAGCGCGACCCGCTCCTCCTTGCCAGCCTTTTCCAGCGCGGCGTCGAAGGCGAGCGTTTCGCAGAAGATGCTGGCTGTCTCCGCGAGAGTGCTGGGCGTCCCGCGCTGCATCGGGGTGCGGTGCGCCAGATTCAGATTGTGGTAGGCGTGGCCGAGTTCGTGGGCAAGGGTGCTGACGCTCATAAAGGAGCCGTCGTAGTTCAGCATCACACGGGATTCGCCAGGCCGAACGCCCATGCAGAAGGCCCCGCCGCGCTTGCCCACACGCGGCTCCGCATCAATCCAGCCGAGCGTGAAACTCTTGTCCGCGAAATCGTACAGGCGGTCGGAGTAGAGTGCGAAGTTCTGCCGGATGAACGCACACGCCTCGTCCCACTGCCAGAGATGCGTCGTCGCGCCGATGGGGGCGTTCAGGTCGTACCAGGCCAGATTGTCTAGCTTCAGCGCACGGGCTTTGGCGGCGAGATAGCGGCGAAAATCCGGGAACGACTCCGTGCAGGCCGTCTGCATTGCGTCGAGAGTAGCGCGATTAATACAGTTGGAGAACAGCGTCGGCTCCACGTCGTCCGCGTAGCCGCGCCGTTTGCGAACCACCTGCTGATAACCCTTGACGCCGTTCATCGCGGCGGCGAGCGGCACGGCGTTCTTCTCCCAGGCGGCGATCTCGGCCTCATACGCAGCCTTCCGCACGGCCCGGTCGGAATCACCGGCCAGAGCGCGAACCGAACTCATCGGCAGGGTCTTCGTCGTGCCGCTCAGAGGAACCTCGACCGTGAGCAGCGCCGTCAGCGTACCGTGCAGTTTCGCCCAGCCCGTAATGCCGGACGGACCGAGTTCCGCCGTCAGCGCCTCTTCGCTCTCCGCCATCTGATGCTGCGCCTGATAGACGGCGCGACGGACATTGTACTCATGCACCCGCGCCGTCTCCGACGCGGCGAGCAGGCCCTCCACATCGGTCGTGCCGACCCAGGCGGCATAACGGGTCGTGAGCTGGTTCACGCGGACATAGTGGGTACTGAGTTCGGATTCCTTCGATTTCGCCAGATCGTTGTTCGCATCGGTCGTCGTAAAGCTACTGATGTATGCGCTCAGGACACGCATCTGCTCCTGAAGCCCGTTCAGGCTCGTCGTGACCGCGTCGTAATTTGCAGCGAACGCGCCGTCTGCCTCCGGGTGCTCACGCCGCCGGACGCCGACCCGTTCACACAGCGCACTGAACTCCGTGATTCCGTTCAGCACCGCCGCGAACGCCTCAGCGAACTCCGGGGATTCCAGCGAAGGGAACACACTGGTCATGTCCCAGTGTGGCAAACCCACTAATCCATCACTCACAATGACACTCCTGTTGCACACAAGATTCCTGACTCCTCTTCGCCAGTCTGACGCGCCTTTCCTGCCTGCGAAAAGGAATCGTTCGAGAATACGCCTAATCTGAGAGGAGTTCAGCGCAGAGACGGTCTGTGACCGGAGGGGAACGAATGCTTTTTCGGGGCGGAACGGCCAACCGCATGACACGCCTATTCGCAGGACTGGTCATTCTGGGCATAAGCGCACCGCTTGTCGTCTTTCGGAGCCCGGTTATCCTGACGACTGGCGTGGTCCTGTGCGGCATCGGGCTGGGGGCGGCGATCTGGCAGGGCGTCCAGATGTGGCGCGAACGCCCCGACCCCTACGACCTCACGCGGCTCTGGGACGCCCCGCCCCCGGAAGCGGAAGAGACAAATCACGAGCGCACCCTGATCTACTGTCATCGCTGCGGCTCTTCCATGTCCGAAATCCACTCGCTCTGCCCTCACTGCGGCACTCCGTTAGGAAGTTAAAACGCATGGAACTGGAAGAGAAGGCAGGACAGGTCCTCTGCCTCGGCTGGCAGGGCGCGACCGACGCCGAGGCGCAAACGGTCAACCCACACGCCCGCGCCCTCGTGGAGGAGTTAGGGGCAGGCGGCATCGTGCTGCTGCGCCGCAATATCGGGCCGCTGCCCCGGTGCCGCGAGACACTCACGGAACTGCAAGCGCTCTCCCGGGCGCCGCTGTTCATCGCCGTAGATCAGGAGGGAGGACTGGTCAATCGCTTCGGCGCTCCTTTTCCTACCTTCCCCGGCAATATGGCTCTGGGCGCCGTTCAGCCGCCGGAAGAGGCCGAAGCCCTGGCCTACCGACAGTCGCAGTGGGTGGCAGAGGCGCTGCGCGGGGTGGGCGTCAACTGGAATTTCGCGCCGGTCGTGGACGTGAACAACAATCCCGACAATCCCGTCATCGGGATACGGTCGTTCGGGGAGACTCCGGAACGTGTCGGGCGGCTTGGCGCGGCGAGTGTGCGGGGAACGCAGGAGAGCGGCGTTCTGGCCTGCGCCAAACATTTTCCGGGACATGGCGATACCGCCGTCGACTCTCACCTCGCGCTACCGACCGTTCCCCACTCCCGCCAGCGTATGGAGACCGTTGAACTCGTCCCGTTCCGCGCCGTCATCGCCGCAGGCGTCGGCGCGATTATGACCTCCCATGTTCTCTTTCCCGCTTTAGACCCCGACCGCCCCGCGACACTCTCTCCTGCCGTGTTGACCGGACTGCTGCGCGAGGAGTTAGGGTACGAGGGGCTGGTGATTTCGGACTGCCTCGAGATGGAAGCCATCGCCTCTACCGTCGGAACCGTTCAGGGCGCGGTTGAGACCCTCCGCGCCGGAGCGGACATGGCGCTGATCTGCCACAGCCTCAGCCGACAGCGGGAAGCCAAAGCCGCGCTGATTGCTGCTGTGCAGAGCGGTTACCTTCCCCTCTCCCGTCTCGATGAGGCCGTAGAACGCATTCAGATCGCCAGAAGGCGCTTTATTCTGCCGCCCGCATTCCCCGCCGAACAGACCGTCGCAACCCGGACGGGTTCTCTGCTGGAACAGCGCATCGCCCGCCGTGCCATCACCCTCGTCCGGTCGGCAGAAGCAGGGCTGCCGCACCTGACCTCGGATTCACGCCTGGCCGTTCTCTCGGCGCATCGCTGCCTCCTTGAACTCGCGGCCCGCCTTGCGACGGAAGCCAAAACGGCGGTACCGGGAATGACGATTACGCCTTTCCCGATGCCGCCGGATTTCCCGAATGAGATTGTTCAGAAGACACTCGAAAGCGTGCGAAACGAAGCGTCCGTCGTCCTGGTCGCCACCGCGCCCAACTCTGGAACCGGCAGTCCGCTGAACCGGCAGGCGCAGGCAGAGTTGGTGCAAGCGCTGGCCGAGCGCTTCGGCAGCAGACTCCTTGTCGTCGCCCTGCGGGAGCCTTACGACCTACGCCATTACCCTGCGGCCGCCAACTGCCTCTGCATCTACGGGCCGTACGCCCCGAATCTCGCCGCCCTCGCCGAAGCCCTGTTCGGAAAGATTCCCCTGAGCGGAAAACTGCCCGTCACCGTCTCCGACCGCTGAAGGCCGCTACTGAACGCCCTTCTGACGAAGCTGCTCCAGCATCTGCTGCGCCGCGCCTTTGATGTCTGCCGGGCAGTTCGCGACCGCTTTGACGGCTTTCAGTTCCGGCAGCGCCTGCTTCGGGTGGTTCTGAGAGAGACTGACATACGCCAGACTCAGATGGGCATACGCCACCTCTTTGGGGGTCTTCGAGACGGTGATGACCTTCTTGTAGAGCGGCGACGATTTGTCAAACTGTCCCTGGAGCGAGTAGTAGTCGCCGAGGTAGAGATAGGAGCGCGTCAGCAGCCCCTTCGTATTCAGGGGATCGAGGCGGGCCACCTGTTGCTGCATCGCTACAGTCTTCGCTCCGTCCCCCTGAGAGGCATAGAATCCTTCGAGCTGGAAAGCCGTCTGCACGTCGAAAGCGTTCTGCTGAAATCGGGACTGCGCCGCCAGAAAGTCCTGATGCCGCTTCATCGTCTCGGTGAAGCGCTGGGAGAATCCAGCGGGCGGCAGATAACCGCCGATATTGCCCTCCACGCCGCCCGTCTCGTTCAGAAACAGGATCGTGGGGTAGCCCCGCACTTTGTATTTCGTCGCCAGCGCCTTGCCTTCGTGTTCGGCGTCCACCTTGACCGAGACCACCTGATCGCTCAGGCGGATCACGCCCGCATCGGTGTAGGTCTCGGCATCAAGTTTCTTGCAGTAGCCGCACCAGCCGGTATAGAAGTCCACCATCAGCAGTTTATGGCTGCGTTTGGCCTCAAGCATCGCCTCGTTCAGCGATTTGCGCCAGGCTATCATCCCTCCGGCCTGTGCCGTATTCGCGCCCATCACGAACAGGCCCGCCAGCAGGATTCCTCGTAAAAGTTTCGTTCTCATCCGTTTCTCCTTTCAAACCCTACTGGTATTCTACCACGTAACCCACCTGCATATTCCCAACAGAGTTTCCGTTCCTCAAAGAGAGGTTTCCCCGCACAGTACGACCAGCGGAAAAGCAGGCATATTTTGTACTGGTGTCGCATATACCCCTATCGGAAATTCAGCGTTCGCGGGAAGGAGCGGAGATGGCAGCGGCGGCAGCGATGGATCAGACGGCTTTCTATGTCGTAGGCGGGACGTTACAGAGTGACGCCGCCTCCTACGTCACCCGTCCTGCCGACGAAGAACTGCTGGAGGGCCTGCGCCAGAATCAGTTCTGCTATGTGCTGACCTCCCGGCAGATGGGCAAATCCTCCCTGATGGTGCGGACGACGATCCGGCTCCGGGCCGAAGGCGTTGCCGTGGCTGTTCTCGACCTGACCGCCATCGGGCAGAACCTGACGCCGGAGAAGTGGTACTATGGGCTGCTGACCCGCATCGGGCGGCATCTCCACCTCGAAGACGAACTCGACGAGTTCTGGGAGGAACACGACCGCCTCGGCCCGCTTCAGCGCTGGATGCTGGCCCTGCGGCAGGTCGTTCTGGAACGCTACGCTGGCCCGGTCGTCCTGTTTGTGGACGAGATAGACGCGGTGCGCTCCCTGCCCTCCTCCTTCTCCACCGACGAGTTTTTCGCCGCCATCCGCGAATGCCACAACGCCCGCACCCAGGACCCCGAACTGCGCCGTCTCACCTTTTGTCTGCTCGGCGTCGCCACGCCCTCCGACCTGATTCGCGACCCCCACACGACCCCGTTCAATATCGGCCGCCGCATCGAACTGACGGATTTCACCCTCGAAGAATCCGCTCCGCTGGCAGAGGGCCTCAGTCAGCAGAGTGCAGGCAGCGGCAAACGGCTTCTCCAGCGGATACTGTACTGGACAGGCGGACAGCCCTACCTTACGCAGCGCCTCTGTCGCGCCCTGGTTCAGGACGCGGTCGAACACGGCAGGGCGGTGATCGCCAGTCAGGACGTGGACAGGCTGTGCGACCAGCTTTTTCTGTCGCGGGAGGCGAGAGAGACCGACGCCAATCTGACATTCGTCCGGGATCGTCTGCTGCGCGGAGAGACGGATATTGCCACCCTGCTTGACCTCTATGCGAAGGTGAGAGCAGGGCACCGGGTGCGGGACGACGAAACCAATCCGCTCATCAGCACACTGCGCCTGGCCGGAATCGTGCGGGACCAGAACGGTCTGCTGACGGTTCGCAATCGCATCTATGCGACTGTCTTCGACCGCCTCTGGATACGCGACAATATGCCCAACGCCGAGATACGCCGCCAGCAGGCCGCTTTCCGGCGTGGGCAGTTGCGGGCCGCCCTGTTTGCGAGCCTGATTATCGGGGCGATGGTCGCAATGCTAGGCATTGCCAATCACTACAAAGGACAGGCGCAGGAGAGCGAAAAGGCGGCTCTGGGCAGCAGGGATGCGGCCCAGAAGCAGACGATTATCGCCAAGCGGGAAAAGAAAAAGGCGATTATCGCCACGAGAAAGGCCGAAGAGAAGAGCAGGGAGTTGGCGGACGCTGTGCGGCGGGAAAAGGCGGCAAAACAGCAGGCCGACACGAACGCACACACCGCCCGGTTTGAAGCCGACGCCGCGAAAATGGCCCGCAGGCGCGTCGAACAGCGCGATGCCGACCTGCGCCTGAGCAACTATATCTACAACATCTATCAGGCGGGCGGGAAATGGGACAGCAGCGACGCGGCCAGCGTGGAGCGCCTGCTCAACAACTGTATTCCCCGCAAAAACGAACCCGACCTGCGCGGATTCGAGTGGTATTACCTCAGCCGCCTGCTCCATAGCGAGCTGTTTTCACTGCCAGCCAGTGTCAAGTGCGCCGCCTTCTCCCCCGATAACAGCCTGATGGCGACCGGAGGACAGGACGGGGTCATTCGCCTGTGGAACGCGAAGACGGGCAAACATATCGCCCTCTGGAACGCCGACGCTTCCGGCTCCCACCCCGACAGCATCTATGCCCTCGCCTTCTCCCCGGACGGGCAGACGCTCGCGACCGGCGGCAACGCGGACATCACCCTGTGGAACGTGACGACCCACCATGAGATTCGCCGCTTGCAGGGCCACACCGATGTCATTCAGGCGCTCGTCTTCTCCCCGGATGGTCAACTGCTCGCCTCCAGCAGTTGGGACCGCTCGCTTCGTCTCTGGCACACCAACAACTGGCAGACCGGCCTCTCCGTACCTCTCGCCGGGCTGGCCTATGCGCTGGCGTTCGCCGCGCCCGATGTGCTGCGAACCGCCGAGACCGGGACGCAGGCCGACAGCGCGACGGTCAAACTCTCGGAACTCACCCTCTCCGCAAAGAACGTCACCGAGCGCACCCTGAGCCAGATACCCGCGCATCTGCTTCCCATCCACGCGGTCGCCTTCTCCCGCGATGGCCGTCTGCTGGCAACGGGCAGCGAAGACCGCACCGTCAAGATATGGGATGTCGGACGCGCCCAGTTGACCCGAACCCTGCGCGGTCACACCCACGCGATCACGCTGCTGGCGTTCGCACCTGGAGTCCAGATGCTCGCCTCGGGCAGCGACAGCGAGACCTGTGTCTGGTCGCTGAAGACGCCGCAGGGAGCCAGAATCGCCCAGGCGCTGCCCTCGGCTCCCGATGCGATGGCCCTGAGCGGCCCCCGGAGTCAGTTGGCGTTTAGCCAGGGAGGGCGCGGCAACCGAACACAGGTCGACCTGCTCTCCCTGCAGCCGCCCGTTCGGAAGACGCCGCTGACGAACTCCGAAGGCACGATCCGGCAGATGTGTTACTCCCCGGACGGCAAGTGGCTGCTGACAGTGTGCGGGCAGGAGAACTGTCTGCGGCTCTGGAATATCGGGCAGCAACGGGCCGTACAGATTTTGTCGGGGCAGGGAACGGGCGTGACCGCGCTGGCCTGTTCTCCGCAGAAGCATCTGGTCGCCTGCGCTTACAGCAACAACTCGGTCGGCCTCTGGCAGCTCGAACCCGCCGCAGGGCAGCAGTGGAGTCTCGATTCACCCCTCGTTCCCCACGCCATTCCCCTCCACTGGAATCTGGGCCTGAACACGGTTTCCCTGGCCTTTACCCCGGATGGGCGCTGGCTGGCAGCGGGAGATACTGCCGGAGATGTCACGATCTACGACACGCACTCCTGGCAGCCGATCAAGCGCCTCGCCAATGCCCATGCGGGGCCGGTGACGACGCTGGCCTTCTCGTTCGATACCCGCACTCTGGCAACGGGCAGCGAAGACCATACCGTCAAGCTCTGGAATGTCGCCTCCTGGCAGGAACTGACGACCCTCCACGAGTTTTCGGACATCCTGCGCTCTCTCGCTTTCCTGCCGGACAGCCGCTCCCTCGCCGCCGCTTCGCAGGATGGAACCGTTACGCTGTGGGGCGATGCGGCCCGATAAGTTCGCCCCCGACCCCTAATTCTGGGTAGTCGCCCCCTGACCCCCAACTTTGGGGGGAGACCCGGTAGGGACGCACTCACCTTCCCATTTATCGCCCCATCGGAATCTGCCAGTCTTCGTCGAAGAAGCCTGCGAGGACGGTGTTCTTGGTACGGTCATCGTTGTAGGCGTCCGGCGTTATTTTCAGCACTGCGTAGTCGGGCAGATGGGGATACTGCTGAGAGTTACTGCCGTCCCTGTCGGCGCGGGAGAAAGTGAAGCCGACGTTTAGAATGATATAGTGTTTGGGACTGTCCGGGTTCGGGAAGATCATTACCGGAATATGCTCCCCGGCAGCGAACGTCTTCCCGCCGAGCGTGATCGTGGTCTGCGTCCATTTCAGCGGCAGTTTCGGCAGCAGTCGCTTCAAAACGGCATTGGAGCCGGGGTCGCCGAACAGATAGAGATTCTTGTCGCGAATGTCTGCCGCCGTGACGGCGGCATCGGTCGTCTCCGGCAGCGTGGCACGGCAGTAGCGTCCCCATCCCTCCCGGAAATCAGCCAGTTCCTGCTTCGTCCAGTTCTCCACAGCGCCATTCCAGGCTGTTCCCGTTCCCCGCACAGCGAGTACAGAACCGAATAGTCCGTCCTCAATGGGGCCTTGTACGCCCGGATGTTTGTGCGTTTTCTGCTGCGTGCCGGGTGTCCAGCGGCTTCCATTCCGCACAAAGGTCAGAGTGGTCACGCCGTTCGCATCGGGCTGCCCGGCCCGCATCCGCATCGTCTGCCCGTCAATGCGGACGCTGCCATTTGGAATCCATTCCTTCGGCGTCAGGCGAAACGCATGGACGTTCTTCGTAGTGACTTCGATCTGAGTCGGGGCGATGCGGCGGGCATGGATTTCGGCTCGCTGCCAGTGCTGCACAAGCCCTTCGAGATGCACCCATTTGCATTCGGGGAACCGAAGGGTATAGGTAACGAAGTCCACGTTCGGGGCGTCCGGTTCGCGCCGCAGCGGAGCCATGTCGGAGAGCAGCGATTGTAGCGCCTTCGCCTCGTAGCGATGCCCCGTCTGCGGCCCGACATACTCCCGGTAGGGCGCTCCCTCCTGCTTCAGCATGGCGTCCATGATCTGGTGCTGTGCATAAAACGTATCGGTCTCCCCGACATAGTGGATCAGGGACAGGTCTTTCGCGTTGGCGGCGTAGTCCAACGGGTCGTAGAGATGCAGCAGCGCGTCCTGCCAGTCGGGCAGTGGCCCGGTCAGTTTGTGATACCGTTTCGTCTCCACGAACCCCGCGCCGGGACTCAGGGCGGCCCACAGGCCGGGATGCTGCAAGCCGAGATGCCACGCGCCATGCCCGCCCATCGAAAAGCCGCGTAGCGTCGTCCGATCTGCATCCACCGGGAAACGGCGGCGAAAATCGGCCAGAGCCTCAAATACATCGCGCTCCCCGGCATAGCGCCAGCCGTTATTCCCCCGTCCATACGGATACAGCGCAAACCCGGCAGGAGGCGTGGGGCCGAAATCCCCCTTCACCCACCCTGTGCCGCGAATAAACGCGAGTTCGGTGAGCGTACTGCCGCGCCCGTGCAGGAAGATGTCCAGGCGGAGGGGCGTCTGGGCACCGGCGCGATAGACTGTGGGAATATACGCCTGATAGGGCTGCGCGGAGCCGTCCACCTCCGACCGATACCCCAGAATAACGACGCCTGTCTGTTCGAGCCAGGGAGTCTTGCCCGTCAGCAGGGCGTCCACCCGCGTTTCGCCCTCCTTCAAACACGCCTGCGCCTGCCCCACATTCCCCTTAACGAAAAAAAGGTTCTGGTCGAGGTTGCGGTCTACGGCATCCAGATAGATTTCGACATCCGGCAGAGCCTCAAGGCGCGGCGTCCCTGTCTTGCGCGACTGCTCCCGCAGTTCCTGCACCCGCTGCCGCAGATGATCGCGTCCCTGCGTCAGCGTCTGCCGCTCCTCCGCTGTCAGGACATATTTGCCCGGATCGAACTGTGCCCGTGCGCTCCCCCCCCACAGACTGAGAGCCACTGCCAGACCCACCATCCCTCGGTACGGAAAACCTCGCATGAAAACCGCCTTCCCTCGCGGCGAACACACCGCGCCGCCACTCCGTAGATTCAGTTACCGAAAAATCTATCCGCCCCTTCCACGCTCAGACAGAACTCTATGCCAACTCGCCACTACATCGAACTCAAAACACGCTGCGAACAGCAGATGCACCTGGAGGTCTGCAATGGCTGTGACGCCTGCGGGCTGCGCTGCGCCGCCGGCATTCCCGCCTCCGAGCAGGAGTGGGCGACCCTCCAGCAGCACCTTCGCGATTTGACGCAGCCCGAACGCGACGCAATCGCACGGGTCGAAGCACAGGACAAGACGATAGACCTCGGCGATGGCGTGACGGTTCAGATGTGCCGCTACCGGGACATGGAGGCGGGACGCTGCGTCGTCTATGCGGCGCGTCCGCTCGTCTGCCGCCTGCTCGGCCATGTCGAATGGATGCCCTGCCCTATTGAAAAAGTGCCGCGCCCCATCTCCACCCCCGATGCCCTGGCCCTGATGCAGTCCTACGCCCAATTCGACCGCCGAACCTTCGAGGAGTGGGAAACCAGAGATTTTCCACCATCCGCTTTGCTAACTTTGCAGGAAGGCAATACCCTGCGGCACGTCGGCGCGGGAGATTTCGAGGATACAGGGTAACGCCGCGAACGGCCCGAAGTTAATCAGACGACGCAGCCCTTCGCCAATGGTGCCTTCTCCCGGAACGGCGTGGCGGTCACGATGGCTGCCGCAGGCTTCGCGGGCGTCGTTGAGGTGGAGGGCGGTCAGGTAGGGCGTCAGTCCGGCGGATTCCAGTTCGTCAGCCAGGCGTTGGGGAGCGTCGGGCGCGGCCAGATCGAAACCGGCGACGTGCAGATGGCAGGTGTCGAGTATCAGGCCGAACTTCTCCGGGTCGGCGTTCAGGGAGGCGAGGATCGTACCGAGTTCCGCCGGAGTCTGGCCGAGTTCCGTGCCTTCGCAACTGTTTTCCAGCAGCGCTCTCGCCCCGGCAGGCAGACGGCCCAGAACGTCATTCAGTTTGTAGGCGACCGCCTCCAGCGCGGCTTCGCGGCTGGCATGGCCCTTCTGATAGCCGCCATGAAAGCAGACGCCTGCCAGTTCGAGGGAGGCCGCCAGCGTCGCGTCGGCGACCAGAGCGCCCGCAGAGCCGTTGCGGATACGCGGGTCGGGGGAGGCCAGATTGGTGAGCAGGGAGGCGTGAACGATTCCCCAGAACGGTCCTAGCTCCGCCGAGGCAAGCCGGAACGCCTCCTGATCGTCCGCGTCGGGAATGCCGTCTTTCGACAGCCGCAGCGGGTCACGCAGGGTGGTCTGGAACGTATTATAGCCGGAGCGCGTCAGTAGATGAGGAATGTCGCGCAGAGGCGGGTCTATGTGCGGCCCGATTCGGTACATAGTTTCTCCTGTCAGCCTTCCATGCCCTGCGGTCACCCTATCGCATGAAAATTCCGCCTTTGTCTCTTGTTTTAGTAGACAAGAGACGAGCGTAAGTGGCTATTTTCCAGTCAGCCTTCCATGCACGGGGCGCACCCTATCGCATGAATATACCTCACTCCCCCAAAGTTGGGGGCCGGGGGGCGAATTGGGCGGCTAACTTCCTTTGGACAACCGCTGTCCCGTCTCCTCCCTGCGAAGGAGGCGGACAAAAGGGATTCCGTCAGCCCTTGAAGAATGGTACAATCAACAGAGCCTTGCACTCCATCCGTTTTCGCTCCGCGCCGGAGGACGTTCGCGCACCGGGAGGTCTATTCCAGATGAAGACAAACCTTTTTCGATATCGTTATGCCGCCGCCTTGCCGCTGGCCGTTCTGCTGACCGGGTGCGGAGGCGGGGCGCAAGACTATGGCGGCCTGACCCGCAGTCTGGGGGGCGACATCGGCAACAGCTACAACGGTTCCCTCAGCGGACGCTACCGCAATCAGGACAACAGCAACGCACCCGGTAACGCCCTGGAGCGCGGCGCCTACCCGAAGCTGGAGACCTCATTCGAGTTGGCGAGCGTTCCCGGCGATCCCTTCGACTACGAGAAGGTCAACGTCCAGGTCACTCTGAAAAAAGCGGACGGCGGCACCGTCGAGGTTCCGGCCTTCTTCGATGGCGGCAAGACCTGGAGAATGCGCTTCACCCCCACCCGGCCCGGCCCGTACTCCGTCGTGGGCGTCAAACTGAATAAGGAGACGGCGCACGAGGAGAAGCTGGAGAAGAAGGAGTGGACGGTCAGCGGCGATCCCAAACCCGGATTCGTTCGCATAGACCCCGGTGACCACAACCGTTTCGTCTTCGACAGCGGCACACGCTATCTGCCCCTCGGCCACAATCAGCCCTGGCATAGCAGTGGTCTGCCCGAAATCCCCGAGCTGTTCGGCAAGATGCACACCGCCGGAGAGAACTGGTCCCGCGTCTGGATGAGCCACTGGGATGGCAAGAACCTCGACTGGCCGGAAAAGGGTAAACCGGAAAAGGTCGGGCAGATAGACCTGACGGCGGCGAAAAAATGGGATGGCATCGTGGAGGCGGCGGAGAAAAACGACATCTACTTCCAGATGGTTCTCCAGCATCACGGGCAGTACTCCAGTGCATCCGGCTACCGCTTCTCGCACAACGTCAATCCCAACTGGGAAGCGAACCCCTACAATGTCAAAAACGGCGGCTTCCTCAAAGCCCCTGAAGATTTTTTCACCGACCCGACGGCCCGTGTCCTGACAAAACGCAAACTCTACTATATCCTGTCGCGCTGGGGCTACTCGCCGAACATCCTCGCGCTCGAACTGTTCAACGAGGTCGAGGGCACCGATGCCGCGCAGGGCAAACTCTGGGACGACATCGCCCTCTGGCACCGTGAGATGTCGCTGTTCCTGCGACAGTTCGACGGCAATCGGCATCTGCTCACCACCAGTTCCGCCCCGGCTATCGCCACCGACAGCCCGATATGGGAGACGGTGGACTACACACAGACCCACGTCTACCCCAACGACCTGCTGACCGCGCTCGGCGCCCCGGAGGCGACCACTGGCAAGAAAAAGGCGGATAAGCCGGGCTTCGTCGGGGAGTTCGGGCCGAAAGCCCTGAACGACGATGGGGCGGGGCTGCATGTCGGCCTGTGGGCCGGACTGATGAGCGGACGCGCCGGTGCGCCGCAGTACTGGGACTGGGAGACGGTCGAAAAGCAGAACCTCTACAGCCATTTCCAGGCCGCCTCCGGGTTTATCACCGCCTCCGGCCTTGCCGCGAAGGGCGGCCTTACCTCCGTCTCCCCGTCTGTCGAAACATCCCAGCGGGCGGCGTTGCGCTTCGCGCCGGGCGGCGGTTTCGCTGCTGCGACCGAGAACGAATTTATCGTCGGGGCGACCGGGGTTCCGGCGGGTATGGACCACTTCCCGAACTTTATTCAGGGGCAGGCGCATCGCGACATGATGCCAAAACCACTGACGCTCCAGGTAAGCTTCACGCAACCCGGCGCGTTCAGCGTCGCGGTCGAGAAGATTTCGAAGTCGGGGGCGCATCTGAGACTGGCGGTAGACGGCAAGCCGACCGAACGGGACTTCCCCGCCTCCCCCGCCGACTATACCCCGAAATCTGACGCGGCGACGCTCTCCGTCGAAGTCCCTGCCGGAGCGCATACGGTCACCATCGAGAACACCGGGCAGGACTGGTTTACCGTCCGGCAGTTCGCCCTCGACAACTACGCCCCGGCCCTCGCCGCGAAAGCGCGAGTCGGCAAAGACTACGCGGTCGCCTGGGTCTATCATCGCAGCAACGTGGATGCCCCTCTCCACCAGGCAGAGGACACGCACGGTGTCAGCGGACACGTTCAACTCGCGGGCCTCCAGGCAGGACGCTACCGGGCGACGTGGTGGGACACCTACGCCGGGAAGTCCCTTGACGAGACAGACGTGAGCATCGCCAACGTCAAAGACGGTCTCTCGCTCGCCACGCCGCCCATCACGCGAGATGTCGCGCTCTATGTCGTCAAGGCCGGAACGCCGCCGCCCGGCTCCAACCGGGGCAAGCGCGGCAAAGCCAGCGCGACCAGTTCCCGAACGAATCCCGCGCCCGGTGCACCTGCGGCTGTCACCCCGCCTGCCTTCCCGGTCACAAAATAGCGCGTTCGGGCCGTCTATCTTGACAGGATGCGGATAGTCTGTTATATTATCTGCATCCATTCGCGCCCGTAGCTCAGTGGATAGAGTGCTTGCCTCCGGAGCAAGAAGCCGTTGGTTCGAATCCAACCGGGCGTACTACCTTATAAGTAACGACTCCTTGACACTTGTTGAGAGATGTTGCACAAACCCTCTTAGTCTGTTGGCAAGGAGCAAGCAAGTGGTCACCGATTACACCCCTCTACCCTGGGATGAAACTGTAGAGGGCTTCGTCCAGCATCTCAAAGGCACATCGCGTGCCCAAAAGGCCGTAGAGTTCTACCAGTGCCTCCTCAGCATCGTCGTACACTACGCCGAAGATGCGAACACTCCCCTGAACAAGATCGGCAAACGATCGCTTAACGAGCATAACTGGCTCGCCCGACAGGGGAGCCAAAAGAACCTCTCCTTCAGCCAACCCGACAATACCTTCCTCCAGATCGCTGACATTAAACGCGCTCAAGAGCTTTCGGACGCCTTTCCCGTCGAGCGTCTGCATCGCCATCTTGACGATGTAGCTACCCAGTCCTGCCCGGCTATCGGTCACTTTCCTGAGAGTTACCATGGGAGCGTTATGCAGGTGACTAATCTGGCCCGCTCCAACTACTTGGTCCGTCGTTTACCATCTCAGTGTGGTTGTGAGGATTATATCCAATCGGCCAAACGGTAGAATGATTGTAATGTGCTCCCAACAGACTACAAAACGGAAGCAAGCAAAAGCCACAGTACTTTTTGGAAGACATGATTCGTGAGTAATCCTTTCTGCCTGCCCCTCAGATCGTAGTCCTATTCCTTATTTTTTCAGCGCTGGGGAATGGCCCATAAATCCACAATCCCGTCGAGTGACCCAACAGCGAGCAGAGAGCCATCTGGAGAAAAGGCTAAAGAATAGACGAAGGTTCCGCCGCCAACAGGCAAGTCATGTTTTGGATCACGTTTCTTCGGGGTGATGGTTCCAATATTCTGACCGGTAGCCGTATCCCAGAAATTGATACTGAAGTCGCCCCCGGTAGCCAGTATCTTGCTGTCTGGCGAAAAAGCCACTGCATTCACATTCCCCCAATGCCTCTTCAGAACGTGGATATCCTTCCCAGTCTTCGCATCCCAGATCCGTGCTGTTGTGTCATCATTGCCGCCAGCCAGGTACTTGCCATCCGAAGAAAAAACGATGGCATGCGTACTCTCTGCCACAGGCGGCGTGATACTTCCAACCTCTCGCCACGTCTGGGTATCCCAGAATTTGACCGGTACGCCGAGAAAGGAACTGGCGAGCCGTTTGCCGTTCGGAGAAAACGCAAGCGAAGTAGCCGGTGCCATATCTGGAAGTGATTTCTCTTCACGGCCAGACGCTACGCCCCATATCCTGATTACGCCATTTCCAGCTCCTATCGCCAACAGAGAGCCGTCTGGAGAAAACGTTACTGCTTGAACAAGGGATGCGTGCGTCTCGATCACGCGGACACACTGCCCCGTCGCTGTGTCCCATAGTCGCACCGGTCCCTCCAATCCACCGGTCGCAAGCAGCTTGCCGTCCGGGGAAAAACCCAAGCATAAGAGTCCATCCTGATGCCCTGACAGCGTAAAAACAGTCTTACCAGTTTTCAAATCCCATATCTTCGCGGTTTTGTCGGCGCATACAGTTGCAAGCATCTTACCATTGGGCGAGAAGGCAACATGAACGGCGAGATCATGTCCATGCAGAGATTGTTGCGGTGATTGCGCTAAGTTGAGTAGTGGCACTGTATGGGCCTTCCGAAATACGCAGCCGCCGATTAGTAGCATCACGCTAAACATTAATACACTGGTGAATAGCTGCCCGATAGCTTTCATGATTGTCCTCATTGCCCAGTACATAGAACATAGCATAACCACTGCGGTGACATGCCCACCATATTTAGGCCACCTGGAGAGTTAGTCTCCTGGGGTTGATGGCTGCTCGTTAAGCGACTTCTGTTTGAACTCGACTGGTGTCAAGTATCCGAGCGACTGGTGAGATCGTTCCTCATTATACTCTCGCCGAAAGCTCTTGCACAGCACCCGCGCTTCGGCCATACTCGCAAACCAAGTTCCGAAGAGAGACTCGTCGTGCATTCAACCATGGAAATTCTCCCAAAAGCCGTTCTGCCAGGGACAGCCGAGTTCGATGGAATGCGTTTTGGTCTGCTTTCCCGCCACACAGCAAAAGACCGTCCTCTTCCCGTGTTCTGGGGAGAGGACGGTCTGCCTTGGAACGGTTCAGGCGGCGTTGACGAGGGCTTTCACGTGCGTCGCTTCGTTCTGCGAGATGCAGGACTGCATCGCCCGGAAGACCGCTGCGGCTTCCTGCCCGTGCAGGGTGAAGGTATGGCTTTCGTTCATGAAGTGCAGATAGAGCGTTTTAGGCTCATACGCCCCTTCTTCCATCGAAACCTGGATGTAGGCGATAGTGTCGGTGTTGAAATAGCGAGTGCCGGCTTTAATCCACATAGTTGCGACCCTTCTTCGGTGTAAGGTCGTTCGCGCCACACAGCGCGAACTGATAGGCAGACATGGGACAGACGGCAGGAAGAGCCGCAGTTGCACCCTCCCTGTCGGGAAGTAGGCGTTCGGTCAGACCCGGAGAAAGAAAAGGACAGGCATTCAAACATGGGGGCGACCGAAGGGAACAGGCGATCAGGTTCGCAGGGAAGCCTCCCAGATGACTTCGCGGATACCGTGCTGACCGCGAAGGCAGTGGGCGATGACCTCCTTATCATGTTCCAGGTCAATATCGGGATGCGAACGCAGTTTCGCGAGTATTCCCCGCAGATAGACAACTCCGTGCATGACACGGACTTCCAGCAGGCTGGAATCCACATAGCGACGGGTGATTTGCGCCCGGACAGACCGGGTCGCTTCGGCATCGTTTGCAGGCATAGCGGAAACTCCCTTTCCCAACGTCCTGGCGGCTTCGCAAGGCCGTTGTTGACGACTTGCTCTAACGTCCTCAATGCCCTCTCTGTGTCGGCTGCTCCGACATCTTTTCGGTGACGGCATCGTCCCAGACACGCAAACTGCCGGGTTCTTCGCCGTTACTCCCTCGGTTCCTTCTTCCCTGCCGTGTGCCGGTCGTTGCGGACAAACACATTCATTGGTTTAGACGTACCATGTCGCGATTCCGCTACGTGATTTTTCGCACATAGCGAACCCTCCTGGCTCTACCCTCGCAGACGGTTTTTGTTGTATAATGTTCGCATCTCGCCGAAACCCGTTTTTGAGAGGTTTTGGCCCCAAGGAAATTACACCGATGTCGGATCGTTCGGAGTTCGATGCCCAGTTCATGCCGCCTGTGGAGTTGCAGGAATCGTGGAACCGCATCCCCGCCATTATCAAACTGGGTCATCCGGTGCTGCGCCGACAGGCTCTGCCCGTCACTCGCGTCACGACGGAGACCCGCAAACTCATTGACCACATGGTCGCGACTATGCGCGAGGCGCGTGGACTTGGCCTTGCTGCCCCGCAGGTGGGCGTTTCGACGCGCATCCTCGTCTACGACGCCGGAGACGGTCTCAAAGTCCTCATCAATCCGAAAATCATGGGAGGCAAAGGCGAGCAGTTGGATCCGCCGGAAGGCTGCCTCTCCATTCCCGGCCTGACCGGCCAGGTCGTCCGCAGTATGGAACTGCGCGTCAAAGGCTTCGACGGGCGGTTGCGTCCCGTCTCCATCCGGGCAACCGGACTGGAGGCCCGCGTCCTCCAGCATGAGATTGACCATCTGGATGGCATCCTGTTCATTGACAGGGCCGTTCCGGAGACGCTGGAGTGGGCCATCGGGGACGACGATGAGGAAGAAGAGGAGGACGAGGCAGAGGATGCGGTTCTGATGGAGCGAACGGAAACCGCTGTCCCGGCGACAGACAGATGACCCACCGACGGCTGAGAACGGTCTTTTTTGGCACGGCGGACTTCGCGGTTCCCTGCCTGATGGCGCTGCTGGAAGCGGGGCATGAGGTCGTCGCCGTCGTGACGCAGCCGGACAAGCCGCAGGGTCGGGGAATGCAACTTGCCTCCTCTCCCGTCAAGAAGGCGGCGGAGCGGCATGGTCTGACGGTGCTTCAGCCGCGTCGGGTGCGCTCCGAGGCGTTTATCGCGAAGATGCGCGTGATCGCCCCGGACGTGCTGACCCTCGCCGCCTTCGGGCAGATCGTCCCGCAGGCACTGCTCGATCTCCCGCCGCTCGGCCCCATCAATGTGCATGGCTCACTGCTGCCGAAATATCGCGGCGCGGCTCCCATTCAACGCGCTCTCATGGCCGGAGAAGCGGAGACGGGGGTGACGACGATGTGGATGGACGCCACCCTCGATACCGGGGATAGGCTTCTCGCCCGCTCCCTGTCCATCGCCCCGGAGGACAACGCCGGAACGCTCTTCCCGAAACTTGCTACTCTGGGCGCGGAACTGCTGGTGGAGACGCTGGCGGACCTCGCCGCCGGAACGCTCCCGCGCCTCCCGCAGGACAACTTCCTCGCGACCTTCGCCCCGGCCCTCACTCCCGAAGACGCCCTCCTGCGCTGGGACGAAACGGCAACGGCTATCCATAACCGCATTCGTGGCGTCACGCCCCGCCCTGGCGCAGTCGCGGAGATCAAGGGCAAGCGCGTTAAAGTCTGGGCCTCGCAAGTCGTTCCCTCCCCCGTCGAAGCGGCCCTGCCCGGCACCGTTCTCGGTCTCTCCAAAAGCCCCGCCGGTCTCCTCGTCGCAGCAGGAGAAAACACCGCGCTCCTCCTTACCGAAACGCAGCCCGACAGCGGCAAACGCATGGCCGCCGATGCCTGGGCGCGTGGCCTCCGTCTTGCCCCCGGCGACACCTTCTCCCCCTTGCTCTAGCCATCCATCCCGTTGTTTTGTCTGCGACACTCTGCCTGCACAAGGAAATCGCAGGGGTTTAAGGGAATGTATCCGGCGTAACTTATTCCATACACGAGACGACCCTGGGAGTCGTTGGGAGGATGATAAGCAATGAAACTGACTTACCCGCTTATGAAGGGCGCGATAGCCCTTCTCGTGGGACTCTGTCTGCATACGGGTTCCCTCGGGACGGCGCTCGCCCAAAACGCCGATAAGCCGTTTGTGAGCACGATGTTCAGCAGCAACATGGTGCTGCAGCGCGGGATTTCCGATCCGGTCTGGGGTTGGACGACACCGGGTACAAAGGTCACGGTCTCGATAGGCAGTCAGAGCGTGAGCGGAGTAGCCGGGGCGGACGGCAAATGGATGGTCAAACTGAAGCCACTGCCTGTCGGTGGTCCCTACACGCTGACGGTCAAGGACAATGGTAAGGGTTCCGACGCGGCACAGACATTCGAGAACGTTCTTGTCGGAGATGTCTGGATATGCTCCGGGCAGTCGAACATGGAGATGGGCATCGGCAATGTGAATAACGCGAAGGACGAGATCGCCGCCGCCGACTACCCGCAGATTCGGCTGTTCACGGTTCCCAAGAAGGTCGCCTATACCCCGCAGACCAACCAGGAGCGGCGTGACAAGGACCTGATGGGACAGTGGTCTGTCTGCACCCCGCAGACGGTGGGGACGGGCGGATGGAATGGCTTCTCCGCAGTCGGCTACTTCTTTGGCCGTCAACTGTTTCTCGACGAGAAAGTGCCTATCGGGCTGATTCACACCTCCTGGGGCGGGACGATTGCCGAGGCGTGGACGAGTGCGGATGCCCTGGACACGATGCCGGACTTCAAGCCGACGGTGGACAAGCTGGTCGAGATGAAGGCGAACCCGGCCAACGGCAAACAGGACAACAACCCGAACGTGGTCACGGTCCTCTACGACGGCATGATCGCGCCGGTGCTGCCCTACGGCATCAAGGGCGCGATCTGGTATCAGGGCGAGTCCAACGCCGGACGCGCCTATCAGTACCGCACCCTGCTCCCCACAATGATCACCGACTGGCGGAACCGCTGGGGCGTCGGCACGTTCCCGTTCTTCATCGTCCAGCTTGCGAACTGGCAGGCATCCACCCCCGACCCGCGTGAGGACGCCTGGGCGGAACTCCGCGAAGCGCAGTCCCTGACCGCGAAGAACCTGCCCAAAACTGGCATCGCGGTGACCATTGACATCGGGGATGCGGCGGATATCCACCCGAAGGACAAGCAGACGGTCGGCAAACGCCTCGCCCTGAACGCAGAAGCCCTCGCCTACGGCCAAAAAGTCGAGTACGCCGGGCCAGTCTACAAGCGCATGAGCAAGGCGGACGGCGGCAAGGCTATCAAACTCGCATTCGACCATCTGGGCGGCGGTCTGGTGGCGAAGGGCGAGAAGCTGACGGGCTTCGCCATTGCCGGGGCGGACAAGAAGTTCGTCTGGGCCGATGCGAAGATCGTCGGCGATACCATCGTCGTCTCGTCGCCGCAGGTGCCGCAGCCGGAAGCCGTGCGCTACGCCTGGCATATCAACCCGGTCTGTAACCTCTACAACAAGGCGGGCCTCCCGGCCTCCCCCTTCCGAACCGACGACTGGCCCGGTATCACCGTCAACAACAAATAACGCGTCGGGATTCGCCTGATTACCCGGCTCCCCACTTGCCATCTCCCCTGGCAGTCGTCGCCACCACAATGACTGCCAGAAGCTTTTGCCGCCCAATCACTCTGGCCCGCCGTTTTGTCGTCACGACCATAACATCCTTCGGCGGCGTATCACCCTTTCCCCTCGGCAGCACTGAGTTGTCAAACTCTAGACCGCTCAAGAAGGTGCGTTAGTAAAGGAACATAAAAGCATGAACCCTCGTCTGCCGGGTATAATGTCTCCGGTTGACCGCCATGAAGGATCAATCGTTCAAGATATGTGACGCAGTTTGCGTTGCCGTATCGCTTACCCACCGATACGTGAATACCCCCAGCGACATCTGTTGACGTAACCCCCGTGTCTCTGAGGCTGCCGTCCCTGTCAACGACAGACCGCAGCAGAGAGGAAACTAGTGATGGAAGCCGCTACCGTACAAACCAACATTCAACAACTAGAAGCGCTGCAGAGGCAGACACGCTTCTGGCGCTGGGGCATCAGTCTGACCCTCTTAATCACCGTCGTGATCTGTTTGTTCACGCTTCGATCCGCCGTGCAGGGTCTCACCACGGAGGGAGAGACCAAGAAGGTCTTCGTCCAGGATATGAATGATCGTATGCAGAAAGACGCACTTCCCGCTGTCGAGAAGATGGCAACCGATGCGCTGCACGAAATCAATTTCCAGGCAGAAGTCCAGAAACTCAACAAACGGACGCCCGAGTTGGCGAAAGCCTCGATGGATCAGGTCAAACTCTTTGGGGATGAACTGCCCAAGCGAGGTCAGAAGGTCGTGGATGCCACTTTCGGTGCGGCTCTCAAATCTCGTGAAAGTAAGATACACCAGATGTTCCCCGAAGCCACCGATGCCCAGATCACTGGTCTCGTGACCACTCTGACGACCGAAGCAACAGAGCAGGCGTCTGATATTAGTGAACAGATGTTCGCGCAGCATAAAAAGGCGGTTGATAGCATCCTGCAAGACTTCGCGACTATTCAGAATTCAGGAGCATCGGACGCCAAAGGACAAGAGCCTACCTGGGACATGGCCCTTTTGGTCTTCGACCTTGCCCGCAACGATTTGAAGTCGCTGACACCCCCGGAGGAAAAATCCGCTGCCGGCAAGACGACATCCAAAGGAGCAAAAAAATGAGTTCCGAAAATCCGATATCGCCCGTCTCCACAGATCCAACCCTTCCGACAGAAGGAGACGCCACTGCCGCCAGGTATCTGGCTACTCAGGTCAGTCAGGCGCGGGTCGCCTTACAGAGAACGCGTATCGCGGGCCTGGTACTTCTGGTGTTACTGGGAGGCGAGATGATCTTTATCACCTCGAAGTTCACGGCCTCCTTGCAGCCTCATAGCGCCGCTGAAATCGCGGATGGGATGATTATGCAGCAGATATCCGACCGGGGTCCGGATCTCGCCACTCAGTTGAAACAGAAGATTCCGGAGTACATTCAGCAGACGCCGGATTATGCCTTGAAACAGTTGCCCGAATATCGCAAAACGATAGGGGATCGTCTGGAGGCACAGTTTACCGAGTACTGCAAGAAGACATCTCAGCAACTCGACACACAGTTGGATGGCTATCTGACCGACCATAAAGAAGACATCAAAGGCATGATCACATCCGGGAATGACCCCGCGATTGCCAAACGCGTCGGTCAGGACCTCCATCAGCAGTTTCTGACGTATGTGCATGCTAAACAGGAAGGCGGCGAATCGATCCAGGATCAGTTGGATGTCTCCCTGGCCGCGCTGGAGGGCACGGCCAAGACCATGCATCGGCTCGCAACGGCACACGATCTTACGGCGCAGGAGAAGCAGACGCGGCATGCCCTCGCGGTTCTGACCAATTCCCTTCATTAGCCGTTAAGAACGTTAGGCAGAAGGTGGCCCGCAATGTCAGACATTGCGGGCCATTTCAACGAAGTTCTTAACGGCCAAATCACCCCTCTCCCTCGCCCTCTTCTCCTCCTCGCTCCCCCTGCTCTTCTGCCATGTCATTGTCTTTACTTGTCAACAGGTATTACTATCTCACCTTACGCAGCACCGAGGGAGCAAAGGGTTGACACCCCTCGCTACGCGGCTTCACCGGAGTGTCCTTCGGACAAAAGGCGTAGAATGCGGAGAGTGGCCCTGATAGCCTGAACGTTTCCGAAGGAAACTTGGCCGCAGGCCATTCCGCGGAGGAGTTCACTCCGCCGACCCCGCCCAACGGCATGGTCGTCTGCG
>JBBRLP010000088.1:0-23018 GCA_038231295.1 Chthonomonadales bacterium
GCGGTCTGGGCCGCCACGAGAAATTGAATGTAGTCGAGGTCTTCGACTTTGGGTAAAGTTGCCATGCCAAATTATCGCCAACCACTCAAAGCTTTGTCAAGAGCAGTTGACCCTGAGCAACATCCGCGTAACTCCTAACAGAGGCCTTATGGTAACAATTAATGAGGACAATATGCCCCGCGAGAAAAAATATTCTTCGGATGCCGGATACACACCGGGAGAAGTCCTCGCGCTCTTCACCCCCCTTCAAGAACTCCCTACGGGGCTTTACCTCCTCACTGCGATTTCCGATGGATGGATTATTCTCCGCAGAGTAATTGATAACGAGGAGACGGAGCAGCTTATCCTGACGGAACATCAGGCGCGACTGCCCGCCTCTTTGCTCGTGCTGTTCATGCCCGTCGGCTTGCAGATTCCTCTCGACCAGTCTCCTCCGATGCTCCATTAGAGTTGGCCGTGCAGTCGGCCTCTCCGCATTGGCCCGCCTGTAACCTGTCCGGTTTTTATCGGCAGGGTTAGAGGTTGCTTCGCGTTATCTGCCTGTTTTTGTTCCTGTCTCCTCCCCACGTCAGGCTCCTCACGTCCCGGAAAGCAGGATTCATGCAGCACCGCGACAGATAGAAATGTATCATGGCTTTCGGCAGGAGGAATGTACCACCTGACGAGGCGCGATAACGAATGCCTGTCTGCACGAAGGAGTGGCTTACTATGTCCTTTTCTCGCTCCCAACCCCGTTTTGTCTCCCGGCTGCGGCTCCTGGTCGCCGTTACCGCTCTGCTGGCTCTTTCCACCGTGTTCTGTCAGGGCAATGAGCCTGTGAACCGGGCGGACTGGGCATTCACGTATCCGGCGGACACCACGCGGCCCGGTTCCCTGCTCGATCTGCGCTCCCTGAACGAGAAGACTGCCGGAGAGTCCGGCTTTATCAAACTCTCAACGGATGGCAGCGGGTTTGCGCTCGGCAACGGCAAGCCTGTGCGCTTCTGGTCGGTGGGAACGGATGCCTATCGTCTCTCCCCGGAAGATTTGGCGAAGCACGCCCGCTTCCTAGCGCGGCTTGGCGTCAATATGGTGCGGCTGCATACGCAGATCGCGCCCGACAAGGAAGCCCCGATTACAGCGGTCAACCAGAAAGAAATTGACGGTATCTGGCGGTGTGTGGCGGCGATGAAGAAGGAAGGCATCTATACGACGATTTCTCCCTACTGGGCCACCGGCAAGAACGCGACGCAGTGGGAGATTGACGGCTATACCGGCGCGACCGACCTCTGGGGAGTGCTATTTTTCAACGAGAAACTTCAGGCCGGGTATCGCGCCTGGGTCAAAGCCCTCTATGCACGGCCTAACCCCTATACTGGAATGCCGCTGGCGCAGGACCCGGCGGTTGCGCTGATTCAGGTGCAGAACGAGGACGGAATGTTCTTCTGGACGATGCAGGGCCTGCATCCCGAGCAGAAGAAGGTTCTGGGGCGCAAGTTCGGGCAGTGGCTGACGAAGAAATACGGGACGCTCGACAAGGCGAAACTTGCCTGGCTCGGAACCAGCGCCGGGCAGGACGACCTCGCGCACGGCGTCGTGGGCATCTTCGATACGTGGATGCTGACGCAGCCGCAGACGGGCGGTCTGGCCCGGCGGCTGGACGACCAGACACAGTTCTTCGCGGAGACCCAACGCAAGTTCTACGCCGACATCGCCGACTACTACCGCAAAGACCTGGGCTGCAAGCAGCTTATCAATGCCTCGAACTGGATTACTGCCGACCCTGTCCGGCTCAACGACCTGGAGCGCTGGACCTATACCGCCGCCGATGTGCTGGCCGTCAACAAATACACGGGCGGCGTCCACACCGGAGCCAACAACGGCTGGCGAATTGACCCCGGCCACCACTTCACGACCAACTCCTGCCTGCTCGATCCGCGCAGCCTGCCGGTCAACCTCAAGCAGGTCGTTGGTCACCCGATGCTCATCACCGAGAGTACCTGGGTCAATCCCGAAGGCTTTCAGACGGAAGGCCCGTTCCTCATGGCGGCCTACCAGTCGCTGACGGGGGTGGACAGCCTCTACTGGTTCGCGACGGGCGGGACGCCGGAGTACGACCCGAACCCCTATTTCACGTTTCTGAATCTGAACGGTCAGCATCCGCTTAACAAGTGGACCTGCTCCACCCCGACGCTGATGGGCAGTTTCCCGGCTGCCGCGCTGATGTTCCGGCGCGGCTATATTCAGCAGGGCGCTCCCGCCGTGCATGAGGAGCGGACGCTGGCCTCGATGTGGCAGCGCGAGGTTCCGATTATCGCCGAGGACAAGAGTTTCGATCCCAACCGCTACACGGGCAATACCGGGGCTCAGTCCCACATTCAGCAGGGCGCGGACCCGCTGGCGTTTCTCGTCGGCCCGGTGGAGGTCAAGTATGGCGGCGACCCGGCGAAGACCGCGCAGTTAGACCTGACAAAGTACATTGACCACACCGCGAAAACCGTGAAGAGCGATACCGGGGAGATTCTGCTGGACTACGGCAGCGGTCTCTGCACCCTCGACACGCCCCGCGCTCAGGGCGTCAGCGGCTTCCTCAAGAAGAAAGGGACGTTCGCGCTCCATGACATCACGCTCAGTTCCGCCAACGACTACGCGACTCTGCTGGTGGTTTCGATGGACGAGAAGCCCCTGCGCGACTCGGCGAAGGTGCTGGTGCAGGTCGGCACGTCGGCACGTCCGACCGGATGGCAGGCGAAACCCACCGATTTCAAAAGCGACGACGGCAAGGAGGTCTTTCACGGCTACGAGATCGTCAACACCGGCACGATGCCCTGGCGGATCGTCAACACGCAGATGACGCTGACCGTCCGCAATGCCACCCTGCACAAAGCGACTCTGCTGGATGCGGCAGGCTATCCCCTCCATACCGTCCCGGTCACGCGGAAGGGCGACGCGCTCAGTTTCACACTTCCTGCCAATACGATGTACCTGATTCTGGAGTAACGTCGTAGTGAGAGGACGGGCGGCGCAGAAACGAACTGCGCCGCCTGTTGGCAGGAGGAGTAACGGCCCCCATTTTGGGAGAGCGGCGACCGTCAGCAAGAGGAGCAACAATGGCAGAAAATCCGACCGAGGAAGAGTTGAGGAAGTGGAATCGCTATTTTGGGGTGGAGGGCAACAATCGGGCGTGGCGTCTGACCGAGCAGGAGACGCGCACCCCGGCGGAGGCGGAGGAGATGCTTCAGGCGGCTCATACTGCCGCCTGGCACTGGTCTATGGTGGGAACGGAACTCAACCGCGCCCGCGCCGATATGTTGCTCGGGCGTGTCTATACTCTGCTTGGAAACGCAGAGCAGGCGATGCGCTATGCCCGCTCCTCGTTCGATTTCGTGACTTCGCGTGAAACTCCCGACTGGGAACTGGCCTTTGCCAATGCCGTTCTCGCACATGCGGCGGCGGTCTCTCAGGACCACGCGCTCCACTCCCTCCACTACGCCAGAGCCGACGAACTCAGCGCGGCGTTAGGCGCAGAAGACCTCACCATCTACCACGCCACGTTCCGGCATATCCCGCCCCCGGTGTAAACAGGGCGTCAGGACTATCGGGAGGCGCTGGCGACGCGAATGGCGGGATGTTTTTTGGTGGCTGCGACGTGCTTCGCGCTTTTATCTACGTTGGTGGGCCAGGCGGAGGCCGATTTCGCGATGCCCTGAATTTTGGCCGCATTCTGTGCGCCGCGCAGGCGATTGCGCCAGACGCCTTCCTGGAAGCCTTCAGAGAGTGGCGGCGAGGTGTAGAACCATTTTTGAATGTCCTGCGCCGCGCTGCCCAGCCCGGTCGCGGCGGTAAAGCCGACGAAGGCGGTGGGACTGCCGATGGTCTGGGCGATGTTGATGCGGTAGGTCTGTTTCGCCGACGCCTGCGTGACGGTATCGGTAATACGCACCTGGAGAACGCGCCCATCGTAGTCCATATCCACGCGGAAGGGGTGCTGATTTCGCAGGTTGACGCTGTCCGGCAGGAGATCAATGCCGCCGAAGGGGCCTTGTCCGTTGGTGTACAGGCCGGTGCTGCTGAAAGAGGGGTCGCCGCCGTTGGGGGTCGGGTCGAACTTGATGGCGATGCTGTGCTGCAAACCTTCGTAGCCCAGCCCGCCGCCCGCTCCGCCAAGCGCGGTGGGGTCCATGCACTGGATGGTAAAGGTCAGGCCGTCGGCGGTGTTGCCGGTGCCGTCCGACGGGTCGCCGGGGCCGCCGCTGAGTATCTGGAATACGAACGAGTTCTCAAAGTGGGTGATATTGACCATGCGCTTGCTGAAGACGCTGACCGCCTCGCTGCTGCCCTTGTCCGTCAGGCGGCACAGTCCGCCGAGGAAGACCGGCCCCCAGTTGTAGCTCTGGGTCGCAATTAAATCGTCATTGCCGACGTTCGGATTAGAGTGATCAATGGTCTGCGCCTGTGCGCCGACGCCGCAGACCAGCAGCGCTAGAATTCCGTAGAGACGTCCCGTCCGCATTATATTTGCTCCTGTGTTGTGCTGCCGCTTCCGAGAGGCCCCGGACAGCCTGATAGATACTCTTCGTTTGGACGAAGTAGCGCGTTCCGAAGTTACATCGCCTCCGAAGCCGAAATGAATGTCGGTTTCCTATACTCATTGTCGAGTGACGGCTTCACGGACACCTGGCCGCTGGCCCTCAGCCCCGGAAATCCTTGTTGACGCGAAGAAGTCCTGGGATGTCCATTGAATTCCCGATAGGGTTGCGCCGCCGCCCGTTAGTTCGTTTACGCCGGAGTGAACTCCTGCGCTGGAAACAGCAAGTGGCCGCTTCGCGGGCACATTAGAGTGTAAGTATGACTGTTATACGGTCAGTCTATTCGGTCGGCTCGGATAGCGAGTCTGTTTCGGATTCCGGCTCAGTTGGGGACGGCTTCCAGACACGTCAGAGTTTGCCTGTGGAGTGACACTGTTTCTGATTGCAGTGGTGTTCGTCGTTCATCCCCGCTTCCTTGCCATTGTTCGCCGCCGCGAAACCACTAATTGCATTCACACCACTGTGCCCGCGAAGCGGCCACTTGCTGTTTCCAGCGCAGGAGTTCACTCCGGCGTAAACTCAACGGGCATCCCAGAGTGTTTACGCACCAATAACTATTCCCGGCTGCTATACGCCTCTTTACTGCGCTGGACATATTCGCGCAGAGCCGCTTCGACATCATTGGCCTGAATGAGCGGAACTCCGATGACGGCGATCTGTGCGCCCTGCCGAAACGCCTGTATGCCATTTTCCACGCTGAACGTTCCGACTCCTATGGGAAGTGAGACACGCTCCACAACGGCGGCAAGATCGGTAAGCGCGTTGTAGTCGGGACGCTCGCTGCGCTGGTCTGCGCCCCAGTGGACATAGACGGAATCTACCCCCATCTCCGCCAACTGCGCGGCCCGCGCCGCCACGTTGGGCGCGGCGTAGAGGTCGCTGATCAGCGTCACGCCCGCGTCGTTCGCGGCGCGAACGGCTTCCCGAATACTGGCATCGCTGGCAACGGCGCAGATTGTCGCAAGCCGTCCACCCTGATTGGCGGTCTCCACGACATATTTCCGCACTCCGTCCATCATTTTGTAGTCCGCAAGGACGGGAACGCCCGGAAACGCCTCTGCCAGCGCTCCGATTACCTTAACGCCCGCGAAGGTAATCAGCGGTGTTCCGGCCTCCAGCCAGTCCGCCCCTGCCTTCACCGCCGCCTCGGCAATCCGCAGCGCTGCGTCTATGTTCAGCACATCTATCGCGACCTGCACAATCGGCCCTGCGATCTCCAGTTTCTGCATCCGCCTACCCCGCTTCAGGCTATTTTCCCTATATTGTGCACAGCAAAGCACGTTCCCTCCCTTCTTGGCAGGCATTGCGAAGGAGAAACTCGTGCTGTTCTCGAACGGAGAGGCAACGCAGGCAGGAGGATAGAAGCGAAATGGGTGTGATTCTCGGTTCGTATCTGCATCAGGCGATACGCGAAGGACTGCATTTGAAGCGGCAGAAAGAAGGACGGGCGATGATCGCCCATCGGTTGGGTATCCCCGGTCCCTGGCAGCCGGAAATGGTGAACTATCCCTCGTTCGTCTGCGGGAATTGCCAGTTTCCCCACGTCATTTTGCAGACGCTGGTGGGATGCAAAGCCTGTGCCGCCCCCTATTTTCCCTCGGAGGTTCTGATGGCGGCGAAGAATGGGCAGTTGACCTGCGTCGCCTGCGACGCCGTACAGGATGTTGGCAAGATGCCTTTCTGCTGCTGTCACTGCCGCTGTCTCCAGGGCAGCCCGTTACAGCCGGACTGGCGCAGAAACTATGTTCAGGCTCCTGCCTGGCGTTCGCTTATCGGGTATGTCATCACCGGGGTAATTGGTCTGGTCATCATTCTGGTCTGTATGCTGCGTGGGCAGGGAGACCTCTCGCGCTCCGCCGCCGACGGTCTGCAGATGCTGGGATTCTTCTTCGGCGGGATTCCGCTGCTGATCGCCGTTATCGGCCTGATTGTGCTGCTGATGCGCCGCAAGTTTCCCTCCGAACTCTATCTCTCCTGTGGTGGGATAGGCTATCGCACCGAGACAGGCGAGGAACGCTGGTATTCGTGGGCGCAGGTGACCGGGCTGGAGGCCCGGCAGCAGTTCCTAGACACAAGCACTCTGAACGCCCACCCCGATTCCACCGCGACAAGCTGGGTGGTTCATACCGCGCAGGAACGGCTCTTTTTCGATAACCGTCTGGAGGGTGCGCGGGATTTCGCCCATCAGGTTCGGGCACGCGCTCCGTTCGCGCAGTTGGTGGATACCGCTCCCCTCAAGCGCACCAATCCCTGGGTGGTCCTCATTATTATTCTGGCGATTGTGCTGGTTTTCGTAGGCATCGCTATTATGGCATCCCGCTAAAGCAAAGCCGATTTTAACCCTTAGCGCTCTGAAACGCAAGAAAAAAGAGGAAAACGCAAAGGAAACAAACCCGTTATCGCCGAATTAGACGGTATCTGCACCGCAACACTGTTCTGACGCATGGAGCCGGACAAGGGAGTTTTTCGACATGGCGCAACTTTTCAATATGCCGCAGCTTGGCTCGACGATGGAAGAGGGTACGATCCTCAAGTGGCACAAGCAGGAGGGCGACACCCTTCGCATCGGGGAGCTACTGCTGGAAATCGAGACCGACAAGTCTTCGATGGAGGTGGAGTCTCCGGTGGAGGGGGTTCTGCGGAAGATTCTTGTCGCGGCAGATGCGATTGTCCCTATCCGTCAGCCTATCGCCATCCTCGGCGGAGCCGCAGAGGCAATTGACGCGCTACTGGCGGAAGCCGGACATGGCGGCGCGGCGGCGGCAGAGACCCCCACGGCGTCCGCGAGTGCGCCCGTCGCGACTCCGGCGGCTGTTGAAACGCCTTCCGCAGCCGTGCCGTCCATAAGCAACGGCGCATCGGCAGGTCAGGTTTTCCTCTCGCCGCGTGCCAGACGGCTGGCGGATGAGAAGGGAATCGCGGTCTCTCTGCTGGCAGGGCGCGGCACAGGACCGGAAGGCCGCGTCGTTGAACGGGATGTCGAAGCGTTCGTCATGGAGCAGCAGATACGTCCGTTGGCTGCGCCGACGCCAGAGAGCGCAGAGCGCACCGCACCACGCACGACCCCCCTTGCCGCCCGTATCGCCGATGATTTGGGCATTGACCTGAACGATCTGACGACCGGTCTGCCCGGCAGCCGGGTCCGCCGGGACGACGTGCTGCGCCATGCGGAGACGACTCGCCCTGCCATAGAGACCCCGGTTGCCGCTCCCAAACCGTCGGCGACTCCGACGGGCGTTACCGTACTGCCGTTCAGCGGAATGCGGAAGCGCATCGCGGACAACGTGGCGAAATCGGCCTTCTCCGCTCCCCATGTGACCCTGACCCTCGAAGTGGACATGACGGCCTGCGCGGAGTTCCGCACTCGGCTCATCCCGGAGGTGGAAAAAGCCTACGGTACGCGCCTATCGTTTACCGATGTGCTGGTGAAAGCCTCGGCCCGTGCGCTCGGCGAACATCCGCTGCTCAACGCCGGACTGGTCGGCAGCGAGGTTCATCTCTACTCTGCGAAGAGTATCGGGGTGGCGGTCGCCCTGGAGGAAGGGCTGATCGTTCCGGTGGTGAAGAGCGCGGAGCAGAAGTCTCTGGGTACGATTTCGGCGGAACTCAAGCAGTTGGTCGAGCGCAGTCGTACCGGCAAGTTCACCCCCGACGATCTTTCCGGCGGCACCTTCACCATCACCAATCTCGGCGGCTTCGGCATTGACGTGTTCAACCCGATCATCGTGACCGGGCAGGCGGCGATCCTGGGCGTAGGCCGTATCGCGGACAAGCCCGTCGTCGTCAACAAAGAGGTCGTCGTCCGCTCGATGATGAACCTCTGCCTCTCCTTCGACCATCGTATCCTGGATGGCGCTCCCGCCGCCCGCTTCCTTCAGCGCCTGAAAGAGTTGCTCGAAAACCCAATGCTCGTTCTCATCTGAGGTGTTCAGGCAGAGAAAGAGGCGGGAGACAATGGAAGTTCGCCTGGTCGATTTTCTGGCCTGTGGGAGTTTCGGTACAGTCTCGTTGGGGATAGCAATGTAAAGGTTCAGGTCGAATCTTTACATTGAATCGCCCAATGTAAAGTTACTTTACATTGGGCAATAGACAAATCCCGTTGCCAGAGAAAGATCAGTGGCCCATTTCTGCGGCAGCGGCGCTGGCTTTCTTGTTGCTGCGAAGCAGCAAGATGGCGGGCGAGACGCAGAGCATGAAGAGGCCGATGAGCAGGAAAGCGTCGTTGTAGGACATGGTGCTGGCCTGCTTTTGAACGGTATAGCTAATGGCTTGCAGGGCCATTGTTTTTGCGGTCGCCATGTCGTAGCCCCGCGAGACGAAGCCGCCCGTCAGCATTTTCAGCCGCTGCTCCAGGATCGGGTTGCCCACGTAGAGATTGGCCGCCAGAACATTGTAGTGCATGGCGTTCATGCGGGTGAGATAGGTACTGAGCAGGGCGATACCGAATGAGCCGCCGAACTGCCGGGTTAGGTTCAACATACTCGACCCCTGCGCGATCTCAATGCCTTTCAGACTGCTGAAGGCCGCCAGATTGATGGGAGTGAAGAGCAGACCCAATCCGGCGCCGCGCACGATGAGGGCAATGCGTGTGTCCGGCTCCCCGCTCATTGTGGTCAGATGGCCGAGGTCCCACATAGAGAGGACAAAGAGGGCCATCCCGATAACGATGACCACACGCGGAGAGACAATCTGCTTCTTGCCGCCGAGCAGGCGCCCGCACACAATCGCGGCGATGCCGGTCGCAACCCCTCCCGGCATCAGCGTCAGTCCGGTGACGGTCGGGGTGAAGCCCAGTATGTTCTGCGCGAATAGCGGGAAGATGAAGATACCGCCGTAGAGGCCAAAACCGAGCGACAGGAACATCAGCAGCGCCGCGCTCAGGTCGCGGTTTTTCAATACCTTCAAGTTGATAATGGGCGATTTGTTTCTGGGCGACGCTTCCCATAGCACCAGCGCGACCAGCGTGATACCCGCCACGATACTCAGCCCGGTAATCCAGGGGTCTTCAAACCAGTCGTTCTGATTGCCCTCTTCCAGCACGTATTGAAGCGATCCCAATCCGGTCGCAAGCAGTCCAATGCCCGGCCAGTCTACCTTGATGGACGCCACGTGGTGTTTCGAGTCGGTGAGAAACATCGTGACGATCACCGCGGAGAAAAGGCCGATAGGCAGGTTGACGAAGAATATCCAGGGCCAGGAGTAGTTGTCGGTGATCCAGCCGCCGAGCGTCGGGCCAATCGTCGGGGCAACGATAATGCCGAGGATATAGAGGGCCTGCACGGTTCCCTGCTGCTCTTTCGGAAATATCTCCCGCAGGGTGGCCTGCGCGGTCGAGAGCAGCGCGGCTCCGCCCGCACCCTGAACGATACGCCAGAAGACCAGTTCGATGAGACTATGCGAAGTCCCGCAGAAGAACGACGCGACCAGAAAGAGCAGGATAGACCCGACCAGGTAGCGTTTGCGCCCGAACCGGGACGCCAGCCACGCCGTCATCGGCAGAACAATGACGTTGGACAGAATATAGCCCGTAGACACCCAGCCTATCTCTTCGCGGGTGGCTCCCAGATTCCCCGCCATCTGCGGCAGAGCCACATTGACAATCGTCGTGTCCAGAACTTCCAGAATTGCCGCCGTGATAAGGCCGATGAGAATAACCCAGCGGTAGGGGTTTAGTTCCTCTTCCGCTCCCGTCGCCGGGCCGCCGGAGGCTGGAGGCGTTTTTGCCATTTGCCCTCCTTTGGCAGAGGACGAATTTGTTTGTGTTGCCAAGCGCGTTTCCTATGATAATGCAAAACTATCTGGAGGTTCTTGCTGCCCATACGCCTCGTAGGGTATCAGGGTCTGACCAGATGATTCTCCGTCAGTGCGTGGTCAGGCAGTCTTCATTCGGTATTTACGATCCACAATCGCAAATATCTGCGTTTTGATATGTTTACTGTGAAACAGAGTCGTCTGGGAAGAGAGACGCCGGGTTTTCGCCTGACAGCAGCGTCTGTACCACGCGGTCGGGCAGGGAAGCGGACGAGGAGCGTGTGCCGGGCAAGGTGACCGGCTTAGGCACAGCGTGAACATAGTGCGAAAGCGGGGCCAGACGAGCGGAAATTCCGCCGCGCAGCGTCTGTATTACCGGCTCCGGTGGCGCTTCCAGGACGCCGAGCGTAGTAAAGAGGCTCTCGGCCCAGGTGTAGCCGTAGTTGCGTCCGAGATTGCCGCACAGGACAAGGTGTTCTCTCGCCCGCGTCATGGCGACATAGAGGAGGCGGTCGTACTCTTTGCGGTCGGTCGCTTCCCGGCGCTGCCCGATGGCACGATAGGCAACGCTCGGCTCTCCACCGAGTTTCGTGCCGATGGCGAATGTCTTCGGATCACAGGCGAACAGCCCGCGCTCCGGCACAATCAGATTGCGTCCCAGGTCGGCCAGAAACACGACCGGGAACTCCAGCCCCTTCGCGCTATGGATGGTGAGCAGCCGCACGACGTTCGCAGCCTCCTCCTCCGTCGGGGCGTCGCCTTCCCGGTCGGTGAGCCGCTCCATGTCGCGCACCCGATGAATGAAGTCGCGCACTCCCATCGTCCAGTCACTGTTTGCCATCTGAAGCAGTTTGCGGACGTTGGCAAGCCGTCGCCTGCCATCCGGGCGGCAGAGCAGACGAGCATCGTATAACGTCTGCGCGATCAGCCGTTCCAGCAGATGCCCGACGGGCAGGCGGTCTTCCTGTTCGCGCAGGCGGTCGGCGATTTCGACGAAGCCACGCACCTTGGCCGCTTCTGCCTCCGGCAGAGCAGGGTCTTCCAGCAGACGAGTGAGCGCGGGATAGAGTGGGCCGCTCTGCCCACGCACAGCCTTCTCCTCCGAGACGTCCTGACGCGCATGGCGGGCTAGGCGAGCCAGCGTGTCCATCTCGACCCCGACGAAAGGGGAACGCAAGGTGGCGGCCAGCGCGACATCGTTCATTGGCGTATTCAGCACCGTCAGCACATTGACGAGGTCGCGTATTTCCGGGCGGGCATAGTAGCCCCTTCCCCCACCGACCACATAGTAGGGAATACCGCGTCGGGTAAGCGCCTCCTCATATTTCTGAATATCGGTGAGTGCACGAAACAGTACAGCGATGTCCCGGTAGGCCACTGGTTCCCCACGCCGGGCATCGGAATGGGCAGTCAGGGTGAGTTCACGGTCTTCAACCATTCGCTCAATACGCGCCGCCAGCGCCGCCGCTTCCAGTCCCACGTAGTCCCGCCGAAACACCCCGTCGGAAAGCAGCAGTTCCAGACAGGGATGTGAAGACAGGTCGAACGCCGCTCCGGGCGTCAGGGGAACAAAGGGTGTCTCTTCATGCCGCCATGCTTCCCCGAAGACCTGAGTGACGGTCTGTAATATCTCCGGTCGCGAGCGGAAGTTAGCAGCAAGCTGCACGTGCCGTCCCGTCTGTCCTTCCCGATACCGCCGCTCCAGCCCCGAAAACAACGAAGGATCGGCGTTGCGAAAGGCGTAGATACTCTGCTGGACATCTCCAACAACAAAAAGGTAATTTCGTGTGACAGATGTATCCTGATTTGGCGTGACGTGCAGCAGTTCCAGGAGACGCATCTGTAAGGGATTGGTGTCCTGAAACTCGTCTACCATGAGATGCCGAAAGCGCCGACGATAGCGGCGGCGGACGCCTTCCGACTCTTCCAGCAGACGAACGCCCTCCGCCTGTAGGTCGTCGTTGTCCAGCGCTCCTCGCTCCGCCTTCGCCGCATCGTACTTTTCCCAGACAGAGAGCGTGAGGCCCCACAGCCGATGACACTGCACGACTGCCTGCTCCTCTTTGCCAGCCGTCTGGCCGAAAAGATTTTTCAGGCCATCTACGAGTGATTTCAGCCGTCCCATAATCTGCGCGAGTTCCATGTCACGTGGAGCTGCGCCCAGGGGCGGCCTGGGGCCAGAGAGCGCCTTATGCGCGGCTTCCAGCGCCGTCAGGGTGACCCCGGACGGCATCTTCGCGTCTTCCAGGTGTGTCGTGGCTGTCAGGACGGTTTCCAGGAGCAGTTTGAGCGTTCCCAGAGCCGCAGGGCGGGCCGCTTCCAGCGTGGCGCGAGCCGCGCGGAGTTCCTGCTGAAGCGGGATGAACAGGGAATGCACCATCTGTTCAGACACACGTTGGGTCTCCTGTGGCCCGCTGTGCCAGTGACGCTCCAGTTCGCGGCGACTGCGTCCGGCTCCGCGCAGTTTTGCCAGCGCGAACTCGACCGATTCGGCAAGCGCTTGCAGCGGTTCTCCGGTGTCTCCGTACTGTCGTTCGCCCTGCCCCGCCGCGAGGAGGTGCGTGATCTCGGTATCGTTGGTGGCATACGCCTGTGCGACGGCCTGCTCAAAGCACTGCCGCAGCAACTGCCGAGACTGTTTCTCGTCCAGAACGCGAAATTCCGGGTCTACTCCCGCCTCAAAGGGGTTTTCCTGCAACAGCCGGGAGCAGAAGCCGTGAATCGTGCTGATATAGGCGGTCTCTACCTGCCGCCGCTCGGCAATGAGGTTCTGGCGAGTCAGTTCGGCCACAATGCGCGACTTCATCTCCTTCGTAGCCTTGTCGGTAAAGGTGATAACGAGGATATTCTCGACGCCAGCCTGTTGCTCGGCAGGCAGTTCTCCGCGCAGGGTGTGCGTCACGATGCGGATAAACCGTTCGACAAGAACACCCGTTTTGCCGGAGCCTGCTCCTGCTGCCACCACGACATCGTCACCGAGTGTCTCGATAGCCTGTCGTTGTTCCTGCGTAAACTCTCGCGCCACAATCTCCGTCCTCTTCTCCATCCGATATACCAGACAGATGTATCCTTCTACCTTCCGTACCGCACACGGCAAAATTATGCCACAATAGGGGACGATTAAGAAAGAGCTGCCATCGGGAAGGAACTGCTATGGGTCTTGTCTATGCGATAGTCAATCAAAAGGGCGGTGTCGGAAAGACGACCACTGCGGTCAATCTGGCAACCTATATGGCCTTACAGGGCGCGAAGACCCTGCTTATTGACCTCGATCCCCAGGGAAATGCGACCAGTGGTCTCGGTGTGGACAGAAACAGCGTAAAATCGTCTACCTATGAAGTGCTGATTGAGGCTAAGCCGGTTCGGGATGCGCTTACGGAGACTTCCATTCCCAATCTCTCGCTGCTGCCGGCCACCATTGATCTGGCCGGAGCGGATATCGAGTTGATGCCACGCATCTCCCGCGAAAGTTTTCTGCGGCAGGCGCTGGAACCCGTGCGGTCTGAATTCGAGGCGATTTTGATAGATTCCCCTCCCTCCCTCGGTCTGCTCACGCTCAATGCGCTGGTCGCCTCGGATGCCATCCTGATTCCTATCCAGACAGAGTACTACGCGCTGGAGGGCATCAGTCAGCTTCTAAAGACGATTGATCTGGTGACCCGGCATCTGAATCCGCAGCTCTATGTGGCAAAAGTCATCCTGACCATGTACGATCATCGCACACGCCTCGCTAATCAGGTTGTGACCGATGTGCAGAACTTTTTTCGGGGTAAGGTTTCGGCGACCATCATTCCGCGCAATGTGCGGCTTTCGGAAGCGCCGAGCCACGGCCTGCCCATCGCGAAGTATGACCCGCGCTCACGCGGCGCACTGGCCTATCAGGAGATAGCAAAGGAGATTCTGGCAGATGGAAAAACGAGGACTCGGTAGAGGTCTCTCCGCGCTGATCCCGGACGCGATGGACGAACAGCAGAGCGCACAGATACGCGAAGTGCCGCTGTCTCAGATCGTTGCGAACCCTTATCAGCCGCGTACCCTGTTTGATCCGCTGAAACAGGAGGAATTAGTCGCTTCCATCAAGGAGCATGGCATCCTGCAGCCCGTTCTGGTGCGGCGCGTCGGGCATGAGCGCTATCAACTTGTCGCGGGCGAGCGTCGTTTTCGCGCCGCGCAGGCGGCGGGCCTGTTCGCGTTGCCTGCTCTGGTAAAGGAGGTGGACGACCGGCAGCAGTTGGAGATCGCGATTGTTGAAAACTTGCAGCGTGAAGACATCGGCGTCATGGAGTCGGCCCGCGCCTACCGACGCATGATTGACGAATTCAATATGACCCAGGAAACGGTCGCGCAACGGGTGGCAAAAAGCCGCTCCTCCATAGCGAATACGCTGCGTCTGCTGAATCTGCCGGAAGAGGTGCAGGACTGTATCGAACGCGGCGACATTTCGGAAGGCCACGGCCGCGCTCTAATGATGGCAGAAGAATCTGCCGCGATCTTAAGAGCCTTGCAGGGCGTCCTCAAGCGCGGTCTCTCCGTGCGCGACACGGAGAGACTGGCGAAGGAGATGCGGAACGGCGCTTCGGGGTCTGCTGCGGAAGGAACGTCCTCCTTCCGTCTCTCGACCGACAGTTCCGGCACGGCTTCCAGCAGCGTTGCCGCTTCTACGGCTACGCAGGACCCCAATGAAAGCGCTCTTCTGGACGAACTGCAACAGATGTTGAAAACAAAGGTCGCCCTGCGGCGCATCCCGAACGGTTCCGGGCGCGTGGAAATCGAATTCTACTCGGGAGACGACCTCGCCCGCATTCTGGAGACTCTGCTCTCCATTCGTTAGAATCGTGCGAAGAAAGAAGCCAACGATGCCATTCCCTGAACTGCCCCCCCGCGTCCTGATCCCGGAAGAGCGTTTTTTTGATGGCGAACCGGAGACCCCGCGTCCGAATGTGCCGCTTTCACCCGGCGTGGCAACGGTGATCTTCGATGCCGAGCGCCGCGTCCTTATTCTCAAGCGTTCACGCGGCATCTACTGGTCTCTGCCCGGTGGGCGTCTCGACATCGGGGAATCGGCACAAGACTGCTGCATCCGTGAGACTCTGGAGGAAACGGGCCTGAAAACCCGCGTTATCCGCCTCATCGCCTCGAACACCGCCCCGCGTCGGGTTGTCCATTACCCGGACGGCAACGTACACCAGAGTTTTGTTCTTTGCTTCGAGGCCGAAATCATCGGAGGTCAACTCCAGACCAGCTTCGAGTCAGAAAGTTTTCGTTGGATTGGTCCGGAAGACCTCGACACCATACCCCTTATCCCCGACAGCCGCCTCAATATTCTCGATGCCTGGGCCAATCAGCCTGCTGCCTTTATCCGCTAAACAGTCCCAGTTTGTTTAACGTGCAACAAAACTAGACAAAATTCCACATAAATTGTCCTCGATGGACGTTCTTGAGAGTCGGCAGGCTGAACCCTGTCGCTCGAGTGCCTTCGGCCAGGTATGCGCCTGCGCGGGCACAGGAGTTCTATTCCATAGGTTGTGGGATGTCTGCCGGGTCGTGCACGGCCCGTCTGGGAGGCCTTCGGCCAACCGTCCTGCGGACGGAGTATCTTTATGGTGAGAGCAGTTTACGGACGACAGAGCGTGAGGCGGATAGGGTGTCCGCTTGCGGACACTTGGCCGCAGGCCCTCAGCCCCGGAATTCATTCCGAAAGGCAGCTCGAAGGTATCCCACAACCCTGGGAGCGAACAATCTGTGCCCGCGCAGGCGGGTAACTGGCCGAAGGCCACCGAGCGGCAGGGTTCAGCCTGCCGCCTCCTCCTACCCACCATCCCAGGGCTTTTTCACATTGCCCCCTTCGACCACCCAACTTCTTGCGTTTCGACCACGATGCCGTCCACTTCGCCCCTGTATACTCTCCCTGTAAGTCAGCCGAACCACAAAATAAAACACCATCGGCGAAGGAAACATGAAATGATCGGAACAGTTGCAACGACGCGACGAAACCTGTTTGCAGCAGCAGCCATTCTGGCCGCCTCTCTCTTTGGCAGCGCAGTAAAAGCGCAGTCGAGTGGATTTGAAAGCGGAAATCACTGGAGCGGGTTTACGCAGAGCAGCGTCACCATGGCGGTACGGGGGCAGAGCAGCCTCACCATAGACCAGAGTGCGGCGGGACGTTTCACAGGGCATCTGACGACCGGGGGGCGTGTATACGGAGTCGCCGGCAGCGTCGCCACCGACGGCTCGGTTGATATAAGCGGTACCGGCATCAAAATGCACGGACGCAGTGAGCCTCTCGGCGATCAGAATGTCGTCACTCGTTTCAATTACCAGATGTCAGCGACCAATGACCAGGGAACCATCGAGTTGCTGCGTCTCTATCCACCAGACCCCTGTACGCCCGTTGTCTTTCCGCCTGACCCGTGCCGGGGAACCTTCGTCAGCCGAACGGGCGTGACAGGAAGCCTCGTTTTCGAGAACGGCCTGCCTTCCGATCATGCACCGCCCTCGGACTTCAACGGTCTCGTGCGCTTCGGCAACCTGTCCTACAACAGCGTAGGAACGATGGCGCAGCGGCCTAATGCCGATGGCTCCTACGCCTACGCACTCCTCGGGCAGAGTGCACGACCCGACGGCGGAACCGCATTCATCCGAATTGTTGGACTCTATAAGCCCGGCAGTATCACTCCCTGCATTCACGATGCCGGGTTTATGCTCGGAACCTATATCGGGCTGGATATCAACGGCAAAACTCTCGACCTGGGATCGTTCCAGATGCTGCGCGAATAGCCGTACCCGATAGTACAAAATGCCCTGTCCGTTCAAATTTATGAACGGACAGGGCATTTTGCCTGCATGGAGGCAGGAGCAGGCAGTATCTATCTCTCCGGCCCCTCTACTCCAGGTCTACGAGCAGGGGCAGATGGTCGGAGGCAAGTATGGAGACAACCTCCACATTGCGGACAGTCAGACCGGGAGAGTGCAGGACGAAATCAATGCGTGTGGTCGGGTTGTCGGAGAGGAAAGTCGGGCGATTGAGAGCGGCGTCTGCATCCAGAAGCCCGGAGGCAGCCAGTAGACTACGAACCGCCTCTCCCTCGGCGTTCTCGTTCAGGTCGCCGCAGACAATCACCGGATGCCCGGCAGCCCGGACACTCATCGCCAGCGCCGTCGCCTGATGAAGCCGCTCCTCCGCATCCAGCCCCCAATGTGTACAGAAGATCGTTACCCTGCCTATTCCCGCAACGTCCCGTAACTGCACCTCCAGTGCGCCGCGCTGTTCCGTTTTGCTCGGCAGAAAGTGTTCACGGCTGCGGTGCAGTTCCCCGCGATAGGCAATGCCGACGCCGTAATCGCCGATACCCATCTTGAGATTACTCTGGAAGATGAACGGACGGCCCAGACTGTCCGCCAGAACCCCCGGCTGATCTTCCCGTCCACTCGCGAGTGTACGGCGATGAATCTCCTGAAAGCAGACCACATCGGGAGTCAGGCGACGGACGACCTGCGCGATACGGGCTGTCGAGCGCAGCCCATCCATGCCAAGGCTGCCGCGTGTATTATAGGTTAGGATACGCATACCAGACAAAACCTCACTAGTTCAGAGTAAACAGGCACCGACAAGGAAAGTCGGCTATGCCCGTGCGGAGCATACCCGACTTCGTATCCCCGTATTACCAGACAAAAGACGGCTGTTTCAGCACGGACGGCACGGCAATTGCCGCCGTATCCCTAGCGTGGCTGATTCGCGGGAGGAAGCGGTTTGGTTTGATAAGGACGGGCATCCTTCGGCAGTTCGCAGGCAAACTCCGAGTCGGAGAAGTTGACACCCGTTTTGACGTTGACGAGCGCAACATCCTGAATCGTCAGCAGATTGCCACGCCGAATCTCCGTTACGAACCGGGTGACCATCTTGTCGCCATTGATATAGAGACGAAAGGCCTGCGGAGAGGGACGCAGACGCCGCACCTCCACGACATCGAACTCCCGTGAGCCATCCACGCCGTCCTGTGCCGTTCGCGTATGCTCCTCCTTCTGCTTCACCCGCTCTTTGCCGAGATAGCGGGCCGTAAAATTCTCCGCCGTAGTGGCGGGAGGGGCGAGCAGTACGCCTGCCGTGCGAATGGTCTCCGGGGCGAAGAACATCAGTACCGGCGCGTAGGCTCCCAGGTTTTTGCCCTGCGGGTCTGCCGGGGTTTTGACATACTCGTTGCTCGGCAGCAGTGTCCAGAGGGTCGTGCCGTCGCAGTCAATGATCTGCCTTATTGGGTCGGGCAGATCAATGCGAGCCAGATTGGGCCGTTTCAGTTTGACAGTGCCGGAGTAGCTGAAGGCAATCGGATCGTTGCCGCCGGAGAAGTTCGGGTCCGTCTGCTTCGATTTGGTCGCCTGGGGCGGCGGTGCAGAGAGATTTTGCGTGGTCAGCGTGACGACCAGGTCGGCGGAAAGCGAGGGAATGGCTTTCGTGGCCCGTTCGACATCACGCAGCAGCGCATCCGTCTTCTCGTCAGCGCGGGCGGCAGTCCCGGCGAACAGACCCAGCAGGAGCAGACACCCGAGCAGAGAACGGGATGGGAAGGACATGACAATAGCCTCTTTTCTCAGTTGCGGGCAACCGGGTCGAGGGTTCCGCCGCACTCCGGGCAGAACCGGAAAGTCACATTGGTAACGACGGTTCCGCAGGTGGCGCAGGTGCGTCGGCCTGTATCGGTCTCCACACGCGGATAGTCGCCGCGCAGCAGACGAAGATACTGCTCGCTCTGACTCCACTCCGTGATCTCCCGCGCACGAACGGCGGGGAAAGGATGCGTCTGGTAGCGCAGCAGCATGAGCTTGTAGTACAGGCTCATCAGGTCTTCGTCCATGTCTTCGTACAGGTCGGCCTGACGGGTAAACTCGTCCGGGTTCAGGTCATCCATCAGCTTCTGTGAGCCGCCGACGAGTTTGAGCAGGCCAGAGACACAGACATTCGGGTCCTGCACCGTGAGTAGCCCCGCCCGATCCGCTGTCAGTTCGGATTTGCGAATCCAGGTATAGAGCGCGATAATCAGGCCGTTGGTCAGAATCGCGCCGGGAATGGTGATGGTTCCCGCAGCCATCGAGAGAATATCCGCGAGCAGAAAGGCCATCTGCGTATAGAGCATATGTTCGGCTTTGATGTGGCCGAGTTCATGCCCGATGACTTCCAGACGCTCCGTCTCGTTAAGAAGGTCTACCAGCGAGGTCGTCATGACGATGGTGTGCCGCTGCATTCCGAACGCGAAGGCGTTGGGAACAGGATACTGGCTCAGGTAGAGTTCCGGCTCCTTCACATCCAGTATGGCACAGGCTTCGCGCAGATCGTTGTATAGTCGGGAACATTGACGGGGCGAAACCCGGATGCTGTCGGCGGTGAACTTGACGCGCAGATAGCGTTCCGCGCCCATATCGGAGAGCCATTTCAGCAGGCGGTCGAGGCCCGGCGTCCGGCGCAGGGCCTCCAGAGCGGCCCGGTCGGCAGGATGCTCGAAGGCCGCACTGGAGAGGCCGGGAAAGCGCACACGGGGCGGCAGGGCCAGATTCGGAGCAGCGGTCATAATCGGAATGACTCCTCTAATCTAGTGTTATGTGGCAGCGGGGCTTTTCTGCCCCGCTGCCTGAGAACAGGCCCGTGAGGGCCATACAGGAAACTGCCTCTTCCGTCCACAGGACGGTTGGCGGAACGCCTCACGGACGGGTCATTCACCCCCAGAATTGGGGGCAGGGGGCGGCCCGGCTTAAGCGTTGAGCATAATATCCGCGTAGCCCATCTCTTCAGCCCGCAGCAGAAACTCCCAGCAGGAGTTCGGAACGGGCAGATTGGTCTTTTCCGCCTCGTTGTAGCGTCGAACGATCTCCTGGGCGAAGCGCAGACTGCTGAAGTTGCTTACCAACAGCCGCAGCCCGAAATTCAGTTCCGGCAGGACGCGGCCTTTCAGTTTGGTGACAATCTCCTCGGCATTGCGCCCGGTAAAGGTCTCATTCACCGTGAGGCGAGGGCGGGAGATGTGGACACGCACCGACATCGGCCCATCCCTGCGCTCCACTTTCGGCGGCTCAGGCATCGGTTTTCCTCCCGCAGGTTCCTCTCCACGCACTTCGCGCAGCAGCTTCGCAAAGCGGTCTTCCGCAGGAGCAGCGGCGGCCTCCGGGACGACCGGCGGAGCCAGAGGCGGCACGGAGGGTTCAGGCGTCGGCGTTTCCACCGCAGAAACCGCCTCTGCCGTGGGATTCGGCGGCGTGATCGGGAATGCGACTGGCGGAACAGCAGGCACCGTCTCCAGAGGCGTTTCCGCAGGGGCTTCCGCATTAGGCAGCGACGAAATGGGAGCGAACGGATCGAAGTCCTGCAAGGTCGTGGGAACGGGTTCCGGTTCGGGGGATACCGTCACGAATCCTGCGCTCTCATGGCCGATAGCGGGTGCGGCGGCCTCCACAGGGACTGCCGGAGCGTGTTCAGGTACGGAAGAGGGCGCTCCCTCACTCATGAAGCCCGTCTCCGCCTCCCGATGCCCTTCCGAGGGCGGTTCCGGCACAGGTACTGCCACCAGAGGCGGAACCTCCGCAACGGGTTCGGGCGACGGTGCGAACTCCGGCGTCACCACCTCCTGTGTCGGGGTGGCAAACTCGGAGACGGCCAGCGAAGGCGCGGTAAATCCGGTCTCCAGCGGCATCGGGTCGGCAAAGGAGACAGGACTCTGGCCTTCCGTCAGGAACGCGCTTCCAATCGTCTCTGCGGACTCCGCGACCGCCCCGACTTCCGCGTCGAACGCGGGCGCGACGGTCTCGGGGGTAAAATGCGTGTCTGTCGGAGCGTGGAGAGGAGACGCGGTGAAATCCGACGTCTCGAAGGCAGGCGCGACCGCCTCTGTCTCCAGCGCTTCGGGCGTAAAGGCGGTGGCCTCTTCGGTGTGGACGGAGGTCTCGTGCGCGGGAGGCGCGGCCTCTGTTACGGCAGGCTCTGCCAGGGCTTCCTCTCCAAAGGGCGTACTTTCCGCGACAGGCGTTTCCGCCTCATGGACAGGGGACTGAAAGTCCGCATTGACTGCGGGCGGCGCTTCCTGCTCCGGCGCGAACTCCGAAATGGTTTGCGGTTCCGAGGGTGCGGACGCTTCGGATTCGGGCGTGACCGGTTCGACAGGCGTGGGCGCAAGAAACTCCAGGCCATCCTCTACGGTCGGGCCGCGAAATACCTCTGCATCCTGATACGGCACAGTGTCGAGGAAGTCGGGTTCGGTCGGGCCGGGCGGTGTCGGGGGATAGGTGCGTTCGGGTTCAGCGACAGCGGCAGGCGGCGGATTTGTTGCGGTCGCGCTGAGGTCCTGCTGCTGTCCGCAGTAGGGACAGAACTTGAAGGGCTGATCCAAAATGTGCTGGCAGGTGGCGCAGACGCGCTGTGTCGGGGTGGTCTGCGGGCGACGAGCCTCCGTCAGCGAGCGATAGACCTCCACGATGGCCTGCGCGTTCGCCAGATTGTGCTGTCCGCGCAGGCGAATGCGCGTGTGCTGCTCATTTTTCAGGCGCACTGTCAGCCGCGCCGCCGATTCGCCGCCAAACGTCTCGATGTCGCTGAAATGGATGGCCGCGATATCGCCGAGCGCGTAGTAGTGCGGCAGGATTTCGCCAGGTCGTCCCGTCTCCGCATTGATGTGCTGAATGACCAGCCGCCGCTCGGTCAGCCCGATATTCACAAAAGGCGCGAAGAACGCCTCCGGCCCGAGGCTGAGTTTGCCGCGTATTCCCCCTGCCAGCCGTCCGCGAGCAAACCCGAGCAACTGCTCGTCGCTATCGAGCGCCTGCCGCATCCCGGCGACAATCGTGGCCTCTTCCGCCCGGCGTTTTGTCTTCTCCTCCACCTCGCGTTCGGCCTTCGATTTGGGCTTGGTGTCTGTAGCGTTCATATAAGTTCGCCTCTCTGAAGTCACTGTTGCGGGGCAGGATTCTGCCCGGCCCTGAATCAAGGTACGGAACCAACGCACAGCAAGTTTCGCCTCACCCCCACGAACTGTTATGCATCCTTCCTCACTGCGATTCTGCGGAGGAGGTAGAGGTACTCGGTGAGGGAGGCGAGGAGGAAGGCGACAGCGGCAACGGCCATGCCCTGCCAGCCAAACGCCACCCCAACAAGCAGGATGCCGATGTTGGCACAGAGTTCATAATGACCCTCTGCTGCTTCGTTCCCTCAGAAACATTTCCAAATGCACACGAAGGTTTTGCGTTCTCGGATGATCCTTTCCTAAAGCCCGCTCAAAAATGCCTAATGCCTCTCTGTACAGGGGGTCCGCCTCGGAATGGCGCCTCTGCGATTGGTAGAGAACCGCCAGCCACCAGAGGTTCACAGCAATGTCCGGGTGTCCTTCGGGCAAAGCCCGTCGCCTTATTCCCAATGCTTCGTTCATCAGCTCTTCAGCCTCCGACAACCGCCCCTGACTTTGGTACAACGCTGCCAGATTGTTGAGGCTGGTGGCAATGTCGGGATGTCCGTCTGGCAGGGAAGCGCGGCGTATCTGCAAGGCTTCGTCGTAGAGGGGTTCCGCCTCAGTGTAGCGGCCCTGACTTTGGTACAATCCTGCCAGGTTGTTGAGGCTGTTGGCAATGTCGGGATGTCCGTCTGGCAGGGAAGCGCGGCGTATCTGCAAGGCTTCGTTGTAGAGGGGTTCCGCCTCGGTGGTGCGACCCTGACTCTCGTACAAC
>JBBRLP010000089.1:0-22949 GCA_038231295.1 Chthonomonadales bacterium
GAAGAGATGACATCGGTGACCTCCGTGGGTAACGATTTGACACCTTTCTCTACGGAAAACAGTCGCCGATGTCACTCCTCTTTGCCCACAAGACAGTCACAAGCAGTTCGATGTCTACATGAATTTACCGGAAACTAGAGTAGAGGTCTCTCCCAAAAAAGCCTATGTCAGCCTGCGCCGCCACAAGCAGTTCGCTATCCTGCAGCCCTCCACAGCGACCCGGTTGGATGTGGGGATCAATCTGAAGGATGTGGAACCGTCCGGTCGGCTGGAAGCATCCGGGAGTTTTAACGCCATGCTCAGTCATCGAGTCCGCCTTTCCGGGCTAGAAGACCTGGACGCCGATCTGACGGCATGGCTGCATAAAGCCTACCGGGAAGCCTGAAAGACAGTCGGGGCGCAGGATACAAACGGCTGCGAGGCTTTCACAGCGACGAGACCACACGTAAGGGAGAAGAGAATGTTTCAGGGACTTCGCACCGTCATCTATCATGTCGCGGATATCGAGCAGGCGAAAGCCTGGTATGCGAGCCTCCTCGGCCTCCAACCCTATTTCGATGAGCCGTTCTATGTGGGCTTCAATGTCGGCGGCTACGAACTCGGCCTGCATCCATTGGAGGCCAAGAGCGCCGCCTACTCCCTCACGTATTGGGGCGTACCGGACGCGGAAAAGGCCCTCGCGCAACTGCTGGAAATGGGAGCCGCGGAACACGAGCCTCTTCAGGATGTGGGAGGAGGCATCAAGGTCGCCGCCGTCAAAGACCCCTTCGGCAACGTGGTCGGCGTGATCGAGAATCCGCATTTCACGCTGGAACCTGCCGCCTGAGACCGCCGCGTTCACCGCAAATCCCACGGCGTGAGCGGCGCAGGAGGAAATGGGGGGAGGCAGAGGGAACAATTCAGCCACTCTGCTCTCTCGGAAACCGACAAACGGGCCGTCTGGTTGCGGAGCAGCAATCCTTCCAGGTGTCGTCGCACAAGAGGAGTTTGAAGCGTGAAAACAAAAGTTGTAAGCGGTCTCGCTGTCGTCTGCCTGATGGCGGGAATGAGTCTTTTGCCAGGCATCCGAAACGCCTCGGCCCAGACCACGATGGTCAACGGCAAGAAACTGGACATCGCCGATCTGTCCAATCTGCCCCTCCTGATGCCCGGCGCGGGAGATGGCGACTACCGACTCGCGGCGCCCTATGCCAATGCGCCGGAACTGACGCCGCGCAATGATGTCCCGAAGGGAATGGTCTATCGGTTCCGCATGAATTCGACCGACAGCAAACTCTATCCCGGCATTGCCAAGAACAAACCGGGGGAGGTCGTCCCGTATTCGCGGGGCGTCAATGTCTATGTTCCCGCGCAGTACGTTCCCGGCACTCCCGCACCGTTCCTCGTCTCGCAGGACAGCATGGGCAACGGGATTCTGCCCACCATCCTCGACAATATGATCGCCGACCGACGCCTACCGGTCATGGTCGCGGTGATGCTCGATTCGGGCGGCGGTGACTCGTACGGCAGTGAGCGCGGTCTGGAATACGACACAGTCTCCGGGAAGTACGCCGAGTTTATCGAAACCGAGGTTCTGCCGAAGATCACGCAGGACTACCACGTCACGTTCAGCAAAGACCCCAACGCCCGCATGACGATGGGAGGCAGTTCCGGCGGCGCGGCGGCGTTTACGATGGCCTGGTATCACCCGGAATGGTATCATCGCGTCCTCACCTACTCGGGAACCTACGTAAATCAGCAGACGGGCCTCGATCCGGCCTCACCGCACGGCGCGTGGGAGTACCACGAGCATTTCATCATGCAGCAGAAGCAGAAGCCGCTCCGCATCTGGATGCACGTCGGAGACAACGACAATCGTCCGCACGACGAAGAAGGCACGTACCATAACTGGGTCATGGCGAATCAGCGCATGGCAGAAGTCCTGAAGACCAAAAAGTACCACTATCAGTTCGTTTTCGCGCAGCAGTCCGGCCACGTGGACGGCCGAGTGGTCAACCAGACGCTCCCCGCCGCCCTGGAGTACGTCTGGAAAGGCTATCCCATCAAAACCCCCAAACCCACCCGCTAACCCTGGCTGCCGCCCAGCGAAAAATCGCCGCTTGCCCACAATTCGGGCAAGCGGCGATCTATTGACTCACCTTACGCAGGCGAACATTCAGCCCGCTTCTCGCGGGGACGCGACGGACTAAAGTCCCCGCTATTTGACCTGTGGCCCAGTTTCCTTCGGAAACGTCTAGGGTAGGAAGGCCATTCATCGCTCTCAATAAATATTGGCGCGTTGGGTTTCGTCCGAAGGACGATCCGGCGAAGCCGCGTAGCAAGGGGTGTCAACCCTTTGCTGCTTCTCTGGGGCAGCCATTCAGGCAATCTCCATTCACTCAGAGCCGCCGTTAGATTTTTCCTCCGCCGCCTTTAAGTCGTGTTCCAACTGCTCGGCTTTGGGGACGTGTGTATTCCGCTCGTTCTTGTCGTCACTATGAATGTTCACCTCCAGGCGATGCTCTTTGTTGATCTCTTTGTTCTGAAGACCATGCTCATGGTTTGCGCTGTTGGCGGTGACGATTTCCACGTCGCCCGCCGGATTGTGGGGCGTCGGATGGAGAGCCTTTTCGTGTTCTTCCGCTCGGATCGCTTTGCGCTTTTCATCTACTTTATCGGGCATATTTCTGCTCCTGTCGGAAATCGTTCTGGCCTCACTGGCGCCGTTCGTTTGAGAAGGCTGCCTGCAGACCAGTCAGTCCGCCCGTATCTTCCCTGTAGGAATGTCTCGCTACGGTAAGTACCAGCAGACACCGGCATAGGTGCGGACGGTGCCAGTCACAGAATCGTTCCCTGCATCGTGGACGGCTTCAATCCGGTTTGCCTCTCGCCGCCTGCTTGTACTTCAGGCTGTTGATTACGAAATCGGAGGGGGACCAATAATGGTAAAGGGGAGATTGCCGCGCATGCGGTAGGTGGAGAAGTCGTTTCTGTCCAGGGTGAAAATACGATGCAGCGAGAGGCGTTCGGCGAGGGTGACTAACGAAGCGTCCGCAAAATCCATGGGATGATCGCAGTACTTCTCCATCATTTCCGCCATTCGCAACAGTTCCTGCGGAGAGGGATGTTCCAGAACCAGGTCGCCCCGGTGTACCAATGTCCAGAGGGCTTGTTGAGCGCGATGTCCACCGAACGCGCTTAGAAAATACATCGTCTCCGTCAGAACGGGGAGGGTGGTGTAGAAGGCGCAGTTTAGTGAGCGGAACAGCGCTGTGCAATCGGCATGGTAACGGTCATTACGATTGAAGAGAGCGATCAGCGGACCGGCATCCACGAGCGTATCAATCATGCTTTTTGACAAGCCCTTCGACGAAGTGTTCGGTTACGCGTGTGGAACCGTCTGCTGGCCCCTCGACGATACCGATGACATCTTCGAATCGGCTGTGGGTTGGCGGAGTCAATTCGTGTTCACAGTAGGTCTCCAGCGCCTGCCGAAAGACTTCCGAGCGCGTAATGCCCTTCTTTGCCGAGACTAAGCGCAGTTTCTCTTGCAGTTGCGGAGATATTCGGACGCTTCCCATGACAGACCTCCCTCCTCTGGAGTAGAATGATTGTACCACACCTACTGATAGTGTGGTACAAATGCGTATGCTCTGAAGGGGAAGGGAACTCATTGGCGCGGAACGGCGTCGAATGGGAGGAAGTTCGCCTGCCGCTGACGAAATGAGCGGTTGGTGTGAATGAGCGGTGGTTCGGAGAGACTATAAGAGTGAGGGGAATCGTTTTATGCAATGGTATGAGGAGGAGGTGCGCGGGCTGGAACAGTCGCTCGCGAAAAACCCTCCTGTCTGTGATCCAGTCGTATTTTATGGCAGTTCGTCTATTCGGTTATGGGACACACTGAATCGGGATTTTCCGGGAGAGCGCCTCGTCAATCTGGGGTTTGGCGGCTCGACGCTGGAGGCTTGCACCTATTTCTTCGAGCGGCTTATTGTGCCGTGCTGTCCGCGTTCCCTGGTTCTCTATGCGGGCGACAACGATCTGGGCGACGGCAAAAGCCCGGAACAGGTTTTGGGTTACTACCAGGCGCTTTCGGACAAGGTGCGGCGGTATCTGGGGCCAATTCCCTTCGCCTTTATCTCCATCAAGTCGAGTCAAGCCCGACATTCTCTGCTCACATCCATCGTCAAGACCAACGCGCTCATTCGGCAGGCGCATCTCTCGCGACCGGGCCGGATATATCTGGATGTGTTTAGCCTGATGCTAAATGAACAGGGGCTGCCGCGCCCGGAACTCTACGCGGAAGACGGGCTGCATCTCAGTCCGGCAGGCTACGCGCTCTGGCGCAACGTACTCTGCGCCCATCACAACGAACTGTTCTGACGTCCAGCCGCTGTCAATTCGACACGCGAGAGACAAAGGAGACATCGCCTATGTACACGCCGCCCGTTCCTGCGCCTATGGGCTTCGAGGTCAATCTCTACTACTCTCCGCTGGCGTTTCTGTACGCGCTCGGTTCCGTCTACGTGGTCATTAACGGCACCGTGATGCAGGCGATCTGGGGAACGCAGTTCTACCCTGCCGTGCCGGGCCGCTATAATATCACCTGTTATACCCACTATTTCATCACGCCGCAGGCCGGGAAAAACAGCGTAGATATAGACCTCTATCCGGGTCAGGTTGTGCGGGTGAAATGGCGTGCGCCCGCCGCGGTCTTTATGAAAGGACCGATGGAAACGCAGATACTGGCAGGGCCGGGAGCCGGATGAACCCGAGCATTTTCCTTCCCTCAGAAGGCGGCGCGAAAAGCGGGTTCCATTCCCGCTTTGCCTTCCCTTAAATGTTGACAGAGACCGGTTGGTCTGATAAAATGAATAGACTGGCACCGCACTAAACCCGAACGGGCGCACGACCCCGTTTTCTTCTACTTCTACGGGAACAGCATGGATCGCGAGTACCACAAATGGTTTAGTCCTCGTCTCTGTAGAGACATGGAACTGCTTGTCTTTGGACACGCAGGCGAGCGTGTGCTTGTCTATCCCACACGCGGCGGGCGTTTCTACGACTATGAGGACTGGGGACTTGTCCAGGCGCTCCAACAGCGCATCCTTGAGGGGAGTTTGCAACTCTACTGCGTGGATAGCGTGGACGCCGAAAGCCTCTACTGCACTTCCATTCCTCCCACGCAGCGGATACGCCGCCACCTCCAGTACGAGAGTTATATCCTCGGCGAAGTGCTGCCGTTCTCGCAGTATATGAATCCCGGTTCGGCCCTCGTCGCGCATGGATGCAGCCTCGGAGCCTACCACGCGGCCAACATCGCGTTCAAATATCCTCATCTCTTTCACAAACTGGTCGCTCTCAGCGGGCGCTACGACCTCACGCTCGCCCCTGGCCCCTACCGTGATCTTTTCGACGGTTACTACGACCAGACGATCTACTTCAACAATCCCTCGCACTATCTGCCCCGCCTCTCCGATCCCGTCCTGCTCAACGACCTGCGCCGTATGGAGATCACCCTCGTTATCGGGGAAGAGGACGCCTTCGTCGAGAACAATCACCAACTGCACCTCGTCCTGCAAGACCGTCAGATTCCGCATCGCTACTTCGTCTGGCAGGAGGAAGCCCACCGGGCGCGTTACTGGCGCGAGATGGTGAATCTCTATCTGTAAGGCGACTCTGCTCGGAATCGGCGGTCAAGGGCTATGGTATAATAACCGGGCCTGTCCAAGACGCTTTTCCCTATCAACAATGTCGTTTGGAGCACAGGCCAGACAGCGCAGAGACGCGCCTTTTCAGAAAGCGAGGAGACTCCGGTGAACACGCATGACGCGCAAAGCAAGCGCATCGAAATCTACGACACGACCCTTCGCGACGGCTCGCAGGGCGAAGGCATTTCCTACAGTGTCGAGGACAAGATTCGGATTGCGCGTCGCCTTGATGAGTTCGGAATGGACTATATCGAAGGTGGCTGGCCCGGCTCCAACCCCAAAGACGAGGAGTTCTTTGCGCGGATGAAGACGGTCAAACTCCGCCATGCCCGCCTCACCGCGTTCGGCAGCACCTGCCGCCCCGAGGTGCGCCCGGAAGACGATTCGCAGGTGCAGAAACTTCTTGCCGCCGAGACCCCGGTCGTCACCATTGTCGGGAAATCGTGGGACACCCACGTTACCGTCGCGCTCAAGACGACCCTCGCGGAAAACCTGCGGATGATCGGCGACACCGTGCGCTATCTGAAACAGCAGGGCAAAACCGTTATTTTTGACCCCGAACATCTCTTCGACGGCTATAAGCGCAATCCCGACTATACGGTGGCGTGTCTGCGGGCCGCTGCCGAGAACGGGGCCGACCGTCTCGTCCTGTGCGACACCAACGGCGGAACGCTGCCCGACGAGGTCACCGCCATCGTGCGGACTATCCGGGGCCTGTTCCCCGATACTCCTCTCGGCATCCACACCCATAACGACGCGCAGTGCGGCGTCGCCAACGCGCTTGCCGCCATTCGGGAGGGTGCGATCCAGGTGCAGGGAACGGTCAACGGCTACGGCGAGCGCTGTGGCAACTGCGACCTGATCCCCGTCATTGCGGCTCTGCGGCTCAAACTTGGCTACGACTGCCTGCTCCTAGACTCGGTCGAGCATCTGACGGGCCTTTCGCAGTATGTGGACGAGGTCGCCAACCTGACTCCCGACACGCGCCGCCCCTATGTTGGCAAGAGCGCCTTCGCGCATAAGGGCGGCCTGCACACCGACGCCGTTCTCAAAGGCGCGAGCTACGAGCATATCGAGCCGGAACTCGTCGGCAATTCCCGCCGCATTCTGGTTTCGGAACTGGCAGGCGGCAGCAGCATCGCGAGCAAGGCGTCGGAATTCGGCTTCGCGCTGGATCGCAAATCCCCAGAGGCCCGCGCCCTACTCCAGCTTATCACGGAGCGCGAACACGCGGGCTACTCCTACGAGGGCGCGGAAGGCTCGTTCGAACTGCTGATGAAACAGTCCGTCGGGGCCTATCGCCGTCTGTTTGAACTCAAAGGCTTCCGCTGCATCGTCGAAAAGCGGGGCGAGGGCGAGGAGCCGATCACGGAGGCGACGGTCAAAATCGAAGTGGATGGCCAGGAGCGGCTGACGGTTGCGGAAGGCGACGGCCCCGTTCATGCGCTGGACGGCGCTCTCCGCAAGGCCCTGACGGAGTTCTATCCTGAACTCCAGCAGATCAAACTGACGGACTTCAAGGTGCGCGTCGTCAACACCCGCGAAGGCACGGCGGCGAAAGTGCGCGTTATCATAGATAGCGCCGACGGCGAGCAGTCCTGGAGTACCATCGGCGTCTCGACCAACGTCATCGAAGCCAGTTGGCTTGCCCTGCTCGATGGCGTCGTCTACGGCCTGCTGCGCTGCGAATAACCGGGTTCAGGAGAAATACTTGACAGCGGTCGTCTGATTTCTTATAATAGAGGGAAGAGGCGCCGGCGTAACGTTGTCCGCAGAAAGCGCGTCTAAAGAGTGAGAGATTCCGTGTGCCGATCCGCCATTCGTAATACCGCACCTTCCCACCACCAGACAGGGGGTTTTTAGATGACTACGCTGCTGCGTTTCCGTCTTCCGTGGGCGCATTCGCGCCAAAAAGTGTCCGTGTGCAGACGTACCGGAGCGGCTGCCGTGCTGTCGCTCTTGGCCGTCGCTGCGAGTGCGCTGCTGCCCGCCTCTCCTGCCGCCGCGCAGGGAGCAAGCTCCGCGCTTCAGACGCCGCTGGCCGTCCTGTGGAAATACAGCGGCGTCGGTTATGGCAACAACCCCGCCGCACCGATCTATTCCAACGGAACGATCTACTACGCTTCGGGCAAAATCCTGTATGCTGTGGATGCCAAACAGGGCGCACTGAAATGGCGTTTCCCTGCTGACTCTACCTCCACGCTCGCCGATGCGGTCATCGCCGCGCCCATGCTTTCCGGCGGGACACTCTTCGTGGGCGCTCTGGATGGCCTGTATGCCTTTGATGCCAACGCGGGTACGAAGAAATGGTTCATCAATATTCCCGGAGGCGTGACCAATACCCCGGTCGTTGTGGGCAGCGCGGTCTACGTGACCGGACAGAATAACCGTCTCTATGCCGCCAATGCCGCCAACGGCGACTTCCTCCCCGGCGTGTGGAGCGTGAAAGGGCGGGAGGGCGTAGACATGGGCGGTGACGTGATCGCCGGAGTCACGGCCGCCGACGGCTTCCTCTACTATGTCACCGGCAACCAGATTCTGCATAAGATAGACCTCAGCAGCGGGGTTCAGCGCTATGCCAACCGCGTTGAGGGCGATGTGCGTTCCGCACTGCCTGCGGTGACGGGAGAGACTTTCTATCTGGTCACGGGCAGCACCCTCTCGAAGTACCGTACCAACGGCGTGCGGCTCTGGCCCCTGCGCCTCTACAACGACGCGGTCGCCCCGCCCGCAACCGACTCCGCCGGAAATGTCTATGTGGTGACGGTGGATCGGTACATCTACGCGATCAATCCGGTGGGCCGCAGCATCTGGAAGAAGGCTGTGCGTGTGGATGAGGAAGTCCTGACCGCCCCTATCGTCTCCGACGGCCTGCTGATTGTCGCGACTTCTCTGGGCGGCGTCAACGCCTTCGACACGACGACCGGCGATCTCAAGTGGAGTTATACCCTCTCGCCAGGCGGCACGAACCCCAGTTACCTGCCCACCCAGACCAATGTCGCCGCGACCCCGCTGGTCGCCGATGGCAGCCTCTATGTTCTCTCCGATGACGGCTCGCTGACCGCCTTCCGGCACGATGCCCCCGACTCCCAGCCGCCCGCCATTACGCAGCTTCTCCCCGAGGCTGGCGACTATCTGAATGGCCGTCCTCCCTTCCATATCAGCGCGAAGGTGAGCGATCCCGGTTCCGGTATCAACGTCAGTACACTGCATGTCAAACTGGACGGCAAAGACCTGCCCCGCCGCATTCTGGGCGTGGATGCGGGCGACAAAGAGGGATTTGCCTGGGACCCCAATGACGGCACCATCGAGTACTACACGCAGGAAAGCAGCGCCGGCAAAGGCTCCAATCTCACCGACGGCCACCATAACGTGACAATCTCGGTTCAGGACTGGATGGGGAACGCCGCCACCAAGTCCTGGTCGTTCGTGATAGACGACACCATCCCACGCCGAGCGGTCAAGAAGACCACTCCCGGCGGCGGCTCCTCCGGCAGCGGCGGCAAGTTCGGCTCACGCGGTACAAGTGGCGGCGCCGGCACCGGCAAAGGCCCTGGCGACTAACCCGACATGACGGCTTCCAACGCAGAACCAGATCACGACGCGACGGTCGCCTCGTCCCCTGCGACGCTGTCCCCCTCCACTGATGTGGAGGGGGATTTGCTGCGTACCTGGCTGCATCTCGCCAATGTGCCGCTCACCCCGCGCCTCATGAATACGGTTCTCGCCCATTTTGCCAACGATCCCCGCCTCATTTTTGACGCCCCCGACGCCGCGTTCGACCCCATCCCCGGCTTTGAGGCGCGTCATCTGGTGCGCCTGCGCGACCCGCTCACCCTGCCGACAGACCGTCAGATGGCGTGGTACGAAAAGCACGGAGTCTGGCTGGCCCTGCGCGGACGAGCAGAGTACCCGGAAGCGCTGGAAGTCCTGACTGACCCGCCGCCAGTGCTGTTCGTGCGCGGCACATTGACGCCCGAAGATAGCCGCAGTATTGGTATGGTCGGTTCGCGCCATGCCACTCCCTACGGACGCGCTACGGCAGAGCGGCTGGCGCGGGAACTCGCCGAACAGGGAGTTACGATCATCAGCGGCGGGGCGGTAGGGATAGACGCCTCCTCGCATCGGGGCGCCCTTTCGGGCGGGGGCAGAACGCTGGCCTTCCTGGGCTGTGGCCTGGATGTGGACTACCCGCGTGATAACCGCAGCCTGTTCGAGCAGATCCTTCAGAACGGCGCGATGATTTCGGAGAATCCCCTGGGAGCGCAGCCGGAGGCATGGCGGTTTCCGGCCCGCAATCGGCTTATCAGCGCGATGTCCCTGGCCGTGTTGGTGGTGGAAGCCCCGAAACAGAGCGGCGCACTGATTACGGCCCGCTATGCCGCCGATCAGGGCCGGGCGGTGCTGGCAGTTCCCGGTAACATAGACCGCCCCTCCAGTGAGGGCTGCAACGACCTACTCAAAGAGGGAGCCACCCTCATCACCGAGACGCTGGATGTGCTGCGGGCCGTCAATCTGCTGCCTGTGAGTGTAGGACCACAGCGCGTCCTCGACTTGCGTGAACGCCGTGCGGTTCTCGAAGTGGACACAAGCGACAGCCCGACAGAGGCGCGTTCCAAGGCAACGGCTCCCGTACCGGACATCAGCGCTCTGCTGCGTTCCCTGCCGGAAGCGCGGCGCAAACTGATAGAGTGCCTCTCCCAGACACCTCAGCATCTCGACATGGTGGCGCAGAACGCAGAGATGTCCTCCACCGAGGCAAGCGTGGAACTCGTCTTCCTGGAACTGGACGGCTTCGTCCGCCGCCTGCCCGGTAACACCTACATCCGCACCCTCGCCTGACCTGTATTGCCTTCCCCTGACCGTCACCACAGAGTTTTTTTCGTCTGCTGCCTTTAGCCCTTGGCATACATCTCATTTCTATGTATCAATACCTTCGCCAAATCTGCGACCGTCTATGCATCTCAAAAGGATACAAGTGTACACTATACGGGATTCGCAATAATGGCATTCAGTGGTTCTAAACGCAATTTTTCGACACCGTTGTAGCGTGTTTGTAGACACATGTGCGTAGAAGCGCTTATGATCTGCCCCAAATTTTGGCGAAGGTATTGATGTATAATAGAATTGAACGTAGGAGGAAGACGACTATGAAGCGCGATGTGACCAAAGGGGATATTCCGGTTTTGATACTGGCGGTGCTGGCAGAGGAGCCGTGTCATGGTTATGCGATTGCCCGCTGTATCGAGCAGCAGAGCGCACAGGCGCTCCAGATGAAGGAAGGCTCACTCTATCCGGCTTTGCGCGTTCTGGAACAGGACGAACTAATCGTGGGGGAGTGGGAAATACAGCCGAGCGGCCCGGCGCGTAAGGTCTACCGAATTACCGCCAACGGACAGGCGGAACTGACAAAACGACGACAGGAATGGGACGAGTACATTCACACTATGAACCTGGTTATGGGGAGGAGACACAATGCACAGCCAGCTTGAAACGTACATCCAGCAGGTTGAGACGGGCCTGGAAGCCCTTCCGCCTGAGTTTCGCGAATGCGAAGTCGAAGAGATTCGGCAGCATATCGAGGCGATGGTTGCGACGCGGATCGAACTCGGTCAGAGTGAGACCGCCGCTGTCGCCGAGACACTCGCGCAGTTCGGCAAAGGCCGGAAGGTCAGCGCCGGATTGGTCCGGGCCTACGAGCGGTGCGAACCCTGTCTGCCGGGGAATATTTTGCAGGCGATTGTGCTGAATGTGACCGCAGGGACGATTCTCAGCAGTCTGCGGATGAACCTGCTGCCTATTGTCGCAGGATCACCCTTTCCACTGGCGCAGCACTATGGTTTCGGCCTGCTGATAGCCGCGTTCGCGGGCTGGCTCACCGGCGCATTTTTCCCCCGACAGGCCGTCAAAGGGGTTTTCATCGCCCATGCGATCAGCATGGTCACCATCATCGCGACATTCTGCCAGACGCCCTCCCACAGTCCGGAATACCAGAACTACATGATCCCTGCGATGGGGATTGGGGTTGTCGGCGCTATCAGCGGTATGCTGGCCGCAACCGCAGGCTCGACATGGCGCAAAACCCGCCTGCGACGCTCCCGCGCCCTGAACTAACAGAAGCAAGTTTGCGGCAGTGGCTGGTTCCAGCCACTGCCGCAAGCCGACGGGATGTGGTGGGCGAGCGCAACGGCTGCCATCCGCCTCATGTCTATGGGAGTCTGTGCCTATGCATCCGCAACGTCCGCAACACGCCTCTATTCGTGGGCAGCCGTCTCTTCGCAGAACAGGTCGAACAGGCTGTTCGATTCCTCTGCCTCCACATTGCGGCCCGAGCCACCCAGAATGCGCTCGATGGACTCCGTGAATTGGGGATCGTCGCTCGCCGGATAGATGCCGGTCTGCTGGAATGTCAGCAGGCGGTCACGTTCCTGCAGAGCGCCGTTCGTCAGCAGATACATACAGCGTGACACCTGCTCCTCTGTCAGCGTGTTGTCACAGAGCGGAAGTTCGATGCTGAGCGCGACCTCCCCATCTTCGGGGTCGCAGCTGAACTTATACAGTTTATAGCGCCGGTTGAGTTCCAGCAGTTTGAGCATCATGGCGGTGCGGTCACCTGCCACATAGAGGTTCAGAAAGCCGGGAACCAGAAAGCGAACATAGCCCCCGTCTTCCTCGATCAGGATGTCCGCATTCAGCAGTTGTCCCCGGTGGAAGAAGCGATAGACCAGCGTGCTGTCTCCGTCGCTGAAAATCTGACATCCCGGTGCGCTGAGCAGTTCGTGCAGCGATTCCAGTGTGATTGCCATTTTCTAAACTCTCCCTTCGTTCGATACATTTCCTTAACCTTCCGAACATCTTCTCTTCTGTCACTACGGGGAGCGGCCACAAAGCGGAAGGCATTTGCGCGGCCCCGCAACATCTGCATTCGCACTGTTGTCTGACCCACTGCAACGCGCAGTGGAAGGATCAGAAGAACCGCCGTTTGCTCTTTCGACGAATAACAACCATGACACTCACAGAACTGAATTCACAACAAACGGAGCGGTATCAAGCGCTCGGCTATCTTTCGGGCATTCGTGTGGCGGAGACGGAAGACGCGCTTCGCTATCGGAGGCTGTTTGACGCCCTGGAAGCGCAGGAGGGCAAGGAGAAGGCACGGATTGGCCTGCTGGATCGGCATTTCGATCAGTCGTTTCTGTGGGAGTTGGCGACCAGCCCGCGCATTCTGGACTGTGTGGAGGCGTTGATCGGCCCGGACGTTCTGCTGCTCGCCACCCACTTTTTCTGTAAATACGGGCCGGAAGAGAAGTTCGTCGCCTGGCATCAGGACGCGACCTACTGGGGACTGGAGCCGCCGCAGGCGCTGACCGTCTGGTACGCCGTGGACGACAGCGATGTGGATAACGGCTGTATGCGCGTGATCCCCGGCAGCCACCGGGAGGGTCTGCGGGAGCATGGCAAAGCGACGGCAGAGGGCAATCTGCTGAGTATCAATCAGGAAGTCCCGGTCTCCCCGACAGAGGAACACGCCGCTGTGGACCTAGTGTTACGCGCTGGAGAGGTCTCCCTTCACGATGGCTGGCTTATCCACGGCAGCCTGCCCAACCGTTCGCCTCGCCGCCGGTGCGGTCTGACCCTGCGCTACGTCCCGACCTCCGTCAAGCCCGCCGCCCTCAACTCAATGGGGAAACGCTGGCAAGCCATTCTGGTACGCGGCACCGACAGAGAGCAGAACTTCGGCATTTGTCCGCCTCCCTGGTGAATCTGTCATCCCAAAACTCCTGCAAGAGGGCCATTATTATACTTTTATGCCATAATGTATAATAACGCATCGTCTTACGGAACGGGAGTATAGTAACGTGCAGCGCGAAGATTTCAGAAACAATGCTCCGGGAGAGCTTATTCTGACGACACAGGGACATCTTGCCTTCGTTCCCGCGCCGTTGCCTCCCCTGTTGCCATTGTCGTGGTCGCTGGTCAATCGAATTACGGAGGCAGATCGCGCCTTGAGCGAATTGGTTGGGATTGCCCGCAACCTCCCCAATCCGCATTTGTTGATCCAGCCCTTTTTGAGGCGCGAGGCCCTGCTGTCCAGCCAGATCGAGGGAATACAGACCTCTCTTTCCGAACTGTTTTTCTTTGAAGCGTCCGGCGCAGGGATCCCACCGACCCCCGATGTCGAAGAGGTGATCAACTATGTGATGGCCCTGGAATATGGCCTGAAAAGTCTGGAGGATCGCCCCGTGACGCTCTCCCTGTTGCGCGACATCCATTCTCGCCTGCTGCAGGGAGTACGAGGAGCGGCCAAATCGCCCGGACAGTTCCGCAAAGAGCAGAACTGGATTGCGGCTCCCGGCAGACCGCTTCATGAGGCACGGTATGTGCCTCCTCCACCGCTACAGATGCGGGACGCGCTCGACGCTTTTGAGACGTTTCTTCAGGACACCTCGGATTTGCCTGCGCTGGTACGGGTGGCTCTGATCCATTATCAGTTTGAAGCAATCCATCCCTTCGAAGACGGCAACGGCAGAATAGGGCGTCTGCTGATAACTCTGCTTCTCTGCAAGGAGGGTTTGTTGCCGCGTCCACTGCTCTACCTCAGTGCGTACTTCGAGAAACATCGTCAACAGTATATGGACGGACTGCTCGCTGTTAGTCAGCAGGGAGCCTGGGAGGAGTGGATACGCTTTTTCTTGCATGGCGTTACCGAGCAGGCACAGGATGCTGTCCGCCGATCGGACTATCTGCTCCAGTTGTGGCGGACATATCGTCAGAGGCTTCAGGAATCCAGTTCGTCGGGGGTTGCGCTACGTCTGGTGGACGAACTGTTTGAGGCCCCGGTCATCTCCATGCCCGGTCTGGTGGAGCGCCTGCACATCACCCCTCGCTCGGCACAGATGAATATAGATCGCCTGGTAAAAGCCGACATCCTAAAAGAAACGACGGGCCGTCAACGCAATCGTATCTACGTCGCGCCCGAAATACTCCATGCCGTCGAACAGTCAGAGGCATGAAATCTTGGCCCCTTACCGCGTTACGCCAGTTTGTTAGGCGATTCTGATGACACTGAGACTGTCCAGCGTGGACGGGGCAGAGTGCCGAGCGCAATTACGCACTGACGCGGGGAGAACTGTTTCTTGCGGTTCCTCCAGGCGTAAAGGGTCGTTACCGCGGGAGAGAAATGACCCTACCTCAAAGTCTGTCGGATGCGAATATCGCGTCTGGCGGTGAATTGGGCGGTGTAGAGGAGGACGCAGGCGACGGCGAAGTAGATGAGGGCGGTGGAGGAGATGGCGGCGCTCATGGGGATGTGGTGGTCTACGGCGATGCCAATGGCGAGCGAACCGAGACCTGCGCCGATCCAGCCGATCAGGTTCATCAGGCCGGTCGCGGTGCTGCGGCGGGAGGGTGCGATCACGTCGTAGAAGGCGGCGGTGAGGTTGGAGTCGTAGACGCCTTTGCTGAATCCGAACAGCGTCATGGCGAGAACGAGCATCCAGGGGTTTCGGGTATAGCCACATAGGAAGACGAAGGGCGCTCCGGCGGCAGCGGCAATCGCCTGCACCAGAATGCGCCCTTCCGCCCGGCGCAGGCTCCAACGGTCTGCCGCTACTCCTCCCACCACACAGCCGACCATACTCGCGATCTGAATGAAGACCGTCGCTCCCAACCCCGCCAGCGCGAGATTCAGGCCGAACTTCTCCTTCAGGAAGGTGGGCATCCACGTCAGGAAGACCAGCCCCACCATGTTCGCGCCGAAGAACGCCACAATCAGCAGCACCGCTGTCGGGGTCTGGATGAACTCACGCAGGAACGTTCCCATCGGCACGGGTTGCTTCGGCGCTTCGATACTCTCCACGCCGCGTGACCGCCGTTCCGTTTCAGCGCTCTCCGTTGTCTCGGCTTCGCGGCGTTTTCGCTGTTCCGCCGCGCTGTGCGTTCGCAGTTCCGCTTCGTTGCGGCGCGGCTCGCGAATGCAGAACTGCACGACAAAACCCAGCACAATCCCCGCGATACCCAGCGTCCAGAACGGCGACTGCCAGCCATACCGCTGCCCCATCCAGCCTGCCAGCGCCCCGCCGAAGATCGTGCCTGCGTAGATGCTCGTCTGATGCAGGCCGATAGCGCGGGAGCGAGTCTCGGAGCCGTGATAGTCGCTGATGAGCGCCATCGAAGCGGGCATATAGAAGGTCTCGCCCAGCCCCTCCGCACCCCGCACCAGCACAAACTGCCACACCTTTGTACACAGCGAAGTCAGCCCGGTGACGACGCTCCAGATATAGAGACCGCCCAGAATGACCCACTTGCGGGCGAAACGGTCGCCGGTGTAGCCCGCAAGCGGGGAGGCCAGCGCGTAGACCCAGGTGAACGCCGCCCCGATCAGCCCCAGCTCCGATGTGCTAAAATGGTACTGCTTCTCCAGCACCGGAAAGACGGAGAAGATCGCCAGCCGGTCTGCATAGTTGAAGAAGCAGAGAAACCAGAGCATCCCGACGACGAGCCAGCGATAGTGAGCAGACGCCGGGGCAACGGGCGACTCCGCAGAGGAGGGCAGTTCGGGCATGGACGGCCTTTCGCGTTACGCCAGCAGCTCTTTGATGACGCGCCCTTCGACATCGGTGAGGCGGAAGTCGCGCCCCGCGTAGCGATACGTCAGGCGTTCGTGATCCAGACCGAGCAGATGCAGAATGGTCGCCTGGAGGTCGTGGATGGGAACGGGGTTCTCGACGACGTTGAAGCCAAGGTCGTCTGTGCCGCCGTAGACAAGGCCGCGTTTCATGCCGCCGCCTGCCAGCCACATCGTGAACGCCTGGGGGTGGTGGTCGCGGCCCTGACTGCGCCCCAGGCCCGCATTCGTCTCGCCCATCGGAGTGCGCCCGAACTCCCCGCCCCACACCACCAGCGTGTCGTCCAGCAGTCCTCGCTGTTTCAGGTCTTTGACCAGCGCGGCAGAGGCCCGGTCGGTCGCGCCGCAGTTGCCCTTGAGGTTGCCGACCACATCGGAGTGCGCGTCCCAGCCCTCATGGTAGATGTTCACGAAGCGCACGCCCCGTTCGATCAGCCGCCGCGCCAGCAGGCAGGCGCGGGCGAACGAAGGCTTGTCCGGGTCGGCTCCATACATCTCCAGCGTTGCCTTCGACTCCGATTTCAGGTCCATCAGTTCCGGCGCAGAGGTCTGGAGGCGGTACGACATCTCGTAGGCGGCGATACGCGCCGCGATCTCCGGGTCGCCCTCCCGCGCCATTTCCCGCCGGTTGAACTGCCCCACCAGATCAATCGTGTCGCGCTGAAGCTTCGCGTCTACCCCCGCAGGCCGGTTGACATCGAGAATTGCATCACCCTGATTGCGGAGGCGGACACCGGAATAGATCGTCGGAAGGAAGCCGCCCGACCAGTTGGCCGCGCCGCCGCTGATGCCCGCTCCGGTGGACATGACCACAAACGCGGGCAGGTCGTTGGTCTCCGCGCCCAGTCCGTAGGTCACCCAGGAGCCTATGCTCGGACGGCCTGGCTGCGCGAAACCCGTGTTCATGAGTATCTGCGCGGGGGCGTGATTGAACTGATCTGTTTTCATGGATTTGATGATACAGATGTCGTCCACAACCTCTGCCAGATGCGGCAGCATCTCCGAGAGTTCCGCCCCGCTCTGCCCGTGTTTCGCGAACGGGAAGCGCGGCCCCAGCACAGCGGCGTCCGAGCGAATGAAGGCGTAGCGCTGCCCCTTGATGACCGACGGCGGAATCGGCTTGCCCTCGAACTTCGTCAGTTCTGGCTTGTAGTCGAACAGATCGAGTTGGCTCGGCGCACCCGCCATGAAGAGATGGATGACGCGCTTGGCTTTGGGCGCGAAGTGCGGCTTGCGCGGCGCAAGCGGATTGGCTCCCGCCGTTCCCTGCCCCCGCGCCGTCTGCGCGGCAAAGGCATCGGTCAGCAGCGAGGCCAGCGCGATCTTGCCGATCCCGACCCCGCACTCCTGAAAGAAGTGACGGCGGGCGATATGCAGTTTCTGATTTTCAAATTCGTTCATGGTTGTGTCCTGCGATCTCGTTAACGCTTGGTGATCGCCTCGTCCAGATTCAGCAACGAGCGGGAGAGGGCTGTCCAGGCGGCCCGGTCGTTGGCATCGCCTTCGCCCATTCCGGCAACTTTCGCGGCATCCAGTTCCTTTTGCTCGAAGCGGGCTTTCTGTGCAGTGAAGTATTTTACCAGCAGGGCCGTCTCTTCGGAGGTCGGGGGACGGGTGACGCAGCGGCGGAACAGAGCGGCGACCCGCTCCTCCAGAGGGCCGGGACGTGCAGACATCATCCGTCCGAGCGCCTGCGCCGCTTCGACGAAGACCTGATCGTTGAGCATCGTCAGGGCCTGTAGCGGGGTATCGGAGACTTCGCGACGGGCGACACAGACATCGCCGCTTGGCGCGTCGAAGGTGGTGAACATGGCGTAGGGCGCGGTGCGTTTGCTGAAGGTGTAGAGGCCGCGCCGATAGCGGTCTTCGCCCTCACTCACCTGCCAGTTCAGCGGCCCGTAGGTGCCTTCGGAGGTGACGCCCGGCGGCTGCGGCGGGAAGACGCTCGGCCCGCCGATCTTGCGGGAGAGCAATCCGCTCGCAGTCAGAGCCGCGTCCCGGAGCAGCTCGGCTTCGAGGCGGACACGCGGCCCCCGCGCCAGCAGACGGTTCTCCGGGTCACGGGCCAGCAGTTCCGGCGTGATGCGCGACGACTGACGGTAGGTCGCGCTCATCACGATCAGACGGTGCAGTTTTTTGAGGGACCACCCCAGACCGGAAGCGGCGGTACGACCCGACTGTGCCGAGGGGGAGGAGAAATAGACGGCCAACCAGTCGAGTAGTTCGGGATGAGACGGCGGCTCGCCCTGATAGCCGAAATCCTGTACGCTGCGGACGATGCCTGCCCCGAATAGCGCCGCCCATTGCCGATTGACGGCGACACGGGCGGTCAGTGGGTTCTGTGGAGAGGCAATCCAGCGGGCGAACGCAAGGCGATTGGCAGGCGTCTGCGACAGCGGCAGACCCGGCAGAATCGCAGGCACTCCGGCGGTCACAACCGCTTCGCGCTGCAAAAACTCGCCCCGATGGTGGACGTAGGTCAGGCGCGGATTGTCGGCGGGACGCTCGGTGAAGGCCAGGGCGGTGGGATAGGCGGGCATCTGACGGCGTATCTGCGCGATAGCGGCCCGCTCCGGCTCCAGTTCCGGCGCGACGGAGAAGTAGTGCTGGCGCAGGCGGTTCTGCTGGAAGGTGGTGCGCTGTGCGGCGGGCAGCAGCAGAAGCTCCTCCACATCCGAGGGCAGTTCGGCTCCGGCCGGGCGGGTATCCGACGTGACGGAGAGCCGAAACCGTCCCATCGCCGCCGCATAGTACTGTTCAAAGTCCAACTGGACGGTGAGGGTGTCGGCGGTGAGCGGTTCGGCCAGTCGAAAGACCGCGCTGGAAGTCTCTCCCTGCCGCCCGTTGATGCTCCAGCCGGTCTGCGGGTTGCCGTCAATGGCGTTCTGCGCGGAGCCGATGCCACTCTGCGTCGCGCTCGCCCATTTCATGGTTTTGCCCGCCGTAAGGACGGCGATCTCGCTCAGGAAGAAGTCGCCGGGCGCTCCCTCATAGAAGACCCGTCCGGGGCCATGATTCGGCAGGCGGTCGTCGGGCAGGACTTCGAGGCGCAGCGCGGTGACGGGCTTGCCGTCCGTGTGTATCTGAACGGTGTAGACATCGTGCTTGGTCATGTCGCCGCTGACGAAGATCGAGTTGTCGGGCTGTACGGCGAGGCGGGGCAGATTGCTGGTGGCTTTCTCCGGACGTGGAGTCTGCCAGCGCACCGCGCTGCCCTCCGCCTGTTTCAGCCACTCTCCGAACTTGCGCTCCAGCTCCTCCTGACGGCGCACTTCGAGCGGGCGGCTATCGGTGGAGACCTCCTGCCCGAGGCTCAGGCGGAAGCGGCCCAGCGTGTGCTGCCCGCCATACGCCTGCTCCAGATGGAATGTCCAGTGACCGCCGTGCGGCAGACGGATCGTCTTTTCGGGCGTGAAGACGATGGTGCGGTTGACGTTCCAGGCGCCAGTTCCGGCGATGGCCCATCCCGTTTTTGGATTGCCGTCAATGGCGTTCTGCGCGGGGAACTGATCCTGGGAGAAGTCGGCCAGTGCGCGAACGAACTTGACGGGAACGGCACTGTTCGGTGCGTCGGTGGGGGCGACAGTCGCGGTAAACTCGGTGAGAACGAAGTTGCCGTGCGGGGTGCGTCCGGGGCCGCTGCTGCCGAGCGAAGGGTCGGTCAGGGCTTCGAGGCGGACGGCGGTCACTTCGGATGCCTCGCTGTCGAGCGTGACGGTGTAGGAATCGGTCTGCGGGATGGGGCCGGAGAGGCGCACGGAGTTGTCGGGCAGACGCTCTGCCTTCGCGCCGGAGACGGCTGTCGCGGTCGGCGCGGGGGCAGGCAGCCAGCGCAGCGTGCCGGGAACGGGGAACTTCTCCGCGAGATGCGCCTCGCGCTCTTTGATCTGCGCTTCGATCTCCCTGCGTTTCGCGGTGATGTCGGGGCGCGGCACGTCTATGGTCGGCTCGTCGGCGTTATTGAGGAAGGCCATCATCCGGTAGTATTCGCGCTGTGTGATCGGGTCAAACTTGTGGGTGTGGCACTGAGCGCAGCCGACGGTGAGGCCAAGCCAGGCCGTTCCCGTCGTCGCCACGCGGTCTACGGTCGCATAGTACCGATACTCCAGCGGGTCAATGCCGCCCTCTTCGTTGAGCATGGTGTTGCGGTGGAAGCCGGTCGCGATCTTCTGCGCGGCGGTGGCATCAGGGAGCATATCCCCGGCGATCTGCTCGATGGTGAACTGATCGAAGGGCATATCCCGGTTGAAGGCGTCTATGACCCAGTCGCGATAGGGCCAGACAGAGCGCTGTCGGTCTTTTTCATAGCCGTTGGTATCGGAGTAGCGGGCGAGGTCGAGCCAGCGCCGCGCCCAGCGTTCGCCGTAGTGCGGGGAGGCCAGCAGCCGGTCTACCAGCCGTTCGTAGGCGTTCGGGGCTTTGTCGTTGAGGAAGGCGTCGGCCTCTTCGGGGGTCGGTGGCAGGCCGAGGAGATCGAGGTAGAGGCGACGCACCAGCGTAATGCGGTCCGCTTCCGGCGACGGTTTCCATCCCGCTTTTTCCAGCCGCGCCAGCACAAAGTTGTCCACGCCATTGCGGCACCAGGCCGAATTCTTGACTTTCGGGAGCGGGGCCAGCTTTGGAGGGACAAACGCCCAGTGCGGCTTGTACTCCGCGCCTGCCGCGATCCAGCGGCGCAGGATGTCCTTCTCTTTGTCGGAGAGCGGCTTGTTGGCATAGACGGGCGGCATCATGTCCGGCCCATGCGAGAAAATGCGCTTCACGAAGAGGCTCGCTTCCGGCTTGCCCGTCCCAATCGCCCGCTGCCCGTTCGCCAGCAGCGCTGTCGCGCCCGCCCTGCTGTCCAGCCGCAGTCCGGCCTTACGCTGTCCCTCGTCCGGCCCATGACACTTGAAGCAGCGCTGCGACAGGATAGGCCGAACCTCCTGATTGAAGTCCGGCGTCTGCGCCCGCCCCGCTACCGCACACAGCATCCCCACGATGATTCCCAGCCCCGTAAGTCGCATAACAACTTCCCCTCCGCTCTCCGCCCACTTCCAATACCGACTGCTCCTACATTCGCCACCAACGCCCTCACGTCCTGTTTTGAAGCGTATTTTTCTGAGAAAGGACGTTGTTCCTGTTCAAGACGAAAAACTGACGCTTATATCCCTCTCCCGCATGTGTGCGGGAGAGGGAATTTAGTGCATCAGGCTGTGGTAAGGGAAAAGCGGGGCGGCTCGCGAAAGACAGCCTGTCGGCAGGATAAGCCGGTGACGGATACCCTCGCGCCGGTCTTCTTCTGTACCGCTATTTCGGAGAGACGGAAAACTCGATAGAGCCGGATGCGCTGTCGTCTGAGGTGATGTCGCGTACCCCGGCTGGGCGCTGAGAACGGCCTTTCCATTTGACGGTTCCCTGGACACTGGCCTTGAAGGTAAATGCGCCTTGATACCGGAATTCCAGCGTATCGTCTTTCACGGCCTTGTTCTTCCCGCTGGAAGTTGTTGTGGACTGAGCGCTGCTATTGGAGATGTGCGTACCACTCCAGACGTAACTCTCCTGATCCACCTTCCAATGGGTTGAGCCGGTGAAGGTGCCGGAGCGCGTCTCGTAGCCCAGGCCGTAGTCGTCATGCTCCAGAGCGGTGGTATGGTCGGGAACATTGGCGATAAATTCGCGGGACTGCTTGCGCCGCGCACCGATGGCGAGCACGCGGACGGTAAAGGTAGACTGCCCGTTCAGAGCAAACCCCTGACGCTCGTTCTCTACCTTCTGATCGTTGATGTAGAATTCGCAATCCCCGGTCTTGTGGATAATATAGACCTCCAGATTCTTGTCGGGCTGTCCGTTAACGGAGCCACCCCCAGAACCTCCGGTTTTGCCGCCGCTTCCTGAACCGGACGTTCCGCCCGTTTTACCCGTTTCACCACCTTTCGTGGCGGCTTTCTCGCCAGCAAGCGGCACTTCGGGATGGTCCATTCGGTAGATTTTTTCCTGGCCTTTCGTGCGCTTTATCCACTCCTGAGACTTCGTGGAATCTTTCAGGTAGCTGCGGATAGACTCCATGTATCTTGGCAGGAAGGGAGAGTTGGAAAACTCGGCTGGCAGATTTCTTTGAATGAGCCGGAGTTCCTCTTTCTCGTGAGCAATCTCCTGAAGACGGGCCTGATTACCATCTTTCTGATAGGCTGCCTGGTAGTGGGACAGGTCTACATAGATGTTCTTGACATCCAGGCGATGCTGTTCCGTTACCTCAATTGCTTTCATGTCCTCTGGGGTCACGTTTATCATGGCGGCTCGCAGTCGCTCTTGGATCTTCTCGGCAGCGACAGCCGCTGCTTCGCTCAAGATAGGAGCAACGCCCTGGGAACGAGCGAACTGCGGGGTCCCTATAAGCACGGAGCTGATCAGGGCGGCGGTCAGGCCGCGCACCATCCAAACGGTAGATTTCATCGGAACTCTCCTTCTCTGGCAGGTTGGTAAACGCACTGCTGCAAGAAATTTTACAGCAGAGCCTTTTGCAAATGTCCTAGAACAATGAGAGTTAGCACTCCTTGTCGAATTTGGTTTTGCCGATCAAATCGATAAAGGAGCGCTAACACGATGATTTTAGCAGATATTTGGGAGACTATCTGCTCTACCCTAGTGCC
>JBBRLP010000090.1:0-22900 GCA_038231295.1 Chthonomonadales bacterium
CACAAGAACGGTTTTGAGATCGAAACAGGCACTTCCCAAGTGTCCTTTTGCCCACAAAACAGGTCGATTCGGAGCGTTGCGACTAAAGCGCATGCAATTGATTGCGACCTTTCCGAATCACAGGTGTTTGCTCCCAGGAGAAGGACAGGTGAGGGAGAAACAAGTTGGTTGTCCCCTCCATCCCGTTTCAATGACCAACACGACTTCTGCATTTGCCCCTCTCCCAGGGAGCTTGCGACCGCCCGGGAGAGGGGTTGGGGTGAGGTCCACACCCTCCCACAGAAACGAGAAACGCTTGAGCCTGAAAAGCCCCCTTCTCCCAGGGAGCCTGCGACCGCCCGGGAGAAGGGGGTTGGGGGATGAGGTCCACCCCAAGACAGCGACCAAACCCTCCGGGAGAAAGGGTGGGGTGGCAACTCTGTGCGCTATTTTGTATTTTTGCCGTGAGCGCGGCGGTAGGTGGTCATGGAGAGGTATTGGAAGAGGGCGCCGACGAACATGATGCCGAGACAACAGAGAAAAGCGTGTTTCCAATCGTGGAAATGAGCGCGGGAGGCGAGCGTTCCGGGGTGCGGATCGTGGCGCAGTGCGCCACTGGTGAGGAAGTCAAGGAGGGGGATGGCGAGCAGGGGCGCGATGGTGCCGCGCAGCCCGAAGAAGGTGGAATGGACGGCCTGATACTGCGCGGCGCGGCCCTGCTCCGCAAACATCAGGGTCGTGTTCAGGTAGCCGATGTCTATGCCGGACGAGGCGATGCCGTTGGCGGCTCCGGCGATATAGAGCCACTGCACCGTTGGGCCGAAGGCGTAGAGCAGAGGCGTCAGGCAGATGATAAGGCAGGCCAGCAGCACCGTCGTCAGAGAGCCAAACCGATCTATGAAGCCGCCCCAGAAGAAGAGGCTGACCAGCGAAAGACCGCCCGCGATATTCTGCATGGTGGCGATCTGCGTGGGCGTGATATGGAACTGGTCTACCTGATAGATCGGGTAGTAGGTGTTGGCGACGAGGTTGCCGAAGCCGGAGATGAAGACACTGGTCGTGAACCAGCGATAGCCCTTGTTGTGCAGCAGAATGGCGAACGTCTGGCGCAGAAATTTGCCTATCGGCGGCGGAGCGCTGACATGAAGGACGCTCGGCAGACGCAGCCGACTGAACGCAAAAGCCGTGCCAATCCCGAAGACGCCTCCGATGAAAAACATCCAGCGGAAATCCAGCCCCGCGTGTTCCTGCCAGACGCCCATGATGCGGGCGGTAATCAGCATCGAGGCCGCCATCCCCACCCGGACCAGACTCATGAGCCTGCCCCGAAGGTGATCGGGATAGATGTCTTTCATAATGGCGGTGTAGGCGGGCGTGGAGACGGAGAAGAGAATCGGCGTCATCACGATCAGGCTGACGAACATCTCCCGCCTGACGCCGCCCCGCACAATAAACGGGGTCAGCAGAAACAGGCCGCGTGAGATAAACCAGGTGATGGTGACGAACGGCAGTTTGGAGCGGCCCTCCATCTGCCGCGCCCAGAGCGTGGCGAACAGATAGCCGACAGCAGGCGCGGCCGTCGCCAGCGCCATCTGAAATTTGGTAGCCTGAAGTGCCCCACGCGCCAGTTGAAGCGCGAACGTCCAGATCGCGCCCTGGTAGATGCCCGCGCTGATTCCGGCAGTGGCGTCCCAGCACCAGTTGTTCCAGACATCGTCCGGCACGAATCGGCCCAACTGCCGCCGCACCCAACCGGCAGGGCCGCGCATTGGCGCGGGCAGCCGTTCGCGCAGAGAGCGGGAGGGCGAGAGGGAAGCGACCGTCTCTTCGGAAGGCGGTTCGGGTTGCGTATCGGAAACGGACAAAACGGAAGGCTCTTTTCTATCGAGATTAGACGTCGCGCCGCTCGAACAGGACGGCCCCGATGAGGAAGACCACCACGATGTAGAGTACCAGGTAGAGCGCGTCCAGATGGGCGAAATGCAGATGCGCCTGCCCCCAATCCCGCACGAACTGTGGCGAGACGCCAAACCGGAAATCGGCCCGATTGCTGACATAACTGATGGGATCTGTCTCGTCCTTGATCCACCAGGCGATGCAGCCCTGCGGCATCAGGACGGAGGCGAAATTGGCGAGGCCATGCAGACTCTCCACATCGAAATTTGTTCCGAGTGAATTGAGTATCCCATCGAACCAGGAGAAAGCGCTGATGACCAGGGCGAGAGAGGTTCCGAGCAGCCGCTGCGCCACCGTCGCCAGCGTGAGCGTCAGGGTACAGATGACGATGGGGAACAGCGTCAGATAGAGACTCGCCGTCAGCAGCGCGGACAGGTCCGCGTGTGTCTGCCAGGTCAGCGAGGCCCAGACCGTCAATCCCCATGCGAGAACGCAGACAAACAGCGTGAAGTTCAGCCCGATCCACTTGCCGAGCAGAATATGCCAGCGGGGAATCGGCTTAGGCAGAATCACGGCGAGCAGGCCGCGCTCGATCTCCCCGGAGATGGAGCCGCCTGCCAGCAGAATCGCGAAAATAGAGCCAAGCACCCGAATGGAGAACAGGCAGAGCGCCATAATGACCGAACGGGCGAAAGGATAGTTGACGGCATACCAGCCTGCGTCCCGGCTGCCATCGCCCACCGCCGCCTGCATCCGGGCGCGGATGATCTGAAGCAGCAGGGAGAGGCCCAGAACGAGCAGGCCAATCAAGACCGCCCCGAGAAACGTGCGCCGCCGCACCGCCTCTTTCAGCGTCAATCCGGCTATGATGAAAACCGCCATGTGCTGTCCGCTTTCCCTGTCGTTCACAGTACCCCTATTGTACCGCTTCGCCCGCCTACTCCGTCAATCTCCGGTCAACAAATCCTGCGGGCAGGAATCGTCAGGGGAAGGGCGAAATCTGGCAAACGGGAACGGGGTTCTGGCCGTATAGAGTCAGAACAGGCAACTTTCCGTTCGTCGGGACTTCTACGAGGACCGTGTGCCTGAACGCCTGCGCCGGGCGTTGTCGCTTCGCCCTGCCGCGCAGTGACCCTGAGAATTTCCGTGAGGGGATAGACAACCATGCCGATGACCTATCAAGAGCAGCAGCCGGAGCCGGAACGGCGCTTCGACCCGGAGACCATACGCAAGGTGACCGCTCTGGCGGCACGTCTTCAGCGCGAACACCAGGACACCCTGACGGCGGACGAGATGGAGGCCATCGGGCTGGAGGTGGGACTTCAGCCCGCGTTCATTCATCAGGCCATCGCCCATCTGGAAGCGCAGCATCAGGCCGAACGCGAGAGCGAACTTGAAAATCAGACAGAGCAGACACAGGAGCTTCAGGAGACGACCGAACACCCGACACGCAGCGGGGAGTTCGTCGCCGCGCTCTGTGCGCTGGCCCTGCCGCTGGCCTGGGGACCGATGGCCTATATGTGGCACTCCAGCCCCGGCTTCATGACCCTCTTCACCCTGCTGACTCCCGCCCCGCTCACCGCCCTCATGGGTTTTTTGACCGGGCGCAAGAAACTCGCCACGCTCTCGGCGGCCCTACTTCTGCTCTCCCTCTCGCCCACCTTTCCCTATCTCTACTACCGTCATCTCTACCCCGATCAGATTGACGGCGGGATGATGATGGGTGCGATCTTCCTCTACAATCTCTTCGGGATTCCTGCGGCCACCTATTTCGGCTCTCTGGGCGCAAGTCTGCGGCAGGCCTATTTCCCGCTTGCGGCGCATCACGGAGACACTCCCGTTGTCTCGAAAGAGGAGATGCAGTCGCTGCTGACCACAATGCAGCAGCAGTCTGCGCTGACGCCCATGCGCCACGCCTTCCTGAGCGTCGAGGTGTGCCGGCCGTTCGAGATGCGGGCCAGCGGTCCGACGCTGACGGTAGACCATACCTTCGGACAGTATCAGCGCTGGGCCGATGAGGTCGCGCAGGGCTGCGGGGGAATGCTGCAGAATATCGGGGGAGATGCGCGGCTGTTCCTCTTTCCCTCCGAAGCCTCGGCCCTGCGGGCGGCCCGGCGTATGCAGGAGGGGATACAGGGCTTCAACGTCGCCCTCAATCGGCTTCCCCTGCCCTTCCGTCTGCGCTGTGGCGTCAGCGCGGGGGAGAGCCAGGCCAACGCACCGGGGGGTGCGAACGCGATGAACTCGCCCGCGATAGACCGTGCCATCTTCCTTCAGCAGCGGGCCGACCCGGACGACATCGTGGTGAGCGGCGAGGCGGCGGCCACTGGGCTAATCGAACTGGGCAATCTCTCTCCGCTGCCGGAATCGCTCTACGGCCCCAACGCCTTCTCCTGGCGCACCGCCCAGCAGAATGCCCCTCTCTACGGCACATCCAATATGACTGCCTGACAGGGTAAAATCATTTTGGGATTCTGGTAGGTTCGTCAGCGTTCCGTCGTCTTGAAAGCAATGGCAGTCTTCTATGCCCTGCGGATAACTTCTCGCATGAAATGCCTGCTCCCCCAGAATTGGGGGTTGGGGGGCGGTTAATTTTCCCATCACTACACTCGCGTCGTTCTTGCGGGTCGCCAACCGCGCTCGCATCGGATGTGCAGAAGAGACACTTCTGCCTCGAAAGGATTTGAGGATGAGACGACCAGTATCTCTTGTCGCCGTTTCGGTTCTGGGCCTGTCGCTTCTGGCCGGATGCTCTCAGCCGCGTCCGGTCACGATGGCCCCCCCGGTCGCCGCCAATCCGGGCTATGCCGCGCCGCAGGGCGGCTATGCGGCTCCTCCCGGCGCGATGGCTGCCAATGCTCCCGCAGACGGCGTCTTTCAGTGGCAGGACGTTCCGGCTAATCAGGAGGTGCCGATCATTCGCGCCACCTTCGACCAGGGCGGGTATCAGATTTTCGCGCAGAGCGGCGAGACCATCGTCGTGCCGTTCGTCAACAACAACCTGTACGTGATGAAGTTCGGGCGCACGAGCGGACAGTCCTATTTCCGCAACGAGAACGGCGTTCCGACCCTGTATCTGCGCCCCGGCGAAGGGCTGGAGAACGCAGCGGCGCAGGGCGCTCGATGGTATCCCATTCCGCAGGATTACGCCTACTCTCAGCCGATGTACGTCTCGCTCGCCCCGACCTGGAACGACTATGTGGGCATGGGATGGTATCCCGGTATGACCTACTACGGCGGAATGTGGGGCTACTCCCCTTATTCGCACTTCGCCTGGATGCCCGGCTGGTATATCAATGTCGGTGGACGACGCTATAACGAGTACCATAGCTACTACAACTATTACCGCTCCACGCCCGGCTATGTGCGTACCGGCGTCTACTACCACAACTATAATGCTCCGCGCAGCGTCGTCGGCAGAACATTCGGCTCTTCCGGTACCACCGGTTCGTTCGGTTCGCGCCGCACCGGCGGAACCTTCGGCAACTCTACCGGCTCGACGGGTTCGTTCGGCAGCGGCCGCACCTCGGGCGGCTATAACAGCGGGTTCGGCAGCCGTCCCTCCACCTCCACCGGTTCGTTCGGTTCCGGCCGCTCGACCGGGAGCATGAGCAGCAGCCCGTCCACTTTCGGCAGCGGACGCACCGGCGGTTCGTTCAGCGGTGGCTCCAGCGGGATCAGCAACACGCCTCGCAGCGGCAGCAGTTCGTTCGGAGGCGGGCGAACGTCGGGTTCCAGCAGTTTCGGGGGCGGACGCTCTTCCGGCTCCAGCAGTTTTGGCGGCGGCAGCGGACGCAGTTCCGGTTCGTTCGGCGGCGGTCGCCGCCGCTGACCTCTTACCCCTGCCCTTGCCCCTTTTTTACAATAGCGGGCAAGGGCGACAGGAGACATTTTTCGGATGAACAGTATGGTCTTTAAGACGGGTGGCGACTGGGACAGCACCACTCTCTTCAACAACGGGCAGGAAGTGATGGCGGCGCAGTTGTTTGTGCAGTTGCGGGCCGGACGCGACGATTTCGATCAGCCGGATCGGGGCGGCGTCCTGAACGGCGGCGAGATCACCGCCATCGTGCGCCCCCAAGACAACCCGCAGGCGGAACTCGGTATCTTTCCCGGTCGGCTGGAGATGGACTTTCCCGGTCACAGCATCGTCATCGAGAACGCCCATCCCACTTTCGATTTTCCGTTTACCCGCGTCTGGTACAACGGGCGCGACGTCACAAACAATGTCGTGGATGTCTACGTAGATATAAATGCGGTAGACGATATCGTGCAGGCATACGTCACGCTCTACAAGGCGCACTGGTTCGGTTCCGACGAGGTCGCCACGTTCAATATCGTTTGAGTGCAGCCGGGAAAGCGGAACCCGGATACCAAGAGGTTGACATTACTATGAACAAACAACAGCATACGCATTCGGCAGGTTGGATACGTCTCATCGTGTTCGGGTTCCTCGCCGTCCTTCTCGCCCTGCCGATGACGGGCGTAGACGCTCAGCGGCGCGGCGGGGGCGGCGGCTCGTTTGGAGGAGGCCGGTCGTTTGGCGGTGGGGGCGGTTCCTTCGGCGGCAGTCGTGGCGGCGGATCGTTTGGCGGGTCGCGCTCTTCGGGCGGCGGAGGGGGAGGTATGTTTGGAGGTTCTCGCTCTTCCAGCGGCTCCTTCGGCGGTTCCACGCGCAGTTCGAGCGGAGGGTCGTTTGGACGCAGCGGATCGTACGGCTCATCGAGTTACACCCGGTCGTCGGGCGGCGTTCCGTCTACCTACTCCTATCGCGGCAGTTCCTACCCGACGCGCTCCTACGGCGGCTGGTCCGGCTATAGTTACTACTGGGGTTCGCCGATGTGGTACTACTATACGCCGTTTCATCCCGCTTTTTACTACAACGCGCCGTACTACAACAACGGCTATATGGAGCCGGGCGGCTTCAGTTTCTTCCACCTGCTGATCTCGCTGGTGGTCTTCGCGTTCATTATCTGGCTGCTGGTGCGGCTCTTCTCCAGCGGACGCAAACGGGTGAAGTACACGACCTACAATTAGGAAGAGGGAATTTTGTTCGGAAAACCGACACAGAACAATGGGGCTATGCCGCCGCGTCCGGCGGCATCCGAAGTGGCGAAGATCGCAGGCGGCGGGCTGGTACAGGTAATTGTCACCAGTCTCAGTCCGCTCACTTTCTACCTGTTTCTGAACGATCAGGCGATACCGCAGACCGATGTCGAAAGTCTATCCATTTCGATAGAGACGCCGACCGAGACGCTGTCTCCCACCATCGTTCGCGCTACCCTGAGCCGCTATATGGTCAATGTAACGGGCGACAGAGTCCAGCAGCGCACGGAACTGTTTCCATGTACCATCGAGGTGGTCGCGTTAGGGCGACGGCTGTCCATTACCTGCGTCAATCCGAACTCTGTGGACAACCTCTGGGTCAGCATCGGGCTGAAGGCCGATGGCACCGGCAGCGACCTGTCGGGTGTGCAGTCCGTTCGCTTCCTGCTAACCGATGGGCTTCTGGACGCGAAACTGACCTGGACAGACGGCACGGCGGAGGATTTGCTGCCGCAGTAAACGTGTGTTATAATAGGCTTAGAAGGCCCTCAAAGGCAGTCCGTTTGCAGAAAGGCGCTGTACCATGATCCGTTTTGGCTCCGTCCGTTCGGTTCGCTCCTGCCGTTGCTGCCTCTCCGCAGCGGGCATTTTTCTGCTGACGGGGACGCTCGTCTGCCCCTCCCCGCGTCTGCTCGCGCAGGCTGCCGCCGTCAAGCCCGACGATAAAAAGCCGGTCGTGGTTCTCAGTGAGGACAACGAGGTGCGGATTGGGCGGGAGAACGCCGAAGAGAACGACAAGCACGTCACGCTCGTAACCGATGCGAAGCTGGTGGAGCGGGTCAATCGGGTCGGGCAGGAGATCGCAGGCGTCGCCAACACGATTCCCGTTCCCGCGCTGTGGGGCAGTTCGCAGCTCAAGAAATTCAACTACACCTTCAAGATCGTAGACGATAAGGATGTCAACGCCTACTCCCTGCCCGGCGGTTTCATCTACGTTAATAAGGGACTGCTCGACTACGTTCACTCCGATGACGAACTCGCGGGCGTTCTCTCGCACGAAGTCTCCCATGCCCTGCATCACCATATGGTGAAACTCCAGCGTGAGCAGAACAAGATTCAGAACATCCTTCTCCCCGCTATCGCCGCCATTCTGATTGCCACCAAAGCGCAGGCCAATGACATCGGCAACGCCGTCAACGGCGCCTATCTCTACATGACCGCCAAGAGCAATACCTACGGCGTCGAGGCGGAGAAGGACGCCGACCACAGCGCCATTCTGCTGCTGACCCACACCCACTACAACCCCGCCGGACTCTACAGTTTCATGCTGCGCCTCGCCGCCGACGAACGCAACCGCACCTACGGCGACCTCGGCATCTTCCGCACCCACCCGCCCGGCACAGAACGCGCCGCCTCCGCCAAAGAACTGCTGACGGAGCTGAAACTGCCCATCCATCTCAGCGAAGTGGACCCGACCCTGCTTGTCTCCGTCAATATGTTCAAGGGGATTGGCACCAAACCGGACATCGCAGAACTGAAGTGGCACGGGGTAACGCTCTGCCGCATCTATCCCACCGACGACCTGACGGCGGAACAGCGGGCGCAGAAGGTGGCGAAGGGGCTGAATTCCATGATAGACACCAGCCTCCAGCCCTACGAAGTCCATGCCAGCAAAGACCAGACGAAGGTTCTGGCGCGGAGTGTCGTCGTGCTGACGGAGGCGGATGCGGTGGCACAGAACAAGACCGTCCCGGCCCTCGCGAAAGAGGTTGCCGACGCCGTCATGCAGGTGATTCAGCGCCGCCAACTCGACAATACTCTATAGCATCATCCGCTCTTTTACTTCCAGGTAGCGGTTCACCAGATCGGCGGAGAGTTTCTCGGCGGGCGAGTCCACCACAAGGACTCCCCGCCGTGTCAGTTCTCCGGTCGCCCGCTGCCTGTCCTCCAGAACGTGCGCGGCGACGGCGCGATTGTAGACCGCTTCCGCGCTGACGCTCTCCTGTTCCGATGCCCGCAGCACTTTCGTATCGAGCAGCGTAACGGCAGCCACCAGATGCCGGGGCTGCAAGGCGGCGAGTTCGGTGATGGTGACACGGGACGAGTCCGGGTCCCAGAGGTCCGTAAAACAGACCATGAGCGAACGTTTGCGCCATCGGGCCTGAAGGTAGGAGAGCGCTCCCCGGTAGTCCGGCTCGGCCAGGGTGGCTTTCGCGTTGTAGAGGGCTTCGAGAATGGCGTAGACCTGAGCCTTGCCCTTTTTCGGGGGAAGATACGCCTGCACGGTATCGGCGAAGACCAGCAGCCCCACCCTGTCATCGGCGAGCGCGGCGACATAGGCCAGCAGCAGGGCGGCGTTGATGGCGTAGTCCAGTTTCTGGATGCCGTCAATCTCTGCAAGCATCGTGCGCCCCACGTCCAGCACCAGCATAATGCACTGTGACTTCTCGACCTCATACTGCCGCGCTACCAGTTTGCCGCGCCGGGCTGTTGCCTTCCAGTCAATCCGCCGCAGTTCGTCGTCGGGCATATAGTCGCGCAGACTCTCGAATTCGCGTCCGGCGCCCTGCAATCGCGCCCGACGTATCCCCATCTGCTGCAAACGCCCGCGCCGCGCCATCAGGTTGAACTTCGCCGTCTCCAGCACGTTCGGATAGACCTTGACTTCCTGCGGTAACGGAACCTGCATCTGCCGCTGCACCATGCCCAGCCGTCCCCGCACCCGCAGATGGATATTCCCAAAACGGTAGTCGCCACGCTCGTGCGGCGTGAGGTGATAGACAGCGGCGTGGCGGGCATTTGCGGCGACCGTGAAGCGGAACGGCTGTTCGTCCAGATCGTTCGGCATTCGTTCGGGCGGCGAGTCGTGCAGTTCCAGAGTCAGCGGAATCGCGCTGCCGTTGCGAATCCGCACCTCCACCGGATTGAAGACGCCGAGCGAGAGTTTGTCCTCGACGACGCGCTCGGCGGAGAGCGTCTTCTCCAGGTCGGGCAGCAGCATCCAGTCTGCCAGCGCCAGCCCTACCAGCAGGACATACCAGCCCAGCGCCACCGCCAGAAAGTTCGGCAGGAGGCCCGTGAGCAGCAGAGGCGCGGCTCCCAGCGCAAACAGCCATAACCAGCTTCGCGTAAACGTCACAATATGTATCCTTTGCGGCGGTCAAACGGCGCCGCTTTTCTGTTCGGTCTTTCCTCACACAGGAACGGCGCTACGGGGGCAGGGATGCGCCCCTATGCGGAAATGCTTCACGCACTTTACGTACACAGATTCGGCTTCTACTCGTTCGTTGGGGTGACTTCCGACTCAGAATCCGGGGCGATGAGGCGAACAGGAACGGCTCCGGGGGCCTGAATGCGGTCGCCGGGGCGTAGTTTGCGCCCGCGCCGCTGTTCCGGTTCGCCGTTCACCATAACGACGGTTTCGGCCAGGTAGAACTTTGCCTCGCCGCCGGTGCCGATGATGCCCGCCACTTTCAGCAGTTGGCCCAGCGTGATATGGTCTCCGTAGACGACGACCGTCTGATCGGGTTCGATGCGGGCGGTGGGAACGCGATTGCGTCGCGCAAGCATAGTCTATCTCCTTCCGCGCCAGTCCACGATGCCGGGCTCAGTCGCGCTGTCCGGCGGCTCTATGTCGGCTCTCACGGCGTGGCGCAGGACGGCCTCAATGTGCGGACCGCCGGGGTGCATTGCGGCAAAGATTTCACCCGCATAGCCGACCGCACTGTTGCGGTTCGGAGCGAGAATGAGCAGCAGAAACTCCGCCATTTTGAAGGCGGGCAGTTGGCGCACATCCAGCGCGACTTCCCACAGAAACAGGGTCGGCGAAGGCTCGCGCAGGGAACGCACTCCTGCCAGCGTCGCGGAAAGCGCCTCGAACTGATCTTCGGCTTTCGCGGCGACCGGATGAAACAGATTGACCGCGCCAAGGAAGCAGGCACGGGCCTCCAGTTTCCTATCGGCCTTCTGGTGCAGGAAGCCTAGCTGCACCCAGGCCATCGGAAAGAGCGCGTTCGCGGTGGCATGATGAAAATGCGTCGCGGCGGCCTCATAATGGTCGGTCATCGCGTAGGAGGTGCCAAGCCGGAAGAAGGTCTGCGGCTCCGGGTGCTGCATCATGGTGATCTTCGCCTGTGTGTCGGCCTGTTCCCGGTGATTCAGCATCAGGTGCAGACGAATGAGCGAAAGCTGGACATCCCGGTCGGTCTGCGCGTTCGGGAACTTCTCGACAGCCTCGATTTCAGGCAGTGCGTCCCGCGCCTTGCCCGCCATGAGCAGATACTGAACAAGGCGCAGACGCAGACGCATGGACTGCGGTTCCCGCGCCACGGCCCGGCGCATATTCTCGATAGCCTGCCGCAGGTTGCCGCGCTGCGACTGCGCCAGGGCGAGCGCGGCCAGCAGGGTCGGGTTTTCCGGCGACTTGTCCACAACCGCGAGCATATAGGCTTCGGCGGGCGTCCAGTTGCCGGTGGCGAGACACGCCCAGGCGAGCGCCCAGCGCACGGCGGCGCTGCGCGGATGGACATTGACGACCAGACCGAGCAGACGGTCTCCTGTCGCTTCCTGCCCGAGACAGTTGTAAGCTACGCCCGCGAGCAGCATTCCCTCCATATTGGTTCGGTTGGCTTCCAGCGCCTGAAGCCCGCACGACAGCGCCCCGGTATAGTCGCACCGCTGTAGGGAGAACTGTCCGCGTTCTGTCCAGTACTGAAGCCGTTCTGAACGTCCGGCGGAGGCGGCAGGCCCGCCCGTCGAAGGCAGTGGCGATTGCAGCATCGGCCCATAGCTGCTGCCCGCCGACCAGACCTTTTCCAGCGAGTCCTCGAAAACAGAGTATTCGGGAATAGGTAGCATCTCCGGTTCCGGCGGCGCTCCAAGACGGTAAAGAGCGATTCCGATGAGGATCAGAGCGCCGCTAAACGCCTTCGACAGCAGCGAGACTTTCGGCTCGAGGCTCCAATCTATGTAGAGGGTATAGAGCAGACCGCAGACGCCGACAATAGCGAGGATCAGGCCGATGGCTTCCATCGTGTTCGCCCCGCGTCGGATACGGCGTTTGCGCTCCAGGCGGCTGAGGTTTTCGCTGTCTTCGCGTTCTTCGGCCATGATGGCGCGTTCGATGAACGCGAACAGGCGTTCTGCGGTCGCATCGGGGTCACGGAACCACGGGACGGGCGCGGTCTGCGCGAAGGAGACGACGAACGGTCTGCCGGACGCCTCTTCGCTGACCTGCGCGATACGATCTTCCATAGTCGGGTGGAAACTGTAGTGGGAGCGGCGGTCGGCGTCTATAGCCTCCCGACGCAGTTTCGCCAGTTCTCTTTCGTCCTGAATGCGAAGCTTGCCCCGCAGCCATTCGGTGTAGCTGCCTTCGCGCTGGCTCTGCATCACACTGTCGTGCCAGGCGAACTCGGCGGCTTTGCTGTCGAGGATGGCGCTTTTGAGCAGGGCTTCCCCGAACGTGTTGCCGCCACAGAGTTCCGCCGAAGTGCGGTCAGCGTCGAACTCATCCTGCCGGGAGTAGAGGGCGTACATTCTGGCCCCAGCAGCGGCGATCATGGCAGCGGTTCGCGCTAGCAGTTGTGCGGTCCAGAAATGGCTCCAGACCTCGTTTTTCGCGGGCTGTTCCTCTTCCAGCAGTTCGCGCAGTTCCCGCATCAGCCGGATAAAACGCGAGACGCCGTGCATGGCGATCTTCGTGGCTCCGCGCTGCACGAGCAGGGCGTGGGCCATCTCGTGCAGCATGATCGCTTCGATCTCCTGCTGTCCCAGCCCGGTGAGCAGGTTGAAGCCGAGGCCGAGAGTGCTTTTGCCACGCCCGGAGCGGTAGCCTTCCAGCCGTACCCAGGCCCCGGAGGTCATCTCCAGCACAATCGAATCGGGAACCGCGCAGCCGACTCGCCGCGCACACTCCCGCACGGTAGCGAAGAGATGAGGCGCTTCGGTCTCGGTTAACGCAATATGATATTTCGCGCCTTCGCGGGGTGTGCGAAAGGTGGAGACAATCACTCGCGCCAGCCGCCACATCCGGCGCATGGGCGGGAGCGCGGCGTCGGGCCGAAAGAGCCGCAGCATGACCAGCAGCAGCAAAACATCCACTCCCATCACCGCTCCCACCACCAGCAGGGCCAGCAGACAGAGCGGAAAATAGAGCAGCATCAGAAAAAAAAGCAGCACAATCAGCCCGCCTTTGATGGGCGGAGAGATCGGCCTTTCGCGCTTTGCAACGACAATAGTGTTCACGGGAGTTCCCTGAAAAAGCGAAGCAGTGCCGGACGATGTCTCAGGAGTTGCCGACAAGAACTGTCGCTCCCATTATAACCGCCAACGTCTTTGCCGTCAACTGTGAAACAGAGGTCAGGGCGAGCAGTTTGGTCGGAGATTGAAGCCCACGGCAGCAAGAGGCCAAGAGCTAGTTTCCCGTTCGTGAGTTTTCGCCGGAGTGAACTCCTGCGCTGGAAAAAGCAGGTGGCCGCTTCGCGGGCACAGATTGTCTGAAGGCGAGTGGCTTTTGTCTGAACCTGGATTCGTCGGATTATGGGATTAGCATGATTTTAGGCTGCCCGGTTTCTCGTTGCACCGAAAAGCGTGTGCAGACAAGAACTTTGAACGGGAAGGGGAAGGCTTGCGGACTGCAATCATGCCAATCCTCTCATCCGACGAATCATGGTTCGGACAAATAGACGGTCACCTGGGAGAGTTCACTCCGGCGCGGCCCCATAGCCGGTGATGCTTCTCGGCCAATCCTCAATCTGCCGCTTCCTGGTGCCCGCGAAGCGGCCACTTGGTTTTTCCAGCGCAGGAGTTCACTCCGGCGAGACTATGGGACGGTAAATCAACTGGGAACATTCTGCATTTCCGTCTGAAAAACGTTTGCTTTTTCCTGCCGGGGGATTTCAACCGCCGGAATACCTCCCAGACAGCAAGAAAACGGTGAATTCCTGAACCCACTCCCCTAGTCCTGAGAGGACGGCGGCTCGCGCATAGCAGGCCGAAGCAATATACCGGCGAGTCTGCGGGAACAGCGGATGGCGTGGAACGGAGGAGGGTCTGCGGAGCGTCTTCCTGCGGCGAACCGGCGCGTAACAGCGTCTTTTTCTGTTGCGTGTGATGGAGACGTTGTTCCAGAGCGGCCAGCGCCTCGCGGGCGGCAGATTCCACCCGATCACTGCCGACATACCAGTGGTCTTCACGTATCAGGCGTTTCAGGATACGGACAGCGTTGGCGCTGCCTGTGGCTCCAAGTGTCTGAAGGAGGCAGAGCGTCAGTTCGACGTTCGCATCGGGCATTCGCAGGGGAAGCAAAAGCGCCGTACACGCCTCGGCGGAAAGGTGGTGTGTTGCGTCATCTCCCCTTCGCGGCAGGAGCGCAAGCAGCATTTTGGCGAAACGTTCGCGGAGCAAACGATCTCGGTTCAGCGCTTCGGCGGAATGGTGGCCGGGTGAGCGACCTGTAAGGCCGGGGTCTCCCATGAAGAGGTTCGCAGGCATCCTATCCGATCCATCTCGTTCGCGGTCGTAGAGAGCGACCTCCCGGCCTAACTCCGCCAGCAGAAAGGGGAGCAGGCGTCTATCGGTGCGCCCTTCCAGCAGGGTCAGTACCGGAAGTTCCAGAGGTTCGCGCTGTCGCAGTATCCGACGAAGCAACGCAGCCATCCCTCTTCGCAGCGTCGCAGAAGAGACAAGGGTTCTCGCCACCACAACCGGCAGTAACAGACACAGCATCACTAGGCAGGCGGGGCTGTAGATCGGCGTGGGCAACAGACTGCCCAGCACAAACACACAGGCCGTCAGAAAGAAGACGTAGGGCGCGGCCCGAAACAGGGGGATGCCCCATCTCCAGGCAGAGGCGTGGGAAGGCCGGGAATAGGCCGTCAGGAGTTCCAGCAGACCGTCGTCCGAGAGCGCCCTGATCTCCTTGAGAGCAGCGCTTCGTTCTTCCCTGCCACCGCGTGAACAGCGTCGCACAAGGTCTGCGTACTTCTCTCTTCCGCCTGACATAGCGGCCTCCGCCGGGCGTACTGCCCTCTTTACCTGTGCAGTGAGGAGGCTGTTCCGCACTCCGCCGGGAGCAGATGTTCGGGACGGCCTGCCAGCCAGTCTTCCAGGGTGGCGACTCGTTGGGGATACGCGTGGCTGCGTGCCAGGAACCCCGCGCCGTACTGGTGCATGGGGTCCTGGTCGGTGGACTGATAGCGCAGGTCTACGCTCCAGCGCACCTGCAGGGAGTGGTTGGGGGTGGACATGTGGATGCAGCGGTCGTTGAAGAGAATCGCGCCGCCTGCGGCCAGGGGCAGGGCCACCGCACGAATGGACTTCAGATGCGGCGCGTCAATCTCCAGATAGCCCGTCCCGGTCTGCTGTTCGGCGTGATAGGAGAGAACTTCGGAGCGGTGGGTGCGGGGCCAGATATGCAGACAGCCGTTCTCTTCGGTGGCATCTACGAGCGGTATCCATGCGGTGATGACAGGGTTCGCGCTCGCTCCCGGCCAGTACGACTTGTCCTGATGCCAGGGGACCGCGCCCGCCGCCACGCGGGGAACCTTCGGACGGACATTGTAGACCGGATTGGCGAAAATCTCCCCGCCAATCAGCGATTCGACCGCATCCAGGATTTTTGCGTTGCGCTGAAAATGGTAGTAACCGGGCCGACGTTCGCGCCAACTCCGCCCGTACTTCAAAAACTCAGTGTCCGAAAGGTTCTCAAAGAGGTGTGCCAGCCGCGTCTCGAATGGCTCCTCAACAAATCCGTGCGGCACCAGTCCGGCAGCGACTAAATCGGCGGCAATCTCGTCCACCTTCTCCATCATCGCCGCCCGCACCGGCTGCATCTCCGCCGCAGAGAGCAGTTCCGGCAGAACAAGATAGCCCTCCACATGGTAGAAGGCGATCTGCTCCTCCGATAGACTTCCTGCGCGAATAGTCGCAGCCAACAGGTCCTCCCAAATTGTGAACGGAGCTGGAGCCTACTCTCCCTCATCCTCATAGGCGTCTATGCTGGGGAGGGAGCCGCCGGGGCGGAACATCTGCTCGATTTCGTCTTTGCTGGCGAGGATTTCGCGGGGCTTCGCGCCGTTGAGAGCGCCGACAATGCCCTTCTCCTCCATCATTTCGACGATGCGGGCGGCGCGGGTGTAGCCGATGCGGAAACGCCTCTGGAGCATGGAGGTGGAGGCTTGACCGTTGTTGACGACAAGGCGCACCGCCTGCTCAAAGAAGGCGTCGTCCACGTCGTCGGGAGCCTCGCCCGGCCCACCCGCAGACGCTCCGCTGCCGCCGCTCTCCGCGACCGCGATGGTGTAGTTCGGCTTGCCCTGCTCTTTCAGGTATTCGACCAGTGAGTTCGTCTCCGATTCGCTTAGATAGCAGCCCTGAATACGCAGGGGTTTGGCGGCATCAATCGGCATGAAGAGCATATCGCCGCGACCGATCAGTCGGTCTGCGCCCGTCATGTCCAGAATGGTGCGGCTGTCCACCTGCGAGGCGACCGCGAAGGCGATGCGCGAGGAGATGTTGGCCTTAATCGTGCCGGTGATGATGTCCACCGAGGGACGTTGCGTCGCGATGACAAGGTGAATGCCCGTCGCACGCGCCAACTGCGCCAGTCGGCAGATACTCGTCTCGATCTCCGGCCCCTGCTGCATCATCAGGTCGGCCAGTTCGTCCACGATCAACACCAGATAGGGGAGTTTATCGGCTTCGGAGACTTTCGTATTGTAGCCATCAATATTGCGGGTTCCGAGCGCGGCGAACAGGTCGTAGCGGCGATCCATCTCCTTCAGAGCCGCCCGAAAGACGCCCGACGCCTGCTTCACGTCCGTCACGACCGGGTGCATCAGGTGCGGAATGTCTTTCCAGAGGCTCAGTTCCACGCGCTTGGGGTCAATCATCAGCATCTGGACTTCGCGGGGCGAGTTGCGATAGACCAGGCTCGCGATCAGCACGTTCAGGCAGACCGACTTGCCGCTGTTCGTCGAGCCGCCAATCAGCAGGTGCGGCATTCGCGTCAGGTCGGCATAGCGGTACTGACCGGACACGTCCTTGCCGAGCGCGACCGTCAACTGCGACGTGGCGTTTTTGAACTCGTCCTGATCCAGACACTCGCGCAGGCTCACCATCACCGGCGTCACGTTCGGCACTTCCAGCCCGATAGCCGACTTGCCGGGAATAGGGGCCTCCACGCGCACGTCAATCGCCGCCAGACTCATCGCCAGGTTGTCGGCGAGGCTCACGATCTTGCTCACTTTGATGCCCGGCGCAAGCTGGATCTCGTAGCGGGTCACGCTCGGCCCGCTCGCCACCTCCACCACATTCGCGCCGATATTGAACTGTTCCAGCGTCTTCTCAATCGTCTGAATGCGGTCTGTCAGTTCCGACTGCGACCGCTTCGAGACCGCCAGCGGCGAATCTTTCAGCAGGGTCAGCGGGGGCAGCACGAACTTCTGTACGGGCAGCGGCGGGGTGATGAGAACGGGAGGAGCGGCGTCCGGCGCGGTTTCCGGGGCAGCGGCGGTCTCTCTGGCAGGCGTCCGAACGTTTCGTTTCGCGGGAGGCGGAGTCCCTATTGGCTCTTCCGGGGGCGCGGCCTGACGAGGCAGATGCGCCGTTTCGTCGAAGGGCTTCTCCGGCTCCGTCTCAATCTCGCCGTTGCTGTTGCGCCAGTTGCGGGTCAGGGCGAACATACGGAACAGTTTGTTGGCCGTCGTCGCCTCCTCCAGGTCTGTCGCCTCTGCCTCCTCCGGTTCGGGCAAGTCCAGTGTGGTCTGTGCGGCCCTGCGGGAGGGAGCCAGCGCACGATCCGCTACCTGCGCGGCCCGCTGAGCGCGGTCCGTATCCGGCTCTGTCGGAACGGGCAGAGCGCGGCTGACCGAGCGCACACGTCCGGTATCCGCCAGGGCCGTATCCCGCTCCCGCGAAGGAATGAGTCCTACGCGCTGCAGGGCCGACGCCCCTGCCCGGCTACGGGCATGAAGCCGCCGCACAATCTCGATGAACGGCTGATCCACCAGCAGCACCACCGCCACAACTGCGACCGTAATGAGGAACAGAGCGCTGATCGTTGCGCCGACCAGCGCGAAGAGCGGCGCCCCAAACAGCCAGCCCACGACACCGCCCGCCTCCCGTACCCGTTCTCCCTCCCAATGAGAGGGGTCGGGGGTCTGCGTCAGGTGCCGCGCCGTCACAAAGACCAGAAAAAGCAGCAAGGAGCCATAAGAAGAGTGCGTGAGATTGAGACGTTCGTAACCAAGCAGGAACATTGCCCCGGCGAACATCATCAATATAGGAATAGCGTAGGAGCCGGACCCGGCAATCAGGCGGAGGAAATCGTTGACGAGGCTGGGAATAAAATGGGGTTGATTCGAACACAGGGAGACCAGCCCCGCCGCTCCCAGAAAGAAGAGCGCGAGGCCACAGATGTCCTGTGTGCGACGATTGGGCGGCAGCGGAACAGCACGACGAGTACGCGGCACCTTGACCATGCGGGTTAACCTCCATGCAGAGTATAACAGAAATTTGACGGCGGGTCAATTGTGCGCTATAACGAGTCTGCCTTTTCGTTCTGCTACTTTCGATATACTATTTGGGGGCAAATTCCGGTAAAATAGGAATGGAACGCATCTGCTCCCCTGAAGGAGACGAACTGAACTGCCATGACGCCAGAAAATCCCCCTATTGGTGAGGAAACTCCAATCCCGCCCCGGAAGTTTCCCGTCCTGCCTGTCCCCAACGCGGTCGTCACGCCGGAGACGACCGACCCGCTGTGGCGACAGATGCTGGAAAGCCTGCCCTTTGGTATCGCCCTCCTCGATGCGCGGACAGGCGACACCCTCTGGGCCAACGTCTGCCTCCAGGAAATGCTGCAAAAGGAGGTCGGGGTCACTTCCGCTGTCGGGCTGCTGCCCCCGCAGTATCTGCCCTCCCTGACGACTTCAGACTGGAACCTCGCCCTGACGCATTTCCGCCGCCCTGCCCCGTCCCACCAGTCCCTGTCGCCCGCCCGGTTGCAGTTTGTAGACCAGACGACCCGCAATATCACCTACTGGGACTGGAATCTACAGAGGCTGGAAGCGTGTCTGCCGCCCACCCATCTGCTGCTGATCGTGCGGGAGACGAGCGAAGTCGTCATGACCGAACGACTGCTCACCAGCGCAGGCCGCACCGCCCAGAACGCCCGTCAGCGGGCGGAGGACGCTCTGACGCAGCTTCGCGCCGCGCAGACGCAGATGGTGCAAGTCGAGAAACTGCGGGCTATAGGAGAACTCGCCAGCGGCGTCGCGCACGACTTCAACAATGCCCTCCAGTCCATCCTTGGCTATGCAGAACTCGCGCAGGAGAGCATGGACGAACCGGAGGCGGTCGAGCAGCATCTGCGGATCATCATCCAGGCGGCGGAGGATGCCTCCAGCACCGTGCGCCGTCTCCAGCGTTTTGCACGGCAGAAGGCCGTGTCCGAAGGGCATCCGACGGATGTCAATCGTCTTGTCGAAGATGTCGTGGAGATGACCCGACCCCGCTGGCGGGATGCGGCCCAGCGCGAAGGTCATACCTACGACGTTCAGGTGAACCTCCAGCCGGTTCCGCTGCTGCTTGCCGAACCGAGCAGCCTGCGGGAAGTCCTCGTGAACCTCACCTACAACGCTCTGAACGCCATGCCGGGAGGCGGTTCCCTGCATTTCTCCACGCGCACCGTAGAAAACGGTTTTGTCGAGATCGAACTCGCGGACAGCGGCGTCGGCATGACCGAAGAGGTGCTGGCGCGGATTTTCGACCCGTTCTTCACCACACGCGGCGTCGAAGGCACGGGCCTCGGCCTCTCCGTCTCCTGGAGCATCGTTCAGCGGCACGGAGGCAGCATTCGAGTCTCCAGCGCACCGGGTCAGGGGACGCGCTTCGTGGTGAGCCTGCCGGTCGGAGAGGGCAACTATCAGCCGCATCAGCCCGCCGATCTGCTCACCCCGCCCTCCGTTCCCGAAGCCTCCCTGTTGATTGTGGACGACGAGCCGTTCATCGCCAGCCTGATCTCCGCGCTACTGCACCGGGAAGGCTATCAGGTCAAGGTCGTACACAGCGCCAGGGAGGCGCTAGATTTCCTCGCAGGCGGCGAGAGAGTGGATCTGCTGCTCACCGATCATGGGATGCCGGGCATGAACGGACTTCAGCTTCTCGCGGAGGTGCGGGTGCGGCATTCCCGTCTGCCGGTGCTGCTCCTCACCGGATGGGGCGAGACCCTGCTTCAGACCCATCAGGTTCCCGATCCACCCGACGCCATTCTGAGCAAGCCCATCAACCGAACGGAACTGCTCCGCATGGTGGACAGCCTGCTGAAGATCGAAATCGTCTGACGCCATATCCGGTCCGTCGGACACGCCGAAAATCACGCACACACGTCGGAACCGTTCCCTCTGACCGTTCACCTTGTTTTTTGGGGCGCGAATGAGGTACACTAGCTCGGTTTGCGTGTCTTGACGACACAACGACGCGGCAACTCATTACACTACGCCGCGCCGAACCTCACACTGACGCCTGTCCCGGCGAACGGGTCCGGGGAAATCTCCCCGCACCGCCGACACCGACACGTCAGGAGGAACACATCCGCTGCGCCCAAGGCGCAAGATGTGTCGCAACCCGGAGGAAAAACTATTGGCATCGCTTAGCATGAAAGAACTCCTCGAAGCGGGAGTCCACTTCGGTCATCAGACACGCCGCTGGAACCCCAAGATGAAACGCTACATCTACGGCGCTCGCAACGGCATCTACATCATTGATCTGCACCAGACCCTGAAACTCTTCGATGAGGCCCAGAAGTTTGTGCAGGAAGTGGTAGCAGGCGGCGGCAAGGTGCTGTTCGTCGGCACCAAAAAGCAGGCGCAGGACGCCATTCAGGAGTCCGCTGTCCGCTGCCGTCAGTACTACATCAATCAGCGCTGGCTCGGCGGGATGCTCACCAACTTCCGCACCATTCGCGACCGTGTGAAGCGTCTGGCCGAACTCAACCAGATGGATGCCGACGGCACCCTGGCCCGCCTCACCAAAAAAGAGGCCGCGATCATCAACGAAGAGCGCGATAAACTGGAGCGGTACCTCGGCGGCATCAAGACCATGCCCACCCTGCCCGATTGCCTGGTCGTCATTGACCTCAAAAAAGAGCATCTTGCCATCGCCGAGGCCCGCCGCCTGGAGATCCCCATCGTCGCCCTCGTGGATACTAACTGCGACCCCGACGAAGTGGACTACGTGATTCCCGGCAACGACGACGCCATCCGCGCCATCAAACTGATTGCCGGTAAGATCGCGGACGCCATCTCCGAGATTAAGCAGTCCGAATGGGATGCCGAGGAAGAGGCCCGCATCGCCGCCCTGCCGCCGGAAGAGCGCGAAGCCCTCGACAAGCCGGATGCAGACGCTATCCTGACGCCGGAAACGACCCTGTCCGTGCCGGGAGTAGCGCCTGGCGGCGTTCCGGGCGACGACTTCGTCCTGGCGCCCGGTGTCGAAGACGAATACTCGCGCATGGGAGCCGAGGAAGAACTCGTTCCCCTCGCCACCGTCGAAGGGTAAGAGTGGCAAGGGGTTGACACCCCTCGCTACGCGCCTGATCGCTTGCGGGGAGGCCCTCACCCCAACCCCTCTCCCGGGCGGTCGCAAGCTCCCTGGGAGAGGGGCAAATGCGAGAGTCGCATTGGTGACTGAAAAGTAAGGGGGCGGCAACCAGCCTATCCCTCTCAGGCAAGGAGAGCAGTAGGAGTTTAGCGAGACAGATTGCCCCCTTCTCCCAGGGAGCTTGCGACCGACCGGGAGAACGGGGGTTGGGGGGATGAGGGCCACTCCAGGGTAGGTCGTGCAACTTTCGTCGGGGACAGATTGTCACTTGAAACGCATCATGCAAATTTTCGGAGCGAGGAAGAGAAGAGAATGGCAGAGATAACCGCCAAAATGGTCATGGAGTTGCGGGAGCGCACCGGCGCAGCAATGATGCTCTGCAAAGAGGCTCTCAAGGAATCGGACGCCGACTTCGACAAGGCGATTGCTTACATTCGCGTCAAGATGGGCAATAAGGCGCAGGATCGCGGCGAGCGCGTTGCCGGTGAGGGCGTGATTGCGGTCGTGGTGGTGGACAAGCAGGACGCCGCCATCGTCGAACTCAACTCCGAGACCGACTTTGTTGCCCGCAGCGAGGACTTCAAGTCGCTGGCGAAAGAGATCGCCGAGCAGGTCGCCCGCACCAAAGGCCACAGCGTCGAAACCGTGATGACCCAGGAGTCGATTGCACAGCCCGGCACGACCGTCGGCGAGCGCATCAATACCGTCTTCACGAAACTGCGCGAGAGCATTGTCTTCAAGCGTTTCGCGTTCATCTCCACGGACGCTAACGGCGCTCTGGCAGGCTACGTGCATGTTCCCGCCAACGACAAAATCGGGGTTCTGGTCGAACTGGAAACGGGTTCGCCGGAAGCCGCGCAGAGCGAAGCCGTGCAGAGCCTGGGCCGCGAAGTCGCGATGCAGATCGCCGCGACCACCCCACGCTACCTGACCCGCGAAGAGGTTCCTGCTTCCGTTCTGGAGAGCGAGCAGAACATCGCCCGTGAGACCGCGATAAACGAAGGCAAGCCGGAAGCCGCGATGCCCAAGATCGTCGAGGGCCGCGTCCGCAAGTTCTATGAGGAGAACTGCCTTGTGGATCAGGCGTGGCTGCGCGAACCCAAGAAGAGCGTGGCGCAGGTGCTGAAAGAGAACGGCGTCTCGGTTAAGCGCTTTGTGCGCTATGCGGTCGGCGAGAACATCACCGGGGTCTCTTCGTCCGGTGCGATCAAGGAGACTGCCGAATAATGGAAGGCTCCGACCAATCCCCGGCAGCCGGCAGCGGCGAAGCGGGGGCCGTGGCTCCCGCGTAGCGGCGCTGGCGGCGTATACAGCAGAAAATCAACGGGGAGGCTTTAGCCGCCGAGCAAGGCCCTGCCCCCAATGCCAGCCGTGG
>JBBRLP010000091.1:0-22694 GCA_038231295.1 Chthonomonadales bacterium
GAACTTCTCTCATATCGGTTCGCTCCGCCGCCTTTTGTGCCGAAAAAGAAACGTGGTCGCAAGTCCAAATTAGCGGTTGCAGAAGGGTCTCGACTTCAAGAGGGAGGCAAACACGTTTTCACCGGATAATGTAGTCCTACCAACTCTAAACATGTCTGTCCCATTATCAAGCAATTCGGATGCGGTAAATCGCTTATTCTCAGCTTTCCGCCTCATCCTGCGCTTCCAGGTGGAGGATACGCACTTCGGGCATTCGGGTCGCCATCGTGTCGGCAATGAAGAAGCGGTGACAGCGATGCGTCGCGCTGTTATGAGTGGCATAGGAACAGGCGCAGAACATGACTACGCTGCCGTGTTCTCGCAAAATCGTCTCCAGTCGGGCGAAACCGGCCTCCACATCCACATAGAGAGGCGGACTGAGACGCTTTCCATCCGTGCCACGATGCGTGTTGCCGAGTTCGCGAACGTGGTAGAATGCTTTAATACCCGGCTTCCAGTGCGCGACTGCCAGCGCGACGCCACTGCCCGTGTAGTCGGGTGCAAACGGGCTATAAGGATGCGAACGCAGGTCCACGGTCACGGCTTCCGGCGGCAGGGATCTATAAAACTGCTCTGGTGGCAGACGGCGGTCCGTCTCGGCATCCCGGTAGCCTGCCGTATAGAGAACGAGTTGAGTTTTCATGGCGCTCCTCCTGGTGATTCTACCATTCGCCAGCGTCCGCCGCAATCCTTGTCTATATTGTATATGTGCCGTATGAGGATTGCCTGCCAACCCTGTGCCTTCTCCGGAATGGGTTTGCGCCGCCGAGATTGCGCTGGAATGCATTGTTGGCGCGAAAAGCTCTGGGATGGTTCTCTTACCCGAGGGGTTTCGCCATCGCTAATAGGTTTGCGCCGGAGTGAATTCCTGCGCTGGAAAAAGCAAGTGGCTGCTTCGCAGGCACCTCGAATTGGCAGGTGGAGGGTGGGCTGCAAACATCGTTTGTGTAGGGAGGTCGCGACGGACTGAAGTCCCCGCTATGTGACCTTCGGCCCAGTTTCCTTCGGAAACGCCTATGGTGTGAGGGCCACTCATCGCGCTCAACAAACCTTGTCGCACCGTGTCTCGTCCGAAGGACGATCCGGCGAAGCCGCGTAGCGAGGGGTGTCACCCCTTTGCTTTCCCTATCGGACTACCCGCGACATTTCGCCTTATGAACACCGTGCCCGCGAAGCGGCCACTTGCTTTTTCCAGCGCAGGAATTCACTCCGGCGCAAACCTACTGGCGATGGCGCAAACACTGTCGCGCAAATTCGACGGCGCAATCTCGGCGAGACAATCCCCTTTCGGCGAAGGCCCAGGGCGGGGAGAACCATCATGATACGCTCTCTTCTCGGCACTTCGGTTTCTGTTATCGTGCTTCTGCTCGGATGGACGCTCTCCTGTGCCGGGCAGACGAGGCCGTCGGTCGCTCCGGCGGCGATGCGGGAGGCGGAAGAGCATTCGGTGACGCTCCATTTCGTCGCGACAGGCAGCCCCCATTCGGTCGCTGTCGCGGGCATTTTCAATGGCTGGAACGCCACTGCGAACCCGATGCACCCGGAGGCTGACCGGGTGACATGGACGATTACGTTGCCCTTCGCGCCCGGAATCTATCCCTACAAGTTCGTCATAAACGGCAAACGCTGGCAGACCGACCCGAACGCCCCTGTACAGGACGATGGCAGCGGCAACCTCAACTCGCTGCTGGTGGTGAAGCCCACTGCGTATGAGACCCTGCCGGGCGTGGCAGGAGACGGGAAGATTACCGCCGCAGGAGTGCGGCACGAGGCGTCTGCCGGGTATGTGCAGCGGGTAGATAAGGCCCATATCGCGCTGATCCTGCGGACACGGCGGGACGACGTGCGTTCCTGTCGGCTGGTGCAGCGGACGGGGAGTCCGGTTCCGGGCGGTCACCCTCTGATGGTGCGGGATGGCAGCGATGCGCTGTTCGACTACTGGCGCGGCACGGTCACGCTGAAAGGCTCCGGCCCGCTCCTCTACGCGTTCCAGTTGGAGGACGGCGCTGTTACGCAGCTCTACGATTCCCGCGACAACCTGCTGCCCGCCAACGAATCCCTGCACTGGTTCACGCTGGACACGGCGCTGTATCCGCCGTTTGAAGTCCCGGATTGGGTGCATGACGCGGTCTTCTACCAGATTTTCCCGGATCGGTTCGCGGACGGAGATAAGACCAACAATCCGCCGGATGCCCTGCCCTGGGGCGGGCCGCCCTCCTCCTCGAAGCGCATGGGAGGGGATATCAAAGGCATTCTGGCGCACCTGCCCTATCTGCAAGACCTGGGAATCAATGCCCTCTACCTTACGCCGATCTTCACCGCTCGCAGCAGTCATGGCTACGATACGAGCGACTACCATCAGATAGACCCGCATTTTGGCACGACCGCCGACCTCAAAGCCCTCACGGCCTGCCTGCACCTGCACGGCAACCACATCCTGCTCGATGGCGTGTTCAATCATACCGGGGTGGATTTCGCGGGGTTCAAGAGTCTGGAGACGGATGGGGAGAAGTCGGCCTATAAGGACTGGTACTTTGTGCAGGCGTTCCCGGTGAATGTACAGGCCGGACAGACCAACTACACCGGCTGGTACGGCATCCCCTGGATGCCGAAACTGAACGTCAACAATCCCGCCACTCGCGCCTATCTGCTGGAGGTAGGAACGCGCTGGATTCGGGACGCGCAGATTGATGGCTGGCGGCTGGATGCGGCGGACGAGGTAGACCATCGGTTCTGGCAGTCGTTCCGGCAGACGGTGCGGCACGAAAACCCGAACGCCTTTCTGGTCGGGGAGATCTGGGGCAACGCGCACGACTGGCTGCAGGGCGACCAGTTCGATTCCGCCATGAACTATCGATTCCGGGGGGCCGTCCTCGACTTCTTCGTGACGGACAAACTCACTCCGACACAGTTCGACAGCAGCCTATCCCGCATCCGCTCCGACTATCCGCCCGCCGCCACCGGCACGATGTTCAATATCCTCGACAGCCACGACACCGAGCGGATTCGCACCCGCTGCAAAAACGACTGGAACCGTGAACGGCAGGCTGTCCTCTTCCAGATGACCTATCCCGGTATCCCCTGCATCTACTATGGGGATGAGGTCGGGCTGGAAGGCGGGCGCGACCCCGACAACCGCCGCACCATGACCTGGGACCCCGCCGTCCAGAACAAGACCGTTCTCAGCTTCTACAAACGCCTGCTCGCCCTCCGCAAAGCGCACCCCGTCCTGCGGCGCGGCGACTATCGCACCCTTCTCAGCGACAACAGCACGAGCCTCTTTGCCTTCCGCCGCAGCCTCGGCAATGAGCGCGTCGTCGTCCTCTTCAATCGCAGTACGATTGCCCAGCCTGTCATGCTGACTGCCGCGCAGATCGGCTTTCTGCCCCTCACCGACTGGCTGCACAGCGGCCTCACCCTCAAAAAGCAGGGCAGCAAACTCTCCCTGACCCTGCCCGCAAAAGGCGTCGTTCTCCTCGGCACTCCCTGACGCTTAAGAAGAGAATAGTGCCATGAACACCTATATTGCTTCCAGGCGAACCGATCCGCCCTCAGAAAACTGTATGCAGATTTCGCTACCCTCCAGAAGCAATGTCCCAATCAGTGGGCGTTTGCCCGTTGCCAGCACTTCCTCTTCGCGCTCTTCGCCTTGCCAGCGTATGGCAGCGGCATAGACATCTACCAGTATCGTGCTGTTGTCTGCCAGAGTTGCAGGCATACTGCGAATAAATGGGAGATTCAAGGCGCTTATCGCCTCCGCATGAAGTGTCAGATAGCCGGTGAAACCTGTATCCAAAACGCACTCAATTTCCAGATAAGAGTTGTCTGGCAGACGGACAGGGAGATTGAGCAGGACGTGATGTTGTGAGACATAGCCGTTCATTGTCGTAAAGTCGGCGTCAATACACCGCCAATCGTATAGACCGCGTTGTAGCCGATACGGAGACCATAGAGAGCGGCGTCCGGGTGCTTCGCCATCAAAAGCCGACTTGCCTTGAGGCCATTTTCGTCTATTGCATATTCTCCGGTTTCGATGTCTATCACGATCTGTTTGCCGATATTTTCCGTGATTTCCACCTGTCCGCGGATAGCGTGTTCATAGAGTTCACGACCGCGCCGGTCAATCTCTTCACTGCTAATGCGTGAGTGTGGCATATTCCTCGCCCCTTCTCCAGAAGTCCACGTCAATTGGATCGCTGGACAGTCACCTGTCCGCCTTCGCGGCTCCGCACAAGACCACCGCAAAACGAGACTGCCGTTTTGTAGCCGATACGGAGCGCATACAGAACCTCACCAGCATGTCGGGCCTGCAAACGATGAGACGACTCGATGCCCTGTTCGTCAATTTCGTAGTCGCCGCTCTCCACATCCATAATGATAAACTTGACCGATGTTCTCAGGTGTCTCCACGCCCGTCCGAAGACGTTCATAAAGTTTTTGCGCTTTGTCGCCCAACTCGATTATAGCAGGCGCGGAATGATGTTCTGCCATGTTAACGCTCCCGTACAAGCCGTGAATTACTCTCTCATTATACTCCGAACCGTTCGACCTGTGCAGCGGCGAAGGAAGCGCACTCCTCGGCACCCTCTGACAACGCGATCCTCAGTCGGTTCAGCTACAGCGTCACAAGCGGCGTATGTTCTCCTCTATTCTTTGGCTCCGGCCTGTCTGAGTAAGGCGGCAATATCAGAATGGCCTTCTTGTGTGGCATATAGCAATGCCGTTGCGCCATCGTTTGTCTTGAGGTTAGGATCAGCCTTGTTCGCCAGTAGGAGGCGCACGATTTCGGTATAACCGTTTCCGGCTGCGACCATCAGCGCAGTTACACCGTCATTGGCCTGTACATTGGTATCGGCATTACTCCCCAGGAGCAGTTTCACAACCGCAAGCCGATTGTTCGCTGCCGCCAGCATCAACGCCGTAACACCCTCATTGTTCTTGCCGTTGACGCCAGATTTGTGATCCAAAAGCGATTTCACCACATCGCTATGACCGTTCGCAGCGGCCGCTTCCAGCGCCGTCATGCCATGACTTTCCTTCAGAGCGACATCCGCCCCCGCCTGTAGCAGCAGATTGACGATGCTCAAATATCCCGACAGCGCTGCGAAATGCAGCGCTGTCACGTCGTCACCGCCTTTCTGGTTGACCTCCGCTTTGCTCTCCAGCAGCAATTTGACTGTTTCGGCATGATCGCCCAAGGCCGCCGCCATCAAGGCCGTTCCGCCCTTAACGTTAGTCACCGTGATATCCGCGCCCTTTTGCAGCAGCAACCTAACGACCTCGGTGTGGCCCTCCGCCGCCGCGGCGATCAAGGCATTGAAAACTCCTGAGTTCTCTTTGATCGTCAGGTCTGCGCCTTTTTGCAGCAGGAGTTGGACGACTTTTGTCTGCCCCGATGTGGCCGCTTTCATCAGGGCTGTTGCCCCGTTCCTGTCCTTTCCATTGATAGCGTCTTTGTACTCCAACAGCGCCATAACGACAGCCGGATACCCATTCTCCGAGGCAAAATGCAGCGCGGTTTTGCCGTCCTTGTTCTGTGCGTCCACCTCGGCTTTGCCCAACAACAGCAGTTTTGCTGTCTCGGCCTGGCCTTTCGCAGCCGCGGTCATCAAGGCAGTGATGCCGTTATTGGCCTTTATCCCCACATCGGCTTTGCTGTCGAGCAGCATTTTGACGGCCACTCCGTGCCCATTTTGTGCGGCCATCATCAAGGCCGTGACGCCCTCGTTGTTCTGCGTATCCACAGGAGCCTTCCTGTCCAGTAAGAGTTTTACAACAGCAGAGAATCCGTTCTGCGCCGCAAGGATCACGGCTGTGGAGCCGGAGTTGGTTTTGGATTGCGTGTCGGCCCCGTTGTCCAGCAGCAGTTTCATCATTCCGGCATGCCCGTTTTGCGCCGCCAATATCAGCGCGGTCGCTCCAGCGTTATCCTGGGCGTTGACCATGGCTTTGAGGGCCAACAGCATTCTGGCAGCATCGTCATGGCCTGTATCCGCAGCGGCAATCAAAGCGGTTTCGCCCTGACTGTCCTTCGCATTGACATTCACGCCTTTGGCGACCAGGGCTTTGAGTTCCGCCAGACGACCTAAATGCGCGGCTTCAACAAACCGGGCCGTGAGCGCATCCTGGCCCTGCACGGTCGGAGCGGTCTGCGCCATCGCCGAAGACGACGGCATCACATAAGCAAGCAACAGGAGACAGAGACTGTAACGAGAAATCATGATACTCTCCGATCTATGCGCACAGAGAACACGGTTGCCTTTTCTACTCGTTTGCTCCGGCCTGTTTGAGCAGTTCCACAATGTCGGCATGGCCTTTGCGGGTGGCAGCCCTTAAAGCCGTCGCGCCGTTGGTGGCTTTCAAGGTCACATCGGCCTTATTTGCGAGGAGCAGTTTCACGATCTCGGTGTAGCCGTTTTGGGCGGCAAAATGCAGCGCCGCAACCCCTTGCTGGTTCTGTGGATTGATCTCCGCTTTATACTCCAGCAACAGTTTCACGATGTCGGTGTACCCCTCTGCCGCCGCAAGCATCAGTCCTGTCAAAGCGACGGAGTTTTTTATGTTGGGATCGGCTTTGTTTTCCAGCAGGAGTTTGACTATATCGGCATCGTGCGCGGCTATTGCAGAGTGGAGGGGCGATATGCCATCGGCAGTCTTCGCATTGGCATCGGCCTTCGCTTCCAGCAGCATCTGTGCAATGCGTGACTGTCCTTTGTCCACCGCGATTCTCAGCGCTGTCGTGCCGTTACTGTAAGCGATGTTCGGGTCCGCGCCACTGTCCAGCAGCAGTTTAATGGTAGCGGCATGGGTATTTCCGGTTGCGATTGTCAGCGCGGTCCCACCATCTTTCGCCTTTTCGTTCACGGCGGCTTTGTTTTCCAGCAGCAATTTGACGATGTCATTGTGTCCCGCCTCCGCCGCGATGATCAGTGCGGTGACGCCGTCTTCGGATTTATTGGTAAAGTCGGCTTTGTTTTCGAGCAGATATTTCACCGTCGCGAAGTGTCCATTTTGCGCGGCCTGAAGCAGGGCCGATCTGCCATCCGTCGCACGGGCATTGATGTGCGCTTTATATTGCAGGAGCAGTTTCACGATCTCCGTATGACCGTTCTCCGCTGTCATGATCAGCGCGGTGATGCCGTTGTCGGCCTTTCTATTGACATCCGCTTTGTTGTCGAGGAGGAATTTGACGACATCGAAATGCCCGTTCTGAGCAGCCTGAGTCAATGCGGTCAGACCATTGCCTGCATCTGCGTTGACCTCCGCTTTATTCGCGAGCAGCAGTTTCACGACAGGCAGAGAGCCGTCCTGTGCGGCGATCATCAGGGCGGTCGTGCCATCTGTGCCTTTCGCATTGACAGCCGCTTTGCGATCCAGCAGCATCTGAACGACGCTGGCATTGCCTCCATGTGCGGAGATAATTAATGCCGTCATTCCGTCATTCCTTTTCAGGTTGACCTCCGCGCCCTTCTGCAGCAACAGCTTGACCACTTCTGTACGGCCATACAGTCCGGCAACCATCAGGGCTGTGAAGCCGTTCTCATCTTTGGCATTGACACTATAGTCCCTGGCAATCAAGGCTTTGATTGCAGGGAGATTGCCCGTATGGGCTGCGTCGAGGAACTGTGCCGTCGGTGTCCCTGCGGTCTGCATAGAATAGCAGGGCCGCATGAAGGACATTGGCAGTAAGACTAGAAGCGCGAGGAAGGCTATTGGGAATTGGGCGCGAGAAATCACGATTCATCTCCGGTCAGGGTAAAAATTAATCCTGTTCTTAACGCATTCGTATTTGCATATTTTTTGCTTGCACATTCTCCTAATTCCCTGTCCAGTTGCGATTTCCTGCTTGACGAACAGCGCATTTTGCTTCTGCGAGGTTGTCTATGTATGGCGAAACCCTTCGGCTCTCTTTGCGTATTTTGATGTGGGAGTGCTACAATTATCTCACCACCTCTTCAGGAGAATGAAATGGCGTATTCAGCCGAGATCAGTCGGGTCAATCCGAGCTGCTTTCTGTTTTTGATAGATCAGTCGAAGTCTATGGACGACCCGTTTGGCGGCGGCGTGGGCAAGAAGAAGGCGGACGGCCTCTCGGATGCCCTCAACCGACTGCTGCAAAATTTGGTCATTAAGTGCGCGAAGGGCGAGGGCATCAACGACTACTATGTGGTCGGGGTGATTGGCTACGGTGCGAAGACCGGACCTGCGCTTGGCGGCCCCCTGACAGGGCAGCATCTCGTGCCGATTAGCGAGATCGCGAACTCTCCCACGCGGGTCGAAGAGCGCACTCGCAAGGTGGACGATGGCGCAGGCGGCGTGATAGATCAGACGGTGAAATTCCCGGTCTGGCTGGAGCCGGTCGCGGAGAGCGGCACTCCGATGGCGGAGGCGTTCCAACTGGCGCACAAGATTCTGGAGGGATGGATCACCGCGCACCCCGATTCCTATCCCCCTATCGTCATCAATATCACCGACGGTGAGTATAACGTAGACCCCACACAGGAAGCAACAAAGTTGACCTCACTGGCCTCTCAGGACGGCAATGTGCTGCTGTTCAACTGCCACATCTCCGGCCTGACCTCCTCGCCTATCGTCTTCCCGAACAGCGATGCGGGCCTGCCGGACGAGTGGGCGCGGAAGCTGTTTGCGCTCTCCTCGCTCCTGCCGGACAACATCAGCGCGTCCGCCCTCGCGGAAGGCTATCCGATTGGGCCGGGCGCACGGGGCTTCGCCTTCAACGCAGACCTGGTAGAACTCATCCGCTTTCTGGACATCGGCACACGCCCGAGCAATCTGCGCTGAGGAGAGTCCGTCTGTGAACCTGACCCCACAGGGATTCTGGCTGCCGAAGGCCGGGAACTCCGAATCGGACTACGAGGATGCCTTCGCTATCGGCCCTGCCGGGGTCGCCATCGCGGACGGGGCCACGGAGTCGTCGTTTGCACGCGCCTGGGCTATGTCGCTGACCGAGGGGTTCGCCTGCGAACCCCTCACCACCTCACCCGACCTTAACGAACTTCTGGAGCGTGTCGGCCCTTTGCAGCAGCGGTGGCACGAAGGTATCGCCTGGGATCGTCTGCCCTGGTTCGCCGAAGACAAGGCCCGCAACGGCGCTTTCACCGCCCTGCTGACCCTGCGATTCGAGGAGACGCTGACGACTGAGGGAGAGCCGGACAGTTCCACGGTCGAACGCCGCTGGTACGCCTTTGCTATCGGCGATACCTGCCTGTTTCAGATTCGTGAGGAGGCGATGCATCTCGCCTTCCCGCTGAATACCGCTGCCGCCTTTGACAGCACCCCTCTGCTCCTCTCCTCGAACCCGGCTCGCAATCTGCACGTCTGGGAGCAGGCCGAAGTCCTCAATGGCAGTTTCCAGCCGGGAGATACGCTTCTCCTGATGACCGATGCACTCTCGAAATGGTTCCTCACGGAGGTCGAAGCAGGCAACAGCCCCTGGCACATTCTCAACGCGATCCGCAGTCAGGAAGAGTTCGCCGCGTTCGTGACCGAACTCCGGACCTCTCATCACATCAAGAACGACGACACGACTCTGCTGCGTATTCAGGAGACAGGCGTCGTCCCGATGCATGATGCCATCCCTGCCGAGCCTGCGGAATTATCAGACGGGGACAAAAACGAAACACCGGATGCCCTCGCTCCCACGCCTGCGGAAGCCGCAACAGAGGAGGCCATATGAGCTGGCCTCCAGCCTCCGATTATCAGGACGCTATTCAGAACCCGCTCACCTGCTTTCACGACATGGAGCTGAAAGCGGGCCGGGTTGCGGTCAACAAACTCGGGCTGCCGCGCGTGGCGTCCGGTAACTTCGCCAGCGTCTATGAGATGCTGAACGGCGCGAACCGCTGGGCGGTGCGGTGTTTTCTGCGACAGGGCGAGGATCAGCAGAACCGCTATGCCCTGCTCAGCCTCTACCTCTCGAAACTGGTGGTTCCCGGTCTGGTCGAATTCTCGTATCAGCAGGAGGGCATCCGGGTTCGCGGCAAGTGGTACCCCATCGTGAAGATGGCGTGGGTCGAAGGGCAGACGCTGACGACTTACGTGCAGAAGAACCTGTTTCAGCCCGAAAAACTCCGCAATCTCGCGCTGCAATGGCGGGGACTGATAGATCGGCTGAGACAGCACAAGATCGCCCACGCCGACCTTCAGCATGGCAATGTTCTGGTCTCGCCGCAGGCCCAACTACGTCTGGTGGACTACGACGGGATGTTCGTGCCGAGCCTGCGCGGTCGTCGCAGTTCGGAACTCGGCCATATCAACTACCAGCATCCCCGGCGCACCTCGGAGGACTACGACGAGCGCCTGGACAACTTCTCCGCTCTGGTCATCTATACGGGGCTGATGGCACTGAGTGTGGAACCCGGCCTCTGGAAAAAATTCGATACCGGCGAGAATCTGCTTTTCACGGCACAGGATTTTCGCCAGCCGGAGAAGTCCGTCCTGCTGACCTATCTCCAGCGTCACGCCGACCCCGGACTGCGAACCCTCGCCACGCAGATTGCCAACGCCTGTCACGGCACGGTCGCGCAGGTCCCGGAGTTCCGCTCGGTCGTGGACAATCTCACCCACGATCCTCCGGCAGAACCCTGGTGGCAGGGAGCGAAGATCGAACCGCCGCATCCGCCGACAGCAGGGCAAACGGCCTCCCCTGCGCCAAAACCTGCCCGCTCGCGCAGTCTCGATATTTCAGGATGGGAGCCGAATCAGATTCAGGTTCCGCCGATGCCATCGCGTCCCACGCCCTCCTCTGCATTGCCTGCTATAGCCCCCCCCTGGGCAAAGCCTTCCGAAGTCGAAGCGCCGATACTGTCGCCGCTGCCGGAACACATGAAACCGAGCGTCCTGCCCGGAAACGACGCGACGTCAACGAATGAGGTGCAGCGGACACACTCGGTGGGCAAGCGGGTTTCGGGGTGGCAGAGTACCTCCTGCGTCGTTGCGGTTCTGCTGATGTTTGGCGCAGGGATGATGGCGGAGGTCGTCTACGAAAAGGTGATGACACAGGTGCATTCCGCCGAGGCGAAGGTCGCGAAAGTTGGCTCCGAAGTGGCGGCGCTGACCTCTTCTCCGGCTTCCACAGCGAAACATACGCACTCCAGTCACGTCAAAAAGAAGAAAAGCAAGCCGCACTGACCCGCTGCCTCTCCTCTGCCGACCTGCTTTGTGTCCATCTCCCTGCTGCAAGGTACAATAGACGTTATGAACAACACACTTTCTCTCCCTGTCGGGATTGACGACCCGATCAACGCCGCTATCCTCTCGGTCTCCGAAGATCGCATTCAGGGCTTTCAGCCCGATCCCTTTGGCGAGATCGCTGCCCTCAGTGAAGTTCCCATAGAAACGGTGATCGAACGGGTGCGGGCGATGCTAGAGGCGGGGGTGATCCGGCGCGTTCGGCAGACCCTCATGGCGACGAACCTGGCACAGGGGGCGCTCGTGGCCTGGAAGGTTCCCGAAGACCGACTCAACGCGGCTTTCGAGACGATGTTTCAGGAAGACCCGTTTTCCGGTCATGTCGTGATTCGCTCGGCGGACGCGGCGACGCCCGGTTCGAGCTACCGACTCTGGACGACACTGAAAGTGCCGCAGGGCTACTCTCTCGCCAAACACGCGGAGTTCCTGCGGCAGAAGACGGGGGCCGAGAGTTTCCTGCTGATGCCTGCGAAGCGACTCTTTGCGTTGGGCGTCGGTCACGTGCGGCGACGGGAGATGGTGCCGGGCAGCAAGTCGGACGCGCTGGCTGGAGTGATTGGCACGGAGATTGTGACACTCAGCGCTCTGGACTGGCAGGTGCTAACGGCGCTGAAACGTGAGTTTGCGCCTTCCGAACTGCGGCGTGATCTCTGGGCGGCGCGGGCGGAGGAGGCAGGGGTCTCGCTCGATACGTTCCTCGAGGTCGGCAACTCGCTGCACACCCGCAAGGTCATCGGGCGTTTCTCTACCTTCCTCGAACACGTCAAGCCGGTGAATGAGCAGCGGGTGACCCGCTACAACGCCCTCTTTCACTGGGCGATTCCGGCAGGCCGCGAGATCGAAACCGGGCAGCAGGTCGGGCGCTTCGATATCATGACCCACGCCTACTGGCGCGAAGGCGGCCCGGAGTTCCGCAATGTCAATATCATGGGCGTCGCGCACGGCATGGAAAAACCGATGGTCATGGCGCATAAAGCCGCCATTGATGCCCACCTCCAGGAAGTCGGTATCCCCGTCTCCTATACCAACGTCTTCTGGGGAGGCCGCAGCGAGATCAAACCCTCCGAAATCGCGCCGCAAGCCTACCGCGATTTCTGCCTCGCCAACGGCCTTGATGTGGAGAAGATGCGGGAATAGCAAAAGCAAATTGAATTACGCGCTTCCATCCTCCGAAAGGTGGGGGTGAGGCAATCCATTCACGGTGAGGGGAACAGGCGGGTGATGAACCAGTAGGAGCCTGCGAGACCGATGAAGACGGCTCCGGCGGTGGCGGATCGAAGATACCAGACGGGCTGTTTGCGGGCGAACCAGGCCAGAACAGGCGCGGTAAGCAGGACGATGGTCGCCTGACCGATCTCGACGCCGATGTTGAAGGAGGCCAACGCGACGACGAGCGCGGTGCGAGGCAGACCGACCTCCGCCAGCGCACTCGCGAAGCCGAAGCCGTGAATGAGGCCGAAACCGAAGGCGTAGTAAGGGCGGAGATCGCGGGGCGGGGCAGGCGGGCTATCCGCAGGGACAGCAGTGCGTTCGCGCCGCATTGTCCGCAGGTTGTCTATGGCAATCGCGACGATGGAGAGGGCGATCAGCGGCTCGATGAGGCGCGGTGAGGGGGCGAGGATGCCCGTTGCCGCCAGAGTCAGAGTGATGCTGTGCGCCAGCGTGAAGGCAGTCACCGTTTTCAAGAGCGATTTCAAACTGCCGCCGAGCAGCAGAAGCCCCAGCACAAACAAAATATGATCCGGCCCGCCGAAGATATGGTCTATCCCTTCCCGGACGTAGCGGAGAGCGACGGCGGAGGCACGAGGCTTCGGCTGATTGTGCAGCAGCGAGGGATGAGCCGCATCCAGCAAGGTCTCCTGCACCGCCTGCCCCTTCCACATGATTGTGACGACGGTGCGGGACTGCGCGTCCTCCGGGTAGAGGCGGGCCAGCACCTCGCACTCTTTGGCCGTAATCGTCACTATCGTCTGCCAGGAGAGAATGTCGTTGGCGTTGTCCCCGATGACATTCACGTTCTTCGGCAGCAGGTCTCTGCCATCGAAACGCAGATGCAGACGCCGCCGCACCGCCCGATCGAGCTCCACCGGTGTCAGCGCGGTACGTCCCTCCGCTCTCAGCAGGCGGCTAATCGGAGTCATCGCATTGACGATCACATCCTGATCCCGATAGACGATGCGGATACCGGAAAGCGCCGTGTCATGCGCTCTGGCAGGGCCGGAGAGACTCAGCAGGACGCAGACAACGAGCAGAACCGCCGAATGAATTTTTGAAAGCATCAGATGAACTCACCTTGAGTAGACGACTAACCCGGCGATTTGTCGGGCGAAATCGGTAAATAAGGACAGCGATAGTTTGACGCTTGCACATGAAAAAGGGATGAAAAACGGCCTACCGTTTATAACAAGGGGTCACGAATCTTTCTCTTCCCACGTGTGTCGGGGCTTCATTTCATGGCCGGAAGGGTCTGTCGAGAGAACATATTCATGCAGGCCGTCAATCGGATACAGCGGTTGGCCCTCTTCATCAGTCGCGAAGAGCGTCCAGGAAGCGTGGGGCAGTTCCTCCGAAGGGTAGTCAACGATTTCCGGATCGGCGAGCATATACGCGATATGGAACAGCAGTTCGTACTGCATCACGCGGACGACCTCGTTAATGTCCTCCCGGTTTGCACCGGATGCGAGCAGTCGCTCCAGAGCTGGGCCGAGACCTGCACCGGGTTCCTCTGGGCGCTGTTTTGAACACGCGATACTCCCATCAATCCATTCGACATCGTCTTCTTCTACGACCCCTTGCCACGCACCATGCAGGAAAGCGTATTTGTCGTACTGAGGGATGCCTTCCCGGACTTGCGAATCGGCACAGGAATCCGGATCACTCGCCCCAAAAGCGCGGAAGTACGCCGTATACTTCTTGACCTCATCGTCTTGTGTCATGGCTCCTCCTTTGCAGTCCGCCTGCCGTCCGGCAGCGACTTCATGCTCCTTATGAGTATAGCCCCATAGCCCGCAAATTCTGCCGATTGACCCGCGCAGGACAATCGGTGTATAATGGTAGTGTATTGGCTATACGCGATTTTTTCAGTTTTTCAAGCCGGATACCGTTTGCAGTGAAAAATCAGGAGACTATGTAATGAGCAACGACGAACTCTTGCCGGGTTCCGAGCCGCCTCCCGCAACAGAAGAGGCCGCCGGGTCCGCGCAGGAACCGTCCGAGGCGGTTGCGCCGCCTGCGGCCCCGACGCGAAGGCGTCGGACGAAGCCCGCAGGGACTGACGCAGCAACCGTTCCCGACCCGTCCGTCATCGAAACCCCGACGCGAGCCACCCGCTCCCGACGTAAAGCCGCTCCCACCGGAGCGGAAGACCCACTCCCCACCCCTACCGTCGAAACGCCTGTTACGACGGAAGGCTCCTCTGCGCCCGAAAAACCTGCGGCTCGCCGCCGGGCGGTCTCCAAATCGAAACCGGTGGTCGTCGAGGCGTCGGCCCTGCCCGAGGCGGAGGCCGCTCCTGTCGTCGAAGCGAAGCCCCGCTCCCGACGACGCGCCAAAACGCCCGAGGAACCAGCAGCCCAGGAGACGCCTGCCTCGGAACCCGTCACGCTCCCGGAGACAACGGCAGAAGTGACCGCTGTTCCCGAAGCGGCCCCGCCAACCATGCGCCCGGAACCACGCCGAACACGCGCCCGCAGCCGCCGCAAAACCGACGCGACGCCTGATATCGCCGCTACGACTCCTGCTGCCGAGACCGACACCACCGAACCCCCTGCCGGCGCACTGCCTGCGGAAGCGGCAGTGGAGAACGAGGCGGCGGAGACGGTCGCGCCGGAACGAACACGCCGCCGACGCCCCGCCCGCAACCGCCGCACGGTCGAAGAGACGCCTGCTGTCAGCGCCGAGACTGCCGCAGCCACGCCGGACGAACAGGCTACAACAGTCGAAGGAACGGCTGTTGAGTCTGAAACGGCCCGTACCCGCACCCGACGACGCGGAGGGCGTGGACGCCGACGCCCCGAAGAGGAACTTGAAGTCAGCGCGGAGGCCGAAGCGGTCGCCGAGCCGGAACCAGAAGTCGTGCCGGAACCCGTCGAACCGCCTGTGGACCTTACCGTCGGCGCTCATCTTATCTCCCGCAACGGCCTGCCGGAGATCATCATTGATGACGTCTTCTATCCGCCCCTGCTCTTCTTCGGCAACATGGAAGGCCCCAAAAATCGCCAGCGGGTTCTCTCCGAAGTGGGCCGCGCCGCGAAGGCCGGGATTCACCTGCACTCCACCCTCGTAGAACTGCCCTGCCCGCTCTCCGAAGCCAGCCACGCTCTCGAAGAGATTGACGACCGGCTTCGCGCCGTTCTGGAAGCCGATCCCGACGGTTTCGTCATGCCGCGCATCGTCTTCATTCCCGCACGCGGCTGGAAACGCGAATACCCGACCGACATCAGCGCCTACGCCGACGGCACGAACGGCGATCCCTCCCTCACCAGCGAACGCTTCTGGCAGGAGGCCGAACGCTCTCTCGCCACCCTCATCGCCCATCTGCGCGAATATGCGTGGGGCCGTCGGGTCTTCGGCTACCATCTGGAGCGCGGTGAGTGGTTCCAGCCTGCCGAGCAGGGCTTCGACCGCAGCATCGCCAACCGCGACGCCTTCCGGGACTGGCTCCGCGCCCGCTACCGGGACAACCTGGTCAGTCTGCGAGCCGCCTGGTACGATGGCGACGTGCAGTTCCACACCGCCGAGATTCCGCCCCTGCCCACAAAAGCCAATCCGCAGCGGGCTTTCTTCGAGGCACGGCGCGAACGGCGGGTAATAGACTTCTACGAGTTCACCTCCGAAAGCACGGTGAAGCGGCTCATCGCCCTCGCGAAGGCTGTCAAACGCGCCACCGCGCATCAGGCACTTGTCTCGGTCTGCTACGGCTACACCTTCGAGTTCGGACACGGCTACAGCGGGCATCTCGCGCTCGGAATGCTCGAAGCCGCGCCCGGTATAGACCTCCTCTGCGGCCCGCCCTCCTACCGCGACCGCAATCCGGGCGGAGGCACGTCTTTCCCGGCCCCAATAGATTCGCCGCCGCTGCATGGCAAGCTCTGGCTTACGGAAGACGACACCAAGACCTTCCTCGCCCCGACCGAGCAGGACCCGGACGACTTCAATCCGCGCCTCCCCGACCGATTCGCCACCGAGCAGGCCCTGGCCCGCATGGTCGGCAAGACGCTGTCGCACGGCACGGGCGTCGGATTCATGGACCTATGGGGCGAAGGCTGGCTGGACGACGAGGGCCTCTGGGAGCGCATCGGGCAGTTCACCGCACAGTACGCTACCTTCCAGCGCCGCCGCGAATACCCGCGTGTGCCGGAAGTCGTCGTAATGATAGACGAGCGCAGCCTGCTGCATGTCCAGCGCGGCGAGCCGTTCTTCCGCCGCCTCACCAACGGCCTGCGCGAGACCCTTCAGCGAGCCGGCATCTCCTACGGCCTCTACCTCCAGAGCGATCTGCTGGCGGAGAACTTCCCGACCGAGGCCAAACTCTATCTGTTTCTGACACCCTACCGTCTCTCTGCCGAGCAGCGCAGCGTCATCAAAGAGAAGTTGCAAAATGGCGGCAAGACGCTCGCCTGGCTCTATGCGCCCGGCTCCTGCGAAGAGCGGCCTACCATCAACGGCATCCTTGAAGAGGGTACGAGCGGCACGGTCGGCATGACCCTGCGCCCGCAGGAATGGAACTCGGAGATCGGGTCGCGAGTGCTGGAACCGCGCCACCCACTCACCGACCGCCTGACGAGCCGCGAACTCGGCGTCCGCGAACGCCTGAATCCCTCCTACTATGTCGCGGACGAGACCGCGAAAGTCCTGGCGGAGTACCAGGGATCGGGCCTGCCCTCGATCGCGGTCAAAGAGTGGCCGACGTGGAAATCCGTGTTCCTCGGCGAGCCTGTTCTGCCGCTGGAACTGCTGCGCGGCCTCTGCCGCTACGCGGGCGTTCACCTCTGGACGCCGCAGGGCGACGACATTGTTTCGGTCGGAAGCGGCTGGGTAACCCTCCACGCCATGCGCGACGGTCAGCGCACCCTGCGCCTGCCCGACGCGATGGGCCTCTACGATGTCACCGACAGCCGCCTGATCGCCGATGAGACGCGAGAGTATCGCGTCTTCCTGAAAAGCGGTACGACCCACACCTTCTGCGTGGGAACGCCGGAACGCTTCGAGGGACTGGAACTGCCGAACTACACGTTGCCCGGTGAGAACCGTGCCCGCATCGTGCAGAACGGTGCCGCCCCGGAGCGCACGGAACGGCCCGAACGCCCGGAGAGAATCGAAAAGCCGGAGCGAACCGAGAAACCGGAACGCGCCGAGCGGCCTGAACCACGCCCGCCTCGCGATCCGCGCTCCTTCAATCTGCCTCCGCCTCCGCCCCTGCCCTTCTCCGCCTCGGAAGAGGAGCGCAAGAAGGAGGAACGGCGGCAGGCCGTGGAGACCCTGCGGGCGATTATCGCCGCCGACCCTCTGGAGATAGAGGCGGTCACCCTGACGGCGGAGATCGAGCGGGCCTCTCTGGAATTGACGGATGAGGGACCGCTGCCCATTCTCACGACGCCCGCCCCCGGTCTGGAGGCCGTTCTGTCCGGAGCCGAAGGCGAGATGATGGCGAACGGACGCCGACGACGACGTCGCGGCGGCCGCGGGCGCGGACGACGGCGGATGCCGGATGGAACGGAAGTCCCGCTGACGGATGAGGAGCAGGCCGCTGCCGACAGCCTCCCCGAAGCGCAGGGCGATGGCGTCTTCTCCGACGACCTCTATGAGCCGACAGGGGAGGCGGATATGGCAGCGCCTGACATCGTCCCGGAACCTTCTCTGGGCCTGCCGGAGCCGTTCCATTTCCACGATGAGTTGGAGCCGGACTAACTCGGAGAATAACCGCCCCCCTTGTGGGATGCGCCTCCCGGTCCCCAATCCTGGGGGAGTTGGCTGCTCCCTAGTTGGAGGGAGCAGGGATTTTCATGCTATAGGGTGCCCGCAGGGCATGGAAGAGGGAAGGCTGATGTCAAAACTTGCCCCGACGATGAAAGAGATGCGGGCCTTCAAGATCGGGGCGCGGGCGCGAAAATTCGCGCTTGAAGACTGCCCCATCGAAGGCTACGAGGTCCTGCTGACCGCGCTTGCCGAGGCGGAGGAGGCCGACCCGGAACTGCATATCCTGCTTCAGACGGAGATGCAGAAATACGAACGCCGCCTCGAAGCGATCAACGCCGCCGAAGACGCCGCATAGAGGCGCAAAAAAACGTATACTGTCGTAGAACCCAGGAGAAGAGGAGGCCCATCCGGCCTTCTTTTCCCTTTTTCCTGCGCTTCCGCAGGCTTCGCGTTTTCCCGGAAAGGATCACTCCCATGCCTATCTCGCGCCGCACTCTCGTCGGTTTCGCGCTCACTGCCCTTGCTCTGCCGCTCAATGCCCGTCTCGCGCTTGCCGAGCCGCCGAAGGCCGCTCTCAAACCGGACGTGGCCGCCCTGCTCAAGCAGTCCACCGACGTGTACAAAAAGATGAAGTCCTACAAGCACACCTCGGTATACACCATTGAAGGCAAAGACCCGATGACGGGCGAGACGGTCAAACAGGAGACGAAGTTCACGCTCGCGCTCGACCGCCCGAACCGCTTTGTCTATCGCAACGAGTCGAAGCCGCTCGCCGCCGCCGTCTCCGATGGAAAGACATTCATCAACTTCCGGGGCGGGGAGACGCCGCAGTACACGCAGCAGCCTGCGCCCACCGATTTCAAGGGCATAAATATCGTGGACGATGTGGTGTTCGAGCCTCTGGCGACCTACGTCATCGCGCTGATGCTGCAAGGGGATGCGCTGGCGGACAAGGATGTGCGGATGGCGCTGGAGAAGGCGACGCTCAAGCCGGGAACCATCACGGAGGGCGGCAAGAAGTGGCAGGTGCTGACCGTTCCCTTCGGCCAGGAGGCCCCGACCGAACTGTACTTCAACCCGGACGACCACATGATCGGTAAAGCGGTGCTGCGGATGCCGCAGTTCCAGGTCAAAGTCGTGGAGACCTACGAGAACGTCACCATCAACAAGCCGATAGAGGCGAGCGTCTTCCAGTACACGCCGCCCGCCAGCGCCAGGCGCATCGAAAAGTTTGTGCCTGTGCAGAAGCCGGACGATGCCCGCAATCACCTGCCCTCTATCATTGACGGTATTGCGGCGCAGGTCGCAAAAAAATAGTTCGCACCCCGCGACACTTTGGACGCCCCGCGACCGTCGTCAGAGTGAACGCATCCGAACCGGGGCTTCCAGTGAGTCTGGCCTTCCTAATAAAGAGGCCGTTGCGCTCGCCGTGAAGTCCCGGTCCACATAACCCCAACGAGGAGAACATCTCTATGGTCGCTTCCCCGGTTGATACCCGCGCCAGTCTCAAAGCCGACTGCCCTCGCAAAGCCCTGCTCGAAGCTGTCCAGACGGTCGGCCATGCCGTTTCCGGGCGCAGTGCGCTGCCCATCCTCAGCCATATTCTCGTCCAGGCGGAGGGCGACGGTCTGCGCCTGATCGCCACCGACCTCGAACTCGGCATCTCCTGCTACATCCCCGCGAAGATCGCGGAGACCGGCGGCCTGACCGCCCCGGCCCGCACACTGACGGAAGTGCTGGCAAACCTGCCGGATAAGAGCGATGTGGCGCTTTCGGTTGACAAAAGTCACACGGTGCGCGTCCACAGCGGCAAATCGGACTATAAGATTCTCGGCCTGCCCGCCGAAGAGTATCCCAAGCTGCCGGAAGTGAAGGAGAGCGTCGGGTTCTCTGTGCCGCAGGCCAAGCTCAAAGAGATGATCCGGCAGACGCTGTTCGCGGTCTCCACCGACGAAAACCGCGCTATTCTGACGGGTATCCTGATGGTGTTCGATGGCGAAACGCTCAAGTTCGTCGCCACCGACACGCACCGCCTTGCGGTCAAGACAGCCATCACGTCCAACGGCACGGGTTCCCAGACCGCCATAGTTCCCTCCCGCGCTATGAACGAACTGACCCGCCTGCTGACCGACTCCGAAGGCGACGTGCAGGTGATGCTCTCCGCGCACTATGTCCAGTTCCAGCTTCCCGGCGAGACCAATGTGCAGATCATCTCCAAGTTGATCGAGGGCCAGTTCCCCAACTACCAGCGCGTCATTCCGGCAGGCTTCCAGAAGAAACTGACCATTCCCGTCGAGCCGTTGCTCCGCGCCACCCGCCGTGCCTCCATCGTCGCCCGCGAGAGTTCGCAGCGCGTCATTCTCCGCACGGAAGAGGATAAGATTGTCCTGACCGCCGAGAGCCAGATGGTCGGCAACGCCTACGAAGAGGTCGAGGCCGTCCGCGAAGGCGATGATGTCGAGATCGCCTTCAACGCCAAGTATCTGCTGGACGTTCTCAGCGTTCTGGAAGAGGAGTATCTGCAACTGGAACTGACCGAAGCCCTCAAGCCCGGCATCCTGCGCCCTGTCCCGAAGGTGACCAAAGAGGAAGAGGCTGGCGAAACCCTCGTTCCCGACTACCTCTGCGTCCTCATGCCCATGCAGATCATTTAAGAACCGTTTGCCTATCTGCATTTCCCAAGTTGGCCTTTTCCTGCTTGCAGGAAGAGGCCACGAGCATCTCCGGGAGCAACCGACGCTGGAGGAGGGTTTCGACACGGCGCGAAGCGACTTTATTCTCTTGCTGGTATACTATCCTCAAGGCAGAGGCACACCCATCTAAATCTGCGCGAGACACAGAACCATCGAAAAAAGTTTGTAGGGAATGATAAATGCTGAGAGACCGTTGGCAGATTCAGCTTCTGGGCGGACTGCAAGCCCGATCAGGCGAGCAGGTCATCAAGCGATTTCGCACCCAGAAGTTCGGACTATTGCTGGCCTACCTTGCCTACTATGGACAGCGAGCGCATCCACGCGAGGAACTGATTACGCTGCTGTGGCCGGATGCCGACCCGCAGGCAGGGCGATTGAACCTGCGCGTGGCCTTGAGTTCGCTTCGCAAACAACTGGAGCCGCCTGGCGTTCCGGACGGGAGCGTCCTGGTAACGGACGGCGACACCGTATCTCTGCATCCGAACGCCTTCCAGACCGATGTACAGACGTTTGATACGGCGGTTTCCGCAGCAGCGCAGGCGACCGAAGAAACAGACCGGCGCGAACAGCTCTTCCTTGCGGTGGAAATATACCAGGGCCGACTGCTGCCCGGCTATTACGAGGATTGGGTCGGCCTGGAGCAGACACGCTTGGAAGAGCGCTATCGGCAGACGCTGCAGCGTCTGATCGAAACTCTGGAGCAAACGGGCGATCTCTCGCTGGCCCTGGACTATGCCCACCGTGCGATAGCCCTGGACCCGCTGGACGAAACAGGCAGCCAGTGGTTGATTCGGCTGTACCAGCGCACCGGCCAGCCAGCCGCCGCGCTTCGGCAGTATAAGGAGTTGGAGCGCCTCCTCAAAGCCCAGCTTGGGGTCACACCCTCTTCGGAAACACGTCGCCTGCTAGATCCTTCTGCAACTGCCGCTCCCCCCACGCCACCGGGCCACGAGGCCGTACCCTCCTCGCGCCGAAAATCCTCGGACAAAGCGCCCCTCCCGGTACAGCAGGCGAACGCTGCCCCTGCTTTTGCCCTGTTGCCTCCCACATTCACCCGTTTCTTCGGACGCGAGGCGGAACGGGCAGATCTGAGCGATCTGCTGGCAGACGAGAAGATTCCGGTGATTACGATGCTCGGAACCGGAGGAATTGGGAAGACCCGTCTCGCAGTCGAAGCAGCCCGGCAGGCAGCGGCGAATTTTCCGGGCGGCCTCGCGTTTGTCGCTTTGAATGGCATCTCCGATTCCAGCCATATTCCCGAAGTCATCCTGAGTGCACTCCACATTGCGCCCGCACCCAAGCCACTCCCGCTGGAACGGATTATTAGCGCTCTGGAATCGAAGCTGGACGCTGCGCCTGCCCGTTGCCTGCTGGTTCTAGACAATCTCGAGCATCTGCTGACCGATGAAACAGCCGGACAGACCGTCGAGATCATCCAGGCGCTCACCGCCCGCCTTCCGCACCTCAAGCTACTGCTAACCTCGCGCCAGCCATTGCAAATCGAGGGAGAGTTCCGTTTTCCGTTGTCTTCCCTGCCCTTTCCTACCCTGTCCGGCACACCGGAACGCCTGCTGGAGTTCGCCTGTATCCAGCTTTTTGTCAACCGGGCGCAGGCCGTTCGGCCCGATTTTCAGATCACGGCACGGAACATTCCTGCCCTCATCGAGCTTTGCCGTCGTCTGGACGGTCTGCCGCTAAGTAGAAGGCCTTAGTTCGTTCGTAGAAAGGCGTGGAGGGTTTTCACGCCATGTACCGTGTCCAATTTGATGAGACAGCACGCCAGGAATTGAACCGGCGCACACACCTGCCCGAAACCGCGCCCAACACCCGCGA
>JBBRLP010000092.1:0-22622 GCA_038231295.1 Chthonomonadales bacterium
CCGCGTCCCTGGGTGGTAGAACGCACGTTTGCCTGGTTAGGACGGTGTCGTCGTCTGTCGAAGGACTATGAGTTGTTGCCCAAAACCAGTGTGGCTTTCCTGCATCTGGCGATGACCCATCTCATGCTTCGGCGTTTAACAACATGAGACTTTTTCTAGACGCTCTTAGGAAACAACGATGGCGGAGGCGCGCAATCCGCAAAAATGGCTCCTCTTCATCAAGCCACTCCAGAAGGCCAAACTCTTTACCGGCCACGTCATTGCCGACTATCCAGATATCCTGGCGTCTGCCACCATTTCCGGTGACACGCCCGTTCTCGCCCAGGAATCCACCCCATTCCTCTCCGAGTGGCGTGTCTATATCAAATACGGTTCTATCATTATAGGTTGCCGTTGTCGGAGACAGAACGTTGGCGGGGGTTCACCTGGAGGCCGGTGGTGTGCAGGTAGGCGATGGCCCGCTGCACTTCGAGCAGAGCGCCGGAGAGCGTGATTTCGGTCTGGCCGCCCTCTTCGTCGTCGAAATAGGCGGTCTGAATATTGACCACGACACTAAAATCTTTGCCGACCCGGTAGAGGATGGGAGAGTGGCCCTGCGCCGGATTGACGGTCTTTAGCAGAACGGAGATGGTGTTGGGCTGCGCGAGGGCGGCTTCGGGAGCCGAGCCGGTGCGGGGCGAGGCGGAGCCGGGCGAATCGCTCAGGACGGCCAGTGACCGCAGATACTCCATTGCCTGCTCGACCTCGCCGGTAGAGCCTTCCAGCGTGAGGGCGACATGGCCGTAGTCGTCGGAGATACGGGCGCGGAGAATATTGGTAACGACGTTGAACATCTTGCCAAGCCGCCAGAGGATCGGCTGGCCGACAATGTCTTTACGGGCGTTCAGTTCGACGGTAACGAGGGGCATCGGTTCTCAGTCCCACTTCACTCTGCCCACAAGGTGCCGAGTGAAACCTTTCTCATTGAAAGACATAGCCGCACGGAAAGCGCCCCTGTTGCAGAAACAGACGCCTCATGCTGCGTGTCACTTCTCATTCTACCCGGTTTTGCCTGTTTCAAAAGCACTCCTCCCGCCCGGAAATTCGCTGTGTCCGCAGGAGTTTTGGGGTACACTGTGGAAAAGAGCGCATAGTCGTCCCCCTTCGCACCTACACCGCAGCGGCTCTCCCCTGACCCGTTCCTCTGCGGAGGAGATTTTTCATGCCATCCAGAACCGCTGTCTGCACCGGGGCGGCCCTCGTCAGCCTTTGCACCCTCTGCGCCCTGCCGCCTGCTGTCCATTGGGAGAACGCCCCGCCCCGGCCCCTTCCCGTCGCGTCCGATTTCGCCGCGCAAAACTTCGAGCGGCTTCCGCTGGCGTTCGAGCGCAACGTCGGACAGACGGACGGGCAAGTCGCCTTCCTGTCGCGCAGTCGTGGGGGAACGCTGTTTCTGGCTCCGACAGAGGCCGTCTTCGACCTCACCGACCGCGCTTTGCCCTTGCGAATGGAGTTGGCGGGCGCGAATAAGACCGCACCGCCGATTGCTTCCGGCCTCCTGCCGGGGCGTGTCAACTACTTGCTCGGCCGCAGTCCGGCAGCGTGGAAGACCAACCTGCCCACCTACGGCAGAGCGGGCTTTCGCGGTGTTTATCCCGGTGTGGCTGTCGTCTACTATGGCAATCGCGAACGGCTGGAATACGACTTCGTGGTGCAGCCCCATGCCGCGCCGGAGTCCATCGCGCTGCGCTTTGCCGGGGCGAAACGGGCGGCAGTCGCCCCCAACGGTGACCTTGTGCTGACTATGCCCGACGGTCCCCTGCGCTGGCAGCGCCCAACCGTCTACCAGGAACGACAGGGGCAGCGGCGTGAGATCGCCTGCCGCTATCGGGTCGAGACGAACCACACGGGAGGGCCTGTTGTGCGCTTCGCACCCGGCCCCTACGATACCGAGCAGCCGCTCGTCATAGACCCCGCGCTGCTCTACTCCACCTTTCTCGGCGGCGGGGGCGGCGATTCCGGCAACGGCGTTGCGGTGGACACCAGCGGCAACGCCTACATCACCGGCTCCTCCCACTCCACCAACCTCCCCACGACCACCGGAGCCTACCAGCGCACCAACAAGGCCGGGCGGCTCGGCAGCGCTTTCGTCAGTAAACTCAGCGCGGACGGCAAATCGCTGCTCTACTCCACCTATTTCGGCGGGACGGGGCATGGCGGCGGAGGCGACTATGGAGCGGCTATCGCCGTAGATGCGAGCGGCAGCGCCTATATCACCGGAGCGGCCCACTCCACCAACTTCCCGGTCACGAATGGAGCCTATCAGGCCGTCAACCGCGCCGCCGCCAACAACGCGGAGAACGCCTTCGTCGCGAAACTGGATGCGAACGGCGGCCTCGTCTACTCCACCTACCTCGGCGGCAGCGGCCTGACGGGAACCACGACCGGCGACATCGCCGCCGGAATCGCGCTGGACGGCACGGGCAGCGCCTACATCACGGGCAGCGCCTTCTCCACCGATTTCCCGACAACCGTCGGAGCCTTCCAGACGACCCATCCGGGCGCGGCCACCTCCAACAACGCCGCGTTCGTCAGCAAACTCAGTGCGGACGGCAAGTCGCTGCTCTATTCGACCTATCTCGGAGGCAGCGGCGGCGACAGCGCTTACGGAATCGCGGTCAGTTCCGCCGGGAACGCCTATGTCACGGGCAGCGCCTTCTCGACAAACTTTCCCACAACGGCCCTCGCCTATCAGCGCAGCCTCGGCGTGAACAGCTTCGGAGCGGCCTTCATTACCAAATTGAGCGCAGACGGCAAATCGCTGGTCTACTCGACCTACCTCGGCGGCAACGATCAGAGCCAGGACTATGGCGCAGGCATCGCCCTTGATGGAGCGGGGAATGCCTATGTCACCGGACTGGCAGGCTCCGCAAACTTCCCTGTCACCTCCGCCGCCTATCAGCGCATCAATCGCGGTTCCGGCACCAACAGCGCGTTTCTCACCAAACTGAGCGCGAACGGTTCGTCGCTCGTCTACTCTACGTTCCTCGGCGGGCATGGGGCCGACTACGCCTCCGCCGTCGCAGTGGACAGTGCGGGCAATACCTGCATCGTTGGGACGGCCCTTTCCCTCGATTTCCCCACGACTCTCGGCTCCTATCAGCGGGCCAAGGGGGACGGGACGAACCTCTCCTCCAACGCCTTCGTCGCGAAGTTCAATCCGTCTGGTGCAACTCTGCTCTACTCTACCCTGCTCAGTGGCATGAAGGACGACATCGCGCTTGCGGTCGCGCTGGATTCGGGCGGCAATGCGGTCGTCACCGGGAATGCAGGTTCTCCCACCTTCCCCCTTACGCCGGGAGCCTATCAGCCGGTCAATCGCGGGGGTGGCAGCGGCGGCAACGCGTTCCTCACCCGCCTTCCGATGCTTCCGTTCACCGCCGATGTCAACCATGACGGCTGGAACGATCTGATTTTCCAGAATGCCAGTTCCGGTCAGGTCAACGTCTGGTATATGCAGGGGGCGACGATGATTGGCGGAGACGCCTTCTCGATGGTTCCGCAACCCTCCTATCTGGTCGTGGGGATGGGGGATTTTGCCGGGAACGGCACAAACACGCTGGTGTTTCAGAGTACAAAAAATAATCAGATCGCCCTGTGGTATACCGCTGGAAACATCATCACCGGAGGCGACTCTGTCGTGCAGATTCCGGCGCCGGGCTACCGCATCGTGGCCGTCGCGGATATGAACGGGGATGGGAAGCCCGACCTGATTTTCCAGAACCAGACGACCAATCAAGTCTCTATCTGGTACATGAACGGCATCACCTTTGCCGGAGGCGACCTGCTCGCCTATATTCCTCCGGCAGGCTGGCACGTGGTCGGGACAGGTGACCTGAATGCCGATGGCAAGGCCGATCTCGTCTTTCAGAACGCCACCACCGGTCAAATTTCCGTCTGGTTTATGAACGGCACTATCTATCTCGGCGGCGCACTCGTCATGACGAACCCGGCACCGGGCTGGCGGATCGTCGGAGTCGCGGACTGCGACGGCGATGGCAAGGCCGACCTGATCTTCCAGAACCAGACCACCAACCAGATCGTCATCTGGTATATGAACGGAACCACCAACATCGGCGGGAGTCTGGTCAACTCGGCCCCTGCCGCAGGCTGGAACCTCGTCGCCCCCCGCTAACTGGCAGGCATCCCGCTGGTTGGCAGACTGAACCCTGCTGACCAACGGGATGCCTGTACGATTTTGCGAAGCATGTACAAACTTCGCGGTGGGTTTCGGCACGACCTGTCTTTGTGGTATAATGAAACTGGTTTTCGCAGGAGATCATCGCAAATTCAGCGACGCGGCGAACGGTTGCCGCGCCTTTTTTGTGTTTGCGTTCCCACTGCGCCTCCTGCGACGCGGGGCGGGGACGAGAAAAAGTCAAGGAACCTATGAGCACCTATACCCAGGAGAATATTCGGAACGTTGCGATCATCGCTCACGTTGACCACGGTAAGACCACGCTGGTGGACGGCCTGCTGCGGCAGGGCAACGTCTTCCGCGCCAATCAGGAGTTCGCCGAGCGCGTCATGGACAGCAATGCCCTGGAGCGTGAGCGTGGCATCACGATTGTCAGCAAAAATACCGCCGTTTCCCACAACGGCATCAAAATCAATATCGTAGATACGCCCGGTCACGCCGACTTCGGCGGCGAGGTCGAGCGCGTCCTGGGCATGGTCGAAGGCGTGCTGCTGCTCGTAGATGCGGTGGATGGCCCGATGCCGCAGACCCGCTTCGTCACCTCCAAAGCCCTTGCGCTCGGCCACAGGGCCATCGTCGTTGTCAACAAGATTGACCGCGCCGACGCCCGCCCCGACTGGGTCGTAGACCAGACCTTCGACCTGTTCGTCGAACTCGGCGCGAACGAGGAGCAGTTGGACTTTCCCATCGTCTATACCTGCGCCCGGCAGGGAACCGCCACGCTCGAACTCGCGACCCCTGGCGTCAACCTGAACCCGCTTTTCGATACGATTGTCTCGCACCTGCCCGCCCCGTTCGGGGACCCGGAAGCGCCCCTGCAGATGCTCGTCTCGAACATTGACTACGACGAGTATCGCGGACGCTTCGCTATCGGCAGAATCCATGCGGGCAAAGTCCATCCCGGCGACAGCATCGCCATCGTCAACCGGGGCGGCGACATCCGCACTGGCAAGATCGTCAGCACGTTCGTCTTCGAGGGGCTGAAAAAGGCCGAGCGCGACGAGGTGACGGCGGGCGAAATCTGCATCGTCAGCGGACTTGCCGACATCGGCATCAGCGAAACGATTGCCAGCAAAGATATGCCCAAAGCGGTCAGCAGCATCCCTGTGGACGAGCCGACTCTTCAGATGGCGTTCGGCGTCAACACCAGCCCGCTCGCAGGACGCGAAGGCCAGTGGAGTACCAGCCGCAAACTGCGCGAACGGCTCTTCAAGGAACTGGAGACCAACGTCAGCCTGCGTCTCACCGAGTCCGACAGCGCGGACACCTTCCTCGTCAGCGGACGCGGCGAACTGCATCTCGCCATCCTTATCGAAACGATGCGGCGCGAAGGCTACGAACTGCAAGTCGCGCAGCCGGAAGTCATCTTCCGCCAGGACGAGGACGGGCATCGGCTGGAGCCGTATGAGCGCGTCCATATCGAAGTCGCGGAAGAGTATCAGGGCGTCGTCGTGGAGCAGATGGGTCGCCGCAAGGGCGAGATGCTGGATATGCGCCTCGGTTCGGGCAGCGTCCACTTCACCTACCTGATTCCGACACGCGGACTGCTCGGATTCCGCAACGACTTCCTGACCGCCACACGCGGAACGGGCGTCATCAACACGCTCTTTGAGGACTACAAGCCCTACGCCGGAGATATGGGGCGCGGCAGCAGCGGCTCGCTGCTCGCCACCGAGGCCGGAACCACCAACCCGTTCGGCCTTGCCAACGCCGAGGAGCGCGGAACGCTCTTCTTCCCGCCCGGCGTCGAGGTCTACGAGGGCATGATTGTCGGCAAGCATATCCGCGACAGCGATCTGGAAGTCAACGTCTGCAAGGTCAAGCAGCTCTCGAATATGCGCTCTTCCAATAGCGACATCGGCGTGCGGCTCACTCCGGCGACAGAGATGAGCCTCGACCGCGCCATCGAGTACATCGGCCCGGACGAACTCGTCGAAGTGACCCCGAAGAACATTCGGATGCGGAAGAAGATTCTGGACACCGCGTCCCGCCGCCGCGTCGAAAAGCAGCTCCAGCCCAGCCGCTAACTCGGCTTCGGCTCCCCACAGACGGGCGAAGGCTCGTCTGTGGGGAGTTGTTCGTTCCCGTCCCAGAAATGCCCGCCCCTCGCGTTTTCCATCGTACACCACTCATGGAGGCAGTTCCGATGCAGAGCCGCACCGTCCCCCACACGCTTTCCCTCCGACGCGCAGCCGTCGCGTTCGCCCTTGTTCTCCTGTCTCTCGCTTCCTCCGCGCTTCACGCCGAGGAGGTCAAGACGACCGTCCGCAAAGTGCCATTTCCCGCCGCGCCGGAACCTGTCCGTCCCAAAAAGATCGTGCTGGAGTCGGCTTTCAGCAAATGGTCTGTCAAGGTCTCCTGGGATAAGGCGAACGGCGGCGAAAACGGCTTCGAAGCCCGCCTCGTCACCGCCGACGTGATTGCCGGTCTCGCCAACCGCCTCGCCAAAGACCAGCAAATGAGCGAAGCGCAGGCGCAGGCCCTCTACGACGAACGCCGCAAGAAGTACTACGGGGAGAAAGACCTCGGCGCATTCGGCGAAAAGATCGCCTTCCTCGGACATATCGAACTGAACTCCGAAACCTATACCGCCGGACAGGCCAGCGCGGAATGGCTCTTCACCCTCAACGTGGATGAGGGCAAGGCGTTCCTCCCGGCAAAGGTGGAGTTAGGCGATGTCAAGCTGCTCAAGAACGGGAGCGGCGCGAAGGCAGCGGCCTCCTGGTATCGCGTCTTCACCGTCACCTTCGACAATCAAGACCCCGTCACGAAACGCCGTATTCTGACCGCCGCCTCCCACTCCCTCTCCCTCCAGGTAAAAGGGACGGCAGGCGAAGGCCGTGTCACCTTCGCCTTCGATCCCGCCGCCCACTGAACCGAAATGAAAAGCCCCGGAGCGCATCGGCGCGTCCGGGGCAAGGCTGTGAGACCAGAGCGGCCTAATGTGGTGGGTTGTCCGTATCGGCTGGCTGAGTGACGACTTCTTGCGAGGTAAAAGCATCCTGCATGCCCTTGTGCAGCACCCCGAAAGCGATCTTCCATTCCCTCTCTTTGCCTGTATCATTTGGTGGGAACAGGTACTGGCCATACAGCATCCCATTAAACTTAATCCACTTCTCCAGCCCCATCCTATCCACTGTTCCGTCTGGTGCGGTCACCTCTATAAAGCAGTCTTCATCGTAGTGTTCGGAGTCGATCAGAACATAGACAGGATATGGCCCACCATAGCCGGGTATCACAGGAAACTTAACGCCTTTGAGATTCGGCGTCGCCTGTCCTTCCTCGAGCGACAACGGGTTCAGCAATCGTGCGGCTATTGGGGGGTGCGGAGGGGGGAGTTGCCCCGGTGGAGCGGGAGTGGCGGGCTTAAACAGAATTTTTTTAGCTGGCACTGATACAGTTCTGCCCGCCATATCTATTGCAGTGAAACTAACTGCACAGGAAGCAGCGCCATCCCTTGTCTCGTTTGGGAGCAGCGCAAGTTTAGCATACCAGGTCGGCTCATTTTCGTTGGGAGAGTGTTTACGCAGAGGCAGACGCTGAACTCGCCCACTGGGATAGGTGATCTTCGCGTATACAGTCCTCAAACCGCAAGGACTGCTCGCCGATACACGCACCGGCACAAAGGGATAGTCCCCTACGACCTCCACCGGCGGCCCGTTCACGGTGAACCGCGAAAGCTCAACGGGAGGAACTTCGGTAGGCTTCTTCACCGTCAGGGCAAATGTTTCCCCCACCGGCGAAAGCTTGCCGTCCGCATTGAAAGTCTGCACTGTCCAGACATAGTTCCCCACCGGAAGGCTCTCCGTTGGAAGCAGAAGATTGGGATGTGTGGTATCGCGACTCAGTATAGGAGCCGCAAGTTTGTCCGCCGAGTACAGCCGGAATCGATAGCCTGTCGCGCCGCTCGGTGCCCAGGCCGGGTTCCACTCAAAACGCATTGGGACTCCAGAGGGCATTGTTACACCCGGCAAAGGAGTTAATAACTGCACGGGCAGAGGACCCTTGAGTGGATGTGTGATACTTCCGGACAGCCATGCGGCGCGGCTGTAGCCGTAGCGTGTCTCGGTTAGCTCCATCATTCGCCCCTGCAAAACCTCCGCGTGCCAGTTCCAGTTGTAACTTGTTTGCTGGTTGGAGCCGTCTGGCATATAGTAGAGATGATGCAGGCTCCTTCCCTTGTAGCCATGCCCCATGAAATAGCGGTCCAGACCATGTATCCACTCATGCACGAAGCCCGCGCACGATTCGTCCGCGTTATCGGGATTCCAGTTGCCGTTGATACCGTACTGAACGTACTGAAATGTCCTGCCGCCACCCGCCCCACCTGCCCCGCCCAGGTCCTGCTGAATTGTGCCGGGGTTGTAGAGGACGATAATGTTGTCGTAGGGGTTGGGGTCGTCGTAGAGGCGTTTCTCGCTCTGGCAGTTGTCGGGATAGACCGGATGCTGGAATCCGTTTCGGGTCTTCGTCTTGTCCCCTCTCTCCTCGATGCCCCCGAACTGAACCCCTCGCTGTATTGTCTTCAGATCCATCCGCATATCGCAGAAGCCGCCCGTCAGCCTCCGAATAATCTCCGGGAAATGCTGTAATGTCTGCTGAACGCGCAGTATCTGCTCCGCACTCAGGCTGCCCGTGTAGTGCTTTTTCTGTCCGTCCGGGGCCTCATAGTCCGTATCGGTGTTCGGATAGAACAGCACCAGCGTCCGCCATTGCGCCGCCGGTTTGCCATGCGGTGTCTCCCTCGCCAGTCGGTTGACGAAGTTGTTCATCCGCTGAATCCAGAGGTCACGGTCGTAGATGTCCTTCTCGGAGGAGAGATGCGTCGGGGCAATCCACACAGGAGCGATACTGTCCACAATCTGCGTTTCCGTCGGTAGGACGTCCGTACTCTTCCCCGCCGGAGCGCGTTTCGGCCCCTGCGCCTGAGCAGGCGATAGGTTCAGAGTTCCCACAAATAGACACAGCGCAAGCCGAAGCAGTACAGTTTTGAGCATATCACTCTCCCGGTTCTCCTTACGTTAATCAGCTTACAGAGACAGCCACTCCAATCGCTTCGGAGGAAATCCTTGTTGGCGCGAAAACGCCTTTCCTTGTCGTTTTTCCCATTATACCACGTTTGACTTTGCCTGCTCCCTCTGGAAGGCAGAAACAGATTCGGCACAAATCATTCATAACTGATTATTGAACTTCTGTATTTCCTCTGCGTCCAAAAAGACAGACGGTTTCCTTACGCTTGCCAGAACGCCCGCAGAATAGCCGTGGAAGTCCTTATTTTCCTTACTGACTGACTTGGACCTTGTCATCGTGCTGTGATTTTTCATTCTGTTTTCATGTGCGCCTGCTACATTTTGAGAGGCATCCGAACCGCGACACGATTTTCTCCTCTGGCCGCAAATCGCGTACTGTGCCGGCCATATGGCCGTGATTCTTCGGAACAGAGGCGCTGATTATCCCGTCCGATGGATGATCGGTGAACCTATGAGTAACCGTGTTGTGAAACTCTCCGCTTTATATGACGGGCCACAGGAAGAAAAGAATGAAATACTGGACTATAATCGCCAGCGTTATCGTACTTACCGGCCTTATGGCAGTGAATTCTATGGGTTTCCGAGCGCAGAATACCGTGCAGACAGTGACAGCCGTCTCCCTGAAGAGTCGGACGGGCCACTGCCTTCATCTGGGTATGTCCGCTCCCGGAATCGACAATTTAACCGATGTATGGCACTGTCCGGTGGAGGGCAAAAAGGTAGCCGACTACAATCCCCGTCAGGACGCTGTCGTTGGCAGTTATCGCGCCCACTTCTGCTCAGACGCGTGCCAGAAATCTTTCGCCAACAAACGGTTTGTGGAAAAACTGCTCCGCGTGGAGACCGCGCAGACCCTCGACAAACGTCATCCTTCCAGTCGGATAGTTGCCAGCCTGCCCTGCACTCCTCTGACCGCAGAAAATTAACTTATCGTACGGAGGCAGATAGGGCGCGACGGACTAAAGTCCCCGCTATTTGACCTTCGGCCCAGTTTCCTTCGGAAACGTTCAGGTTGGGAGGGCCACTCTTCGCATTCAACGCATTTTGTCCGAAGGGCGATTCGGTTGTTCCTTCTCGGGTATGCCCGTCGCTAAAGGCCTTTTGCAACTTCGGCTGCTTCCCTGGTAAGGCGGGCGCGTTCGTCGCGGGCCGTGCGTTTCTGCGTGTTCCAGTAGAAATCACGCGGCTCGGTACGGCGAACGATGGGCGTTCCAAACGTGAGGATGTAGGCACGACGTGGGTTGGGGGAGTGGTTGGGAGAGGTGTAGTGCAGGGTGCGGGAGAGATGAAAGGTCGCGCCGCCCGGCGGCAGCGGACAGGCGACGGCGGCAGCAGTGTCTGCCTCGTCAATCTCCAGGCCATGCACACGCGGGTCATGTCCGATAGAGTGATGCGGCTTGACTTCCCACCGATGTGTGCCGGGCAGGAACTGCATACAGCCGTTTTCCAGATTGACTTCCTGCAAGGGCATCCAGACGCTGAGGGCGTGGTAGTCGAACTCGCTGCCCCAGTAGGCTTCGTCCTGATGCCAGGGTGTCGGTGCGCCGTGCAACGCAGGCTTCAAAATCGCATGGTCGCCCGTAAATCGCGCCTGTTCCCCCAGCAGTTGCTTCGCAATCGCCAGCGCATTGGTCAGATAGAGACTGTTTGCCAGTTCCGGCTCGTATTTCGAGGGGCCGAGTATCTGTGGCAGTTTCGCCTCTTCTCCCTCCTCATCCGCTCCCGCCAGATCGAACTGATTGCCCTCTTCCCGCCCGGTACGCGCCGCGAACAGGCGGTCGTACACCACCCGCATCCGCGCCACTTCTTCCTGCGTGGTGAGGGCTTCGATAGCGAGATAGCCATTGGCGTGAAAAAAGGCGATCTGCTCGGCGGTGAGCGTCACGGTCGGTTCCATCAAGCGATTCCTCCAGAGTGCGGATAGGGCATGGTCATTCGGGGATAGTCGTTTCGCGCTGCGCCAGACCACCGTACTGCGAGATGACCTGCACCGCAATCAAAATGGCGACGAGCAGGAACAGCGCCGTGCCGAAGATGATAGCCGCCTGATGCGCCTTCGTTTTGGCCTCATCTTCGTAGTAGTCGGCGATCTTGTCCACCATCGAATCGAGACTGCCGGAGGTCTCTCCGGTGCGGAACATATCCACTGTCAGGGCGTTGAAGAAGCCCGAACTCGCCATCGAATCGCCGACCATGCCGCCCCGATCTGCGGCGAGCGCCGCCCGATAGGCCGCTTTCCGCAGCACGAAGTTACCGCTCGCATTCCCCGCAATCTGAAGCGCGGACCCCATCGGGAATCCACCTCGATAGAGCGCGGCGAAGGTGCGGCAGAATTTGGCGGTCGCGAACATCCGTATCAACTGACCGAGAACCGGAATACTCGTCTTGAAGGTGTCGTAGCCTTCGCGGAACGCGACGGAGTTGAACAGGAACAGCCGGAACGCGATCATCATTGCCAGAAAGGGCAGGACAACCAGCAGTCCAAACCCGATCGTGTCTGCCAGGTAGTTCATCCCGGTGTAAGCGTCTTTGCCCATCCCGCCCAGCACAAAACGCACAATAGACATCGTTCCGAAGAAGAAACCGGGCCGTCCCAGCAGCATCAGCGCGACAAACAGCACCAGTTTCGGATAGATCGTTTCGCGGCTGATGAGGCGGCGAATGGCGAGGTCGTTCTCCACATAGTCGGCGAGTTGGCGCAGGGAGGTATCGAGCATTCCGCCCTGCTCGGCGGCGCGAACGATCTCCATCTGCATCGGGGAGCATATCCAGGGATACTCCGCCATCACATCGGAGAACCGTCCGCCCTTCTGCACTTGCTGCTGCCCGGCGCGGGCAAGCTCTTTGAGTTTCGGGTTCTTGGTGCTGCTCTCCAGTGCGACGAGAGCCTGAAACAGTGGGATGCCCGCTCCGATGAGAGTGGCGAACTGCCGATAGAACGGCGCAAGGTCTTTCAGCACGACCCCGGAGTAGACCGGCAGGACGACCCGCTCCATAAAGCGCCGTTGAAGCGACTTTTCGCGCTCTATTCCCGTCCCATACTCGATGCGTGGGCGCTCTATTCCGCGCCCTGTCTGCGGGGCCGTGAAGGGCTGCGGTCCACCGGGCGGCATGGCCTGCGTCGGCTGTACGCCGTTGGCAGTCATCGCGGTCGTCTGTTCGGCATTGGCAGGGTCGTTCAGGCCGATACTGCGCTCCCAGGGTTCAAGATGTCCCATTGCCGTTCCATCGCCGCTGACTTCTCCCCCGGAGCTTCCATACAGAGTCGTGGCCGTCGTCGCAATCTCTTCGACGGGCGAAGAGAGGTCAATGGGGCGCGGGCGCGAAGGGGCCGATATCGGCTGCGTGGCAGCGAGAGGCGGCGCGGTCTGGAGAGGCTGCGTGGCGGTCAAAGGACTGGCAGCAAGCGGCTGTGTCGCCGTAAGCGACGGTGAGGCCGCCCCATTAGGACTGCTCAACTGCACCTGTATCGGGCGGTAGCCCATCTCCCGCACCTTGCTCAGGGCGTCGGGCTGTGTATCGGCGGCGACATTCCCCTCAACCGTGTTGCCCATGCGGTCGGTGGCTCGAAACGCGAACTGAGACATAACGCCTTCCCTTCCTAATAGAGCGGCAGATAGTCGGCCTTAAAGTTGTCGTCCACCCACTTGAACATCGAATGGTATTCGCTGTAGGTAAGCCAGCAGACCGCCGCACCGCCCAGCACCAGCATCGTCGTCAGCCCCATGCTGAACATGACGCGACGGGCGCGAACGGCAGCGACCTGAAGCTGCTCCTGGTAGTAGTCTGCGGCTTTGTCCAGCGACTCCACGACCTCTCCCGACTGCTGCCCCGTAATCACCAGGTTCTCGATCTGATTGTCGAAAAGCCCCGTCGCACTGAACGCATCGGAGAGCGACGCGCCCTGTTGCATCATCAGGTAGGAGTTGCCCAGCCGCTCCCGCAGAACGACGTTGGCCACCGTGTTCATCGCGCACTCCCATGCCTGAATGGGCGGCACACCTGCATGATAGAGGCGGCGCAGCATCCGTACAAAAGCGGACAGAGCGGCTTCCCGCTGGAGATTGCCGAACGCAGGAAACTTCAGCGACATCCCATCCCGGAATCGGCGGTACTGCGGCAATTGCGCCTGCTGTACAAGAAACTTAATCAGCATCTGTACGCCAAACGCTATCGGCAGCAGAAGCAGTTCCCACTTCACATAGAGCAGCATATTGGCGGCGATGTCCATGCTCGCAAACAGACAGGGCATCAGCGGGATGACGACTGCCAGCACATACAGAGACTGTGTCGCCAGCAGTTTCGGCACCCACATCCACTTGTAGAGCGCGAGGTTCTGCTCGAAATTCAGCGCGATTTCGGCCAGCGCAATCTCCAGAAAACCACCCGTCTCCCCGGCCCGCACCATGCCCATGATATGGTCGGGGTAGATACGCGGATAGAGTTCCATCACGTCCGAAACGCGCTGCCCCGTGCGGGCGGCTTCGGCCATCTCGTGCGCGGTCTGGGCGAGGTTCTTGTTCTTGGTGCGGTGCGCGAGGTTGTCCAGCGCGGCGTAGATGGTCATGCCGCTCTTGACGAGGGGAGCCAACTGCTGAAAGAAAAACATCAGGTCTTTCGTCGGAACCCCGCCCATTTTGGAGGCGTTGGGATTGACGGGATTGATGAGGAAGTTCTGGCGCGGCGCGGCAGGCGCCTGCGTGACCACGCGGGCGTTGAGTTTCGCAGCATTGCCCGCCAGTGTAATACTGCTGGAACGGGCGACGCTGCCATTCTGTGCGACGGTCTGCGGCAGCGTTCGGGCGGGGTTTGCCGCAACCGCGACAGACCCCTGTCCCCGCGTATTCGCTGCGACAGGAGCGGTCTGTATCGGCGCGATGGACTGTGGACTGTAGCCCATATAGGTCAGTTTGCGCTGTACTTCGCCTTCGTCTTTCGCTTCGATTCTGCCCATGATGGTCTTGCCGGACGAATCTACGGCCTCATACAGATAGTCCATTTTTCACCCTTTCGATGCGTTGGGAGCGGATCGGTTGGCTCGCCCTCAGTTCCGCCACCGAGCGTCCATCGGGCAGACGCAGGTCGGGCGCAAGATCGGCAAGCGGCAAGACCACAAAAGCGCGGACGGCGATGCCCGGATGCGGGACCGTCAGTTCCGCCGTCCGTATCTCCTGACCGCCATACAACAGCATATCTATATCTATCGTGCGCGGCCCCCAGCGTTCCGTGCGCTCTCGCCCGCCCCGCGCCTCGACCTCGTGAATACGTTCCAGCAGCGCCTGCGGTGACAGACTGGTCTCGATGCGGGCCACCAGATTCAAATGAGGTGGATATTTCGTCTCGTCTCCCACCTGCAAACCGATATGCGGCGTCTCATAGACAGGTGAAACCGCACACACCTTTACCTCCCCGTCGGCAGACTCCAATCGGTGCAGCGCCTCCCGCAGATGCGCGGCGCGATCCCCCAGACTGGAGCCGAGTCCCAGATAGGCTGTCACTCTCTCCATAAAAGAACCTCTTTTCTGGTCTACGCAGCACACGCACCTGCTGTTTCACAAATTCATCGGTCCAATTATGCGGAGGAGTGCGCGGCGGCAATCGCGAAACTGAGGAGGACATCCTGTACAACAGAGAGGCAACTATGGCAGACGACGTTTTTCTTATCCTGCACGGCTGGGGCGGCAACAAACCGGCACACTGGCAGGAGCATCTGGTCGGGAAACTACAGGCGGCGGGCAAACGGGTTTTCTACCCGAAGATGCCCTCGCCGACCGCTCCGATTCTGGCAGACTGGCAGCAGGGTCTGGAGGCTGCGCTCGCTGAGGTCGCACAGCAGGCCCCGGACGCTCCGCTCACGGTGCTGACGCACAGCCTGGGCAGCATCAACTGGATTCACTATACCGCCACGCACAACACCCACGGACGCCAGATCGCCGACCGCGTTCTGCTGATTGCGCCCCCCTATATCGTGCCGCAGATTCCGCCCATTGACGTGCCGGAGACGGTGACGCAGTTCTTCCCGCCGCCCGTCAATCCCCAGGCCCTGAAAGCCGCCGCCCGCCAGACCGTCCTGATCGCCTCCGACACCGACGACTACGCAACCTACGACCAGTCCTGCGGCTATGCCCAACTGCTGGAGATTCCCATTCACAAACTGCCGGGCGCGGGCCACATCAGCCCCTACTACGGCTATGGCGAATGGCCCTGGGTCCTGGAGTGGTGTCTGCGTCAGGCAGACCTGCCACCCGTTCCCCGCCCTGCCGGGTAAAAGCAAACTTCCACCACCCGCGAAGCGGGTGGTGGAAAATCCCCTATTCGGTTTCGGGCAGCCACAGCGCGACGGCGGCGAGGTCTTGCGCCCGGTCGCCGAGGGCGGCGGGGACGATGCGGCAGACATCGCGGACACGCTTCCAGGCGAACTCTTCGACAGCGGCCTGTATCGGCTTCATAATCAGGTCTCCGGCGTGGACGGCGATGGTGCCGAGGGCGATGCATTCGGGATTGAGAATCTGCATGACGTTGGCGATGCCGACTCCCATATAGGTTCCGGCCTCTTCGAGTATCTGAAGGGCGAAGGCGTCGCCCTCCTTCGCGGCCTCGATAACGTGGTGTGCGGTGATATCGGGGAGTCTGCCGCCTGCCAGCGCCAGTACGCGCTTGTGCCGCCCGTAGCGCACACTTTCGCGGGCGAGACGGGCGATGGCGGGTCCGGAGGCGAGAGCTTCCAGACAGCCGTGTTTGCCGCAACCGCACAGCGGGCCGTTCATAAGAATGGTCTGGTGGCCGATCTCGCCTGCCAGATCGTTCGCTCCCCGCGCCAGCCGACCGTCCATGATGATGCCGCCGCCGATGCCCGTTCCCATCGTCAGAAACACGAAGTTGCGCGTTCCCTGCCCGGCCCCGAACCGCCACTCTGCGAGGGCCGTGGCGTTGGCGTCGTTCTCCACGCGGACGGGCAGGGCCAGGGCCTTCTCAAAGAACTGCCGCACGGGTACGGCTTTCCATTCCGGTAGGTTCGGCGGCGCATAGACCACGCCGGTCTTCGTATCGAGCGGCCCCCCGCACGACACCCCGACTCCCACGACCTCGCCGGGCTGCACGTTCTCCGCCGTCAGCAGTTCCCGCGCCATCGCCGCCAGACGTTCCAGCACCTCCAGCGGGCCTCGCAGGTCGGGGCGAGTCGCCTCCCCGCGCCGCTGCATGATCTTCCCCTCCGCCGTCGCCAGCACGACAGCAGACTTCGTGCCGCCAATATCCACCCCTAGAATCAACTGCCGATCCATGCGCCTCACCGTCCTCGTGTTCGGAATAGTATCCGCGATTTCGGCGCAAACCCCGCAGATTCCTGCCCGCTCGCGGCATCGGCGAAGAGTAAAAATAGCGCTGTGTTTTGATCCACTCCTTCCGGGCAAAGACGGACGCTAGAAAGTGGCTCTGGGCGTGTAACTCTCCACCTGCCACTTTCCGTGCTGCCAGAGTACCTTGAACTCCCCCGCGTTCCCGCTCTTGTTCGCGGCTCCTCCTCCGCCCTCCACGTAAACCTCCGTATCGGTAAGCCACTCTGTCTTGTCTATCCAGAAATGCAGGGCGGGTGTGCCGGTGGTTCGATCCCGATAGTCGCCTTTGTCGGATTGGAAGCGTGGAGAGACGGGTTGGACGAAGGCAAGTGGGGCGAACCGCTGCATCAGAGCGCGATCCGGCGCAGCCTCTTTGACGCTGAGGAAACAGACCTGTCCGTTCCGGCAATTCTCTGCAATCTGATAGCGAAAGACCGCCTCCTGCACCCTCTCCTCCTGATCGCGCTGCCATCGGACGCCGGTGTAAGGAGGCTCGCTCTGCCGAAGGATTTGCCAGATGCCGCCGCCGATCAGGATCAGCACCATCAGCAGAACAGAAAGGATACGCAAACGACGTTTTGAGCGCATAGAGACCTCGGAGAAGAGTAGTGAATGACTATTGCGTTGGTTCTTCCGGCAGGACAAAAGGTTCGTTTTTACAGTCCCGAATTTCCGATGGTCTGTCAGAAAAAGCGAAAGACCTCCCTGTCACTCGACAATAATGTTCAGAGCGGCAGGGAGGTCAGAATGTCTAGAACGTGCGTTTTGCGGCGGATCAGTCCGGGCGATTGTTCGTTCTGGGACGGTTCGGGCCGGAACCATAGGGCGCATTGCCCTGTCGAAGTCCGCCTGTCGGATAGGGCTGCGGACGCTGCGGACGGGCGGGCGCATTGGAACTGCGCGGAGCCGACGGATAGGGCGCCTGCGAACGCTGCGGCGGACGGCTGTTGAACGGGCGCGGGGCGCTGCTCATTGCCGACTGCGGCGAAATGGGGGCCGGGCGGAAGCCTGTCGCCTCACGGCGGACAATGCGCTTCTTAATCAGCTTTTCGATGTCGTTCAGGAAGCCCTGTTCGTCGCCGCTGACCAGGGAGATCGCCTCGCCGGTGCTGCCCGCTCTGCCGGTGCGCCCGATGCGATGCACGTAGTCTTCGGGAATGTTCGGCAGTTCGTAGTTGATGACGTGCGGCAGTTGGTCAATGTCCAGCCCACGTGCCGCGAGGTCGGTGGCGACCAGAATACGGACACTGCCCGCCTTGAAATCGGCGAGGGCGCGGGTGCGCTGGGCCTGACTGCGGTTGCCGTGGATGGGAACGGCGGAGACGCCGTCCTGCTGCAATTGCTTCACCAGTTTGTCCGCGCCGTGCTTGGTCCGCATAAAGACGAGGGCCTGGTCAATCTTCTCTTCGACCAGCAGATGCACGAGCAGGTCACGCTTATGTTCGCGATGGGAGAGATAGACCGCCTGCGTCACGAGGTCGCTCTCGGCGTTTTTGCGTGCCACTTCCACATACGCCGGGTTATTGAGCAGGTCATCGGCAAGAACCTTGATCTCGTTGGAGAACGTCGCGGAGAAGAGCAGATTCTGGCGGCGGGTCGGGAGCAGGGAGAGAATACGGCGGATGTCCCGGATGAAGCCCATATCGAGCATCCGGTCGGCCTCGTCCAGCACCAGGATTTCGACGCGGCTAAGGTCTACCGTGCGCTGCTGAAGGTGATCAAGCAGACGGCCCGGCGTCGCCACCAGGATGTCCACACCGCGCCGTAGCGCCTGAATCTGCGGGTTGATATTGACGCCGCCGAAGACACAGGTTGAGGAGGTCGGCAGATACTTGCCATACGTCTTGACACTCTCTTCGATCTGGGCAGCGAGTTCGCGGGTCGGGGAGAGAATCAGCGCACGGACGGGACGAAACGCACGTGGGGCGCGTTCCGGCGCATTGTTGAGACGCTGCAAGAGGGGCAGGGTGAAACCGGCGGTCTTGCCTGTGCCGGTCTGTGCGCCTGCCAGAATGTCGCGGCCTTCCAGAATGACGGGAATAGCCTGAGCCTGGACGGGAGTCGGAATCGTGTAGCCTGCGTCGCTGATGGCGCGCAGAAGCTCGGCGCGTAGGCCGAGATTTTCGAAAGACATGGGAACGGGAATCTCCTGAAATCGGCCTGTCTCCGCTGGAAAGCGGAAGTCCGGTTCAGGCAGACTGCAAAGCGGGTGCAAAGATCGGGGGATCGGAAGAAAACCACGAGCAGGGTGGAGACGCAAACCGGCGTGCGAGCCAACACCACGATGCACAAAGAGCGAATTTTTACTGACATCTTTAGTATACCACGTTTCCTGGCAGCCCTGCATAAAGCAGCGAACAAACAGGCGCAAAATACTCACGAAACTGAACTCTTACGCGAAAAGGAAGTCACACGGCGGATTGCTTGCTTTTTTTATAGACACTTCGGTTGGGGTATACTGAAACTGTATTGCCCGGTGTTGAACGAGGCCTGCGTTTTGGGAAGTGCCTGTTCCCCTCGCACGGCTTGCTTCTCCGTCTCAGCAACATCGCGCTCGTAAGTCTGAACTTCCCTCACCGAATTCCGGACGGTTGGAACCACGCTCCGGTTACTCTCATGAGACTGAAAGATACCTATGGAATTAACCGCATCCGATTGTCATAAAGTCCTGAACGATCTCCAACCGCGTATTAAAAACTATAACTGGATGATTGCCGTCCTTCGGCAGCGTATCCGACAGGTTGGCTACTTCCCCTCGCGGGTCTATAGTCTCTTGCAAAAGTTCGCCGACCCGAAACGGCCCTATTTTATCGGCACCACCCCGCAGGGTATCCGCTATCTGGGCGACTATCGGGACGAATACTCGCTGGCCTGGTCCACCTTCGATCACTACGACGATGAGGTCGTTCAATTCTTAATGGCGCAGCTCAAGCAGTGCCGGGGAGCCTATCTGGACATCGGGGCGAATATGGGCGTGACCGCTGCGCTCGCCGCTCGCGAACTCGCCGGTCGCGAACAGGTCTTCGCCTTCGAGCCTCTGCCTGCCACCGCACAGCGGGCCGCCGCCACCTTCGCCCTCAACGACTTGAAGAACGTGCGCTTTTTCCAGGCCGCCCTCAGCGATACCGACAGCGAGATCACCTTCTACTATCCAGAAGGCCATTCGGAAATCGCCTCCGCCCATCGCAACGGGCAGATGGAGTGGATGAATGTGCAGGAGGTGCGGGTGCCTTCGGTACGCCTCGACAGTATCCTCGACAAAGAGATCCAGAATCGAGTCGGCCTCATAAAGATTGATGTCGAAGGCCATGAGATTTTCGCACTGCGCGGCGGCAGCAAAATGCTCGGACGCGATACGCCCCCCATCCTCTACGAATACTGCCCCACGACGATGGAAGGCGGCAACTGGGGCGACAAAGATATGGTGGACTTTCTGAATAGTGTGGGCAACTACCAACTGCGTGTCCTAAACCACGACAATAGCTGGAGCGACTTCCCACCGCCTCCCAACTCCGTTCATTTCGTCAACGTCTTTTGCGAGGCCCGCAAGTAGGTCTGCTATTTCGAGAGGTCGGGGATTCCGGCGCGTCCTGTGGGGAGTGCGGGGCCAGTTCCGGGCAGGAAGAGCCGCAGTGACTGCCCGTAGGCGAGACGGCTGACGACGCGGGCATTGGCGACAAGCTGGATGCGCTGGCGTGTGTCCACGCTCTGCATCTCTCCCACCAGTGCGGCGAACGGTTTGGAGCCGTCAGTGGGAGTCAGGGTGATGGCGTCTCCAGGCTTGAGGGATTTGGCACGGTCGGAGCCGCTCCAGGCGACGGAGATGACGACCGAGCCGGAGATGGGATCGAGGTCATTGATGTAGGCGGGCAGGCCGACGCGATCCTGGTCGGTGTGATGCCGTGTCTCCTGCATTGCCCGCACCGCATCGTCGCCCTTGCGATCCAGTATCTCCGTGGCGGCCAGAACGCCGTCCTTCTCCACCAACTGCTGAATCACCTCATCGCCTTCACGCAGCGTCTCGATACCGCCCGATGTCTCACCCTTCCAGACCTTCACGTTCGGGAAGTAGGCAACCTCCTTCGGAATGGTCTTCGTCACCTCGCCTTTGCCGTTCTTCTCCTCCCGTACCGTCGCGACCGTATGCTTCTGCATGTCTATCTTGACGACTTTTGCGAACCATCCGTGCCGCGCCGAGACGTGGATTTCGTCCTGCACCGCACGGGGATACGTCCAGTTTTTGTCGTCGTCAATATAGAGGAAGAGCATGACGTGCAGACCGGGGTAGTAGTCGCTCAGTTCGCCCCAGGAGTCGCGAAAGTGCAGTTCGGTATCGTCCCGCAGCGGCACCTCGCGAATTGTGCCGCTGCCGTCCTGCTTGACGGTAAGGACACGACGTTTCAGGTCTACCTTCTGGATAATGCAGAAAGCGCGGGGCATCTCCCCGAAGAAGTCGCCCTGGAACTTCGGCTTCGGCGTTCCAGCAGGCGCGTTCTGCCCGAACGCCGCTCCCGCCAGCACGACGGTTCCAACGGCCAATATCGCTGTGAAACACCGTATGATCGTCTGCATCACCGCTCCTTCCGTACTATCTCTCCGTTCATCGTAAAGTATACCATTTCGCCCCACGCTGTTCGTTATTGGGCAGGCATTCCAACACAGAGTAGGAGATCATAGTAATTTAATTTATAAAATATACTGTTGTTGGAAACACTGCATGAAATATTAGTGGACGGAATTCGGCTTGTCTCCTCTGCAAAACTTTGTTACACTGTAAGCGTCATCCGAAAGCCCTGATTGAATAGGTGCGCCGTTCTAATCGCTTCTAATAGGCTTCTGCAATCCAGAAGGAAGCATCTCAGGGCGTTTATGCCGTGTCAACAATGGTTCGAGGAAATAACCGATTGCTACGGACTGTTAACAAACACCAGTTCGGCAGAGGGTTGAATAAGCGAACCGTTTCAGACGCAACTCAACATTAGCAAGTGGAAACCAGTCACGTTTGTGCGTCCAATGGAGGGATCATCATGAAGGTTTTTCAGCGCATCGTCTTTTTCGCATTTTTGTACTGCCTGAGTGCATTCCCGGCGCAGGCCCAGAACCCAACCCATTTCACGATTGAGCGCGTCAGCGACAGTACAATGGGCTATCTGCACTACCTGGACGGCAGCCCGGATGGCATTCTCAATGAGCAGAATACCGGCTACGCCGCACGTTCTCAGTTCGTCCTCATGGCGGGTTACTCCTATCATCCCCTGGCTGCCGGGCATCTGGAGGCCACCGTTCGCTATCGTGTCCGCTATACGGCCCAATTTCCAGGCGAGAGCCTGCCCACGACATTTACCGGGCTTGTCTGGAACCACAGTATCGCCAGTGCGGCGGCCTACGGCTCTCAGGGAACCGTTTCGGCATCGTCTCATCCGGAAGGGGATACAGGGGCTTCGGTAGTTTCCAACTCCACGCCGCAAAACTACTACAGCCCACCCTACGATGAGAAGAGTAAGTACACGCGGAAAACAGTAAGCCTGAGCGCCATAAACGCGGATGGCGAGGCCGCTGTAGACGAGCAAGGGCATAGCTATTCGGAGGGCTTTGTAGACCTCAAGGCCGTTCTTGACATACGCGGCAACTCCGGGTTTCCTCAGGCAGGCGCAGAGATTATGCTCGGTGCTGCAAAATCCATCATGGTCGTCCGTCCGGAAAACAGCGGTCCACCCCTGGGCGACGATGGAACGATATTGCCCGGCTTCATAGAACCGGATGCCTATAACGCGGACGGTTCTCACGGCACAGGAAAAAGCCGTTTCAACAATGCTGCCTACACTAACGTAGACCTCGCCTATCCAGCGCTAATAGGCGGAAAAGACTTTGGAGATGAAATATACTAACGGCGGTTGACTTATTCATGGTGTAAAATAGTAGGCATGAAACGCCTGCTCACCTTGACGGACGACCAACGCGCCGAACTCGTCCGTCGCTACAAAACCGAAAAGAACGTGCGGCTCCGTGACCGCCTGC
>JBBRLP010000093.1:0-22568 GCA_038231295.1 Chthonomonadales bacterium
ACTCCCTAGGATGCCCGGTTGTTGTTTTCCTTGCCCTTCGGAATAAATTCCGGGGCTGTGGGCCTGCGGCCCCGTGACCGCGGCGCGCTCACCACCTCTGTTCATCGCCTGTCTGTCTCAAAGGTCTGCTTGTCTGGAAGGACTTGCGGGAGAACCGAAAACAAGGCGGATTGTGTGTCCGCTTGCGGACACTTGGCCGCAGGCCCACAGCCCCGGAATTCATTCCGAAGGGCAAACCCGGATGCAACGGCGATCAACGTTCGACACTCGCGCTGCATGCCGGCGTGTGTTCCCGGTCAACAAGGGCCTCACGGGCGATTTCGCGGTCGTCGAAGTGGTGCTTTGTGTCGCCAAGTATCTGGTAGTCCTCGTGGCCTTTGCCCGCGATGAGGACGATGTCGCCGGGGTGGGCCAGCGAAATGGCGAGAACGATGGCCTTGAGTCGGTCCGGCTCGACGTGAATTTCGGCGGTAAGGGCCGCATCCGTGTTTTTGTCCATGCCGGTTAATATCTCGGCAATGATCGCGTTCGGGGCTTCGTGGCGCGGGTTGTCGGACGTGACGATGGCGATTTCAGCCATCGTCGCCGCCAACCTGCCCATGATCGGGCGCTTGGTGCGGTCACGGTCGCCGCCACAGCCGAAGACGACCAGCAGGCGGGAGGGATGCAGTTCTCGCGCAGACCGCAGCAGATTTTCCAGTCCGTCCGGCGTGTGGGCATAGTCCACAATCACACTGAAGCCACGTTCGCCTGTCGGGACCGACTCGAAGCGGCCTGGCACCGGGGGGAGCGCGTTCAGCCCGCGAGCGATAGTCTCCAGAGGGAAGCCAAGCCGCAACGTCGCCGCAATCGCTGCCAGCGCATTTCCGACCTGAAACGCCCCGCCAACCGGAAGCGTAATCGGCAGGCGTGTGAGCTTCATGCCGTTGTCGTAGACCGCCACGAACCGGGACTCGGAGGCTGTCAGAACGACCTCTTCGGCGTGAAGGTTCGCGGGATTGTCCGCGGTGGTGAAGGTAATGATGTCGCCCCGCGCCAGTGTCACGAGGTCTTTGCCTTCCCACTCCGCCACATTGATAACGCCGACAAACGGGCTTTTGTCCGGGCGCGGATAGAGGACAGGATACTCCGCGAACAGCCGCGCCTTCGCCTCGAAGTAGGCGTCCATCGTGCCGTGAAAGTCCAGATGATCCTGCGTGATGTTGGTGAAAATACCGGCGCTGAACGCGATGCCGTCTGTGCGATGCTGGGCCAGAGCGTGTGAAGAGACCTCCATCACGACCGCCTCTGCGCCGCCGTCCCGCATCCGCGCCAGCAGGCTTTGCAGTTGGTCGGCCTCCGGGGTGGTGTGGTCGCTGGGAATGGGGACGCCGTCGAGTTCCGAGCCGAGTGTGCCTATCGTCCCGACCTTCTTGCCTGCCGTCCGCAAGATGGAGGCCACCATCTGCGTCGTCGTCGTCTTGCCGTTCGTTCCGGTCACGCCCACCATCAACAGCGCGTGGGAGGGGTCTCCATAGAACGCGCAGGCCAGCATCGGCAGCGCGAGGGCGGTATCCGGCACTTCGAGTACGCAGACCTCTTGCGGCAGTGAAACTCCCGCCTGCCTCAGCCCTCCGCGATTCACGACGACTGCCACCGCGCCCTGCGCCACCGCCTGCGCCGCAAACGTATGTCCATCGAAATGAGCACCGCACTTACATATATAGAGGTCGCCCGGTTTCACCTGGCGCGAGTCGTGCGTCAACCCCGTCACCACCGGGTTCGCGCCGCCGCGCACCACTGCCTTCGGCACCCGCGCCGCCAGTTCAGATACAGGAAGTGAAACCATAGAGCCGTTCTCCTCATCGCAGCATTCGGTTCTATTGTGACAGGTTTTTGAGAAAGAAAAAAGAGGCCGTGACCTGGGAAATTACCCGACTGCCGGCACGGCCCCAAGACCACATCACGAACCGGAGCGAACGTGTGTGGGTGCGAACATCGTTACAAATCAGTCCCGTTCGCGCGCGGCACGTGCGGGGATATGGTCGCCATAGCGAAGATGCTCGGCGGCAGTATTCGCCTGCGTTCCTTCCGGGTCATCCTGCGGCACCCGCCAGTACTGCATCAGCCGGGTGGCGATGGCCTGGAAAGCGGGCGCTGCTACATCCGCCCCGAAATAGTGTTCGCCCTGTGGCTCATCCACCGCAACCAGAATGACAGCGCGGGGAGTGGCCTGCGGACTGGCAGGCAGGTAGCCCACGAACGAGCCGACATATTTGTGTGGCTTGTATTTCTGCGCCGTGCCGGTTTTTCCGGCGACGACATAGCCCGGCACCGCCGCAATCTTGCCCGTACCATCCGTAACCACGCCGCGCAGCATGGCAGAAACCTCTGTGCAGGTCTGCGGCTTGAGAATGGTCTTGCCGGGGAAGGGCTTCCACTCCTGAACGACTTTGCCCGAACTCTCCGTCAGCGAAGTGAGCAGGCGCGGCGAACGCAGGATGCCACCGTTCGCAAGCGCGGCATAGGCCATCGCGACATGGAGCGGGGTGGTGGTGATGGACTGGCCGAAGGCGACGCGGGCGGTCTTGGCCTGACCGTTGATGTTTTCGTTCTTGTCGAGCGAGTAGTAGCCTTTACGCTGTCCCGGCAGGCCGATCTGGAGCCGGTCAAGCAGGCCGAACTTCGTCTCCGTCTCCTGCATCTTCTCCGCGCCCATTTTGAGGCCGACGAGGGCCGCGCCGATGTTGCAGGAGTGTTTCAGGATGCCGTCCGCATTCTGAGAACCATGCACCTCACCATGAGCGCAGTGGATGATCTTTTTGCCGAGATGCAACTGCCCGGTACAGGTGAACCAACTGTTCTCCGTGATCGTTCCGTCGTCGAGTGCGGAGGCGAGTGTCAGGGCTTTCAGGGTCGAGCCGGGTTCGTAAAGACGAGTAGCGCACCGCTCCCACTGCGCCTCCACCGGGATTTGGCCCGCGTCCTGTGTGGTCGGGTCGAAGTTAGGCAGGCTGACCAGGGAGAGCACGTCCCCGGTCATTGGGTCCACCACGACCACGGAGACGCCCACCGGGTGGAACTTCATGAATATCTTCTCGGCCTCTTCCGTCACGATGTGCTGGACGTTAGGATCGAGAGTCGTATGCACGTCCAGTCCGTCGCGGGCAGGCTTCGTCCGACTGACCGTCTCCGCGATGTCCCGATGATGGCCGTCCTGTTCCGCATAGGCGACGCCCGGAGTTCCGTTCAGCCATTTGCTGCACGCCTTCTCCAGCCCGCCCAGAGGCTGACCGTCGGCAGTCGTGAAGCCGATGACCTGCGCGGAGTTCGGACCACTCGTATAGTAACGCTTGCTGCCGTCCTTGAGCGAAAAGCCGAAGAGCGGAACCGCAGAACCGCGCAGAGCCGCCGCTGTCTCCAGCGGGATGTTCTGCGCGATAGGCACATCCCGGACGCCGTCACTGTGGGGATGAAACTGATAGTTCTGCCGCGCCGTGCTGACCGTCGTGGTCAACTGCTCGACGGAACGGTTCAGAATCGGGGCCAGAGCGCGAATGGCGGCGGCGAGACGGCGTTCCGTTCGTTCGGGACTGCGCGGGTCGGTAGGGTCCGGGCGCAGCGCACCGGGGTCGAAACTGAGCCTGCCGGAGTAGAGGCTGACGGCGAGCGGATTGCCGTCGCGGGCGCAGATAGAGCCGTTCTGTGCGAGCAGGGGAATCCTGTGACGGCGTTTGGCGGCGGCCTCTGCCCGCAGCGCCGCGCCCTCGTGGCCCTGAAGCCAGAGCAGACGGAAAACAAGCCCCACATAGCAGAAGAGGATCAGTCCGAAGACGATCCAGATACGCTGCTTTGGAAGTTCCTGACGCAACCCGCTGCGGACAGCCATAGCTTGCACTCTCCTGGAGGCCGAGGTCTGCGGAGGAGCGCCCCCGTTCTCTCCTGACAGACCCCTACGCTCCTGACCGAACGAACGATCTCACCGGCTTATCGGACGATTATCGTCTGTTTCTCATCGGGGCGCACCATTCCCAGACTCTGCGCCTGTCGCTCGATGGTGGCGGGAGTTGTGGCGAGAGCCTGCTGATGTTTCCACTGCTGGGCTTTCTGTGTCTCCTGCCGATATTGACCGGCGAGATGCGCGTGACGATAGGCTTCGTTGGTCATCATCACATAGCAGGAGAGATAGGCAAAGCCGGCGACGGTGCAGAAGGCCGCGCAGCAGACCATCAAAATCAACTGGAGCGCCTCGCCGCGAGAACGCGGCGGCGCAGTGGCAGATCGGACCGAACGAGCCGGACCGGGAGACGGCACGCCCCCACGCGCCGTCTCCCGACCTCGTTCGGCTCCCGTCCCCGCCCGCGCAGGCAGACGGTGGGGAGACGAAGCGGTAGAAAATGCTGTTGGCTGGTTGTATCGCTGTGTCGCGGGCATGATGCGCTCTCCGTTGCGTTATGCGTTGCGGACGGCCGCGCGCAGTTTCGCACTGCGGGCGCGGGGATTCTGGCCGATTTCCGCCTCGGTCGGCAGGATCGGCTTTCGAGTCAACAGTGTCAATGTCGGCGCCTGCGTTGCATTCGGCAGCCAGGCGGCGGGTGAAGAGCCGGGCGCATTCGGAGCGCGGCCTGCGGCTTCGGCGAGGACGTGCTTGGTGATGCGGTCCTCCAGCGAGTGATAGGTGAGGACCACCAGCCGTCCCCACGGAGCCAGTCGGGCAATCGCGGCGGTCAATCCCGCTTCCAGTTGCCCCAGCTCATCGTTCACGGCGATACGAATGCCCTGAAAGGTGCGCGTTGCGACATGAATCTCTTTCGGCCAGGCGGCGCGGGGAACCGTGCGCTCCACCAGCGCCGCCAGTGCTCCGGTCGTTTGCAGGGGTTCCCCGCGCTGCCGAAGCGCCACAATCGCCGCCGCGATCCGCCGGGAAAACCGCTCTTCGCCATACTCCCACAGATACCGGGCGATGTCCGTTTCGCTCGCGGTCGCCAGCAGTTCGGCGGCGGTCGGCTCCGTGCCAGTCTGGTTCATCCGCATATCCAGGGCTTCATTTCGCCGAAAACTGAAGCCGCGTTCGCCGTCGAGTTGGTGCGAAGAGACGCCGAGATCGAACAGGATTCCATCCAGAAGGCGGGACTCCGTCACTTCTTGTGAGCGTAATGCTGCTTCCATGTTGCCAAAAGCGGAACAAATCAGTATAATGTTTACAGCTTGCCGGTACGGTTCGAGTCGCTGCGCCGCTTCGGTCAGGGCGTCGGTGTCGCGGTCGAGGCCGATCAGCGTTCCGCCGGGGCCGAGCCTCTCCGCCAGCATCGCGCTGTGACCGCCCCCGCCGAGCGTGGCGTCCAGCATCGTCTCGCCGGGCAGCGGAGCCAGATACTCCTGTGTTTCCCGCAGCAGGACGGGCAGATGGTAGGCGCGTGGCTGCGTCATGGCGTCTGTTGGATGCGCGTTGCGCCTTTTCCGGCGGCTCTGCCGCCAAATGTCCCGTTTGGGACGGATTTACCCCGCGTCTCCACCGGGGAACTCGATGATCTCCGCGCCGCCTGTGGCGGAACGGATACCAAATTTGCGCCTGCTGGCCGCCTGCGCCGCTTTCGTGGAGGTAAAAGCGGTGCTATAAGTCTCCCAGTTGGCGCGGCTCCAGATTTCGAGCCGGGTTCCGCTGCCCAGAATGATCGCGCCTTCGCTCTCCCGAAGCTGCGCCCATTCGCGCAGATGGCGCGGAATGGAGAGCCGATTCTGCTGATCGGGACTGACGAATTCGCAGTTGCCGAACATACGCTGGAGGAAGATCGAGTCTTCATCGAGTTCGTCGTTCAGATCGGTGCTGGCGAACTGCTCTTCCAGCACATCCCATATCTGCATGGGATAGGCGCGGATATGGCGGCTCGGCCCGATGGTGAGTACGAACTCCTCACCGAGCTTGTCGCGGAATTTCTGTGGGACGATGACACGGCCCTTGTCGTCCAGGCTGTGTTCAAAGCGGCCCCACATTCGATTTTCACGGGAGCTGATCGCCATGCGAAAGGTCAGGCTGCTTTCTGAGGGACGGGAGATGCGGTTTTGGGAATGGGTCACACCTCAGTTTCCCCGCAGTCTCCACTAACTCTCCCCAACGTGACACCATAATACATTGGCGGCATGGCTGCTGTCAAGCCCTTTCGGGCCTGATTGCGGGTGTTTTTCACTTTTTTTTCGATCCCCGACTCTTTCTCTGTCCCCTACATCTAAGGTGACAGACAGGTGTACATACCTATCTGTAGCATTCCCGCGCCCGGACGGATTACGAGGGGAACGCCGGGGAGTCCGGGTGGGAACCGGGGGAGGAGAAGACTTTGCCTGACCCGCTGCAAATGGGCTATATCTGGTCCGGCAGACGCACCGAACTTTCCAGGGCGGAGCCGATTGCCGGGCCTGTCGTCTGGCAGAGTTCCGTACAGCTATCCCAACAGTGCATTGCGAAGCACGAACTGCGTGTCTGGTTCGAGCCGCGCTGGCAGGATGCCCTCTTTCTCGCCCGCCACTTCCCACGCTGCCTGATCTGCTCCATTCCCACCGAATCCGACACGGAAAACCTGCGCCGTCTCCCCGGCTGGCGGCGACGCCGCGAGAATGGGACGGTCTGAGGGCGGGCTTGACAAACAGGCGGTCGGTCGTTCACAATCTGCTGGTGGTTTCCCATTTTCCCCAACGGAGGTTCGCTTGGCTTCCCGGTACTCACTCGGCGTTGATTTCGGAACTCTGTCCGTGCGGATGCAGCGGGCCGTTTTTCGCGACGAGACCCCCGACGACATTACGCTGGAAGCCCCTCAGCTTCAGGAGTCCATTCGCCAGACGCTGCCCGTTGTGCTGGAGATAGACCCGGAGCAGCGCTCTGTCAGCAGTTACGGCCTGACGGCGCTCAAGCAGATGCTCGAAGACGGCAGCGCCGCCAGCTTCGTCCATGAGTTCAAGCCGTATGTGCATCGCCCGGACACCACGTTCGCCGCTGCCGATGGCACCTGGGTGTGCGATGGCTGCGGTGTTCCCTGTCCTCCTTTCACGCAAAGCTGCGGGCCATGCAGCGTCGGGCTGCGGATGATGGAAGCCGCCGCCGATGCCGACTGGCTCAGCGAGGTGCAGGAGCGTGCTTTTCTCTGGACAGAAACGCTACTACGTCTGCTCGCGAACGACCTGTATACTCGCGTCTTCCCCCGCGCCATGATGAGCGGTGGAGACTGGCGGCTGCTCGCCGGGGTCCCGCCTCACTGGGATACCGCCCTTCGGACACGCTTTGATCAGTCTCTCGCCCAAATTTTTCACAGTCACGCTGTGGAGACCGTCACCGATGCGGAAGCCGCCCTGTGCTATCATCTATATACACAGCCGAACTTGACCGCCGGTCTGGTCAGCAAAGCGTTTCTTATCGTGGATATCGGGGCGCACTTTACCCAGATCACGCGCTGCCGCCTTCATCTGGATGGGGGGGGCAGCGCCGGACTGGAACAGACCGGATACCGGCAGGAGCGGTTCGGCGGCGTGGATTTCGATGGGATGTTCGCGGCCTACATCGCGGAGCGGCTGAAAATTACTGTGCAGGGAACTCTGCCCGTCGCGCTTAAATACCGAGGGCGAGAACTGAAGGAGCAGTTCAACAACTCGCTGCAAAAGGGACTGCCCGGCTGCCAGATGACGGTGATGCTCAATCATGAAGGGGTGCGCTACAAAAAGCTGATTGAGATTCACCAAAGCGATTTCGAGCAGGAGGGGATGGGAGGGCAGTTGATTCGCGCGTTTGCCGTCAGTATGCAGAAAACAGCGCGGACAATGGCGCTCGATCCGAGACAAGTCGGCGCGGTTTTGGTAATTGGAGGAGGAGCGAACTGGTATTTCGTCGAAAAGATTCTCCGCCAGTGCTTTCCCTCCGCGGTCATCGCCATCGGCAGCGACCCTGACCAGACGGTCGTGAAGGGGTTGTCCCTGGTTCCGATCATGCGAGCGCGTCCGCTGAAGATACCTGCCACTGCACCGCCCAGAGGTCCGGAGCCAGTCGCGCCGCCAGACCAACCTGTCACCCCGACGTCATACGTCCATGAGGGCAGCGATATCGAGCCAGGCGAGCCGGTCCGCATGGATATAGACCTTTCGCCGGAGCAGGCGCGGCGCGGCGGTCATGTGCGCGTTCTGGTGCAGGGAATGCCGGAAGAGGCGCTGCTTCAGCCGGGGGTTCTCAACGGGCAGAAGTTTCGATTTGTCGGACAGGGAGGCCGAGACACGCAGGGCCGGCTCTGCGATCTCGTCCTCAAGATAAAGATCGTCTCGGATACGCCGAGCGCGGAACGCGTTTCCACCGCTCCCGTCTCGCCCAAAGTGGCGGACGCTACGACCTATGTCTCTCTGACCCGGCAGGAGGCCCTGCGCGGCTGCCGCAAGACGGTGGCGCTCGGCAGCCTCCAGCGCGAAATAACCATTCCGGCGGGCGTCGTGCATTCCGGTTCGAAACTGCGTTTTGAACACAAAGGCAGCAGCCAGAACGGCGCGACCGGTGACTTGATCGTCTTCTGCCGTATCATAGACTGACCGCTCAAAGCAGGCATTCCTGTATGCTGAGAGCGAAGAGACAACCTCTAATGGAGACCGCAGGACAGGACACGCGTTTGAAAGGAAGACCTATGTACCGACCCGTGTGCTGGACCGTTCACGTCATGACGATGCTGCTTTTGACTCTCACCTCCATAGCATGGGGGCAGACACAAGTCACTTTTGATGAAGCCAAACGTAACCCTGGACAGTTAGTCACCATTGATGGCGTGGCAGGGCGTACCGTGAGCGCAAAGAGTGTGTCAGGCTGGAACAACGGGTTTTTACTCAAAGAAGACAACACGTCTAATGTCTTTGAAATCTACACGAATGAACACCCGCCCGCTACCGAACACCATTATTTGGTAGTGGGGAAGGTCGCCGATAATAATGGGCAGCCCACAAAAGGAGAAAGCTACCCCGTTTTTCTGGCGACCTCCTTCAAGTTGAAGTATGATCCTGTTCCTTCTGGAAGGGGCGGTACTAGCAACGGAACAGCCGGGGGCGCAGGAACAACGTCTGTCAGCCCGTTTGTCTGGATTTTCGGGGGATTGGCAATCGTCGCGTTTCTATTCTTCATGTTCGCGATTTTCGGGGCGAAGAAGCCACCCGTTCCGCAGGTGCAGGCTGCGGTTCAGCCGCAGTTCGATCCCAATCAGTTTAGTGGCGTGGCGACGGGAGGAGCAGTCTCGGCAGGCTTCGCAACCCCGGCAGGCGGGCCAGGAGTGCCGCCGATGCCCGGTTCCGGCTTCGACCTGGACGCAAAAACGCAGTGGTTCGGGAAGGACGAGACGATATTCGTCCCGGATACCGGCCAGACGATTTTCGTTTCCGATGCCACCATCAGTGTGCTGCCGCCTTTCTTCGAGGTGGTGGATGTGGGGCAGAGCGGCGAAGAGCGCAACGGCGTAAAACTGCTCTGTTCGCTGGAAAACAAAAATATGTTCACGATTGGACGGGTGGACGACAGCCAGAAAGTCTCCAACCACATCGGGCTGCGCTCTCAGACAGTCTCCCGGGACCAGGGACAACTGCTCTACGCGTCCGACAATCAGTGTACCATCGTCAATAATGCCGACCCCGCCAAACGCCGCAACCCGATTGTCGTCAACGGTCATGCGATGGGAGTGGGAGAACAGCAGGTCCTTCAGGACAATGATCTCGTCTCGATTGGCGAAATCAAACTCCGTTATCACTCGAAGCGGCAGGACACTTAAAGCCGACAGCCTTGTTCCGTTCGCCCGGTGTGGCGCGGGACATCCCCACTTGCAGGTTTCCTTTCGGCGGCCAAATAAAGGGCGCGAGGTGAGATGCGAACCATGAGTACTCTGAACCCTCTCGGACAGACAACTGCACTAGCTATCGGCAACGGACGGACCGCGACGCTGGCCCCTCCGCTCTGGACGGCTGGCTATCGCTCCCTTGTCGGGCGGCGCGACAGCAATCAGGACACTTACCTGTTCTGCCCGATTGTAGAAGGCGAGTCCGCGCTGCTGCTCGTCGCCGATGGGATGGGGGGCTATACCGGGGGCGAACGCGCCAGCCAGATCGCCCGCGACCAGATGCTGACACTCGCTCAGGCCGCGAAATCCAACCCGACCCCGGAGTATCTTCGCAGCCAGTTTCCTCTTGGCTATGAAGCCATCAAGAAGCAGATCGAAGAGGCGGCAGCCGTCAATACCGAACTGAGCAACATGGGAACGACACTGGCCTGTGTTGCCGTCTTCGGCAATCGCTATGTCGTCGCCAATATCGGGGATAGCCGTGTCTATCACTACAATGGCAGCAGTATCACGCAGGTCACTCTCGACCATAACGCGGCGACGGATGCCCAGCGGCGAGGCTCCTCCGTTCCCATGAATACGCCTCAGGACGCGAAGATGGCCCGTGCGCTCACCCGTGCGCTGCGCCCCAACGCGCCCTCGATGCCCGAACTCTTCCCTTCGGAGGGGCAAGTGGCCTATACCGCCAATCCCGGTGACGTGGTGCTGGTGATGAGCGATGGAATGCACGGTAGCGTTCCTCCCGAACAGATGACCTACGTCCTGCAGAACGCTGCATCTTTGGCGGACGCCCTCCAGCAGTTGGAGACTCTGGCCTTCAATAACGGCAGCAAAGACAATATTACGATAGTGGCGGTCGCCTTCGGCGGCTGGAAGACGGGAACTCTCACCGCAATCCCCTCGAAAGCGGCTCCGCTGTCTGCGGCGTTGCCTGCCCCCGCGCACTCCTCGCGCCAGAAGATACTCGCCATATCCGCGCTCATCATCACGCTCTGTCTGATCTGTCTGGCCTTTGTTTTTATGAATCACAATACGTCTTCCAATAACGTGCCCGCGAACAGGCCAAACACAGGCGGCAACGCCACGACCAACGGCAATACTGGCAGCTCCGGGACAAGCAACAGTACCGGTAAGGGGACGGAGCCACCTGTAACCCCCGGTAATGTAGTCACGCCCGGTGCCAACGTCGGCGTAGAGAATGCCCAAACCGAGCCAAAACAAACGACAGTAGTCCATCCGGTGCATCGCGACCCGCCTGCAGTCGTACATCACCCGGTGATACCCCCGAAAAAATCGAAAAAGCCGGTGACGCCGTCCTTCAAATCGGGCAGTACGACTCCCACAACTCCGGGTAAGGCATCAACCAACAACCCGAATGACTAGAAGGCAGTGTGTTTTCGACCCTGACTGCGGAAATGAGAGCTTGTGATCGAGGTGGAGAGTTGCCACAATGGAAATAATCTACGGTCTCATCGGTTTTGTTTTGCTGATGGCGTTCATGGGGGGAATTGTCCTCAAAATACGCAAAGATCAGCAGCCCGCCCTGCCTGCCGCGCCGCCGCAGCCCCCTGCACTGCCTGACGGTTCGCAGTCGCTCGGCATGGTCGGCCCGTTTCAGGTGATCGGTAAACTGCCGTCGGGTGGCTTCGCGGATGTTTTTAAGGGGTTTGACTCCCAGGCGAACGCCTATGTCGCCATTAAAGTGCTGAAGGCCGACCGGATGAAAGACGCGGTGATTTTGAGTCGTTTTGAAACGGAAGGCCTGACCCTGAAAGAGATACGACAGCGGGCGACGCTGGCAGGCGTTACCGATCCGCGCCTTGCTCTGCTGCCAGGCTTCAAGGGAGAAGGACGGCTGGAAAAGTCCGGGCGGGCCTATTTCGTCATGGAGTTTATGGAGGGCAAACGCCTGGACGATGTCATTCGCAGCGGCGGGCGGCTCTCCGACGAAAACATCCTCATGATTCTGAAGGACATCGCTCTGGCACTGGAAGTCACCCACGAAGCAGGATACTGCCATCTCGATGTCAAGCCGCTGAACATTCTCATCAGTTTCAATGGCACCCGCGTTCAGCAGGCCAGACTGATTGATTTCGGGGCGGCGGTAAAATTCGCCGGAGGACTCAGCGGCGGCCGCGCCTTTACGCGCCCCTACGTCTCCCCGGAATACTTGCAGGGAGCCGCGATTTCGACTCAGTGTGACTACTATTCGCTCGGGGTCGTCCTGTACGAGATGCTGGCGGGTAAGATCTATGCGGGACACGATTCGCTGCCGCATGGGATGCTCCCCGGTATCAGCCGTCCCATGCAGGCCCTGCTGACGACTCTGCTTCAGCACAAGCCCGAACTGCGTCCCAACTCGTATGCGGAGATCAAACGGCAGATGGGACTGGCCCCCGCCGGAAAGAGTTGATCGTCCTCCCATGTTCTTTTCAGGAGTCGTCTCTATGCTGGATACTCACCTGTTTCGGCCCCGAGCGCTGATTGCGATAGCCGCAGGCGCTGCCCTGTTTGTCGCCGGGATAGCAGGCCGCAGTGAACCGCAAGGCCCCGGTAAGCAGCCCTCTGTTCCGGGCAAGCCGCCGACCGTCTCTCCGGGGAACCCCCCGGAGACGAACAGTGCCGTTCCGGTTCCGCTCGGTTCCCGCCCCTTCGCGGTCACCTTTAGTCCGCGAGGAGACCTGCTTGCCGCCGCGCTGGAGAACGGGGAGATTCGCCTGTTCAAACTGAAAGGCGATGCGGTCGAGCAGACACCGGCCACGCTCAAACATAGCGTCGCGGTGCTAAGTATGGATTTCAGCCCGGATGGGACGCAGCTTGTGGCTGCCCTCTACGATGGTCAGGTGCTGCTCTATACGCTGAATCCCGCCGACCTGAAAACCAGCGCGAAGACGGTGCTTCGCCCTTCCTCAATCCCAGCCACCAACTACGCCTCCGCTGTCGCTTTCAAGCCGGATGGAAAACGGATTGTCGCGGCGTTTCAGAACAGCAAACTGCTGGCCTGGGATCGGGCAGACGCCAACCAGACCTTTCAGCCCAATCTGAACTATTTCAAAGACTCGATCCCCTTCAGTAAGTCCGCGCTGAGCGTGGATTTTGGGCGCAAGGCGACCGAGGGCGAATGGTTCGTCGCTTCTTCCGCCGACCCGAAGATCGTTCTGCGATACTCGAAAGGCGCGAAGGCGATTGAGACGACGCTGGATGGTCACTCCACGAAAGTTACGTCCGTCGTTTTCTCCCCGGATCGCACTCAGTTGGTCACGCTCTCCTCGGATGTCGTACTGCTCTGGGAGTATGCCGCCGGAATCGGAGATGTCAAGCCCTCGACTCTAGTAGCGAGCAAGGGAGTAGATGGCAATGTGCAGCCGAAGAAAGCGCGTTCTGTGGCATTTGGCCGGGATGGCATGGTCGCAATCGGATTTCTGGATGGCACGGTCACCCTGTACCAGGCCACTGATTTCACCAAACCGAAGGAACTGCGTAATATGACGGTCGGAAGCGGTACCGAACCCCGCGTCTCGGCGGTCGCTCTCAGTCCCAACAACAAGCTGCTGGCTGCCGTCTCCTACGACAATATGCTGCGAGTCTGGAATACTCCCGAACTGCTGAAACCTCCGGTCGCTCAAAAAAAAACAGAAACCGAAGAAGAGATAAAAAAACGCCTTGAGGCGGAGAAGGCAGCGGAGATCGCGGCGATCAAAAAGCAGTTGGAGGAAGAGAACGCAAAGAAGCTTATCGCTGCAAAACTCGAAATCGAGAACAAACTAAAGGAAGAAGAGAAAAAACGCAAGGAAGCCGAGGCCGCAGCGATAGCGGAAGCCGAAAAAAAGAAGAAGGAGATGGCTGCTGCCGAGCAGAAGCGACTTGAAGAGGAGAAAAAACGGGCAGCACGTGAAGCCGCCTCCGTTCCCGATAAAGCAGTTCTCGACCTCCAGGATACGCCCGTCGGCATGGAGTTCAGTTCCGACAAAACCTCCGACAAACAGCGTCTGCTGGCGATCCTCTATCCCAAAGGCATCCTGGAGACCTACCTGATTACGAAACCGCTCCCCGGCAAGCCGCTCGATCCTCCCACCCTCAAAGATACTGAAATCGCCGGAGGCGTGGTGGCGGCCTTCGCCGCACAGAGCAGAGACGACCATCTTGCCGTCGGGCTGGTGGATGGTCGCGTCCTCCTCTACACCTTTCCCGATATCAAGAAAAGCCGTACCGAGATTGTCGGCCCGTCGGCTGCAAACGTTCCGGTCGCACTCGCTTTTCAGGGCGGAAAAGAGATGCTCGGCGTGGCCTATAAGAGCGGGGGCGTACAGGTATGGGACTATCAGAAGAAGCTGGAAATGCCCTGGGCTAAGGAAATTGATCAGACCCGCCCAATTGAGTGTCTGGCCTTTGCGCCCAAGGGCTTGATTGTCGGGTACAGCGATGGCGCCGTCGTCCTGTATCAGCCGGAGGGCAAGACGGTGAAGCCTATCACTCTCCTGGAACGTGGCAGCGTAACCAAAATCCTGGGCCTGACACTCAGCCCGGACAATAACCGCCTGCTGGTGCGTCAGGCAGACAAAGCGTCTGTGCTGGACATCAATACAAAACAGCCGCAGCCCCTGACTGGAACCGCGCCGCTGCTGCCCTCCTCTGCCGCCTGGATACAGAATGCGCTGGCGGTCGGCAATACGAACGGAAACGTAGAGTTCTTCTTCGGGGATATGAAAGCCCCCAAAAACTGGCAGATGCCCCCGAAGGACGATGTGGCTGTTGCGGCGATGGCGTTCAGCCCGGAGTGGTTTTGCGCGGTCTATGGCAAGAAAGCCCATCTTCTCAGCCTGCTGGAGATTTTCATCAAAAAACCGCAGTGAAGCCGCCTAACCCCTTCTGTGAAACGGGGGAGTGGAGAAGTTGCCGCTCCCGGTGTGAGCCATACCATAGCGCACGGGCGAAGAACCCCGTATACTCTAAAGCGTAAGACGAAACCTTTCTGAATTCGGCAGAATTTGTATTCCCGGAGAATGACGATGCCTTTAACCGACGAACTGAAACCCACCTTGGAGACCCATACCAATCCCGAACGAAACGGCGAAACGCCTACCCATTTCCATGAGGCCGCCATACCGCTGGATCGCCTTGTCAAAGACCTCGAAACGCACATGCAGACGGCCCAGCAGGACGGCGCGGGAGAACGGCCCTCCGTCCTGCGCGACATCGGCAACATGTTCTTGCATCTCAGTCAGGCGCTGGAAAACTGGCTCGAGCGACTGGTGGGCGGGCCTGCCGCCAGCGTCAATGAAAACGACCCCCGCGTCCAGCAGAGCATGGCGGCTCTCAATCTGGAGCAGGGCCAGGTGCGCGAACTGAATAATCTGCGGAACGAGTGGGGCGCACTCGGAGAGCGGCTGACCACGGCGAACGCACAGCAATCGAATGAGATCGCGCAGATGAAGCAGGAGGTGGGGGCGCTGAATCAGGAGCTGGCTTCCGCGCACGCCCTCATTGCGAATCTGTCGGAGCGCACCCATCAGGCAGGCGGCGTACAGCCGATCATCATTCCTGTCTCGGTTCCGGCCTCTCATGCGGTCGTCGTCACGCCCCCGCCGAACCCCGGTAATGTCTTCGTACCCCACCAGAATCCTGTCGTGCCTCAGACTCCCGTAGTCGTCAATCCGCCGATTTCAGGCGGCTCTGGCGGTGAAGTTATTCCGCCGACCCCTACGCCGACGGGAGGAGAAGTCAAGCCTCCGGTTACAGGGATACAGGGCGGCGGAGAACTCCCGCCGAGTCCCGTCACACCCGGAGGAGAGGTCGTGCCTCCCACTCCGACGAATCCAGGTGGCGAGACACCCGACCAGCCTACAACCGGCGGCGAAGTGAAACCACAGCCCAATGCGGGTGGTGAGCTTCCCCCCGACCCGAATGCCGGAGGTGAAGTGAAACCCGTTCCCAATGCGGGCGGCGAAATTCCTCCTGCCCCGAACGCTGGCGGTGAAGTGAAGCCTCTTCCGAATGCGGGCGGCGAAATTCCGAATCCGCAGAACCCGGGCGGGGAGATAAAGCCACCGGTCGAGGTTCAGGAGCAGGAAGTCCGCGTAGGGTCGTTCGAGAAAGTTGCTTTTCACCAGGGCGTCAACGATATGAACGAAACCGGCACCTGTGGGGTGGCCTCTCAGGTCGAAATTCTGAACCAGCTTGAAGGCAAGAGACCGGGTGACCCGACCGCGCACACCGAAAACGAACTGCTGCACGAAGCGGTCGAAAAGGGCTGGTATGAGGGCGGGACCACGCTGCCCAACTATGGCGAACTGTGCAAAGCGCATGGACTGCATGTCGAGCAGCGAGAAAGCTCCTTGCCCGAACTGGCAGCGCGGCTTGCCAACGGAGAACAGGCGCAGGTCAGCGTGAACGCCGGTATTCTGTGGAATGATCCGTCCGCTCTGGGGAACGGCAACCACAATCATGCCGTCAATGTCAGCGGTGCCGATATCGTCAAGCACGCAAATGGCGAGATCGAGATCAAGAGCGTCTGGGTGAACGATACCGGCACGGGCGAGAGCCATGAGGTGTCCGGTGAGACCTTCCAGAGAGCCTGGGAGACCTCCAACTACTACGCCGCCTACGTCTCGAAATAGCTTCCGTTTCCCGGTGATGTGTTGACACACAGAGGAGTTGACATGGCAAACACTATTCTTTCTATTGCGGACCTGACACAGCGCGTCGAGCAGAGCGCCGCTATCCGCAGTCTGATTCCCGAAACCTTCCGGCTTTCGCTCTGGGTTCCCGTCCTGCAATCGGCGACCTGCAATCTCTATCTGGCCGCGTTCTACTACGAAACGCCTGTGGCGCTCGGTCGTCCGCGCAAAATCTACCGGCCTTCCCGGCAGATCGTCGTAGACCCGCAGAGTGGCAGACTGGTCGGCTATAGCGACGCCGCCTACGCCGACTTCGCGCCGGAACTCACGACGGCGGAGACGGCAGGAGACCCGCGTCCGGTGGTGGGAGAGGTAGGGCCGAAAGATGTTCCCGCCCGCAGCATCGAAGAGTTACAGGCTCTGTTTCAGAAACTCTACTCGGCCTATGACCGGATACTGAGTCTCTGCTTCCAGCCCAACGACCAACTGAGCCTGCCCGACCGCGCCGACATCAAAGAGTTCGCGCTGCTCTTCGACCGTCTGGTGGAACCCGGCCTGAAACCGTTCTACCAGAGCCTGAATCCGATCTTCTTCGCCTGGCTGGAGTCGGTCGTTTCCGCCTGAACGCTCCCGGCAAAACCGTAAATCCATGTGGGCCGCCGAATGGGAACGCCCGGAGCGTCCGTTCGGCGGCCTATTTGTCCGGCGCGATTCATTGCGCCGACGCCATTGTCTGTTCTATTTCATCTCTCCCCGCAGCCTTAAAAATAAGGCGACCGGGTGGAAAGTAGGGTTTTATGCAGATGCGAGGCGACCTGTTGCCGAAGCGCACCGATGTTGGAGCACTGCGCCCGGACGTTCAGCAGGGGTTGACGCTCCATGCGGATTTCAAAAACTACGTCCACGATGTCAGTAACTCGGTGTTGTTCGCGCTGGAACGCCGTCACCTGGACTATCTCGACATCACCTCCCTGCCCGATGCCCGTGACCTTGACGACCTCGATGCGATTGACTACCGCTTTTTGAAACTCAATCAGATCGGGCATGGCCCTGCCGTAGAGCGCAGTCTGGATGTGCTGAATATGCAGAACATTCTCGGCACGTTTCGCGATGGGTCGCACAGCTTTGTCATGGCGTTACGGGCGACGGGGCGCAATACCGGGCTTTACTTCGGGGCGCGGCGCGTCAACGGAACGCGCAATGTCCGCCACACGGCTTACGACTTTGTTCAGAACCTGCGCCGCACCATTGAGGGCAACCTGCCCGGAACCTCGTTCGAGCGTTTCGCCTCCGCAGGCAACTCGCCCATCTGCCCGGACGATGTCGTCGCCTCGGAGATTCTGGAGCCGCTCGCCGATTTCCAGAACCTCGCCGCGCTGACGGGCATCCCCTCGCTACGGGCCAACCGCGAAGAGCAGTTTGCCCAGAGCCTGGACCGTCTGGTGCAGGCATTGCAGGGGCAGAACTACATGATGCTCATCGTCGCGGAACCGCTGCGCGAGGAGAACGTCTCGGAAGTCCTGTCCAACTGCCTGCGTCTCAACTCCGAAATTCACTCTTGGGTACGTATCAGTACCAGTTTTTCGCAGGCCATCAGCGACAGCCTTGCGACCGCCCGCGCCACCGGCAAGGTGACTGGTGAGGGCGACTCCCTGACGCAGGCGAAGAACATCAGCAAGGGTCTCTCCAAGCAGCCTACCGCAGTCGCGGGCGGGCTGGTCGGGGCGGGGGTTGGGCTAATGCTCTCGGCGATGCCCGGTCTCGGCGCTGCCGCCTATGCCATCAGCAATCTGGCCTCCTCCGCCATCACGCAGCGCGGGGGCAGCATCTCGGAGAACATCGGCGACAGCACCTCCACCTCCCGCTCCCGCAACTGGAGCCAGTCCGTCACCGACTCGCTGACGGAATCGAGCAGCAAGTCGGAGACGGCCTCCATCAACGTCGAGTACCTGAACAAGACGGCGGAGTATTGCGAACGGGTATTGGACGGGTATGTCGCTCGGCTTCAGAAGGCGAAAAACCTGGGAGCGTGGAACGTCGGGGTCTATTTTCTGGCCGACGATCCCGCCACCTTCGCACAGGGACAGGCGCAGTTGCGCTCGCTCTACTCCGGCAAAGAGACCTACTACGAGCCGATGCGGACGGTCAACCTCTCCCATGAGGATGTGCGCCCGCGCATCGTCAACGTTCTCTCCACGTTCAGCAACCCGCAGATCAGTCTCTCCGACAGCCAGAACAATAATGAGCCTCTGCCGCACCCGCTCGGCAAACTGCACAGCAGTCTCAGCACCCCCCTGACCACCGAGGAACTTTCCCTGCTGATGAACCTACCGCGCCGCGAAGTGCCGGGCCTGAAACTGGAACTCGTCGCGGATTTCGGCGTCAATCCCAAGCCGCTCAACCCGGCAGACGGTATCCGTCTCGGCAACGTCGTCTCCGGGGGAACGATGCTGGATATTCCCGTCGGCATCGACTCCAAAGACCTGACGCGGCACATCTTCATCACGGGTATCACCGGCAGCGGCAAGACCAACACCTGCTTCGCGCTGCTGAAATCGGTAGCGCGGCGGCGCATTCCCACGCTCGTCATCGAACCGGCGAAGGGCGAGTATCGCGGCCTGCTCGGAGATGCAGACATTCGCAACCTGCGGGTCTATACGCCCGGTGATGAGACGGTTGCGCCCTTCCGCATCAACCCTTTCCAGTTCGTTCCCGGCATGAACCTCATCACGCACCTCGACAATCTGAAAGCGATCTTCAACGCCTCCTTCCCCATGTACGCCTCCATGCCCTATATGCTGGAGGAGGCGGTCGTGCAGTGCTACGAGGACAAAGGCTGGGACCTTATCCACTCGACCAACAGCCATATCAATATGCGCGATGTGGTGGACAACTGGAAGCGGGGTTTCGCGGACTACTCTTATGCCGCCTACCTGCCAACGTTGAGTGATCTCCAGCGTAAGATAGATAGTGTCGTCTACAGCAAAGGCTACGCGCAGGAGGCGAGCAGTAACTTTGTGGCCGCGCTCAAATCGCGCATTGGCAGCCTCCTGCTCGGCAGCAAGGGGCGGATGCTGGATGTGCAGCGTGGCATCCCGTTCGAGCAGCTTTTCGGGCCGCTCGCGCCGCCTGCCTCCGCGAAGCCGAGCGCCCTCCCGGACGCCGCAACAACCGTGTTGGAACTGCGAAGCGTGGGGGATGACGACGAGAAGTGTTTCCTCATGGCGATGCTGCTGGTACAACTCTACGAGTACCGGGAACAGCTCTATCGGTGGAACAATCAGACGGGTTTGCAGCATCTGACGGTGCTGGAGGAGTCGCACCGTTTGCTGGGCCGAGCGGCTCCCGTTGGTGGCTCCTCCGAACAGGCGAACCCACGCGGCAAAGCGGTGGACGCCTTCGCCAATATGCTTGCCGAGATTCGCGAATACGGCGAGGGCTTTCTCATCATAGACCAGACGCCTGCGAAACTGATTCCCGATGTGGTCAAGAACACCAGCACTAAAATCCTGCATCGTCTGACGGCTCGTGACGACCGGGATGCGATGGGGGACGCGATGGGAATGAACGAGGAGCAGAAGCAGATGGTGCCGCGTATGCGGGCGGGCGACGGCATCTTCCATTCGCAGGATCAGGACAAGCCCGTCTGGATAAAAGTCCCGCTCTGCAAAGGGCTGCGGAAGGAGCGCGTTACGGACGACGATGTGCGGGCGCTGATGGCTCCCACACTCGCGCAGATGCGGGACGAGGTGACACGCGATAACGTGCAGAAATCCCAGAACCGAAGGTCGGCTATGGCCGCGTTCGGTCTGAACGAAGGATAGAGGTTTTTATGAATCATGAGAAGTCGCTCGCTCTCTTCGGCGAGGCGGTTGAGGTCATTCCGGGCGGGGTCAACTCGCCCGTGCGGGCGTTCAAGTCGGTCGGGGGCAACCCGCTGTTCATCGAGCGGGGCGAAGGCGCGTATCTCTACGATGCGGACGGCAATCGGTATCTGGACTGTATCGGCTCGTGGGGGCCGTTGCTGCTGGGCCACGCGCACCCGCGCATTATCGCGGCCATTCAGGGGCAGCTACCCAAAGGCACGACCTTCGGAGCGCCGACTGCGCTGGAAGTGGAACTAGCGACCGCGATCAAGAACGCCGTTCCCTCCATCGAAAAGGTGCGTCTGGTCTCCTCCGGCACGGAAGCGACGATGAGCGCGATTCGGGTGGCGCGAGGCTGGACAGGGCGAAACAAGATCGTGAAGTTTGAGGGCAACTATCACGGTCACGCCGACTTCCTGTTGGCGAAAGCGGGATCGGGGGTTGCGACGCTGGGCCTACCGGAGTGCGCCGGAGTGCCGCCCGCCGTCACCGCTGACACCCTCACAATTCCCTACAACGACCTGGACGCGCTGAAAACGGTCTTCATAGCCTATCCCGAAGAGATCGCCTGCGTGATTCTGGAGCCTGTCGTCGGCAATATGGGCTGTGTCGCGCCCGCGCCCGGTTTCCTGGAGACCCTGCGCGAACTGTCCACCGCGCACGGCACGGTTCTGCTGTTTGACGAGGTGATGACCGGGTTCCGGCTGGCCTACGGCGGCGCTCAGGCGCGTTTCGGCATCACGCCCGACATGACGACGCTCGGCAAGATCGTCGGGGGTGGGTTGCCACTTGGCGCTTACGGCGGCAGCGCGGAGATCATGGATACGGTGGCCCCGGTCGGCCCGGTCTATCAGGCGGGAACGCTCTCCGGCAACCCGGTCGCGGTCTCGGCAGGTCTTGCCATGCTCTCTCTTCTGCGCGAGAGTGAAATGAGCATCTACCACCGTCTGGAAGCGATTGGCACGACGCTGGCGGAGGGACTGCGGGAGGCGGCGCGAAACGTTCAGGTTCCGGTTGTCGTAAATCAGGTAGGCTCGATGGTGACGGTCTTCTTCACGGAAGCTGCCGCCGTCACAGACTACACGAGCGCGAAAACTTCGGACACGCAGCGGTTCGGCGTCTGGTTCCGGGGCCTGTTGGAGCGGGGCATCTACTGGCCTCCATCGCAGTTCGAGGCCGCGTTCCTCTCGACTGCCATGACAGATACCGATATCGAAGACCTGCTGAAAGCGGCCCGCGCCGCCTTCGCCGAAGTCCGTCTCGCGGGTTAGCCGTCTGAGAGGGCAACCCTGTTTGCCATTGCGGGTGAGGAGTAACACGAAATGAGTGGAAAAAGACGTCTGCGCCCCGGCACCGGCAGTCTGCTGGGAATGATGGTTTTGAATGCCCTGGTGAGCGTCGGGGTGCTGGTGTTGATCTACGCCCTGTTCGGGCTGAACGGTCTGTTCGCGCATCGGCTGGCCGCGCAGGTTGGCGATGCCGCGAAATGGAATACCCTCTGGCCCCTGCTGCCGGGCGCGGCTATCAGTTACTCGCTGCTCTGGTTCTGGCAGATCATCGTCGGTCGGTCGCGGGGCGTCAACTGGGGCAGCGCCTGCTACAACGGCATCGCTATCGCCTTCGCCAATGTCCTGCTCGGCGGACTGCTGAACGGCCTGGTTCACGGCAACCCGCTCATCGGAATGTTGCTCGGCTTCCTCATGCTTCTGATGATTCCCGCGAACTGGGCGGGTATGGCGGCTTTCGGTCTCATCATGGGCCTGCTCAACGCCCGCCTCGCCGCCGTCTGGATCGAACGCTACTACCCGCGCCCCTGAAAATTCTGGGCGCTCACAGGCAAAATGCCTCCTTCAACAGACGGAAGGAGGCATTTTTGTCATTTTCTATGGCGCGAAGCAGGCCGCGACAGCAAGGGCGAGGCCGGGAAACACGTGCGATTGAAGTGTCTCCCGTATACCGTAGCCAGCGAGGGTGACGAAACTGCCTTCGCGGAGGCATTGAAGTTCGACCGTGCGGGTTTCGGGGCGAACGATCCACGCCTCCTGTACGCCAATAGCAGTATAGTCCGCAAGTTTCTCCGTCAGGTCGGCCTCTGTTTCGGTATCGGAAACGATCTCAACGATGAGTTCTGGCGCAACCTGCACCGGGCCACGGTCCGGGATGCCTCCCCCTTGCGCCAGTCGAACATGGGAGATGAACAGCACGTCGGGTTGTCGGGTGCGGAGCGGTCGGCGGCGTATCAAGATGTCGAACGGCGAGGAAAG
>JBBRLP010000094.1:0-22523 GCA_038231295.1 Chthonomonadales bacterium
ACGGAGGGAGCGGATGCGTTCTGTCGGATCCGTTCCTATATCTGCACGCTCCGCAAGCAAGGCACGCAAATCTTGTTGGCGCTGGAGCACGTCTTCCGAGGCGACCTCCTCTACCCGCAATGCGCCGGGTGAATAGTTACATCATTTTTACCTTCTCTATGACGGCGGCAAGGCGGAGAAGGGTATATTTCATGGCGTGGCAGGTCACGGCTTCTTCAGGCGCACCGTCACCCGGATGATCGGACCCAGGCAAACCCTCTATGTCCTGCAACCTATTTTTAGCGGCGCCTCCTCAGCAGGATAGACGCTCCTCCACGACACAGGTCCGCAGGTTCGCGACCTACAGTTTTCCGCCTCTGCTCTGGACGGCGCTGAGCGATGGGCGCGTGAACCATTTCGCAGCGGAATGGTCTGCCTATACCGGGCTGACCGCCGAGCAGTCGCAGGGCGAGGGCTGGCTTGAGGCGCTTCATCCCGAAGATCGGTTGCTCTGCCGCAAGCAGTGGCACAGGGCGCTGGAAACCAAACAGTCCGCTCAACTCGAATGCCGCCTGAAACGCATGGCGGATCAGCAGTATCGCTGGCATCTGTGGAGCGCCACTCCCCTGCTCAATCCGCAGGGCGAGGCCGTCCAGTGGAGTCTCAGTTGTACGGACATCCAGGAGGGCAGGCCACCGGAAAAAGGCGCTTCGGAACTGGTCAGTATCGTCGAGACCAGTCAGGACATCCTGGGACTGGCAACGACAGAGGGTCATCTGCTTTTTCTGAACGATGTCGGTACCCGCATCCTAAACCGCCCTGTTCTCGGCGCGGTACTGCGTGACCTGATCGCTCCGGAAGACAGCCTCCTCTTCGACGCCATCATCTGGCCTGCGCTTCAGCAGGCAGGCTTCTGGCAGGGTGAGTTTCCTCTGCGTGTCTGCGAAAATCCCCGGCCGGTATCCGCCTGGCTGCACTGCCTGCTGCTGGACAATCAGCATCGGGAACGGCGTGGCCGCCCGCCCCAGACGCTCTTCTTTCAGATTCAGCAGAACCGTCGCAATCCTCTGGCCGCTCTCCCCGCTTCTTCCGACACGAGCGCTGTCATCACGCACTCGCCGCTGCTGGACGCCACGCATCGGATGAGCCTGGACATCCTCACCAATCGTTCCGGCATGGAGGCTCTGCACCATTTCGCCGAGGCCGCCCGTCATCTGACAGGCGGACGGTATGCCGCCATCGGAGTCGGACAGTTGAACGGGGGAACTTTTGCAGACATCGCGGCGACGGGCCAACCTCTGCAGGGGGCGGATGGCCGCTCTTGCCAACCCTGTCCCGGTGTTCTTGGCCTCGTGATGCGCCAGACCAAACCACTGCGTCTCGCTTCCAGAAGCGAGCAGGCGGCAGAGGGCGCAGTCTCAGCCGTCTCCGGCGGCAGGAGTTTTCTGGGCGCTCCCATTCGGCGCGGCAACGCGACTCTGGGCTGTCTGTATCTGACTCATAAAGAGAAAGGCGGGGAGTTCACCCGCGAAGATGAGGCGATCCTGCTGGCGCTGAGCGGCTACGTTTCGATAGCGATCTACTTTATGATCGTTCTTTCGCGCCAGTACGGCCTGATACGCGGGCTTTTCGTGGCGCAGGAGGAGGAGCGGCGCACCGTTGCCTACGACCTCCACGATGGGCTGACTCAGTATGTCATGGCGGCCCACGCGCATCTGGAGACGTTTTTGGCCCACTATGCGACCGAAGATGAAAACCTCGAGGCGGAACTGCGGAAGAGCATCCGCTACCTGGGAGAGGCCGTCGTCGAATCACGCCGTATGGTAAACGGGCTGCGCTCTTTGACGCTCGACCAGATGGGACTGACCGGGGCGCTGGAACAACTGCTGAATGAAGAGAAGGAACGGGTCGGATGGGAACAAGCCGAACTGACGCATAACATCTTCCAGAAGCGCTTCGATGTGGCGCTGGAAACGGCGGTCTATCGGGTGGTTCAGGAGGCGCTCACCAATACCCGCAAACATGCTCATGCCCGAGAGGTACAGGTTACGCTCCTGCTGGAGTACGACACCAACAGCAGCACTACCCATCTGCTGATCGTCGTTCGGGATAACGGTCAGGGATTTGAACGGCGCAATGTCGCGCAGAACGATTCCCATGTCGGACTACAGGGCATGGCGGAACGTGTCCGCCTCATGGGCGGGGAGTACAATCTGACGACGGCCCCCGGACGCGGCACCACGATTCGGGCCAGTTTTCCGGTACTGGAAAGAGCCTTAGACCCCGCCGTCGCAGGCTAAGCAGCGGTTTCTATCAACGCTGATAGAAACTGCTCGCACATTGCTCTCAGAACGCTCTGGTGCTAGCGCGGCCCTGCGATCTTCCAGCCGGGCGGTGGAGCCAGCGAGAGCGTATCTCCTCCCACAAACGCCCCGTTCTGCAAAAACCACATGACCGCCTGATTGCTGACCTGATTCTGAAGCAGGATATCTGCCTGCCCATCCCCATTGTAGTCCCCCGCTCCGACGACCTTCCATCCGGCCGCTGGCATAGCCGTCAACACGCTTCCTCCCGCATAGGTCACGCCGTTCATAAACCAGAGGGCAATAGCGCCCGTGCTGGAATTCTGGAACGCTATATCCGCAAAGCCATCGCCGTTGAAGTCGCCTGTGGCTGCCACCTGCCAGCCTGCCGGAGGCGTGTAGGGGAGCAGAACACCGCCCTGATAGTTGGGACCGCTCATCAGCCAGATGGCGATCTGATTGGTGGTCTGGTTCTGAAACACGAGATCGGATCTGCCGTCTCCGTTGAAGTCACCGACGCCGACCACATTCCAGCCGCTCGGCGCAATCGCGTTGACGTAGTCGCCTCCGGTGATCGTGGCGTGGTTGGCGTTTCCGGTATACCACAGGACAATCGCATTGTTGCTGCGATTCTGCAGGACAAGCGCAATCGTCCCGTCGCCACGGAAATCTCCGGTTCCGACGAGAGTGTAGCCCGGAGGAGGTGACAGGGAGAAGTAGACGCCTCCGACCCAGCGCGTTCCCCGCATGAACCACGCCGCCATGACGCCGGAAGAGGCATTCTGGAGAATCAGGTCCGTACCGCCATCCTCGTCGAAATCCGGGAAAAGAGGTTTGGGAATCAGTTTCGTTACGAAGGCATTATAGCCGCTCGCTGTCGGTGCCTTATTCGCCGTCTGCACAGCGCCGGGGGTAACCGGAAAGTCGGCAGAACCCGTGTAGCCCCCAATATAGGCGTCGCCGTTGCTGTTCAGGGCGATAGCGCTCGCATAGTCCCCGCCTGTTCCTCCGAGATAGGTCGAGTAGACGAGCGCGGAACCGGACGCATTGAGCCGGGTCACATAACTGTGCGTTTTGCCGACCGTTGCCCCAACTCCTGACCGGCGATACGCCCCAACCGTCGTGGGGAAGTCGGTCGCGTTGGTATAGCCAGCCACAACCGCACTGCCACGGCTGTCGAGAGCCAGATGATATGTGTAGGTTTCCGCACTTCCCCCCAGATAGGTGGAATAGACCAGCGCGGTTCCGCTGCCGTTCAGTTTCGTCACGAAGGCATTGACCACAGACGGCATCGTCCTGATGACGCGCTGGAAGGCCCCGGAGGTCGTAGGGAAGTCACCGGAGAGAGTGTTCCCCGCGACATAAGCCTGCCCATTGGCATCTACGGCAATACTGTTGCCGTTGTCTGCGACGCTGCCTCCGAGGTAGGTTGAGTAGACCAGAGCCGTGCCGATGGCGTTGAGCTTCGTCACAAAGACATTGGAGCTATTGGACGCCTTTTCCACGCGCTGATACGCGCCCTGCGTACTCGGAAAGTCGGGAGAGAAGGCGTCGCCAACGATATACGCGCTGCCGCTGCCGTCTACCGCGATCCCTTTCCCAAAGTCGCCCTGCATACCGCTCCCGCCCAGATAGGTCGAGTAGACGAGCGCAGAGCCGTTGGGATCGAGTTCCGTTACGAATGCGTTGCCGCCCGCCGACGATCTATTCACAGTCTGAAATGCGCCTGTCGTCGTGGGAAAGTCCGGGGAGATCGTGTGGCCTGTGACAAAAGCGTGACCGCTGGCATCCACGGCGATTCCCACCGCACTGTCGCTGCCGCTGCCGCCCAAAAAGGTCGAATAGACAAGCGCGGAGCCACCGGGGTTCAGTTTCGTCACGAAAGCGCTGTGGTTCGCCTTGAGTGTGCGCTGGAACGCGCCGGGCGTGGTGGGAAAGTCGGCTGAAAAAGCGCGACCGGTAATGTAGGCGTTTCCCGCGCCGTCTATGGCGATACCGTTCGCATTGTCCCCTGTGCTGCCTCCGATATAGGTCGAGTAGACGAGTGCAGAGCCAGCAGGATTCAGTTTCGTCACAAACGCGCTGCTGTTGCCCGCGCTGGCTCTGTTCACGCTCTGGGAGGCGCCGGCAGTGACAGGAAAGTCGAGGGAGCCGGTAAAACCGGTGACATAGGCGCTGCCTGCGCTGTCCACGGCGATACCGTTCGCGAAGTCTCCTCCCTGGACGCCGGTTCCTCCGAGATAGGTCGAGTAGACGAGCACGGGGTCTATGACAATCGGGCGGGCGTTGTCATAGCGGCCCAGTGCAAAACGGACCCCGGTCTGACCGTTGGGCAGCGACTTCAGCCGAAAACGAGCGGCCACAACGGCGTGTTTGCCTGTCGCACCCGACTGATAGACGGTCGGCTTGCGCCACGTCAGCGCTCCTTCCGACGTCCTGACGATCAAGTCTCCTGCGGCATTCAGATGCACCCCCTGTGCGCCTGCAAAACGGAGTTGAATCTGCTTTGGGTCGGCATGGGGAGCCACGACGAAGTCGTACTCCAGATGGCGTTGATTGCCATAGTAGACCAGGTCTACGCCCCTGTAGACCTCATGGAAGCCGACTCGTCCGAAGGTAGGAACGCCCGTATGCCATTGGCGCGGGTCGTTGCCGAGGAAGTAGTTGACCCGCCCGGAGAGAGGCCGCTCCTGAATCACGCTCGCCCTCGGGTTGGAGCCGATCAGTTGCATGTGTACGGCTGCACGCGCCTCCTTCCTATCCGACCGAGAGAGTTGTGTGCCCTGGTGGAGCGCGTTTTTGTCCGTGTGTCTCCTGTCCGGGCTGGCAGTCAGGAGGAAAACGGCTTCGGCGGGTGTGAGGAAGAGGGTGTTGTTGAGGCTGTGTGTCAGGAAACGTACCTGACTGTCCGTCTGGCCCTGGTTCCTCTCGAAGGAGAGGGGAATCTGCCCAAAGTTCCTGGCAATCTGTGTTTTCGCCGAACGGTTCGCGCCCGTTGCCGACCGGGAAACGACTGTGGCAGCCGGGCTATCCCCCCGTGCAGGAAGGCTCAGGACGCCGACGGCGCCCACCAACATCCGCCCGACAAACAGGAAACCGGATCGTTTCAATACATTTCTCCTTAAGAAACCAACTTCTCGCAGGATTCAGGACACACGCTGCCAAACCTGAGCGAGAGATCGGCACCCGCCCACAGAAGCGTACCCGCCCCATGACAACTTGTCTGCACCCTGGCGCCAGGACAGATACCACCCCACTCGTGACTAAACATGTCCATTTTAGTAGGATGCGCCCTAGTTGTCAAGAAAACATACACGAGAAAGACGATCGCTCTATCCTGCCCTATATTGCAGGAGGATTTTAGGTGGGACGAATGCAAACAGATAGGTGGGGCGGCCCAACGCGCAACTTCCTTTAAGGGAGAGAAAAGACGAACATGACACGTCTACTGAAAATGTCGCTGCTGATTGTTTTCGCCTGCCTGTTCGCTCATTGTGCGGACGCGCAGACGCGGCCTAATATCATTTTTATCTTGTCGGACGATCATGCGTATCAGGCCGTCAGTGCGTATGGCTACAGGCTGAATCACACCCCCAATATCGACCGGATCGCGCAGGAGGGGATGCGGTTCGACCGTTGCCTGGTCACCAACTCGCTCTGCGGACCGAGCCGCGCCTGTATCCTCACCGGTAAATACTCTCACCGCAACGGTTTCTACAACAACTCCAACAGCCGCTTCGACGGCTCCCAGGACACGTTCCCGAAACTCCTCCAGCAGGCCGGATACCAGACCGCCATGATCGGCAAGTGGCATCTGATCTCCGACCCGACCGGATTCGACTATTGGGACATCCTTCCGGGTCAGGGCCGATACTACAACCCTCCCATGATCCGCAACGGCGAGCGCGTCACACGGGGAGGCTATGTCACCGACATCATCACCGACCTTTCTCTGGACTGGCTTAAAAAGCGCGATCCCTCAAAGCCCTTTATGCTGATGTGCTATCACAAAGCGCCCCATCGAGATTGGGAACCGGCTCTTGATAAGTTGAGCCAATACGAGGGCGTGAAGTTCCCCGAACCCAAAACCCTCTTCGACGACTACACCGGACGCGGTAAGGCCGAACATGCGCAGGATATGATGATCCGCTCGACTATGACGGGCGGAGACCTGAAAATGGTTTCTCCGCCAGCGCTCACCCCGGAACAGCGCAAGGTCTGGGACGCCTACTATGCGCCGCGCAACGAGGCGTTTCGCGCTGCCCACCTGCAGGACAAAGCTCTCGTTCACTGGAAGTACCAGCGCTATATGCACGACTACCTTTCCTGCGTCGCTTCGGTGGACGACAGTGTGGGAAAACTGCTCGATTACCTGAAGGAGACCGGTCTGGACAAGAACACGATTGTTGTCTACTCTTCCGATCAGGGGTTCTATCTGGGCGAACACGGCTGGTTCGATAAGCGGTGGATATTTGAGGAGTCGCTCCGGACGCCGCTCGTTGTGCGCTGGCCCGGCAAAGTAAAGCCCAGCAGCGTCAATCGCGACATCGTGTCGAATCTCGATGTCGCGGAGACTTTTCTGGAGGCGGCAGGCGTTCCGGTCCCGGCGGAGATGCAGGGGCGCAGCATGGTGTCCCTGCTTCAGGGCAAGCCCCCAAAGGACTGGCGCCAGGCATTCTACTATCACTACTATGAACATCCCGCCGAGCACAATGTACCGCGCCACTATGGAGTCGTAACGAACCGCTATAAACTGGTGTACTTTTACGAACCAGAGCTCAATTACTGGGAACTCTTCGATCTGAAATCAGACCCCCATGAACTGCGGAGCGTCTACGGGAACCCAAAATATGCAAAGGTGCAGCAGGAGCTTGAACAGGAACTGACTCGCCTCCGCGCCGAACTCAAGGTTCCGTCCGAGGATCCGCCGGAAACAGTGGGACGGCCTTAAAATGTTCTTCTGCTGCACAAAACCTGCCTGTGCGGTCTCCCTCTCGTCCCGGCCTTATGCGTGTTTTCCGTTCCGATGGTGATGTTATTGGCGAATCACCTGGGTAGCGTTTTGAGCACTCTATCTCAACTACAGCGTGATCTCATCTCGTAGCCCATGAGTTCGCCAGAGAGGATTCGCCAACGACATCAATGGTTGGCAGAGGCTTTGTAGTCCTCCGGCAGCATCGCGAATAGCATCATGTCAACCAACTCCCCTGTGATAATGCGGCCGGACTGACGAAGAGTTGCCTCGTGAACGAAGCCCAGTCTTCGCGGCACGGCAACGCTGCGATGATTGCCCGAAGCCACGTGTATCTCGACCCGATGGATACCAAGCGTTTCAAATGCAAGCGAGCATACCAGCGCTCCGGCCTCTGTCATGTAACCATAGCCCTCGGCGGACTTACGCAGCCAGTAACCGAGTTCGAGAGACGGCACCTTCCAGTTGATCCGGTTCAGATTAATCGCGCCAAGATACCTGTCGGTTGCACGCTCCCAGATACCAAAAGGCAGATCGTCACGCAGCAGCCACCGGGCCTGCATCTTGCGTGCGTCCGCCTCATAATCTGCGGGCAGCTTGTGTGCTCCGCCCCAGGGTATCCAGGGCAAGTGATGATCACGTGACTCCTCAATAGCCTCACACAACGGTGCGCCGTCTCCCGGTCGGTAGGGCCTCAGCAGTACGCGTTCCCCCACCACCTCTTCCGGGACCTCTTTCAAAATCGGAGTGACTACTTCGGGCATTTCCGTTTGTCTCTTTCTGTACGATCTGTTGAAATAAGCGAGAGGCTGAAGATGGTGCCGCCGGAGTAGACGACCTTATATTCCCCGGCAGAGGCAGAAAGCGAGAACCCCAGGGTGCAGAGGAGTGCCACAATGACGAAAAGGCGGTTCGACAGCGTCCATGCTCAGTATGACGCCGCTATGGGATTGTGTCAAGAGTTACAGGGAGTTTTGCGAAATAAATATTTCTAATTTCCAGTTGTAAGTCGCCAGAGAGATTTGATTGCGAAAAATACCTTGATGCTGTGGGGCATTGCGGGAACGCGGCAGTTTGCGATACAATAGGGAGGTGAATTCACACACGGGCAGAGACGAGAAAAGAGACATTACACAATAGAACCACCCGTTTGCCTGCCGCCGCGCAGCCAACCCTGCCCCGATAATCGCCACTGTCTGCTGCATGAAGCCTCCTCGTCCGTTCTCCTTCCTTTCTACGTTCTGCCCTAGCCAGATTGTGCAGAAGACACGGCGTACCGACTTTTCCGGTTTCCCATTGCGCGTCGGATTGACTTATTCGTTGAGTGTCGCTATAATCATCGTCAGGTCGCCTACGAAACGCACTTCCTTGATGGCGGATACTCTTCCACAGATTGTGTGCAGGACTTTTGCGGATGTCAAACCCTTTTTTCGATCACCCAATTCTCAATTCGCCTTACGAGCGCCCGGAATGTCACTGGGAGTTAGACGCTGACGGGCAGCCCACGCAAAAGACCCTTCCGACCCGACGCCGCGCAGAGTTCATTACCCCTATCCCCCGCCCCAAGAAGCACAAATCCGCCGGACAGACCAGGCTTATTTACGATGAAGGCGCTGGACTCTCTACGGCGACTCAGCAGTACGATCTGACCTCTCTGATTAATGAGGTGCGGCAGAACGTGGACAGGTGGCGTGCGCTCCCGGAGTCCCAATGGATGGTCAGCCCGGAGACGGCGCGGCTGCTTCAGCACTGGCGTACACACAAGTTCAGCGGTGTGCGCCCGTTCTTCTGCCAGATCGAGGCTGTTGAGACCGCCATCTGGTTCACCGAGGTCGCGCCCAACCTTGCAGCGGGCAAGAATCTGCTGGCGCACCTGGTTTCGGCGAACCGGGATGCGAACCCGGAACTGATGCGGCTTGCGCTGAAACTTGCGACAGGCGCAGGCAAGACGACGGTTATGGCGATGCTGATTGCATGGCAGACCGTCAATGCCGTGCGCCAGCCTGCGAGCAAGAAATTCACACGCGGATTTCTGATCTGTGCGCCCGGACTGACGATCAAAGACCGCCTGCGCGTTCTCCAGCCCAACGACCCCGACAGCTACTACGCCAGCCGCGAACTGGTTCCCGGCGATATGCTAGAAGACCTCAACCGGGCCAAAATCGTCATCACCAACTACCACGCCTTCAAACTCCGCGAACGGGTCGAGCTTTCCACCGGAGGCCGCGCCCTGCTGAAAGGACGCCGAGGCGACGCCCTGAACACGCTGGAGACGGAAGGCCAGATGATTCAGCGTGTGATGCCCGGCTTGATGGGCATGAAGAACATTCTGGTGATGAACGATGAGGCGCACCACTGCTACCGGGAGAAGCCCAAAGACGAAGACGAAGCGGACCTGAAGGGGGAAGAGAAAAAGGAGGCCGATCAGAACAACGAGGCCGCCCGCCTCTGGATTTCCGGCCTCGAAGCGGTCAATCGCAAACTCGGTATCAGCCGCGTGATAGACCTCTCCGCGACGCCCTTCTTTCTGCGCGGCTCCGGCTATGCGGAGGGAACACTGTTTCCCTGGACAATGAGCGACTTCTCTCTGATGGATGCGATTGAGTGCGGTATCGTCAAGCTGCCCCGCGTTCCGGTCGCGGAGAATATTCCCGGCGAAGAGATGCCGATGTTCCGTGACCTGTGGGAGAACATCCGCAAGGATATGCCGAAAAAGGGACGCGGGCAGGGGGGAGAACTCGACCCCCTCAAGCTACCCACGCGCCTTCAGACCGCCCTGCAGGCTCTCTACGGCCACTACGAAAAGACGTTCCGCCTTTGGGAAGAGCAGCGAATCAAAGTCCCGCCCTGCTTCATCATCGTCTGCCAGAATACCGCCATATCGAAGCTCGTTTACGACTTCATCTCTGGCTTCTATCGCACGAACGAGGATGGGACGACCACGCTGGAAAACGGGCGCCTGACGCTCTTCCGCAACTTCGATGACACGACGGGCAACCCGCTGCCGCGCCCGAACACGCTGCTCATTGACAGCGAGCAGTTGGAAGCGGGCGACGCGCTGGACGACAATTTTCGCAGTATGGCGGCAGACGAGATCGAGCGGTTTCGCCGGGAGCGCATGGAGCGGGGAGACACGGCCCATACAGGCGAGGACATCACCGATCAGGAACTCCTGCGTGAGGTGATGAACACGGTCGGGAAACCCGATCAGCTTGGCGGGAGCATTCGGTGCGTTGTCTCCGTCTCGATGCTCACGGAGGGATGGGACGCGAACACCGTCACGCACGTTCTGGGCATTCGCGCTTTTGGAACGCAGCTTCTGTGCGAGCAGGTCATCGGGCGGGCGCTGCGCCGTCAGTCCTACGACCTGAACGAAGAGGGACGATTCAATGTGGAGTATGCGGATGTCTTCGGCATCCCGTTCGACTTCACGGCGAAGCCGGTGGTCGCTCCGCCACAGCCGCCGCGTGAGACGATTCAGGTGCGGGCTGTCCGGCCTGAGCGTGACCATCTGGAGATTCGCTTCCCGCGTGTCGAAGGCTACCGCGTGGAACTGCCGGAAGAACGTCTCAGTGCCGATTTCAACGCCGACTCTATCCTTGTTCTCAGTCCGGAACTTGTCGGGCCGTCACAGACGCTCAATGCAGGCATTATCGGGCAGGCCGTAGACATGAGCCTGGAACATCTGGGCGATATGCGACCCTCCACCGTTCTCTATGAACTTACCCATCGCCTACTCTACACGATATGGCGCGAGACGGGCGAGGAGCCGAAACTGCACCTCTTCAGTCAGCTCAAGCGCATCGCCAAAGAGTGGATGGACACCTGTCTGGTCTGCACGGGCGGCACCTACCCTGCGCTGCTGCTGTATCAGGACCTTACCGACATGGCCTGCAACCGCATCAGCGACGCCATCACGCGGAAGTTTCTGGAGGAGCGGCCTATCAAGGCGCTGTTGGCCCCCTACAATCCGACAGGTTCTACCGCCCATGTGCGCTTCAACACCTCCCGCACGGATCGGTGGGACACAGGCGGCCCGCCGCCGAAGAATCCGGTCAACTGGGTCATTCTGGACAGCGATTGGGAGGCGGAGTTCTGCCGGGTCGCCGAGGCGCATCCGAAAGTCCTTGCCTACACAAAGAACCATAGTCTTGGACTGGAAGTGCCGTACCGCTACGGCTCTGAAAGCCGCAAGTATCTGCCGGACTTCCTCGTGCTGGTGGAGGATGGTCACGGCCCCGACAATCTCCTGCATCTCGTTGTCGAGATCAAGGGTTATCGCCGCGAGGACGCCAAAGAGAAGAAATCCACGATGGAGACCTACTGGATTCCCGGCGTGAACCATCTCGCCACCTACGGACGCTGGGCCTTCTCCGAATTTACCGAAATCTACCGGATAGAAGCCGACTTCAAGCAGAAAGTCGAAGCGGAATTCAACAAAATGGTTGATTCGGTGGGCCAAAATCAATAGAGGGAAATGATGAGACGGACTAAAACGGACAAACGGGCACTCATGGAGTTGGCTATCGAAGTGATGAAACAGTCTATTCCTGAACCCCGTGAGGACAAAAAGGCTTCTCCGAAGGTAGGAGCGGTCTTGCTGAAACCGGACGGGACGGTAGAAACAGCCTTTCGAGGCGAACTGCGTCATGGAGATCATGCGGAGTTCACCCTTTTGGAAAGAAAGAATAGAGACCAGCGGCTGGACGAGACTGTCTTGTTTGCCACTCTGGAGCCTTGCGCTCCTAAACGCTCGTCGTCACCCGAAACTTGGCTGCGCGGAGCGCATTGTGCTGGCACGAATCAAAGAAGTATGGGTTGGGATTGAAGATCCAGACCCGACCGTAGACCGCAAAGGCATCAAGTATCTGCAAGACATGGGCGTCATGGTGTCTATGTTCGACCGGGATCTGCAGGATATTATTCGGGCAGAAAACAAAGAGTTTATCGCACAAGCGTTAGAACGTGCTGCCAGCGCAGGTGAACAGAAGCCGCAAGATATAACACTTTCTTCTCTCGAAGAAACTCTGCGAGAAGTCCAGATGGACGACCTTTCAACTGCTGCCCTGGAAGCCTATCGTACTGCGGTACAGATTACGGACGCCGTGGGTTCGGTCGCGTTCCAAAGTCACCTGGTTCGCTCTGGCATTTTGTTGCGGCAAAGCGAAGGCTTTGTTCCTACTGGCTTCGGATACATACTTTTCGGGAAAGACCCTGAAACAGCGTTGCCACAGGCCCGACTTCTAGGCACGATCTTTCTCCCGGACGGCACACAAGACATCCGAAATTTTGAGGGGCCACAAGTGTTTGCCCCGGATGAGGCACTTCAGTGGCTCCGGGACAAACTTCTCAATCCGATTGACCGTTCGCACGCACAGCGTCGTGAAGTCAACGCGGTTCTATACGAGTTGGTGCGGGAAGGCATTGTTAACGCTCTGGTACATCGCGATTACAACATCGCTGGCGGAAAATGTCAGTTGCGTGTCACGCCGGATAAAATAGAAATCCTGAGTCCCGGCAGTCCTATCCCGCCTATCACTCTGGAGCAGATGCAGTCTTTTCGCGCACCGATGCTCAGTCGGAATCCGGTTCTGCACAGTGTGTTCGCTCGAATGAATCTGGCGGAAGAGCGCGGAATCGGTCTTGCTTCCATGCAGAAACGTGCGGAGGAGGCGGGGCTTCCTTTGCCGCGTTACACCTGGAACGATCCTTATCTAGTCCTGACGCTATATCGAAGCATCGCCGCAGCCACACACGATCTGTCCTCCCAACTCGCGGATTCTTTGGATGAGGAAGAACGCAGGGGTTTCGAGTTTATAGTCTCCAAAAGTTCTGTCGGTCGAATGGAGTATGCTCAATATATGGAATTCGACGCTAGAAAAGCGCAGCGTTCCTTGAAGCGCCTGATTGATCTCGGTCTCATTCAGGTCCAGGGGGCCGGGCCAGCCACACGCTATGTACTCACAATCTCCTGATTACAGCGCATCGCGACAAGAATCGCGTCATTTTGTCGTGATCACGTAGGTGATTCGAGACTTTTTCTTCTATCCCGCCAATTAGCCTGCTGTTTTGGCGGGATAGCCGGAAACGAAGCAAAAACGTTGGTGCATCCCGCCAACCATCCTGTCTATTTCTCTCCTGTGTGTTTGTACGACACTCTTCATTCAAAGAAGCGAACTATGGCGAATAAATCTATCTCCAATAAAACGGTCGAGACCTTGAAGCACGATGAGGACAAGCGCAGGAACATTCCAACGGCGGAATTGCAGGCTGTGCTGGATAAAGAGCAGGAAGCCCCGAAACAGGTTCGCTATCCCCGCAATACCGACCTCGACCCGCAGCTTGTGTGGCGCGGGAAGGACGAGCAGGACTGGAGCGATCTGGTGGTGCAGGCTCCCCCGCTCTATATTCAGGAAAAAGTTCACCCGAAAGTTCTGATTGACGATCTGCTCAAGCACACCACCGCCAACCGTCCACAGACCGCTGCTCCCTCCCTCGATCTCTTTTCCGACTTCAACGGCGTTCCCGAAGGCGCGGACAAGACCGAGTTCTACCAGCACGATCAGAACTGGACAAACCGCATGATCCTCGGCGACTCGCTCCAGGTGATGGCGAGTCTGGCGGAGCGCGAGGGACTGCGCGGCAAAGTCCAATGCATCTACTTCGACCCACCCTATGGCATCAAATTCAACAGCAATTTTCAGTGGTCAACGACGAGTCGCGACGTGAAGGATGGCAACGCAGGCCATATCACTCGCGAACCGGAACAGGTGAAGGCGTTCCGTGATACATGGCGCGACGGCATCCACAGCTACCTGACCTACCTCCGCGACCGCCTGACCGTCGCCCGTGATCTGCTCACCGAATCGGGTTCGATATTTGTTCAGATTGGCGATGAGAATGTAGCACGTGTCCGGTCATTAATGGACGAGATATACGGCGAGGATAATTTCATCGCATTGATTGCATATGCAAAGACAACAGGTTTCTCAGGTAATTATCTTTCATCCGTTTGCGACTACTTAGTTTGGTACTCAAAATCAGCAAAAGGGCTTAAGTATCGTGGCTTGTATGATGTTAAAGAGGCAGGTGGAGAAGGTGCTTCAAAATACAAGCCTGCATCTTCCATTCGTGCTCTTCTAAATGCTCCGATTGAGCCGACGCGCCTTGCGACGTCAGATCAGCTGACGTCGCAAGGCGCGTCGGCTCAATCGGAGCAATCATTCGTTTTTAGGAAAATCAACTGGACGCCATCCGATGGTCTTCATTGGAAAACTACGCTTCGAGGATTATCAAGGGTGGCGAAAGCAGAACGCGTCATCCCAGAAGGAAAGTCCATTCGTTACGTTCGATTCATGGAAGACTTTCCCATATATCCGAGAACTAACGTATGGCTTGATGTTGGTGGGGTGCAGAGCAGGACCGATCCTAAGATTTACGTAGTACAGACTGCCACTGAGGCTATCAAACGTTGCATCTTGATGACTACAGATCCCGGCGATTTGGTGCTTGACCCCACGTGCGGAAGCGGGACGACTGCAACCGTTGCGGAGCAGTGGGGACGCCGATGGATTACGATTGACACCTCTCGTGTGGCTCTCGCTCTTGCCCGCGCTCGCATCATGGGCGCACGTTATCCGTTCTACCTGCTTGCCGATTCGCGTGAAGGCCAGATCAAAGAGAGCGAAGTCAGCCGCACCGCTCCGAGTTCGCAGCCGGTGCGCGGCAATATCCGGCAGGGTTTCGTCTACGAGCGTGTGCCGCATATCACGCTGAAATCCATCGCTAATAATGCCGAAATAGATGTCCTCTGGGAGAAGGGGCAGGAGACACTGGAGCCGCTGCGCGAAAAATTGAACGCCGCCCTCGGCAAGACATGGGAGGAGTGGGAGATACCGCGTGAGGCGGGCGAAGCCTGGGCAGAGCCGGTCAAGAAACTTCATACGGAGTGGTGGAAGGCGCGAATCGCCCGGCAGACGGCGATAGACAAATCCATCGCCGCCAAAGCGGAGTTCGAGTACCTCTACGACAAGCCCTACGAAGATAAAAAGCGTGTGCGCGTTGCTGGAGCCTTCACCGTCGAAAGCCTCAGTCCGCACCGCGTTTTGGGTGTGGACGAGAACGACGAGCTGATAGACCACCTCAAAGAGAACAGCGACGAATACAGAGCCAAACAGTCGTTCCCGCAGATGATTCTGGAAAACCTCAAGATCGCCGGAGTGCAGCAGGCCCACAAAGAGGACCGCATCACCTTGACCGCGCTTACCCTCTGGCCCGGCGACCTTGTCTGTGCCGAAGGCCGCTACCGGGAAGGCGAGACGGAGAAACGCGCCGCCATTTTCATCGGCCCGGAGTTCAGCACGGTGCAGCGGGCCGATCTCGTTGCCGCCGCCCGTGAGGCAGGGGATGCCCTGTTCGATGTGCTGATCGCCTGCGCCTTCAACTACGAGGCACACACCACCGATTTCAGCAAATTGGGTCGCCTGCCCGTCCTCAAAGCCCGTATGAACGCCGACCTGCATATGTCCGACGACCTCAAAAACACCGGCAAAGGCAACCTCTTCGTCATCTTCGGCGAGCCGGACATCACCCTGCTTTCCGAAACCGACGGCACGTTCCGGGTCAAGGTGAACGGCGTGGACGTGTTCAAGCCGCAGACCGGCGAGGTTATCAGCGATAACGCGGACGGCATCGCCTGCTGGTTCCTCGATACCGACTACAACGAAGAGAGTTTCTTCGTGCGTCATGCCTACTTCCTCGGCGCGAACGACCCCTACAGCGCCCTCAAGACCACGCTCAAGGCGGAGATTGACCCCGACGCCTGGGCCACCCTGAACAGCGACACCTCTCGCCCCTTCGACAAACCGACCAACGGGCGCATCGCTGTCAAGGTCATCAACCACCTGGGGGACGAAGTGATGAAGGTCTTCCGCGTCTAGAAAGGGGAAACCGATGGACTTCCGCATCGCCGACACTTTCACGGATAGCCTCGCCCGTCTGACCGGGGAGGAGCAGAAGGCGGTCAAAACGACGGCCTTCGACCTCCAGCTCAATCCCGCCAGCCCCGGCATGAACTTTCACCGCCTCGAAAAGGCGAAAGACAAAAACTTCTGCTCCGTGCGCGTCAACAGCGATATACGGCTGATCGTTCATCGCAGTGACACGAGCCTGTTGCTCTGCTATGTGGGGCATCACGACAAAGCGTATGAATGGGCGGAACGGCGCAGGCTGGAGACCCATCCCAAGACGGGCGCGGCGCAGATGGTCGTGCTTCGGGAGACGATCCAGGAGATCGTTGTCCCGGTCTACGTCGAGAATGCTGTCGCGCCCGCCCCAAAAATAGCCGCCCCCTCCTTCCTCTTTCCCGCCTTCTCCGACGAAGACCTGCTCGGCTACGGAGTGCCGTCCGAATGGCTCGCCGATGTCCGACAGGCGACAGCAGAGACGATATTCGTGCTGGCAGAGCAGCTTCCCGCCGAAGCCGCCGAAGCCCTGCTGGAACTTGCCACCGGCGGAATACCGCGCATTTCCCAATCTGTGCCGGAGGCCGTGAATCCCTTCGACCATCCCGATGCCCTGCGCCGCTTCCGCATCATGACGAATGTGGAGGAACTGGCACGCGCTTTCGACTACCCCTGGGACAAGTGGACGGTGTTTCTGCATCCCGAACAGCGGCAGTGGGTAGAGCGCGACTACAACGGTCCGGCGCGTGTCTCCGGTTCCGCAGGCACCGGGAAAACCATCGTCGCCCTGCATCGTGCCGCACATCTGGCGCGAGCAAACCCCGACTCCCGCGTTCTCCTGACCACCTTCTCCGACGCCCTCGCCACCGCACTCCACATCAAACTGCGAAGACTTCTGAGCAGTGAACCCCGCCTTGCGGAAAGAATAGATGTCTATTCGCTCGACGCGGTCGGTTCGCGTCTCTACCGGAATATAGACAGACAGGGTAAACTCGCCAGTGCTGCCGTCGTCCGTGATCTGGTGGCACAGACTGCCCACGCAACACCGGGACACAACTTCGGGATGCCGTTTCTGCTCTCGGAATGGGAACAGGTCGTAGATGCGTGGCAGTTAGAGACATGGGAGTCATATCGCGACGTCGCCCGTCTGGGCCGCAAAACTCGCCTGCCCGAAGCGCAGCGTCTCGTTCTCTGGGAAATCTACGAGCGCGTTCGCTCCGGTCTGACCGGGGCAGGACTGATTACCTCCGCCGGTCTCTTCACGCGCCTTGCCGCCACGCCAACGAGCAGCTTCGATTTCGCGGTGGTAGATGAGGCGCAAGACCTGAGTATCGCGCATCTCCGATTTCTCGCCGCGCTTGGCGGGGGCAGACCCAATGCGCTCTTCTTCGCCGGTGATACAGGCCAGCGAATCTTCCAGCAGCCCTGTTCCTGGAAAGCGCTGGGCATAGACATTCGCGGACGCTCCCGCACTCTTCGCGTGAACTATCGCACCTCACATCAGATTCGCGTACAGGCAGATCGGCTTCTCGGCCCTGCCATCACGGATGCCGACGGCAACACGGAGGACAGAAGCGACACGGTCTCCGTATTCAACGGTGTATTGCCCCGTCTGCACACCGCCACTGACGAAAGCGCAGAGATTCAGACCATTGCCAACTGGATAGCCGAACTTTCAGACGCCGGAGTCTCCGCCGACGAGTTCGGGGTCTTTGTGCGTTCCTCCGCCGAACTGGATCGTGCCATCGCCGCAGTCGAGGCGGGTGGGCTTCCCTACGCGGTGCTGGACGAATCAGGTGCAAAATCCGGGAGCGGCGTGACTGTCGGGACCATGCATCTGGCAAAAGGGCTGGAGTTTCGGGCCGTGGTTGTCATGGCCTGTGACGATGAGGTTCTGCCGCTTCAGGCGCGAATCGAAACGGCCGGGGAGGAGACCGATCTTCAGGAGGTCTACACCACCGAGCGGCATCTGCTCTACGTCGCCTGTACCAGAGCGCGGGACTACCTGATGGTTTCCGGCGTCGCGCCTGTCTCCGAATTCCTCGACGACCTGACCTGCTGAACCCCCTCGGCAGGAAGAGCGGCATTGCAGGAAGGCGGCGGTTTGCGATACAATAGGGAGGCGAATTCACACACGAACAGAGACGAGAATAGAGACATGATACACAAACGGCGATGGACGGGCGGGGCGGTCGTGGGGCTGGCGTTTTGGCTGGCGGGATGCGGGGGTGGGGGCGGTCACGGTAGCCCGGCGACGTTCACCGCGACTTTCCGGGAGGTGCCTATTCCGGTTGTGAGCAACGACCCGACCGCCGACCCGGCAGGTTCATGGCCCGATGACGTGCGGACGGACGGCAGCGGCAACATCTGGTTTGCTCAGCATCACTCCAATGAGGTCGGCAAGATGACCGCTGCCGGAGTCTACACCGGATATAAGATTCCGACCGACCGCAGCCTCATGGATGGCATCGTCGTGGACAAAACGCGCCTGGTGGTGTGGGCCTCCGAGACGAACGCCAACAAACTGGCGCGAGTGGACATGACCACCGGAGTCGTGACGGAACTCACCCTGCCGACGCCCAATGCGGTTCCCGGCGACCTCGTGACTGCGCCGGACGGAACGATCTGGTTCACCGAGGGCTATGAGGGCGGTACGGCGAAGGGCAAGATTGCCCATCTCGATCCCGACACCAACGCCATTACCGAACTGACGCCTACCAATACGCCGAGCGGCTGCGACGGAATCCTGGTCGCGCCTTCCGGGGCCGTCTGGTTCGTCGAAAACAACGACAACAGCATCGCCTCCTATTTCAAGGGCGCGTTTACCACCTACCCCCTGCCGCGCAATGGCGTAGACCCGACGAACGTGGCGATAGATTCCAGAGGACGCATCTGGGTGACCGAGCAGTTGGGCAACGCCCTTGCCGTCCTCGACCCGGCCACAGGCCGCTGGCAGGAGTTCACCATCCCCAACCTGAGCGGACAGCCCTCCGGCATCGCCATAGACGCGCATGACAACGTCTGGTTCACCGAGTTCGGGCCGGGCAAAATAGGCGTCCTGCCAGCGGGCAGCAGCACGATTGTGGACTTCCTTATCCCAACTCCCAACTCCGGCCCCGAAGATATTGTCACCACTCCCGACGGTGCAGTCTACTTCACGGAGCAGTACGGCAACAAGATCGGTCAGATCAGCGTCCCCTCGCTCACCTCTCGTTAAGGAGACGCCCATGCCGCTCTACGCCGGAGCTGCCGAAACCAATATCACCCCGCCTCCCGGCGTCTGGATGGGCGGCTATGCGGGCCGACTCACCGGAGCCATCGGAGTCCTTGACGAACTCTACGCCCGCGCTCTGGCCCTCGATGACGGCAAAGCGCGGCTCGTACTGCTGACCGCCGACCTCATCGGATTTCCTCCCGCCCTGGTGCAGGAGGTGCGCGACGGAATCGCCCGCGCCGTCGGAACGACTCCCCACGCCATCCTGCTTCATGCCACCCACACACACAACGGCCCCCATATTGGCACGTTTCGTGCAATGGGAGAGGTAGATGGGCCGTATAACAGCGTTCTCGTCCGCAAATTGATCGGCGTGGCGGTGCAGGCGTTCGCAAGCCTTCAGCCCGCCCATCTGACCTACGGCGAATCGGCGGCGCAGATCGGCGTCAATCGCCGCGTGACCGACGCCGAGGGACGCACGTCTATCGGCAACAACTACAGCGGCCCGGTCGCGCCGACGGTGCAGGCAGTCTGTGTCAACGGGGCGGACGGACGTATGTTCGCCATGCTCTTCTCCCATGCCTGCCATCCGACTACGCTGCCCCGCGAAGAAAGACGACTCTCCGCCGACTGGCCCGGCGCGGCAGTCGCGGCGCTTAAAACGCGCTTTGCACAGGAAGCGGCGGAATCCGGTTTCGCGCCGAACGCCCTGCCGCTCTTTTTTCAGGGTTGCTGCGGCGACATCAACCCGCTGCGGCGAGGCGACTATGCCGCCGTCCTGCACAACGGGCAACAGATCGCGCAGGCGGCGCACACCGCCCGTTGGAACGCACACGGCAGACTCGACGATACCCTGACGGCGGCAGAGATCACCGTCGAACTCCCCCTTCTTCCACCCCCTTCGGTGCAGGAGTGTGAGCGCCTCATCAAGACAGCCGGACAGCGGCTGTCTCGCGAAGAGGCAGAAGGCTCGGACGCCGGGACGCTCCGCACCACGCAGGCACACCTCGCCTGGGCCAATGACGCGCTTGCACTCGCTCTGCGCCCCGGCCCATCCCTCACCCAATCCTTTACTCTGCAACGCCTCACGCTGGGCGGCGTCCATCTGCTCGGTTTTCCGGCGGAGATGTTTGTGCAGTATCAGCTAGATTTCGCCTCCTCCGCCTCCGCTTCCCTGCTGACGCTCGGCCATACCAACGGCTGCTGGAACTATCTGCCCACAGCCGACGAGTATGCGCGGGGCGGCTATGAGATAGAAGGGGCGTTTCTGTACTATGGTACGCAGATGTTTGCCCCGGAAAGCGACGCGCTTGTCCGCGAAGCCGCAGCCTGCCTGCTGGTTGCCGAAAGCGACTAAAATGGAAAGGAAGGGAATAAATCCTGTCCTCTCCGAACAATTCCGCAGATGGTGACGTCATACAAAAGGGAAGATTATCCTGCCTTTATTGCCTGCTTACTGTTTGCGGGCCATAGCGGGCTTCCGTTGTCTCTACAGGCAGTTTCTGCCATAGCGCCGGTCACATGCGAATGGATGCGCGAAGGATGTGAAAAAAGTCATACTCGGACTCCTTGACTTCTTTTTCTCTCCTGATGTATCATCTTACATCGTAACCGTATTTTCGTACGGTCAAACGTCTCTCGATCTAGGCCGTGACCAGGCCAGCCCATTCCATCGCGTCCAGGGAAGGGCATCATTCTGATTGCTGGTGTGCAGATCAATCAAAGGGAGCAACTCGCAGTATGGCTCCCAGGAGGTTTCAACAAGATGGTATCGCTCTTGAAGCGCAGGTCAAGAAGTCGAACGATGCGTACCGGATTTACGCTGATCGAACTCCTCGTCGTCATCGCGATTATCGCGATTCTGGCGGCAATTCTCTTTCCCGTGTTTGCCCAGGCCCGTGACAAAGCCCGACAGACCGCCTGTCTTTCGAATATGAAGCAGGCCTCTCTGGCTATGATCATGTATCAGCAGGACTATGATGAGACTTTCCCCCTGGCGGATCAGGAATATAAGGGAGAGACGTACAACTACGACATGAGTTGGATCAGCGCGGTTCAGCCGTATGTGAAGAACCTGGCGATGTTCGTCTGCCCCAACGGCGCCTATGACCCCAGTACCGATGGCAAGCCCGATGCGGATCCCACGCATTCCGGTACAGCAGGTTCCGAGACAGACAGTTCTAAATACACCACGATCGGTGGTCCCGTCGCCAGTTATGGCTTCCCGCCCACCCAGCAGGTGCTGCAGGGTGCCACTACCATTTCGAACTACGCCTACTTTGGCGGTAACCCGCCCTATGGCCCCTACACCAAAACTCCCCTGTGGCAGGGTCTGGGTGGCTTCGCCGATGTGCAGAAAGTGGGAGCCTGTTTCCTGCCCGGTTTCGTCACGCCGTCGCTGGCGAACGCACAGCTCGCCCGTCCTGCGGAGGAAGTGCTGATCGAAGAGAACCAGTTCTGGGACTCCGGTGGCTGCGGTGGTTTCCCGGCCTACCCGCGCCCCCGTCATGCCAAAGAGGCGCCCGACAAAACGAAGTCTCCCGCCTGGCCGAAGGGCATCATCAACATCGGTTATGTTGACGGACACTCCAAGGCATTCAAACCACAGGCGCTGTTTGCGGTGACCCCGGATCCGGCAGGAGATTACTTCACGCACTACTGGCCGTTCAAGTAGTTCCCGTTCTCTCAGTCTCCAAGGCTCCTTTCCCCGGAAAGGAGCCTTTTGTTGTGTCTCTGGATATGCACTCCCCTGCGGAAGCGCTTGCGGCCAGGTTTCCTGAGAAAACGCCCAAGATGTGAGTACCTGCGTTTGCACTCAACAAATCTTGTGGCGACGTGATACGTCCGCAGGACGTTTGGCCGAAGGTCATGCGGAGGAGGAGTTCACTCTGCCGAAGGTGTTTACGAGGAAAGAAGGTGACTGCGGCAGGCGGTCCAAAAAAAATATGTCAAATGAGCCTTTTTCAAAAGTCGGCTGTCGCCGTGGTTGGTTTGTCCGCCAAGAATGCCACAGAGCGGGTTGATCGTCGATTTTACTGACAAACAGACGCCAATCTCGCCTTTTCCTGACAAAAGACGTCTCGGCAGACGTG
>JBBRLP010000095.1:0-22484 GCA_038231295.1 Chthonomonadales bacterium
ACCGTTCCTGCGACCCTCGACGCCTTCATGCCCATCGTCGCGATGGTTCCCATGCAGCTGCTCGCCTACCACGTCGCCCGCGTCCGGGGCTGCGAGATAGACCAGCCCCGCAACCTCGCCAAAAGCGTCACCGTCGAATAGTCCCTGCTCAAACATTTTGCCCCTTACCGCATTTGCGGCAAGGGGCGAATACTGTTGATAACAATCTGAACCATCGCGCAGAGTGGAGCGTAGTTTGGAGAGAGCCAACGATAACCTCGGGAGCGGAAAGAGAGAAACTGTTTATGTATCTGGGAGCGGCGTGGTATCCTGAACACTGGCCGGAGGAGCGCTGGCCGGAGGATGTGCGGTTAATGCGCGAGGCGGGCTTCAATGTCTGCCGGATTGCGGAGTTTGCCTGGTCTTCTCTAGAGCCGAATGAGGGGCAGTACGAGTTCGGCTGGCTGGAACGTGCGGTGGCCCTGCTGCATGAAAACAGCATGGCGGTCGTGCTGGGAACTCCAACTGCCGCTCCGCCCGCCTGGCTCACTCATCGGCATCCCGACACGCTGGCAATCGAGCCGAGCGGACGGCCCGCACAGCATGGCAACCGCTGCCACGTCTCCCCGCTCAATTCGACGTTTCAAAAGTCCGCCCGCCGTATCGTCGAGCAGATGGCGAAACGGTTCGGACACGACCCCCGCGTTATCGGCTGGCAGTTGGACAACGAATACAGCCGTGTGGACTACTCCGATGCCGCCCGCCGTCAGTTTCAGCACTTCCTGCGCGAGCAGTACGGCACCCTCGACGCGCTGAACGCCCACTGGTCTGCCGCCTACTGGAGCCAGACCTATACCGACTGGAACGAGATTCCCCTGCCCATCGGCGCTCATAATCCCGGCCTGATGCTGGCCTTCCGGCACTTCGTCACCCGCACCTGGCGCGACTTTCAGAAACTGCAAATAGACGCCATCCGACAGAACGCCGTACCGGAGCAGTGGATCACCTCCAACTTCATGGGCTGGTTCGACGCCTTCGATCACTACAAAATCTGCGAAGACCTCGATTTCGCGACCTGGGACTGGTATATCGGCACGGGCCACCACAAATACCCCGCGTCCGGCGTCCTCCACGACCTGACACGCGGCTTCAAACGCCGCAATTTCTGGGTGATGGAGACACAGCCCGGAAGCGTCAACTGGTCGGGCATCAACAATATGCTCCATAAGGGCGAGGCCCGCTGCATGGCCTGGAGCGCGGTGGCGCACGGGGCCGACGCGATTCTCTACTGGCAGTGGCGCTCTGCGCTCGGTGGACAGGAACAACTGCACGGTTCGCTGCTCGGAGCGGACGGCAACCCCCGCCCTTTCTACACCGAAGCGCAGCAGATTGGGCATGATTTCCAGGCCCTCGGCGGACTGCTGGACGGCACGACCCCCCAGAACGAGGTCGCGCTCCTTCACTCTTACGATGCCCGCTGGAGCGTCAACTGGCAGCGACATCACAAAGACTTCGACCCCGCCGGACTGCTTACCGACTACTATCGTCCGCTCGCCGCGCACAATATCGGCCTGGACATCGTCTCCTCCGAAGCGACTCTAGACGGCTACAAACTCGTGGTCGCGCCTGCCGTAACGGCGCTGACGGAGATAGCGGTGCAGAGCCTCATCGCCTACGTCGAGGGAGGCGGAACGCTGGTGTTGGGGGTGCGGTGCGGGCAGAAAGACGCCCACAACGCGCTCTTCCCGGCCCTTCAGCCCGGCCCGCTGCGTGAGATCGCAGGCGTGGAGGTGGCGGAGTTCTATGCCCTGGACGAACCCGTTCCTGTGCAGGCGCACTGGAAGGACGCACAGACGGGCGAAAGCCGTATCTGGGCCGAACTCCTGCGCCCACTGACCCCGCAGACGGAAGTTCTCGCGACCTTCGGCCCCTCGAATGGCTGGCTGGACGGCGGCGCGGCGGTTACACGTCATCGCGTCGGCGCGAACGGCGGGCAGGTCCTCATGGTGGGGGGATGGCTGGACGACGCGCTGATGGCTTCGCTGGCCGAATGGCTGATTCAAGAGACAGGCATTACCCCGACGACTACGCCTACGCCTCAGGGCATTGAAGTCGCTCGCCGGGTCGGTGCAGAGGGAAAGGCGGTCACATTCGTAATCAACCATAACCGCCACGAGGAGACTGTCGCCCTGCCCGGTATTCCCGCGCCCCGCCGCGATGTTCTGACCGGCGAGGAGTGCGGCGAGAGCGTCACGCTGCCGGGCTATGGGGTGCGCGTCTTCGCGGCAAACTGAGGGAGGCAAGACGGTGTTTACAGGACTCGTTGAGGAGACCGGACAGGTCATTGAGATCGATCTGGGCGAACGCTCCGCCCGGCTGACAGTGAGCGCTCGGCTGGTGCATCAGGGCGCGAAACTCGGCGACAGCATTGCAGTCAATGGCTGCTGCCTGACGGTCATTGCACAGGAGTCCGACCGCCTGACCTTCGATGCCGTGCCGGAAACCCTGGCTCGCACCAATCTGGGCGGGCTGTGTCCGGGAGAGCGGGTCAATCTGGAGCGGCCGTTAGAGGTCGGCGCACGGCTCGGCGGGCATTTCGTGCAGGGGCATATTGACGGGGTGGGAACGGTGCTGGCGGTGACGCCGGAAGAGAACGCGGTTGTCATGGAGATCGGTATCCCCATTCCGCTGCGCCGCTACTTCGTGGAGAAGGGTTCCGTAACAGTGGACGGCGTGAGCCTAACGGTCGCTTCCGTCCTGGCCACCTCTTTCACCGTCTGGACGATCCCGCATACCCGCACGGTCACTACGCTCGGTGACCGCAAAGTCGGCGAGCGCGTAAATCTCGAATGCGACCTGCTCGGCAAATACATCGAACGTCTGCTTTTAGAGCGTCCCTTATAGGGAAGCAAAGGGTTTTGTCCGAAGGATAATCCGCCGTAGACACTTTGCGAGGGGTGAACCCCTTTGCCCTTTTTCCGAAAGTCAGTTGACTGCTCGTCTATGTAATGTGAGCGACAATCTCACGTTTGTCTTGTTACGGGCTGGCCGCAGGCGCTTTCAGAATGCGGTCGAAGAACTCTTCGGCGAGCAGACCGGTCTGTCCGGGATTGGCGGGATTGACGAAGCCGTGCGGATACTTGTAGAGTTCCAGAAGCGTGACGGGGACGCCTGCGGTTTTCAGGGCGTCATGCAGGCGGCGGGACTGATCGGGCGGAACGAGTGTGTCGGCTGTGCCGTGCAGGATGAGAAAGGACGCGGAGTCCTTCGTGACGTAGATGATCGGGGAGCCGTCTTTGTAGATGTCCATCGCCTGATCCTGCGTCTTGCCGAAAAACTGCGCGAGCAGAAACACGCCCTGTGGCCCGACACCGGAAGAGGCGGCGGGAATGGTGAAGTCAGTCGGGCCGTAGAGGTCTACGACGCACTGCACCCGACTGCTGAACTTCGCGAGTTCGGTATCGGCGTTGTCGCGGGTATCACGGGTTCCGAGCATCGCCACCAGATAACCGCCCGCCGAATCGCCGAGCGCTCCCAGCCGATTGGGGTCCAGATGATAGGTGTCGGCGTGGGCGCGAACCCAGCGCACCGCCCGCTGCACATCGTCTACAGCGGCAGGGTAGTGCGATTTCGGAGCCAGACGGTAGTTCAGGGAGAAGACCACATAGCCCTTCGCGGCGAGGCGTTTGCCCATCGGCGTGTAGAAAGCCTTGTCGCCGCCAATGAAACCGCCACCATGAATCAGCAGAATACCGGGGTGTTTCGGACTGGCGTCGTCCGGCGTATAGGCGTCCAGCAGCAGTTTCGTCTCCTGCACCGTGCCGTAGACGACATCCTTCTCGACCTTGACCTCGCCCGCCCGCGCCCTGCCTCCCGAGAGACTCAGGAGGAGCGTACTGAGAACCATGAACAGAGGCCCGAAGCCGTTTCGCATTTGCATAACTGTTTCTCCCTGAATATCCGCCGTCGGATCGTTCTGTCAGCCCCCCATGCCTCTTCGGGACACCCTATCGCATGAAAATCCCTTCTCCCCCGGAATCGGGGGCCGGGGGGCGGAATTGGGGGTTGGGGGGCGTCTATTTTCTCATCACCCTAATTTCGCCTCGACGACCGCGCAGATGTCGTGGACGACGGATTCGACCAGCGCTTTATCAGTTCCCTGCGCCATGACGCGAATCAGTGGCTCGGTGCCGGACGCCCGCACCGAAAGCCACTGCGCGTTGCCCAACCGGGCTTCTCCCTGCGCGATAGCGGCCTGAATATCGGTATCCTTCTGCCAACCCTGCTTGGAGCGCACCCACACGTTTTTGAGCAACTGCGGGCCGGAGACGACGACCCCGGCAAGCTGCGAGAGCGGCAGTCCGGTCTCGCGCACGATGGCAAGCACCTGCAAGGCGGTCACCAGGCCGTCTCCCGTAGGAGTGAGGTAGGGGAGCAGAATGTGTCCGCTCTGTTCGCCGCCAATCGCCGCGCCGAGTGTATTCATCGCCTCCGCCACATAGCGGTCACCGACATCGGTGCGGTGCAGGCGGATGCCCTCCGCGTTCAGCGCCTGCTCCAGCCCCACATTACTCATAATAGTCGCCACCACCACGTTACCGGGCAGGCGGCCTTTGCGATGCAGATCGAGGCCCAGAATCGCCATCATCCGGTCACCGTCCACGATACTGCCGTTTTCGTCCGCCAGCATCACCCGGTCGGCGTCGCCATCAAAGGCCAGGCCGGCCTGCGCTCCCACCTCGCCGACTGTCGCCGCCATCTGTTTCGGGTGGGTCGAACCGCACTCGACATTGATGTTGATGCCGTTCGGTTCGGCGTTCAGAACCGTGAGTTTCGCCCCGAGCGCGAGGAAAATCTGCGGCGCAAGCTGGTAGGCCGCGCCATGAGCGCAGTCCATGACCAGATGCAGTCCCTTCAGCGGCTGCGCCGCTTCCCCTCCAACGGTCGCCATGACGAGGCGTTCGTACTCTCGAATAGGCTCATGCGTCTCCGTCACGCGCCCGATGTCCGCGCCCGTCGGATGCGGCAGGCTCTCCGCATTTTCGAGGAGGACAGTGATCTCGTCTTCCACACGGTCCGGCAGTTTTTTGCCGTTGCCGCCGAAGAACTTGATGCCGTTGTCTTCAAACGGATTGTGCGACGCAGAGAGGACCACGCCGCCCGCCGCACCCTGCGCCAGCACAATTTGCGCCACTGCCGGAGTCGGCACGACGCCTACATTCACCACGTCCACGCCCATCGCCGCCAGTCCCGCCGCCAGCGCCGCTTCCAGCATATCCCCGGACAGCCGCGTATCGCGCCCAATGACCACGAACGGACGGCTGCCATGTTCACGCGGAGCGGCGTCGCACAGCCAGCGGCCTGCCGCCATGCCCAGGTGCATCGCCAGCGGCGCCGTCAGGTCACGATTCGCCACCCCGCGCACGCCGTCGGTGCCAAACAGTCTCGGTTTGCTCATGAAGGTCAGCCTGTCACCCGAACCAGCGTGGGGCGCAGAACGCGCTCATGCAGCAGGTAGCCGCGCTGCACCTCTTCGGCAACGGTGTTCGCGGGATAGGTGTCGCTCTCCATCTCGCCGATAGCCTCATGAAACTTCGGGTCGAACTCTTTGCCGACCGCTTCAATCTGCGTGACGCCCGCCTTCTGCAACGCCGCCTGCAACTGCTTGAGGGTTCCGTTGATGCCGCCAATCAGGGCGTCAAAATTGCGGCTCTGCTCCGCCGCTGCCAGTGCCCGCTCGAAGTTGTCGAGAACGGGCAGCAGGCCCTTGATGAACTCGCCGTTGCTGTATTTCTGCAAATCCTTGAACTCTTCGTCGCGGCGGCGGCGGTAGTTCTGAAAATCGGCCTGAATGTAGAGCGCCCGTTGCTCGGCCTCCGCCAGACTCTTCTCCAGTTCGGCCTTTTCCTGAAGCAGCGCGACCAGGTCCGCGTCGTTGGGCTGCGTGGCCTCCGTTGCTTCCGCAGGCGTTTCTATTTCAATGTCATGCTCGTTTTGCATGGTGTGTTTCACTCCTGTAGGGGGTTGTTGCGTAGCGAAGGCGACCGCGAATGCGCGGTCGCCAACTTCTCATTTTCGTTCTCAGAACAGCAGGACTTCCCTTCCGCGCCCTGTCAGGCCGCGCTGAGGTTGGTCAGTACACTGGAGAGACTGCTTGCCATCAGGCTGACGGCGGCGACAGCGCGGTCGTAGTTCATGCGCGTGGGGCCGACCACGCCGATGTAGCCTGCCGGACGGCTGCCGATTCGATAGGTAGTGATGACCAAACTGCATTCACGCATCGGGGCGAACAGGTTCTCAGCGCCGATCTGCACGGACATCTCACTGTGCGGCAGAGCGCGGCGCATGGCTTCGTAGAGCGCACTGCGTGACTCCAGTGCGTTCAGCAGGGTTTCCAATCGCTGCACATCCTGAAACTCGGGCTGCCGCAGCAGTTGGCTCGTGCCTTCGAGGAAGACGCGCCGCTCAGTCAGGGCGTTCGCCATGTGTGCCAGCGCGATAGTCAGGCGGGAGAGAGCAGGCGCGAGGGCCATCAGTTCGGTGGGAACCTCGGACGGGCGCACAGCCCGCTCCACCTGTGTCAGTTCCTGGTCGGCGGCAAGCGTGTTCAGATAGTTGGAGAGGCGCGTCAGGGCAGACTCGCCCGGCACGGTCTCCAGTTCCACCAGCCGATGCTCCACATGGCCTGTAGAGAGCAGCATGACGAGCAGCACCTGACGCTGCGTGGCGGGGCTGAGATAGACGCGCCGCACGGAGGTGCTGTCGGTATCGGGGTCGGTGGCGAGCGAGACATAGGAGGTCAGGCCCGTCAGGACGCGGCAGGTCTGCGCGATGATCTCTTCCATCTCGCTCGAACCCTGCGGATGTCCTGCCTGCGCCTGCTTCACCTCGGCATCGTCGAGCGCGTTGGGCGCATCCATCAAGACATCCACATAGTAGCGATAGCCGCGATCCGTCGGAATGCGCCCGGCGGAGGTGTGCGGCTGGATAAGGTAGCCCATCTCCGCCATCTCCGCCATCTCGTTGCGGACGGTCGCGGATTTACACCCGATCTGATAGACCTCGATCAGCCGTTCCGATCCCACCGGCTTCGTGGTCATCACGTAGTCGTTGACAATGGCCTGTAGTATGCGAACTTTGCGGACATCCAGAAAATCCATTGGTCAATGCGCCTCCTGAGTAGACGTAGTGATTTCGCAGAACGGGGTTCACACGGAACGCCGATACGCGGCATCGCGTCGTCGGGGCAGACAAATCGCTTCCCGTCCTCTTTTTCACCCTGCTGGACGGTACCCTATTATATCCATCTCCCTACCGGATGTCAAGCCGCCGAGCAGAGAGACCGTCCGCAGCAAAGCAGAGGAGCGCGTTCTCGATTCCTATCCGCCTCCCATGCCCTGTGTGTATCCTATCGCATGAAAATGCCTTCTCCCCCGGAATCGGGGGCCGGGGGGCGTCTCTGTTTTCACTCCCCCAGAATTGGGGGCGGGGGGCGGCTATTTTTCCATCAGGTTTTCCGGGGGTGTCCCCGGAAAACTTATTGTGCGGAGCGGAGGAGGGCGATGGTCTGCTGAATGCGCCGGGGGGTGACGAGTAGTTCGATGTCGAAATTGACGCTGGAGGCTTGCTGAAGGGCCGTCTTGCCGTGCCGATCTTTCAGGCGTGGATTCGCGCCTGCGGTCAGGAGCAGACGCACGATCTCCGGGTGACTGTCGTAGGCGGCAATCATCAGGGGCGTTTCGCCGCCGTTGGTGGCCGCGTTGAATTTGGCGTGGCGGGCGAGCAGCATCCTGACGATGGCGATATGGTTGTCGAGTACCTGCGACAGTTGCGGGTTACGGGCGTTCGGCGGCAGCGTCTCCAGGCCGAAGCGTTCGCTCCAGTGGCAGGCATCGTCGAGGGCAGTATTGCCATAGATGTCTTTGATATTGACCGTCGCGCCGTGTGCCAGCAAGTCCCGTACCGTTTCGGTCTGGCCTTTGATACAGGCGAACATCAGGGCGGTCTGTCCGGTCTTGCTGTGGGCGTTCGGATTGGCCCCTCGCGCCAGCAGATTTCGAACTCCTGCCCCGTCACGCCGCTGGGCGAGTTCTATCAGCGGCGTCCAGTCTTTGCCCTCTCTGGCCTCCAGTTTTGCTCCTTTCGCCAGCAGGTACGCCACCATACCTGCATCGTGCGCGAGCCAGACAAGAGGAAGCGTTCCGTCTCCATCAATGGCATTGACATTCGCGCCGTTTTCTGCCAGCAGGCGAAACGTCTCATGGTTCGCGGGAGGAAGGGAGTTGTCTGCCGCGTAGCGCAGGGCCGTTCGTCCATAAGCGTTGGCGTGATTCGGGTTCGCCCCGAACTTCAGCAGATCGGCCAGAATGGTGACGCGATTGTACTGCGCGGCCAGCATGAGCGGGGTCATTCCGTCTGTCCCTGTGCGTTTCACGTTTGCCCCTGCTTCCAGAAGCCGATGAGCGCAGTCCGTTCGATTGGTGAAGATAGTGGCCTCCAGCGGAGTGACGTTGAAGAACCATGCGGCCCCGGACGGATCGTTAAAGTCATAATCGCCTTTCGTCTCGACGCTGGCCCCGGCCTGTAGAAGAAGGTTCACCGTTTCGGGTTTCCCGTTATGGAGGGCGGCGAGGAGGGCGGTGGGAGCGGTGTCTTTGGGTGGCGACGTGGGATGAACTATCCGTCGAACGATCTCGGACAGCGTGGGCGGGGTATAGTCGGGGTGATCGCGGGTGTCGGGCGAGACGCCTGCGGCGAGGCAGACGCGAACCTGCGCGGTATCGCCTGCCTTGATGGCAGTGAGGAGCGGCTGCGCCAGTCGCTCCCGCCGCACAACGCGCCAGCCTGCCCACCCGAGCGCGAGCAGTCCCAGACCGAGCGGCAACAGAGCAAGCCTCGCTTTTTTGCGGTGAGAGAGGCGAGGCATGGTGTTTCTCCCGAGACGACATCCGCCCGAAAGGCACAAGCCTTCACGAGGGCGGCGAACTGTCCGAAGGGCGGGTGCGAATGTCTTCCATCTCAATACGCAGACTGCGCGTGGATAGTCCGACTTCCAGTATTTCCAGAAACGACGCGAGCAGCATCAAAACCACGCTGGCGATAAAGAGCGTCAGGGTTCCGTTCACGAAAACCATCTGATGCTGCTGGGAGTAGATGATAATCAGCACACAGGTTGAGAGGCAGGCGATGGCCGCATAGAGCGCGACCAGGGCATACCACGTCAGCCGAAACCGCACGAAGAAAATCTCTACTTCGGCGAGCAGTTGTTTGCGGCGCGGGGTGTCCGCCGCCTCTTTACGGCAGTCCGTAACTGCCTGCCGGATACGGTCGGAGAGGCCGCTGTGCTTGTTGTTGATGCCGAGAATGAGGGCGGCACAGGCCGAGATAAGCGCGACCGGCGTAATCGCAGCGGCAATCAACTGCGTGATAAGGTTGGTGGCTCCGGCATTCATAAGCGGGTACGCGGTGTCTCCTCAGTGCGCTCCGGCTGTGGCCAGCAGGGCCATCACACGGGAGTCACCCTGGAGCTGCGCGATGGAAAGCGGTGTCTCTCCTTTTTTGTTAGCGGCAAGGACGTTGGCTCTATGCTGTAAGAGCAACGCGATCTTTTCCATCTGCGCGAATCTTGTGGCTTCTATCAGAGGCGTATTGCCCTCCTTATCCTGAGCGTTCACATTCAAGCCATGTTCCAGAAGTAGGCGCGTCACCTCGACACTGTTTCCACCTTGCATGAGGGCGTTCCGACCGGAATTACGCTCGGTCGCATGAATGTCGGCGCTACGTGCTATCAGCGCTTGAATCAACTTAAGATTAGCGCCTCTTGCAGCCTGCAACAATGGGGTAGTGCCATAGCGGTTCTTGTTATTGATGTGGGCGCCGTGTGCAAGCAACAGAAGGGTCATCTGGAAACCGGCGTCGTGATCCGGCAGCGAGGCGGCATAGTACAAACTGTTGGCAAGGGTGTCTTGCGATGGCGCGGACTTCAGCTCGGAATGCTCCAGCAGGAATTTTACGAGCGTTAGGTTTCCGTACCGGGCGGCGAATTCAAGAGGCGGCATGGACTGATTGTCCTGGCCTGTCGCGACTCCCATACCGGTCAAGTCAGGTGCGAGTTTAACGGGCGGCACAGTCTGACTGTCTTTTGCGCTGTGGAGCAGAACGGACTTCTGCATCGTCGGTGGAAGAATGGGGCTAATGGGGGAGTGGCGCACCGTTTTCAGGTCCTCCGCATTGGCTCCCTGCTCCAGGAGTTGCCTGACGATCTCCTCATGACGGTTTTCCACGGCAAGCGACAGGGCGGTCTGGAACCTTTGGTTTGTCTCATGAATATCTTCTCCCTTCGCCATCAGGAGACGGACACTCTGCAACTGTCCTGCCTGCGCCGCGAAGAGGAGGGGCGTCTGTCCTGTCCTATCCTGCACATGGATATCCGCGCCTTTCGCCAACAGCGCCGTGACCATATCCGGGGAATGCTTGGAAGCGGCGAAAAGCAGGGCCGAATAGCCGTTTGTCAGGCGCGTATTCACATGAGCGTTGTGCTGAAGAAACTCCGCGACGATCTTGCCGTTTCCGTTTCTGGCAGCGTACATCAGCCCGGTCTCGACATCGGGAGCCGTAGGCCGCAGGGAGCGATGCAGGAATAACCCCAGGAAATCCAGTGACGTGAACGCTCTCATCTGCAGATCGGGGTCGGCTCCATTTAGGAAGGCGAAGCGGACACCGTCCAGATCGCCCGTCATCAGGCTCTCCTTTAGCAGGTGATTGGCCCGGTCTGTACGTAGAGGGAGGCCAACTGCCAGGAGCAGAAGCAGCGTTATCAGAGCCATCGTCAGCCGGTAACGGAAACTGCGCTTCGGTTTTTGGAGATTTTGTGCAGTCGAACTGTTCATAGGTCTTTCAGAGCCTGCGCGGGCAGCGCGGACGACAGGCGGATAGTAGGTAGAGATCGCGAGAAGACAGGCAGCCTTATTCGTGATTCTTTTTCGAGAGCGCATTCGCGATGACTGCTCCGACAAGCAGAACGATGCCGAGCAGTCCGGCGAGCAGCAGGATAAGCGTAAAACTCATGAGGAGTTGTCTCTTTCTCGCCCCTGCGGGCGTGGTCTCACTTTTTCGCGCCAGCGGCGATCAAAACGTCTATCATCGTCTGGACGCGCAGGCTGCGGGCGACGGCCAGCGGAGTCTCGCCCTGACTGTTGACCACATTCAAGTCAGCCCCATGCTGGAGGAGCAGTTTTACGATGGGTGTCTGGCCGGATTTCACTTCGGAGAGAAGCGCGGTGTTGCCCTGTCCGTCCCGCGCATTTATGTTGGCTCCATGCGCCAGCAGCAGCTCCGCGATTTTGGGGTCGTAGCACTGCATCAGGGCCGTTCTGCCGGTGCGGTCTCGGGCGTTCACGTTTAAGCCATGATCGAGCAGCATCCGGGCGACCTCCAGACTCTGCACACCCCGCATCAGCGCGTTCTGTTGGGTATTGGTCTCGACCGCTCGCACATTCGCGCCATGCTCTATGAGCAGTCGCATCGTCTCCATACGCCCCCCGCTGACGGCGGCGAGCAGCGGCGTCGTGCCGAAGGCATCCTCCACATTAACGCTCGCCCCATGTTCGACCAGCATTCGTGCAATAGCCGAGTTCGGCAGCGCGGCGGCGTAGTGAAGCGGGGTGTAGATTTTCCGGGGATCATAACGTACGCCCGGGAGAACCCGGTAGCCTGCGGGCAGAGGCGGAATGACCGGGTTTGCGGGAACGCCCTGCGCCAGCAGAAAACGCACGGTTTCCGGCTCTCCCGACTGTACCGCGAGGCTCAATATCCTCCCGCTCTGTTGGCTCCGGTCTGCGGGTGCGGTGCGCTCCCACAGGTATTTGAGCAGTGATGGACTGCCGTATTTTGCCGCAAACAGAAGCGGCGGGAGGGCGGTCTGCGCCTGGGTCGTGTTCGGCGGGCGCGGCCCACTCAGGATAGTGTAGGTCACGGAGGAACCTGCCGGGACGGCTATTCCGGCAGCCGGGGATCGGGTCGAGCCACCGGCAAAAGCGGCATTACCTCCGGTGACGGTGACGGTGCGCGTAAAGCCTGCGCCGCCCGCAAACGCCTGAACCCGGTTGTTCTGGTTCGGGTCGAGACGCGCCCCTTTCAGATCGCTTTCATCGGTTCCTGCCGCCAGCAGCAGGGCGATGATCTTTTCCCGGCGGTTCTCTACCGCCAGAGTCAGCGCGGTCTGTTTTTGTAGATTGGTCTCGTGAACGTTCTCGCCTTTTGCCAGCAGCGTCGTGACATTGTCGGTGAGGCCGTTTTGCGCGGCGATCAGCAGGGGGGTATCTCCCTGCCTGTTCGCCGTATGGATATCCGCGCCTTTTGCGAGCAGTTCCGCAAGCATCTCCGGCTTGGCTTTGGAGGCCACCGAGAGCAGGGCAGTCGTGCCGTTGTCCAGACGTGTGTTGACGTTCGCGCCGTGTTCCAGCAGGGCCTCGGCGATCTCCCGATCCCCGTTGGTCACGGCAAACATCAGTGCGGTCTTGGAGTTGTTGGCTTTGGTACTGACTGTGCGATGAAAGAGCAGGCGCACAAAGTCAACGAATGTGACCGGATGCTCGGAGACGTCTCTCAGATTCATACGCAGGTTGGAATCCGCTCCGTTGGCGAGCGCGAACCGCACTCCCTCGGCGTCGTTTTCGAGGATGCTGTGCAGCAGTTTGTCGTTCGCACGGCTGGTGCGGAGCGGCAGGTAGACGCCCATAGAGAGAACAAGCAGGCTCAACAGCGCGACCAGACGAAACCGACGGCCCTGTTTTGGAGGGGCCGGTTTTGTATTCTCTGTCCTGTCCATGCGTCTTGTTCCTCTCGTTCTGCTGCAGGAGGCAGCCCTGGTCTCTGGCTGTTTTGTTTCCTGACCGCCCCGGAGAGTTCACTCTCGTCTTTGCCAGAGCGCGGGCTAGCCCCGCATCAGATTGCGGAGCAGGAACATCTCCAGCCCCTCGTAGTCCTGCGTCTCCACGTAGGAGTGCCACTCCTGCCGGTCTATCTGCGCGGCGATGGCGACGAGGCGCTCGAATATCTCCTTGCTGTTGGCAAGATGTTTCCAGGCGAGTTCGTAGGACTGCGTTCGCATCGCCTTGATGTCCAGCCCGACGACTTCGCCGTTCTTGCCGTAATCGTTGCGGACCAGCACGTCCACGCAGTTGAAGGCACGGCGCAGGTCCACGCTGCCGAACGTCTTGTCTTGATCGTATTTGAGGCCGTTCTGATCGTTGAGGTGGACGCCCCATAGTTTGCCATGGAAGAGGGCATAGGCCATCTCGTCGGAGGGATCGAGGCCGAGCAGGATGCAGTGGGCCGCTTCGATAAGAACGCCGGTGCGGGCCGGGTCTATGGTCTTGTAGGCCAGCGCGAGGAAGTGGCCGGTGCTGGGCAGGTACATCAGGTCCATCGGCTCATTCGGCTTCATCTCGGCGAGGATGCGGATTTTGGGGTCGTAGGAGAGGATGGCGTTGCAGTAGTCGAGCATCCGCTGGAAGGAGACGAGCGCGTCTTTGGATTCCCGGATATAGGTTCCTTCGCGGGCGGGCCACAGCACAAGGCGGTCGGTGCCGAGTTCGTTGGCGATGTCTACGGAGCGTTTGGCGCGGTCAAGGGCGAGGGCGCGAGAGGTGGGGTTGTTCGCGGTGATGCCGCCATCGGCAAAGCGCGGGTCTTCCCACAGGCGTGGCGCGATGAACTCAACGCCGAGGCCGTGATCGCTGGCGATCTTCTTCAAGGTCTGGCAGGCCGACCCGATCTGCGCGGCGGGAACGTCCATCGGCACGGCATCGTCGTCGTGTAGTTGGACGTAGGTGAAGCCGAGTTTCTGGAGGATTCCGCAGATTTCGACGAAGTCTCGGTCGGGGCGGACGGGCGGGCCGAACGGGTCGGCTCCGGGGTGCAGATTCCAGACTCCGGCGGAGAATTGAAACTGAGTATTCATGGCGTCGTTGCTTTCCTTTCCCGGTGGGAGGGTTGTCGCAGGAACTTCGGGCCGTCACTGCGAATTATGGCGTAGGCTACGCTGCCGGTAACATTCGCCGCCCGCCGTGCATTCCCCTTTGACGGTTGCCGCAAGGAGCGCGAGAAAAGGAAAAGCAATGGCATACGAAGCCGCGTTCTGGCTGCGACTCTATCAGGCTTTCGAGCCGAGCGAAATTCTGGTGGGAAAGCGGCAGGCACTGTACTGCACTCGGGAACACGACCCGTATGACAAACTGGTGCAACTCTTTCGGGATGAAGAGGCTCTGGGCGTTCCGAGGAAGACTCGTCCGCCGCTGGTCTATTTTACAGGGCATCGGGGGAGCGGCAAGAGTTCGCTGCTGTTTAAACTGCTCGAACACTACAAAGCCGAGTTCTTCGTCGTCTATGTGAATGTCAGCCACAATCTGGACAACAGCAAAGCGCACCTGATTGACGTTCTCTATCTGCTCGGTTTCGCGCTCTTTCAGGCGGGCAGGCAAGAGGGGCTGAAATTAAACGAGCGTCTTCTGGAAGACCTGGTGGAGAAGATTTCGACGATTACGGAGAAGGAGACGGGCAAGAAGGACGAAGCACTCAACGTTGGCGAACTCGCGAAGGGATTGATTGTCTTCACGGCGGGAGTGCTGGGAAACAAAATCGGCGAGAAACTGGCGGAAGCCGTGCTAAAGCCGTTCAGTCTCTCTTCCGGGGTGACGGAGGAGCAGGCGAAGAGCCGTACCGTGGAACCGCAGATACAGCACATTCTGACTCAGATCAATTTGATTGTCGCTGACATCGAATCTGAGTCCGGGAAGCGGCTGATGGTCATTGTAGACGACCTGGACAAGATTCAGCGGCAGGAACAGGCGGAAGCCATTTTCCTCCAGAGTCGCGCTCTGCACGGGCCTATCTGCCGTATCATCTATACCGTCCCGATGCTCGTCTATACCGATTTGCCGTTCGGGGAGGTAGAGCAGGATGCGAACAGCTACTTTCTGCCCAATGTTCGCCTCTACAGTCGCCTGGATCGCACGAAACGCCATGAGAAAGGCTATGCGGAGATGCGGGAGGTGGCGGAGAAGCGGCTGCAAACGCTGCAACTGACGGAGACGGAACTGTTTGCGGAGGGCGTTCTAAATCAGTTGATTTTCAAGAGCGGTGGATTGATGCGGTGGTTCATAAGGCTGGTAAACGAGGCCTGTCGTTCTGCGGAGCGGCGTGGCACGGAGAAAGTCACGATGGATGCCGCACAGGAGGCTATCGCGGATCTGCTGGCGGAGAGTACGCGCCGCCTGAGCCGGGAAGCCAAAGTGGAGTTGAAAAAGGTGCATGAAGAGCATTCGCCCTCCAACAGCAAGGAGAGCAACGACCTGATTCACGCCTTTCTGATTCTGGCTTATCAGAACGGCAGCACCTGGTTCGATGCCCACCCGCTGATCTGGGACGAGATTTAGCCGAGGGGAGTAACCTATCGTGAATCCTGTTTTCGTGCCGGGAAAACCGCTGAACGAGCCGCTGGAGCGGATACGGATGGCCCTGCGCGGCCCCGAAATCGCCCATATCGTCTTTGCCGTTGTGGACGACGAGACCCTACGTGGCGAGGCGTTTGCGGAGATGGGGGAGCGTCTGAGTGGGCAGTTCGATCTGTACGAGTTCGACTACCGACAAGAGGAGACGCGCAGCCTGGGGCGATTTTGCCGCTCGATTCGGCGACGCGACCTGTCGGTCTGCGTCTTTGCACAGGGGTTGGAGACGCTGGCGAAACGGGATGCGGCCGGATACGAAGAGGCGATTGGACTGCTCAACAGTCATCGGGAGGATGTGCGGGACACGCAGACGCAGTTGGTTTTCTGGCTGACCGAGAAAACGCTCGGCGACATTTTGCGCGACGCGCCCGACTTTTCCGAGTGGCGCACAGAGACGGTGACGCTGCTCCCGCCGACAGACAAGCGTGTGCCGAAGAGCATGGTAGCGCAGATGTCGTTGCGGGAGGCCGAACGGCTGCGGTACGACGCCCGGCAGTTGGAACAGCGGCTGGCGCGTCCGGGAATCGCTCCGGCGATGCAGGCGGACTTTCAGATGCGGCTCGGCGTGATTCTCAAGCAGCTTGGCCTCGACCCGGAAGGCAATACGCTGCGGACGGCGGCGGAACTCTATGCAGAGCAGGGCGATTTCGCGCAGATAGAGAGGCTTTACCTCGACTATCTGATTCGCACCAACACCTACCTCGACCCACGCGGCGTCATGCAGACGACCCGCTCCGCGTCGCTGCGACTGGATGAGGTCTATGTCGCACTGCAAGCCGAGCGAGAGGTCGGGGGCGGATGGACGATGGACAGGCGCGGGGAGGCGATGCGGCGCGACGAAGCGGACCCGGAGCGGTTGCGAGAACAGGAGATGTTCGGACGGGAGCGGCGCACGGAGCGGGTAGGACTGGCGGAGGTGGTGCGGAAGCACATCCGCATGGTGATTCTCGGCGACCCTGGCGCGGGCAAAACGACCCTGATGCGGTTTCTGACCTTGCAGTTCGCGCTGGCGCGGCGCAATGAAAACCGATCCGAGGCGACGCGTGTTCACGATGCTGCCGGGGAGGATTACGGCGAGGTGCGCCTGCCCATTCCCGTGCGTATCTCGCGCTTCGCGGAGGCACTGGAGCAGCACCCGACGCTCAGTCTGCGCCGCTATCTCTCGCAGGCGTTCGGAGAGGTGGAGACGCCGGAACCGGCACTGGCGGAGGTGTTTCTGGGGGCATTGCAGGCCGGGAAAGCGTTCGTTCTACTCGACGGATTGGATGAGATCGTCCGGCCGGACATTCGGGCGAGCATCGCGCAACGCATTGAGGAGTTTGGCGCGGCGCATCCCGGCAATCGCATCCTGATCACGAGCCGGATTGTGGGGTATCGTTCCGCGCCGCTCGGTGGCGAAGTCGCGGAGTTCACGCTGTGCGATCTGGAAGCGGAGCAGATTTCGCGCTTTCTCAAAAACTGGTGTTACGCCTACGAACGGTTTCGCACTCCCGAGGCCGCTCCCGCCGACATCGCCCGAGAGGCGGACGGCGAAATCGAGGCTCTGGAACAGGCTCTCCAGGACAGCCCCGGTGTCCGCCGCTTCGCCGCGAACCCACTTCTGCTGACCATTATCGCGCTGATTCACCGCAACGGGGCCAGCCTCCCCACCCGCCGCGTAGACCTCTACGAACTCGCCACCAAAACGCTGCTGCGCGACTGGCAACTGGCGCGTGGAATTCCCGAAGTCCAGTGCGTCCAGGAGTCGGAGGCGTTGCGTCTGTTGGGGCCAATGGCGTTCTGGCTGCACGAACATCGGCCCTCCGGTATGGCGAGCGAGCGGGATGTGAAAGCGAAGCTCGCCGAACTCCTCGCGGAGTGGCGCAGTGCGAAACCCGACGACCCCGAAATTCTCGCCGCCGTAGACGACTTTCTGACGCGAGTCCGCGAACACACCGGGCTATTCGTCGAACGCGCTCCCGGCTATTTCGGCTTCATGCACCTGACCTTCGAGGAGTATTTCGCTGGGCGCGAACTGGTGCGCCGTCGCCGTGATGCCGCAAGAAACATCTATAAGTTCCGCCACCAACCCCGCTGGGAAGAGCCAATCCTGCTCGCCATCGCCTTCGAAAGCCGTGACCATCCCGAAGACGCCACCGACCTGATTCGCACCGCCATCCTGGCTCAGGGAGAAGAGGCGCGAGAAGCCAACTTTACCCCAAGCGAACTAGAGAACATCCTGCACCGCGACCTTCTCTTCGCCGCCCACTGCATCGGCGACGCCCCCAACACCGACACCAATTTGCAGCATTACATTGTCCACAACCTAGTCCGAATTTACTTTGATCGTAACGGCGAAGGCAAGTATGTTCCCCTCCGAGAAAAAATTCTGTCCGAACTGCGTTATTCAAAGAACAAGATTACGGTCGGCTTCATTCTTCCCTTAATTCTTGAAAATCTGAGGAACGCTAACACGCTTGTACGCTGGGCTGCTGCCGAGGCTCTGGGTGAGCTAGGTTCGGGTTCCTCAGAGGTAGTGGCGACTTTGTTGGAGGCGATGCGCTCTGATAGGGACGAGTCGGTACGCAGGGCTGTTGCACAGGCTCTGGGCGCGTTAGGTTCTGGTTCTTCGGAGGTTCTTTCAGTTCTTTTGGAGACGATGCGCTCGGACAAGAGCGAGTTGGTACGTGGGGCTTCTATACTAGCTCTCGGTCGTTTAGGTTCTGGTTCTTCGGAGGTTCTTTCAGTTCTTTCGGAGGCGATGCGCTCGGAAAAGAGTACTTTTGTACGCCGGGTTTCTGCACAGGCTCTCGGTCAGTTAGGTTCTAGTTCCTCGGAGGTAGAGTCGGCCCTACTGGAGGCCCTACGTTTGGACGAAGACGATTCGGTACGCAGGGTTGCTGTGGAGGCTCTCGGTCGTTTAGGTTCTGGTTCTTCGGAAGTTTTTTCAGTTCTTTTGGAGGCGATGCGCTCTGACAGGGCCAGTTGGATACACGGGGCTTCTGCATTCGCAATTTCTAAAATATGTAGAGGCAAGCTGGCTGGCGATTATGCAAAAGTTCAATCTGCTCTCCTTACCGCATTAACAGGCAATGAGAACCTAGGTTCTTATTATGAGGAAGGGGCCGAACACGTCTACGATCCAATTTGGACTGCGTTATGGACTATATCTCGGAGTGGTAGCGCACAAGGAGCAGGTTAGATGGGTATCGCAAACAGATTTTGGTGTCAGGTGGTCATTTCTGCTTTCCTGCTTCTGGTAGTGGTAGGGGCTGAGGCGAGGCCGCAGTTTGCGGTGTTCTATGTGGCGGATGGGGGGAGTGATGCCTGGTCGGGAAGGCTGGAATTGCCGAACGCGAAGCGGACGGATGGGCCGTTTGCCACTTTACAGGCCGCTCTGCGGGCAGGGCGTGAGGTTAAGAAGACCCCTCCAACGAATTTTGCGAGTGTGCGGATTTTTCTGCGTGGGGGAGTCTATTCGCTGGCGAAGGGGTTGGAGGTGACGGCGGCGGACTCGGGACAGGCCTCCTCTCCGACACTCATCAGCAGTTGGAAAGGCGAGGAGGTGCGGATTATCGGGGGGCGGGAGGTGAGCGGGTTCAAGCCGGTGACGGACGAGGCCGTGCTGAAACGGATGGATGCCGCCTGCCGGGGAAACGTGCTGGTGACCGATCTGCGGGCGCAGGGGATTACGGAGTTCGGCGCGATTCATCCCAATAGGCAGACGGTCGGGGTGCAGAACGCGCCGCTCGAACTGTTTTTTCAGGACAGGTCCATGACTCTCGCCCGCTGGCCGAACAAGGGCTGGGCGACCATCGCGGACACGCCACAGGGACAGAACGGCGGTATGTTCACCTACGAGGGCGACCGTCCGAGCCGCTGGACGCAGGCCGAAGATGTCTGGCTGCACGGCTACTGGACGTGGGACTGGGCCGACTCGTATACGAAAGTCGCCCGGATTACCCCGCAGACCCACGCGCTCTTCACCACCGAGCCACACGGCGCGTATGGCTACACCAAAGGCAAACGCTACTACGCGCTGAACCTGCTGGAAGAACTCGACTCTCCGGGCGAATACTACCTTGACCGTAAGACCGGTCTGCTCTACTTCTGGCCGCCTGCGCCGCTCACCACCGCCAAAGTCTTCGTCTCGCTGCTGGAGAAGCCGCTGGTCTCGCTGCAAAACGCGCAGAATATCACGCTGGCAGGACTGACAATTGAGGTGACACGCGGGCAGGGCGTTCACATCGTCGGCGGGGCGCACTGCCTGCTGGCGGGCTGTACAGTACGGAATACCGGAACCGCCGGAATCGTGCTGGACGGCGGCACGGAGAACGGCGTCGCCAACTGCGCCCTGTACGAGACCGGACAGGGCGGCATCGTCCTCAGCGCAGGCGACCGCAAGACGCTCACTCCCGGCAAACTCTATGCCGAAAGCTGCCGCATCCATGACTACAGCCGCATCGTGAACTGCTACCGTCCCGCCGTCTCTATCAATGGCGTCGGAAACCGCGTCTCCCACAACCTTGTCTATAACGGCCCGCACAACGCCATTCAACTCAGCGGCAACGACCACCTCGTCGAGTACAACGAAGTCCATGATGTCTGCCGCGAGACCGGGGATGTCGGGGCGTTCTACATGGGGCGCGACTGGACGATGCGCGGCAACGTCGTGCGCTACAACTACTTTCATCATCTCGGCGGCTTCAGCGGACAGGGCTTCACCGACGCGATGGCGATCTATCTGGACGACGCGGCGAGCGGCACGACGGTCTACGGGAACGTCTGCTATCGGGCGGGGCGGGCTGTCCTGCTCGGCGGCGGGCGCGACAACACGCTGGAGAACAACCTGTTTCTCGCCTGCGACCCGGCGGTCCATATAGATGCGCGGGGGCTGGGCTGGGCCAAAAAGTTCATTGTGCAGGGCGGCGAGTGGCAGATGTACGAGAAACTCGCCGACGTGAACTACAGGCAGCCGCCTTACAGCGCCCGTTACCCCTCGCTCGTGAATATCGCCGAGGACGAACCCGCACAGGCGAAGGGCAACGCCGTCCTGCACAACCTCAGCGCAGGCGACAAACGCTGGCTCGAACTTCAGGACGGCCTGAACGACAAGATTATCCGTCTGGAGGACGACCACGAGTTTCCCCTGCCGGAAGCGGCCCTGCTGGAGGCGCAGTTGAAAGCCCGCAGCCTCGCCTTTGTCCCGAAACTGCCCGGCTTCAAACCTATTCCCTTCGACAAGATCGGGCCGCAGCCTGCCGCTCCCATCGCGGGCGTCGTGCGGGGCCGATAGCATGACCGACGAAGTGCGGCTGACATGGGAGGGCAAGCGCACGGCACAGGCGGAGTTCACACCTCGGCCTGTTCTGCGGATTGTCGGGGAGGTCGGGGAGACCGTTGGAACCCCTCCCAACCGGCTGATTCAGGGCGACAATCTGGCGGTCATGGCAGCGCTGCACACGGAACTGCGCGGGCAAGTCGCGCTGCTCTATCTCGATCCGCCCTTCTTTACCGGGCGCGAGTGGCGAACGCGGGAGGCCGAACCCGACACTCCCTCCGCGTTCACCGACACCTGGCGCACCCTCGGCGACTATCTGCAATGGCTCTTCGACCGCCTGACTCTGGCCCGCGAACTCCTCACCGAGAACGGTAGCCTCTATCTGCATCTCAGTTGGCACTCCGTCCACTACGCCAAACTGCTGCTCGATGAGATTTTCGGCGCGGAACGGTTCCAGAACGAGATTGTCTGGTGCTACCGCGAGGCCATCAACTCCAAAAAACGCTGGAACCGCAAACACGACACGCTCCTCTTCTACACCAATTCCGACACCTTCACGTTCAATCCCGATGCCGTGCGCGAACCCTACGCCGAATCCACCGTCAGCAAATTTCGGCACTCCGACGAAAAAGGCCGCTACAGGCTGATGGGGCGCGGGATTACGGACAGCCCTTTCCGCTCTAAACGCGACCTGCCGCCGGAGACCGAGACCCTATTCCCCGAACTCACCTTCCGCCACTATCTCGGCGCGGGAACCCTGCCCCTCGACTACTGGCACATAGACATCGAAAATCAGGCCAGCCCCCTCCGCACCGGCTATCCCACCCAGAAACCCGAAGCCCTGCTCAAACGCATTCTCCTCGCCTCCTCCAATCCCGGCGACCTCGTGGCCGACCTCTGCTGCGGCAGCGGCACGACCCTTGCCGTTGCCCACGCGCTTAGCAGGCGTTGGATTGGCTGCGATGTCGGAGAGGCAGCCATAGAAATGACGCGCAGGCGTCTCGCCGCCGCCGGAGCGAGTTTTCGCCTCGAAACGGCGGAGTCGCCGTGAGGTTGCTTCCATTTTGAACAAAGGGCGGATTTACCCTTGACAAGACGGCGGACGTGCCGTATACTACGTAGGCTTCTGTTTGAAGACTGGCTTCGCGGAACTGGAAAAGAGGGATTTGAGAAACTTTCAAATCGCCCTTGACAGCGCCGGGGAGTTGGAGTACAATACGGAGGCTTCGTGAAGAGAGACCGCTGAAAGGCAGTCAAATCCGAGCAAGTGCGAGACGGGAACGCTCCCAGTGTTAGGAACGTTCGCAAACCGTTGATCCTTGAGAGTCGTATGAATATGGTTTGTCTGTGCGTGAGTTCACTCAGGCATTTGCTCGTAAGAGCGGGTGTTTGTTTGGACCAAAAGTAACCTTGTGCCAGGGGTTCAAAATGTTTGTTATTCCTATCTCCTTCGGGAGATGGGTTCACATCAGTATTCTGATGGAGAGTTTGATCCTGGCTCAGGACGAACGCTTGCGGCGTGCCTAAGAAATGCAAGTCGAGCGGGGGAGCAATCCCTAGCGGCGAACGGTCGCGTAACACGTAAGCAACCTGCCCGAAAGACCGGGACAACAGCTCGAAAGGGCTGCTAATACCGGATGTGTCCGTCTTTTCACATGATTAGACGAGTAAATCATTTATGGCTTTCGGAGGGGCTTGCGGCCTATCAGCTAGATGGCGGGGTAACGGCCCACCAT
>JBBRLP010000096.1:0-22243 GCA_038231295.1 Chthonomonadales bacterium
CAGGCACTCTCAACAGTATAGGTATTGTCTACAGCATTACCGGTCAGCCACAAAAGGCGCTGGATTTCTATCAGCAGGCTCTCCCGATTTACCGAGATAGCGGTGACAAGTATGGTGAAGCAAGCACTCTCAACGGTATAGGTGTTGTCTACAGCAATACCGGTCAGCCACAAAAGGCGCTGGAGTTCTATCAGCAGGCTCTCCCGATTTACCGAGCGATCGGGGACAGAAACGGTGAAGCAAACACTCTCACCGATATAGGCATCGTTTATTATGCTACCGGTCAGCCACAAAAAGCACTGGAGTTCTGTCAGAAGGCTCTGCCGCTTCGCCGAGCCAGCGGGAACAAGGACGGGGAAGCAAACACTCTCGTCGCTCTCTCTGGCGTAGAGCAACGATTACACCAGTTAGAGAGTGCTCTTGCACATTCCCGACAGGCCGTTGCTCTTCTCGAAGAGTTACGTGCAAATCTAGGCGGCTATAGCGAGAGCAAATCTTCCTTGCTCGCCTCAAAACTGCCTGTCTACTACGACTGCATCGCTCTGCTCCTGCAAAGCGGACGGACGGAAGAAACCTTCGCTCTTACTCAGAAAACCAAGGGACGCGCACTCCTTGATCTGCTCGCCTCCGGTCGGGTTGCTCTGGACAACGCTCTGACCCCGCAAGAGAAGCAGCAACAGCAAGACCTCCGGTCTCAGGCAGACTATCTGAATCAGCAGATGGTCAAGGAAGCTGCACAGAACGAGGTCGGCAGCAAGAAACGCTTTGCCGCTCTTCAGCAGCAACAGAAACAGGTTGAGGGGAAACTCCAGACCCTCACGGATACCCTGTACGCCCGGCATCCCGGACTGGCTGACAAGCAGATCGCTACAACGGCAACGCTTGCCAGTCTGTCCTCTCTTCTGCCCTCTGACACGGCGCTGTTTGACTACATTGTCCTCTCCGACAAAAAGCTTCTACTCTTCGTCGTGACCACCAGACAGGGGAAAGCAACGGTCAAGGTCTACCCGATTGCCGTGACAACCGCACAGTTACAGCAGGAGTGCGCCGCTTTCCGCGCCGCCTGCGCCGATCCCCGCAAAGACTATCGCCCGCTCGCCGCCCGATTGTCGCGCCTTTTGCTCTCGCCTGCCGCCGCTCAACTCGCTGGCAAGAAGCGTCTGGTTGTCTGCCCCGACGGTGCGCTGTGGAATGTGCCGTTTCAGGCATTGACGCTCTCTGGTGGCAAGCAAGAGGCTTCGTTCCTCTGGCAGCACTACGATCTGGCGTATGCCTACTCTGCAACCGGCGTCCAGGCCGCGCTTCGAGCACATAGCCAGCGGACGAGTAAGCCAACCAACACGCTATTGGTCATGGCGAACCCGGACTTCGGGAGCAGCAAACGCTTCGGAGACCTCGACGACCTGCCCGGTCAGCGGCCACTCTCCGACCCCTCCCGGCCTCTATTGGATCCCTCCCGTCCACTGCTCGATCCGTCGCGCCCCCTGTTGGATCCTTCCCGTCCACTGCTGTCGCCCTCTCGCTCGATGACGGCGGCTCTGGTTTCAAGAGGAGGGGGGATTGTTCCTCTGCCCGGTACACAACGCGAAGCCGACGCCCTGCATCTCCTGTTCCCCGAGGCAACGCTCTTCACCGGTCTGTCCGCTCAGGAAAGCACGGCGAAGGAGCAGATGGGCAAGTATCGCTATCTGCACTTCGCCACTCACGGCTTTCTCAACGATGCCGCGCCCCTCCTCTCCTCCATCGTCCTCGCTCAGCCGGACAAGAACGATGCGAAGGCCAGCAAGGAGGACGGCTTCCTCACCGCGAGAGAGGTGTTCGATCTGCAACTCAATGCCGACCTGGTGACGCTCTCCGCCTGCAACACCGGACGAGGCAACATCCGAACAGGCGAAGGAGTGGTGGGATTAAGTTGGGCGTTCTTCGTGGCGGGGGTTCCGACGCAGGTGGTGAGCCAGTGGAGTGTGGACGATGCGGCGACGGCGCAGTTGATGCGAGTGTTCTACAGCCATCTCAAAGCAGGGGAGGGCAAGAGCCAGGCATTGCGGCAGGCGGCGCTGAGTTTGCAGCAGGGGAAGGGGCATCACCATCCGTACTACTGGGCGCCCTTCCTCCTCATGGGAGACTGGAGACGTTAACTCCGCACCTTACGCAGGCGTAAAATCATAGCCTTCCTGTGAACGTTTGCACACCGGCTCTTTCTCTTTGCGGGTATCATAACCGAAGAACCACCGTCGGGCAGGCACTTCTGCCGACCTGCGCCTATTTCTGCCCACCGCCGTCTGCTCGTAACGACGGCCACTTCTTCATTGCCAGGGGGATTGCACCCGCTTTCGCCTCTGTTCGCATGATAGGGAGATTCTTGCGATGCCTGTCCATTCTGTTCATTCCGTAAGCTCTTTTGCACCTGCTTTCGTTAGCCCTTCTCCCACCGTGCGCTTCCGACTGCGCTCCTCAGAGCGTATAGAAAAAGGCTCATGTTGTTAAACGCCGACGCATGAGATGGGTCATCGCCAGATGCAGGAAAGCCACACTGGTTTTGGGTAGCAACTCGTAGTCCTTCGACAGGGGACGATACCGCCCCAACCAGGCAAACGTGCGTTCTACCACCCAGCGACGCGGCAACAACACAAAGCCTTTGAGAGTATCAGTGCGTTTCACGATTTCCAACTCCCACGGGCACTCGTCTTTTACCCAGATGAGGAGGTGGCCCGCATACCCGCCGTCCGCCCAAAAACGCTCAGGCGAGGAAAACGGTCTTTGCACGAGGTCAGCGCCAACTTGGCTACGTCGCGGTCTTGAATGCCAGCAGAATGAACGACCGCTTCCAGGAGTAGACCTTCGGTATCCACGATGCCAGGGAAGATTCTTGTGTCGAACAGCACGTTCACACAAGGACTTCCTGCGGAGATGCGCCCATTGTGGGCTGAGAAAATGGCAGAGCGATTAACCTGATCCAGCCGAAAACTGCCTTGACAGGGAGGGGTGGAGCGGGGTATACTGGTTCCCGTCTGGTGGCAATTAACTCTCAAGAGAGTCCAGTCGCGAATAGGTCGCGGCTTCGTGCCGTGCTGCCGGAGGGGTGATCCATCAACAACAAGGAATTTCGTGTTAATGAAATGATTTTGCGCGGCGCGCGCGACCAGCGTATTCGGGATGTCCGGGTTATTGACGACGAAGGACAGCCGATTGGCGTCATGCCAGCACGAGACGCGCTGCTGCTCGCGCAGGAGAAGGGCCTCGACCTGATTGAGGTCGCACCCCAGGCGCAGCCACCCGTTTGTCGCATCATGGACTACGGGAAATATAAATACGAGCAGGGCAAGCGAGAGCGAGAGCAACACAAGAAGTCGCGCCAGCAGGAGATCAAGGGCATCAAAATGCGCCCGGTCACGCAGGAACACGACTTTCAGGTGCGCGTCAAGCATACGCAGGAGTTCCTGGAAAAGGGCGACAAAGTCAAAGTCACCATTCAGTTCAAGGCCCGCGAGATCACCCATCCGGAGATCGCCCGCAAGCTGATGGACAAGATGATTCTGGCTATCGCGGATCACGCCATCATCGAGAAGCCGCCGTCACTGGAAGGCAAGATGCTGACGATGATCCTCAGCCCCAAACCCTGAGCCTTTGTCCTCAAGCAGTGGTGACAGCCTCCTCTCTCCTTTCAGGAAGGTCGGGAAGTTTGTCACACCGTGCGTCGTTGGGAAGTCGGGTCCGCAGCCCGGCTTCCCTTCACCTGTGTCTTGCGTTTTGCGGGCGATGCCCGGCAATCGGCATCGTCAACGGCACTCATTCCAATCGAGAAGACGCCCGCTGCGGGCGACAGGGATATTCACTTGAAGGTAAAGAAAAACAAAATCAAGACCCGCAAGACTGTCGTCAAGCGGTTCACCAAATCCGCTACCGGCAAACTCATGCGCGGCAAAACAGGCTTGAACCACCTGATGCGGAAAAAAGACGCCAACCGGAAGCGCAACCTCAACAACGATGGCGAACTGTTCAAGGGCGACCTGAAGCGCATCACCCGGATGCTCGGCAAGGGCCTCGACTAGTCTCTCTCGTTGCGTAGCCGCCCTGTGGGGCCGGACGCTGCGCCGACTGTTTGCAGGAAAGGATGTTTCGATATGCCGCGCGTTAAACGTGGAATGATGACCCATAAGCGCCATAAGAAGGTGCTGGAAGCCGCCAAGGGATACTGGGGCGGCAAGCGCAGTCTGTATAAGACCGCGCATGAACAGTTCATGAAGTCGGGCAACTACGCCTACCGGGATCGCCGCAACAAAAAGCGCGAATTCCGTGCGCTCTGGATCACGCGCATCAGCGCGGCCTGCCGCGCCGAGGGAATGCAGTACTGCCGCTTCATTGAAGGTCTGACCAAAGGCGGAATCACGCTCGACCGCAAGGTGATGGCGGAGATGGCGGTCAGCGATCCTGCGTCGTTTACGCAGCTCGTCGCGCAGGCGGCGAGCGTGCTGAACTCAGCGGGAGAGCCTGCGGCGGCGTGACTTTCGCCCCGCATCGGACCACAATCTGAAGTCCAGCGTTCTGTCAGGACGCCCCTTTTTCGGACTCTCCCGTGTGCGCTCTGGAGAGGGAGAAAAAGGGGCGTCTTGTTGTGTCTGGAGGAAAGAATACTATGTCGGACAGCATCACACAGCAGCGGGAAGAAGCCGAGCAGGCCCTCCACGCAGCCCGCAGCGTTGCGGAACTCGCGGCGGTCGAAACCAAATATCTGGGCCGTGACAAGGGCCTGAACGAACTGCGGCGCACTATCGGCACCCTGCCCAAAGAGGAGCGGCCGGCATTCGGAGCGCGAATCAATGAGGCCGTCGCCCTCCTCACCGAGCAGTTCAGCGCGAAACGCAGCGAACTCGAGGCGCACGAGATGCAGACCCGGCTTCAGGCCGAAGCGCTGGACGTGACCCTGCCCGGTCGGCCCCTGCCCGTCGGTCGCCTGCATCCCCTGACGCAGACCGCAGACCGCATCAAGACAGTGCTGGGCGGTATGGGCTATCAGTTCGTGGATGGCCCCGAACTCGAAGACTACGCCTACAACTTCGCCGCGCTCAACTATCCCGAAGACCATCCGGCGATGGACGAGCAGATGTCCTTCTTCGTCACCGACAGCCGCCTTCTCCGTACCCAGACGACCGCGCTGCAGGGACGAATGCTGGGCGAGATGCAGCCTCCCTTCCGCTTTGCCACCGTCGGACGCTGTTTCCGCTACGAAGCGGTAGACGCCACGCATCACCACACGTTTCATCAGGTAGATGTGTTCATGGTGGACGAGAAGATTTCGATGTCCGATCTCAAGGGGACGCTCGGCACGTTCGCCCGCTCCATGTTCGGCCCGGAGACGCTCGTGCGCTTCCGCCCGGACTTCTTCCCCTTCGTCGAACCGGGCGTGGACTACTCTATCTCGTGGCAGGGGCGCTGGCTGGAACTCGGTGGCGCGGGGCTGATTCATCCGAACATCCTCCGGGCCTACGGCATCAACACGGAGAAGTACAGCGGCTTCGCGTTCGGCCTCGGTATCGAGCGCACCCACATGATTCGGACGGGCGTCAACGATCTGCGCCTGTATCTGGAGAATGACCTGCGCTTCCTGCGGCAGTTCTGAGGGGCCCTGCGCGGTTGTCGCAACGGATTTTGTCCGCAGGACACTCCGGCGAAGCCGTGTAGCGAGGGGTGTCAACCCTTTGCATATCCCATTGATCAGAGCAAGTGGAGAATTGTGAGAAAACGACTATGCGTGTACCTTTAGAATGGTTGAAACAACTGGTGGCGGTCGAGGCTTCGGCGGAGGAGATCGGGACGCGCCTGACGATGGGCGGCCTGGAGGTCGAAGGCATCGAGGAGTCCGCGATTGGCCCGGTGCTGGATGTCTACATCACGCCGAACCGGGGCGACTGCCTTTCGATGGTGGGCGTGGCGCGAGAAGTGGCGGCGCTCTATGGCCTGCCGCTGAAAATGCCTTCGTCTGCGCCGTCGCAGGAGGGGGGAGCCGTCGCGGAACAGACCTCGGTGACCCTGCTTGCACCCGACCTCTGCCCGCGCTATACCGCCCGCATCATTCGCGGTGTGAAGGTCGGGCCGTCGCCGCAGTGGATGCAGAACCGACTGGAAGCAGCGGGACAGCGCCCGATCAACAACGTCGTGGACGTGACGAACTATGTGATGCTGGAACTCGGTCAGCCGCTCCACGCCTTCGATCTCGGCAATCTCGCGGAGGGCCGCATCGTGGTGCGCCGAGCCGAGGCAGGTGAGAAGTTCACGACCCTGGACGAGATCGAACGGGAACTGACCGGGGAGATGCTGGTGATTGCAGACGGTGCAAAAGCAGTCGCGATTGCGGGCGTCATGGGCGGCATGAACTCCGAGGTCTCCGACACCACGACGGACGTGCTGCTGGAATCGGCGCATTTCCACCCGCTCGCGGTGCGCCGTACAGCGCGTCTGCTCGGTCTTCGGACGGAGGCGAGTTACCGTTTCGAGCGTGTGGTAGACCCGGACGGGGTGCGACGGGCAGCAGACCGCGCCTGCGAACTATTGCAGCAGATGGGCCAGCCTGCCCCCGTCGAGGGCATCATAGACGCCTACCCGACGACAATCTCCCCGCGTGAAGTGGCCCTGCGCGTGACACGGGCTGTCGAACTGCTCGGCATGGACCTGACTTCCCACATCTGTGCGGACTGCCTGCGCTCTCTCTGCTTCGAGGTGCGGACGGAATCGCACGACGCGACCGACGTGCTGCGCGTGCAGGTTCCCACCTTCCGTCCCGACATCACGCTGGAAGAGGACCTGATCGAGGAGGTCGGGCGCATCTACGGCTACGAGAACATCCCGGAGACCCTGCCCGGCGGCGCGACGACACAGGGCGGCGACAGCGCGGAGGGCCTCTTCATCGCCCGCCTAAAACGGACGCTGACGGCCTGCGGGATGCAGGAGGTCGTTTCGCACAGCCTGGTCGCGCCGTCGTTCTTCGATTCGCCTGCGGATGCGGCCCGTCAGGTTGCGGTGCGGAACGCGCTCTCGGCGGAGGTCGGTGGGCTGCGGCGGTCGCTGCTTCCCACCCTGCTGGATGTGGCGCATCTCAACGCACGGCACGGTCAGCATCATCTCGCGCTCTTCGAGGTCGGACGGGTCTGGCAGAACGAACCGACCGACGATGGCCCCATGCCCGTCGAGTATATCGCGGTCGCCGGACTGCTCGCAGGCCCGATCGTCGAGGCGGGCTGGCAGAAAGACGCGCCGCCTGTCCCGGCGGATTTCGCCCTGATGCGCGGCGTGGTGGAACGGCTGTTCGCGGAACTCGGCATCGCCGACGCGACCTTCCGCGCCCTGCAAGACCGCGCCGATCAACTGCCGCAGTTCCATCCGGGCCGCACTGCGACTATCAGCCTGCGCGGAGGGCATCCCACTGGTATCGTCGGGGAAGTCCATCCGAACGTCGCGGCGAAACTGGATTTGCGGGAACGTGTCTACGTCTTCGAGATCGGGCTGAACGCACTGCTGGAGGCGACAGGGACGGGGTCGCACGGTTTCCGGCCCCTCACGCGTTTCCCCTCAGTTGCGCGTGACCTGGCTCCGCGTCTCTCCGAAGAGGTGTCTTATGCGGCGGTCGCTTCGGCGGTACGCACTGCGAACGTGCCGCTGCTGGAGGATTTCCGCCTGGCCGATGTGTTCCGGGGTGGGCCACTGCCAGAAGGCACCAAGAGCCTGACGCTCTCGCTCACCTTCCGCGCCGCCGACCGAACGCTTTCCGAGGCCGAAATCACCGAAGCCCTGACACGCATCCGCACCGAACTGACGGAACGCTGTCAGGCCGCGTTCGCCTGAGGCAGTTATGAAAACGCAACTGGTATGCCCGCGCTGTGGACAGGACTATCTTCTTAGCGCAACGATAAAGCCACTTAACCAGGCAATAGTGATCTGCCAGGACTGTGAAGCGTTTTGGAATGCTGATGACGATGTGTTCATGGAAAATTTTCGCGATTTTGGCACCTATGTAGAGACGAAGGGCCATAAGGCGGATTGGGACATACTTGATATGGTGACTTCTGCCCAGGACGAACAGCGATAAAAACTATGGCGCGAAGTCCAGCACACTTCTATGCTGGTACAAGTTCAAAGAGGGCGATTTCGGGGGCGGAGTTGATACGCAGGGGAACATGGACGGTGCCGAGGCCGCGTGAGATGTAGAGGCGTCCAGGGGCGTTCGGGATGCTGTACCATCCACGTATAAAGGGCATCCTGCTGCCGACAATCGCGTCGGTGATGAGGGGGATATTGACCTGTCCGCCGTGCGTGTGGCCTGCCAGCGTGACGCAGGGATAGCGACTCAGTAGCGGAAAGAGCATCGGGTTATGGGTCATGGCGAGGACGGATTCGCCCGGCTCCACGCGCTCGAAGGCCAGCGGCAGGTTCGGGTCTCCGGCAGCGCCATCGTCTACTCCGACCAGGCGTAGATTGTGATCGAGGCGCACACTGCGGTTCGTCAGCAGTTCCACGCCGATGTCGGCCAGGTGGGCGGCGATAATCGGTGCGCCGGTGTTGTGATCGCACCAGTAATCATGATTGCCCAGAACGGCGAAGCGGCCCATTGGGGCTTTCAGTTCGGCGAGGTGGCGCATACAGGAGTCGGCATAGCCGGAAGAGCGGGTCACGAAGTCTCCGCTCAACAGCAGGAGGTCAGGCTTGAGCGCATTGGCCTCCGCGACGATCTGCGCGATGAAATCCTCGGAGACGCACCAGGAACGATGCAGATCGGACAACTGCACCACGCGGACGGGGGCCTTGAGATTGGGAATGCGGACAGTGTGGCGCGTCAGGGAGAGATGATTGGTCTCCTCGTTGCCGTGGACGAGCGTGGCGGTCGTCAGCAGGCCGAGGCTCCGCAACGCGAAATCGCGCCGCGAGAGGCGTTCGGCGGGTTCCGGCGTGGGCAGTTCGGCGTGATGGGTCTCTTCGATTGAGTGCAGCAGTGTCGGTTTTGCGGGATTCATGGCGATGTCAGGACGATTTCCGGTAGCGCGAGTAACGAAGGCGCTCCGTTAAGATGTACGGTGTTTTGCGGGGAATCTTCGCCCCGCAGTGGAAGAGAGGGCGAATTTCATGAAAGTGGGCATCATCGGCTTGCCGCAGACCGGCAAGACCAGTCTCTATAACGCGCTGACGCGCTCGGCGGTGGAACTCAATCGGTTCGGGGGGGGGGAGGTCAACGTCGGCGTGATCGGGGTTCCCGACCCGCGCTTCGACTACGCGGTGGCGCAGTGTGCGCCCAAGAAAATCTCTCCCGCGACCATCGAGTTCACGGAGGGCGGCGCACGAGTCGAGCGTTCCGAACAGCAGGGCCGGGGCGATAAGTTCGGCACCGACTTCTTCTCGGCAGTCCGCAATATGGACGCGCTCATCCTGCTGGTTCGTGCCTTCGACGATCCCACCGTCGCTGTCCCGGAAGGCGGAATCAACCCGAAGCGTGAGGCCGAACAGATCAACGAAGAGCTGATGCTCGCCGATCTGACGGTCATTGAGGGCCGTCTGGAGAAGCTGGAGAAGGCTCGTCTGCTCAAGCGCCAGACCAACGCGGAGGCGGCGGAGCAACAGGTGCTGAACAAGATCAAGGCGCATCTGGACGAGTTGAATCCCGTTCGCTCCCTTCAGCTTACGGAGGACGAGGCGCGTTCGGTCAAGAGTTACGCCTTCGTCTCCGGCAAACCGCTCCTCCTCGTCGCCAATGTCGGGGAGGATCAGGCCGGAGAGGAGTCGCCCGCTATCACCACCACGCTCGCGGAGTATGCGGCCTCGCTCGGCGTCCCGCTCGTCGCGATGTGCGCGAAGGTGGAGATGGAAGTCGCGCAGATGGAGCCTGCGGAGGAGAAGGAGTTTCTGGAGGCGATGGGCATCATGGAGGCTGCCCGCGACCGCTTGATTCGCGCTGCCTATTCCGCGCTCGGCCTCATCTGCTTCTTCACGGTCGGCGAAGACGAAGTGCGCGCCTGGACGATTGTCAAAGGCACCAACGCAGTCGGCGCGGCAGGCGCGATTCACAGCGACCTGGCACGGGGTTTCATCCGCGCCGAACTGGTGGATTTTGAGGACTTCCGCGCCGCCGGTGGCTGCTGGGACGAGGCGAAAGCCGCCGGGAAGATGCGATTGGAAGGCAAAGAGTACCCTGTCAAGGACGGCGACATCCTCCACGTCCGCTTCAAAGTGTAGGGTTCCGCAGGAGGTAAGGATTTCGTGCGAAGGGGACGCTACCCGCCTGTTTCACTGTCGCCGAGGAAGATTTGCAGACCCTTGCGTGACGCTTGCGCGTAGGAGGGCGTCAGGGCGTCCAGGAGAGAATGTTCGCCGCGCCAGAAGGGGAAATTTCCCAGGCGTCGGGGCAGGGATGCCGTCACCGGGGGAGCGCTGACCTCGCCGAACAGGTCGTCGGGCAGAGCCTGCCCTGTCCAGAAGAGCTGTCCCTGCGCTGTCAGTGGCTCCGGTGGAAGCGTCTCCTCGGCGTCTTCCCCTGCACTCACGCTGCCGTGCGCCCCCAGCAGCGCCAGGAACGCCTCGCGGGTCGTGCCGCGCATCTGAAAAATGAGGAAAGGGTCGCGGTCGAACTCCTCGCCGAGCAGGTAGTAGACCGCAGCGATGTGTTTGCAGGGGTTCGACCAGTCTGGGCAAGTGCAGTCGGTTTCAATCTCCTTCATCGTTGCCGGGAAGAGCGACAGCCCCACGCCCCGGAATGCCTCCTCAATAGCATCTGGCATCTCACCCGCCATCAGTTTCGCCGCAAAGAGCGCCTGCCCGGAAAGCGCTTCCGCTACCCGCTGCCACTCGGCCTCCGAAAGCGTTTTCACCTCCATATCCACACCATAAGGCTTTGCCTGCGAACCCTGCACCTTCGCCCGAATCCTTCCCGGTTGAATGTCTACAGACAGCACCTGTCCGCTCCGGGCGTAGGAGCGCCCGCGTGTCAGCCGTGACCCCAGGTCGAACGTTTCGAGCGTGGCGATCCAGCGTTTCGCCCACCAACTCTTCCCGAACGCGCCTGACTTCGACTGCGGCTTGATACCGCCTTTCGCTTCCCGCCGCTGCGATGGTTCATACCACCAGCCCATAGTCTTCTCTCCTGTGCGCGTCGCGTTTCGGCCCGGCCTACCCGGACACCGCCTCCGAGCGCAGCGTAAACAGTTCCTTCAACTCCGTATTGGAAAGTTTCGTCAGCCACTCCTCGCCCGTTCCCACCACGCTGCCCGCCAGCGCCTTCTTGCTCTCGATCATCTCGTCAATGCGTTCCTCCAGAGTGCCGACGCAGAGGAACTTATGCACCTGCACATTCTTCTTCTGCCCGATGCGAAAGGCGCGGTCCGTCGCCTGATTCTCCACAGCGGGATTCCACCAGCGGTCGAAATGAAAGACGTGGTTGGCGGCGGTGAGGTTCAGCCCCGTGCCGCCCGCCTTCAGGGAGAGGATAAAGAGACGCGGGCCATCGCTCTCCTCCTGGAACCGCTCCACCATCCGGTCTCGCTGCTTCTTGGGAGTTCCGCCGTGCAGAAAGAGAACCTCTCGCCCGAACGTCTCCTGGAGATGCTTTTGCAGGAGGTGGCCCATCTCGGCGAACTGCGAGAAGAGCAGCGCCTTATCGCCCGCCGCCAGTGCCTCCTCCAGCATCTCCGTCAGGCGGGCCAGTTTGCCGGAGCGTCCGGGAATCGCGGAGTTGTCGCCCAGGAACTGTGTCGGGTGGTTGCAGATCTGTTTGACTTTGGAGAGTGTCGCCAGCACCATGCCGCTGCGCTGGATGCCCTCAGCCCCTTCAATCGTCTCCTCCAGCTCTTTGACGACCGCCCGGTAGAGCGTGGCCTGCTCCGGAGTCAGAGTGCAGAAGACCTTCATCTCCATCTTCTCCGGCAGGTCGGAAATGATAGATGTATCGGTCTTGAGGCGGCGCAGCAGGAACGGCCCGGTCAGCCGCTTGAGGCGCAGCGCGGCTTCTGGATCGCTATTCGTCTGGATGGGAACGAAAAACTTGCGTCGGAACTCGGCCTGACTGCCCAGAAAGCCAGGGTTCAGGAACTCCATCAGCGACCACAGGTCGCCGACATGGTTTTCGACAGGCGTCCCGGTGAGCGCGATACGGTAGTCGGCGGGCAGGCTGCGGGCGGCTCGCGCCTGTTTGGTCTCCGGATTCTTGATATTCTGTGCCTCGTCCAGAATCAGGCCCGCCCAGAAGACCTCCTTGAGCATCTCGAAATCGCGGTGCAGCAGGGCGAAACTGGAGAGGACAATCGCCTGTGTTTCCGCCTCTTTCTGGAAATCCGTCCCCTTTATGCGCCCCAGGCCATGATGTACCATCACGGGCAGTTCGGGAGTAAACCGCTGCGCCTCCTTCTGCCAGTTGCCCACGACGGAGGTTGGACAGACAATGAGTGTGGGACGTTTGTCGCCCTCTTTCCACTGCCGTAAAATGAGGGCCAGCGTCTGCGCGGTCTTGCCCAGTCCCATGTCGTCTGCCAGACAGGCTCCCAGCCCCCACTGCCGCAGGAACTCCATCCAGGCGTAGCCCCGCTGCTGATACGGGCGCAGAGTTCCCGCGAACCCGGCAGGAACCGGCACCATCTCCGAGGCTCCCTGCCCGTTCAAACGTGCCAGAAACTCCTCGACCCAGCCGGTCGCCTGCACACCGTCTATTGCCAGTCCGCCCGGCCCGGTTCCGGCCCCCAGCGCCATCCGAACGACATCGCGCAGCGGTGCCTTCTCCTCCGTGCGCTGATTCCAGAAACGGACGGCGGCGGCGATCTCCTGTGCATCCAACTGTACCCACTGCCCGCGCATCCGCACCAGTCCGGTCTTCTGTTGCGCCAGGGCTTCCAGCTCTTCATGAGTCAACGCCTGCCCTCCCAGCGCCACTTCCCAATCGAACTCGACCAGAGTGTTCAATGACAGTCCGGCACTGGCTTTGAGTTTGGGCGATTTGACACTGGCATGGGCGGTGAGCCGGAGCTTCGTGCCTTTGCGGGTCCACCAGGCGGGCAGGAGGACGGCAAAGCCCGCCTGCTCCAGCATCCAGGCGGTCTCTGTCAGGAACTGGTGCGCGGCGGGAGTCTCGAAGGCATAGCCGCCCGGCGTGGCAGACCGCAGACTGTTTTCGATGTCCGGGCTGACTTTTGCGGCATATCCGAGGGAAGAGAGCAGGTATTCGCGGGGCTGAAACCCGCCGCGCTGCAGCAGTTTGGCCTCACTGCCCTTCGGTTTCCAGGCTTTCTCGGCCGGAACAAGCAGGCTGGGATCGTCGCTGGCCTGGAGGAGATAGCGGACGTTCCAGAGCGCATTCGGTCTGACCGGGCCGTCCCCGTCCACAGGCGGCTCTTCCAGGCGGAAGCAGAGTCGAAAAGGGGCTGCGAGTGACAGGGAGAGTGGACGCTTCCATTCGCGTATCTGCGCCGCGAAAGCCTTGAGTTCCGCCCGGTCGCCGGTCATGCCTCCCTCTGCCGCTTGAAGCGCGTAGAGCCACTGGTCGTGCAGGCTGTCGAAGGCCGGGGTTCTGGCTTTGGCCGTGCGGCGCGAAGCAGGAGGAGCGGGTTCCGGGGTGCGGGCAGTGCGTACCAGATGATCGCAGATTTCGGTCAGGAAGGCGGAGAGAACGGTGAGTGCGGGTGTCTCCGGCGGCGAGGCGACCTCTGCGGAGGTCAGCGCACGACAGATGTCCGGCATAGCGCGGGCGAGTTTGTGCAGGCGTTCGGTGTCGGCTCCGCTGTAGCAGGGCTGCCAGAGAGCGCGGTAGGAGGCTTTCGATTCAGCGACGTCCGGGAGAAACTGCTGCTGTGCCACCAGCGCCCCGGCAAAACGCAGTGCAGTTGCCCAGTACGCGAGCGATGCGCCGACGAGAACGCCGGAAGCCAGCGTGTCGCGCTTGAGAAGCGTACAGAGCAGCAGGACGGTCTGTTCTGTCGTCAGGGGAAAGGCGGTCACCTGCCAGGGCGCGATAGGGAACGTGGCATCGGCGTCAGGCGGCTCCGCAATCAGCGGACTGGAGACAAGCGGCCTGTTTGCGGAAGTGGGGAGCCAGACCGTCGCTCCGGTTGGAGGCGTTTCCGCCACCGCAGGGAAAGCGACGCCAGCAAGTGCGGTTTGCAGGGTCTCAGCCTTCACGTCATAAGGGGATAGGGCGTGGGGCGTCGCTTTCTTCTCTCTGCCTCCCCGCCGAGCAGCGGCAGTCGGGGCCTCCTGCTCTGCCCAGAGCAGGAGGCGGCCAGCTTCAAAACTCGCATGAAGAACGATCAAGACAGTCCTTTTTTCTGATATACAAGCATATCGGCTCCTGTAGAGACACAGGATACCTCATTGAAGACGACATCCTCCACGTGCGCTTTAAGGTTTGAAGGTGATTTTGGCTTCGAGGGCGGTGGTGTCGTTGGCATTGTTGTGGTCTTTGCCCCAGCCGACGACGAAATCTATCGTTTCGTCCTGCCGGAGGGTAAGGGTCTGACGGAAACGTTTTGCGCTCACCGCGCCGAAACCCTCCACGAAATCCTCGAAGAGCACCTCAACGCCGTGAAAGACGTGAACATCGGTTGTGGTGGGCTTCGCGTCCGCGCCCTGAAATCCGCCCTCAATCAGGTAGATTCCCTCGCGTGGACATTTCCAGCGCACGACGCTGTAAAATCCCTGCCAGTTCGGATGCAGCGTCAGGGCGTTCGGCTCCCAGGTGATCTTCTCCTGCGTCACGACCTTGCCGGTGCCGTTATGCCCTACATTGGGGTCCGTCAGGCCGGGAAAGCGAACGATGTCTATTCCTTCCTGCCCCTTGACCCACTCTTTGTACGCGGTGAAGGTAACGGGATTGGGCTTCGGGTCGGGAGAGAGGTAGCCGTAACTCCAGGGGCCGCTCGGATTGTTCTCCGGCGCGAACTCGTTGGCGGCATCGTACACCTTTTCGGGTTCTCGCGCCGTGACAGCGGGCGTAGTAACGGTGGGTTTGGTGACGACAGGTTTAGTGACGCCGGGGTTGGTCACGGGGTTATGTTTGACGGGCGGTGGTGTTCCGGCTTTCGCGAGGGAAGGATGTGATACCGGTTTCGCGGGCTGGGAATGCATGGATTTCACCGCAGCGTGGCCGGGCTTCGGTTTGGGCTTCGCGGCGGCTTTGAGCAGACTTCCATGCACAGGGCAGCGCAGATAGGAGTCAGGGTAGTGTTTGCCGTCTACCGGGCAGATTTTGTCCGCGAACACCGTGCCGTAGACAAAAAGCAGAAGCATCAGAAGCACACGCCCGCTATACAGGGCGATTCTCCACAGTCCCATATTCCGCCTCTTTTCCATGGTACACCGTTTCGGAGGAGTGAACTCCTCCGCTGGCTGACCTGCGGACGTATCCCTTCGCCACAAGATTTGTTGAGTGCAAAAGCAGATACTGACGGTTGGGACGTTTCCGAAGGAAACTTGGCCGCAGGTCATTCAGCAGAGGAGTTCACTCCGCTGTCAGACAGGCTGGCTTCTGTCTGTGTAAGATGAGTTAATCACCAGGATTGACATTAGGAGAGACTGCGTGTCTGGCAGGGTTCGATGCGCGTTCGCTATTTCCCTTCTCCTCTGTCCCGGTCAAATGCACGACGCTGGTTTCGTAAGGGCAGTAGCGGGTGCCGATAGCAAACACCCGTCCGCACTTTGAGCAGGTCGGGCCGGTGTGTTCCGTGCAAGTTTTCAGTGCAGCGGCGTCTGCCGGAAACGCTCTGGATTCCAGATGCGGGCAGAATTTCGTGGGGGCCAGTCCCGTTTTCGTGCAGACGTTCCGGGTGATGGTCGGTGGCGTCTGGCTTTTCCCGGCTGTGCCCGCAGTCGCAGGCTCCGCCGCTTTTGGTTTCCCCGCGTCCGGTACGCTCGGAGGCGGCGTACTGCCCACCCCCATAGCACCATTTCCCCCCGTATTCCCACTGAACATCCAGGCGAGCAGACCCAGCAGCGCGAAACCTGCGGTCCCTATGCCTGCGCCAATCATCAGTCGCTGACGGCCCTCCTCCGAGGGAACCCTGCCGGGCTGCACGGACGGCGCGTTAAAAGCGTTGGGAAACGCGGTCAGCAGATCGGTTCGCATCTCGGCGGCAGTGCGATAACGTTTCGCGGGGTCTTTTTGCAGCGCACGGGTGACGACCTGTCGAAGTTTCGCGGGAACGGTGTTGGACAGAGGTTCCGGCTCACGGCGCATGATCGCCCCGAAGAGAGCGTTGATGTCCGGGCCGACGAAGGGAAGGCGTCCTGCCAGCAGCTCATAGATCACCACCCCGGCAGCCCAGAGATCGGACTGCGGAGAGTAGCGGCCATCGAAGGCTTCCGGGGGCATATAGGTGGGTGTTCCGGCGGTGTGTTTTGTTTGTGAGGTCGTATCCAGGACACGGGAGATGCCGAAGTCCGTCAGGCGCGGATTTTCGCCCTGCAAAAGAATGTTCTCCGGCTTGAGGTCCCGATGCACGATCCGGCGATTGTGCAGATGCTCCAGGCCCGCGAGGATACCCGCCATGAGAACGACCGCCGACTGCACGGAAGGCGCACGGCCTCCGTGACGCTGAATCCAGACCGCCAGCGACCCATCCGGCGCATACTCGCTCACGATGATCGGATACCCGTTGTAGATATCGGCTTCGAGAACCGGCAGGATGTTCGGATGCCCGCTCACCTGAAGCCAGGCCTGCGTCTCCTGCCGAATGACGTTCAGGTCTGGATTCAGATGGTGGGGAATCTTGATGGCGACCAGCGTCGTCATGAGCGAAGTCTGACGTTCCGCCAGCCAGACGAAACCGGACCCGCCCCGTCCCAGCAGGCGGATCAGCTTATACGGCCCAAGTTTGTCGTTCGGTTGCAGCATGGTTCTCCCGATACCTGGCTTGCTGACAGACGTCCCGAAAAATCTTAATGCTCGTATTGTACCCCCAGACAGCCTATTGCAGACGAGTCCGGGCTGTTTCTTTTTTCACACCTACTGTGTCTATTACGAAAAATAGCCCTCCGCCAGGGTCACGGCGAACGGACGTTGTCTACTGCGGCGGTTTCTCCGGCTTTGTTTCCGGCAGGGCGGGTTTGCTTTGCAGGGTCACTTCGAGTTCCGCCTCTGCCGGGCTGCCAGCGAAGATTCCGTTTCCCTTCTGCGTCAGGCGCAGCAGTTGTCCCTGGCCCGTTTGCCAGAACATCACTCCTTCGGTGTGGCCGGGCATTCCGGGTTTTAGCTCCCCATCCGCGCTGAACTTGATTCGGTACGCCTCTATCCCATTCACCTTCTCGATGCCGATGAACTGCGCTTCTCCTGTCATTTTAGGGCCGCCGAGCATTCGGTTCGCGTTCGCGTAGTCAATCTTCCAGTGATCGCCGGGCCGCACCGCTTTTGCGGGCAGGAAATTGTCGGAAGCGGACGCCGTCTGCACCAGAACAGCTGCGACCTCAGCGTTGCCCTCATGATTGCCCTTCTCGACCTTCGTCTCGTAGACTGCTTTCGGACTGCGTGTGATCGTCACCACCGGCAGCATCTTGAGGATGTTGATCTCCTGCTTCCCGAACGTCACCGTCCCTGTCTGGAACTCGACCAGAAGTGTCAGTTTCCCATCCTCCTGAAGTTCCTTTACCGTCGTCTTCAGGGTCTCCGCGATCTTTATCACCTGTTCGCCCGTCGGCGCTTTGCTGTGAATGGTCAATCCGAGGCGATAGGGCAGAGCATCATTGACTTTGGCCGCGAAAAACGGCATCATCACAGGCTTGTCTGCGGGTGTCTGCGCCGGGGCTGTCCTTGTAAACGCCGATAGTGCGAAAGCAGCCGACAGTGCGAAAACGGCTTTTGTAGACACAACACGGCCTCCAGCGGGCCTCCGATACCAGTCTGTCATGGTCTCCTCCTGAGCGAAAATATGTCGGCATTCTCTGCGGAGAATCAGCCGAACGGGGAATAGATGTCTTACCGTCTTCGGCGGACTAAGAGCGTGTTTAGCAAATCGGGATGCTTGTGAACCGGGGTTGAAACCCCCTTCTACGTTTACGAAGTCCCCCTGCGTGGACTCCCAACGCAGAAGCCAGTCGCTCGTTGTGTGGGGGCAGCCCGCGAAGGCGGGCTTTGCAATCGTAGACCGGCACTTCAGTGCCGTAGGCTGGCTAAACACGCTCTAAAGTCCTCCGCTGACGACCTGCCGAGACAGACGAATAGCCCGACGGCGAAGGTAGGTTCCAGTGACCTTACTCCCACAAACGCGTAGAAGCGGAAAGCCTGTTCCAACATTCGTTTAGAACCGCTTGAGCAGATACACCCCCAGCGCCAGCAGAAGCAGGCCGCAGACGCGACCGAAGTTGAGCGGATGGGCTTGCAGGCCGAGGGCGCCGAAATGGTCGAGGAGTGCGGAGAGCGTGATCTGCCCGGCGATGACCAGACCCATAGTGACCCCCACGCCGAGGCGCGGCACCAGGGAGACGACGCCTACCATATAAAAGGCCCCGATCAGCCCGCCTATCCAGGCCCAGGGTGGAACTTTCGCCAGCATCTGCGCCGACGGCAGCGACGCTTTTGTAGCGAGGCAGTAGGCGGCGAGGCAGAGCGTCCCGACCGTAAACGAGACAAGGGAGGCCAGAACAGGATTTCCGATCTCCTTGCTCAGTCGTCCGTTGATGACCGCCTGGAGCGGCAGAATCCCTCCTGCCAGCAGCGCCAGCAGCCATAGCATCCTCATACACTCTCCTCCTGACAACGCGCAGGGCCTGTCCCGATCCCCCGGCAGAGGGATGGAAACAGGCCCTGATTAGCCTCTACGCTCTCTTTGGTCCTCACTTGAGCGCGAGTTTTTCCACATCTATCGTGTACTGCAAAAAGCCGATGCACATTTCGTCGGTCGTCTGCTCGCCCCAGGTGACCAGAGCGGGCGGGTGCGTCGGCTGGCGCGGGTTGCGCTCCGAGTTATCGTAGACCGCAACCAGGCTGACGTGCGTTCCCTTCGGCAGCCGGAAAGGCTGCTTGTACCGATACGTCTCCTGCCAGTTGAAGTCCCAATCGTTGACCCAGACCATCGGCTTCTCCGTGCCGTCCGGGTATTTCGCGGTCAACTTCATCTCCCGGCCTAGCAGGTGCATGTGCGGGAAGACCGACCAGACCGTCACGTTTGCGGGAACCGTCAGGCCGCACTTCACCTCCTGATGCGATTCGCCGGGCTTTAACTGGAAGAGCGGATTGATGAGCGCGGCCGTACGAAGTTCCTTCTCCACCTGCGCGGGAGCGGCGAACCGCACACTGACGCGGCTATTGTCCTCTTCCATCTTCCCGTCTTTGTGGTAGTGAACCTGAATGACGATGCGGGTGCCTTTTCGCAGGCGGTAAGCCGTGCCTTTCGGCAGGGCATAGGGCGTTCCACCCGGAACCCATGCCTGCACGAACTGCTCCCCGAAGACGCCGATTCCGGCCCCGGAGACGCTGTACCCCGGTTCCGTCTCCTTATTGTCCATCTGCGCGGACTTGCCGGTCGCGTCGAAGTAGAGGACGATGTGGTGGACGACCGCACGGTTGCCGGGCTGAAACTCCAGCGAGGTGATGAACTTGTCTTCGTCGAAGACCTGCGGCATGACGAACTCCCGATAGACATCCGCGCCCTCCGCCGCCAGATGATACGGGCGGGCGGGCTGCATCACGACATCGGGTTTGCCCAGGGTCCATTCGCCGGGCGGCGGGAACTTCGGCGGGGCAGGCGCGGTCTTCAGGTCACCGGAGGGAGCGCCGCTCGCCGTCCATTTCGCGAGGGTCGCGATCTGCGTGTCGGTCAGAACGCGCTGGTCGCAGAACTCACCATAGCCACGCACGGCTTTCGAGGGTGGCATCTGCCGTCGGGACGTGTAGTCTCTTATCGGCGCGGCCCAGGTTTTGGCCTGCTGGTAGGTCTCCATCGCGAACGGCGCGGCCTCCCCGGAACGATGGCAGACGACGCAGTTGGCGTTGAGAATCGGCGCGACATCGCGGGCATAGGTCACCGAGGCCAGAACCGGGTCCGCCTGCGCCGCAGGCTTGTCGCGGAAGATCGCGCAGCCCACCGCAAGCGTGCGGGGGTGCGCCACCGGCCTGCCCGCCAGCATAGCGTCCAGCGCGTCCTGTAGGTCATGGCGAATGATCTTTGTGCGGTCGCGGTTGTCGTCAATGCGGCCCCGATAGCGCACAGTTCCGCGTCCGTCCAGCACGATGGCCTCCGGCGTATGGTCAGCAATCAGGCTGTCCGCCAGCGCCAGCGTGTCATCCTTCACGACCGGAAACGTGATGCCCCGTGCGGCGGCGTACTTCCGCAGCGCCGCCGGACTGTCTTCGCGGTTCGCATCTACCAGAAAGAAGGAGACGCCTTTCGGGACATAGGCTTTTGCCAGTTCGGCCATGCGCGGCGTGTAGAGATTGGCAACCGGACACTCGGTCGAAACGAACAGAAAGACGGTCGCCTTGCTCTTCGCCACGTCCGCCGCCTGCCAGGTTCGCCCGGAGAGGTCTTTCCATGCCGTCGTGGCGAGCGGGGACTTTGTCGCCTCTTCCGTCCGAACGCCTTTTGCCGTTCCCGCCAGGAGCAGGAGAGAGAGCAGGATGAGATTACGAGATGAGATCAACAGGAAAACTCCTTTTGAGACGGGCCAGAGCAGGCTTACTTTACGTTAGGTTTTGTACGAGCGATGGCGCAACCGAAGGCGATCCGTTCGGGCTTCGGAGGCAGTTTGCCGGCCAGCAGCGCATCGAGGGCGTTTCGCAGGTCGGTCACAGTGACTTTCAGGGCATCGCGGTTGTCGTCAATGCGCCCGTGATACCGCAGGACGCCTTTGCTGTCGAGGACGAAAACTTCCGGCGTGACCTGCGCTCCAAGACGGTCTGCAATCACGTTACCCTCATCACGCAGCATCGGGAAAGGGTAGCCGATCTGCTGTGCGTGGGCGGCGATCTCGGCAGGCTTCTCGCCAAAACTGGAGTTTACCGCGAGAAACCGCACCCCTTTCGGCGCGTATTCGGCGGCAAGGCGGAGATTGCGCTCGTCGTACTTCGCAGAGCAGGGGCAGAGCGACGAGACGAACAGCAGAACGGTCGCCTTCTGCGTGTGGTCTGCCAGCAGGGAGACTGGCTTGCTGTCGCGCACCTCCGGCAGGTGGAAATCGGCAATCGGCTTGCCCATGTCCTTCGCGGCGGTCTGCGTGGTCTCGTCCAGACAGCACTCCGACAGCGAGACCATCTGCTTGCCGTGCTGTGCGGGCTGCACATCGCTGACAGGCAACAGCACCTCGCCCTTCTGCCCGACGACATAGGTGATGCGCCCCGGATGCGTGGAATCGGAGACCACCCCGTAAGTCTGTGCGATCTGCCCGTCGGCATCGGTCAGCAGCGGAAACTCCAGATGCTCGGCATCGTGCAGGGATTTCGCGGTGGAAGCGGGCAGCGGCGTCACGCCGAAGACTTTCACGCCCAGCGTATCGAATTCGCGCATCGCCGCATTGAGGGAACGGAGTTCCGCCAGCGAGTTGCCGTCCCGACCGGGCAGGAAGGCCAGCACCACGCCGCGCCCCCGGTAGTCAGCAAGGTTGTGGCGATGACCATACTGGTCGTTCAGCACAAAGCCGGGGGCGGTGGAACCCTGCGCCAGCGGACGGCGGTTCGCCTCATTCTGCGACCGCAGCGCCACCGCCATCGCCAGTCCCACCACGACCCATATCCCCACTACTCCGCCAATCGCCAGACGTATCCGCGACACGGCCCTGCTCGAAATCGTTCCCTGCTGCATCTTGCTCACACCTGTTCAAAGCGCGTTTGTCTCTCTCCTTATTGTGACACCAAACCCACGGGAAGGCAACAGAAAGCTCGCCTCTCTCCCGGATATCGCGTTGACAGACCGAACCTCTCACGGATATAATTCCACTGGAGAAGAACAATCTTTGTCATGGATGCAGAGGGGAAAGACAATGACGACACTGGAGACAGCGGAAATGATGGTCACGCAACTTTCCATGCCAGAACTCGCCCGCTTCAGAGAGTGGTTCGCAGAGTACGATGGGCAGTTGTGGGACGATCAAATTGAAGCGGATGCCAAAGCGGGAAAATTAGATGCGTTGGCAGACGAAACCCTGGCCAAGTATCATGCGGGAAGCAGCAAAGAGATTTGAAACGGGTGCGTTCCGTTTCATTTGGTTAATTCTTGTCTACGCAGCGAACCGTAACGGCATTGACGGAGTGTCTACCTGCTCCGCTTTCCAGTATCCATAAACTCCGAGTTGGCGC
>JBBRLP010000097.1:0-21584 GCA_038231295.1 Chthonomonadales bacterium
CTTCTCTCATATCGGTTCGCTCCGCCGCCTTTTGTGCCGAAAAAGAAACGTGGTCGCAAGTCCAAATTAGCGGTTGCAGAAGGGTCTCGACTTCAAGAGGGAGGCAAACACGTTTTCACCGGATAATGTAGTCCTACCGAAGTCACTAATTATGAATGAGTTTTCTAATGTCATTTATCATGGGGCCAACAATTAAGTCAGGCCAAGCCGTTATATAATCATTTGTGACAGGGCCTTCTGCCATATTCGTAAAAACGGCAATTGCAACCTCATCAGGATAAATTTGCAGGTTGGTCCAGTGAGACCCTGTTAACCCGTTATGGCCGTAGGCTGATTTCGGGTCTCCCCAAAAACCACAGGCGAAACATTCATTAAATGGACGATAATCCATTTTCTCGATGCCAGAAGAACTACTTAGGTTCGGCTGAGTACGTCCTCTTGTCGCATGCCAAGAGCCAAATGTGATGAGGTCCAGAATGGACATATTGATCCCACCCGATGGCTGAAATTCCAACGTAGGATTGTTGTCAGTTAAGCGGCGGATAATGGTCTGACCTGTATCCGTCCACCGAATATGCCCCCATGGTTGACTGTAGTCTTGATCGTCTTTCACTGGAGTACCGATGCCTCCATTACGTATACCGAGAGGAGTATAGAGATATTCCGCGAAGAGTTGCTCCAACGGTTTTTTGGTGATCCGCTCCGCCATTGCCGCGATTACCGTATGACCAGAAGAGTACTGATACTTTTTCCCAGGCAAACCTATCTCTGGCGTTGCAAGCAGGCCGCGTACAAACTGTAATCTTAAATTCGTCTTACTTAAATTTGTGGAATGAAAACCGCCTTGCGGATTTGCCGGACATCCACTCAAATGTGTGGAAAACTGAAGTACTGTCGCATCAAGCCAAGGTCGATCGAATTCTTTTGCAAGTTCAGGAAATATCTGTTTAAAAGTCGTGTCCCAACGGAACAACCCCTTATCAATCAGAATCCCGAAGAGAGTTCCTACTACTGGTTTGGATACAGAGCCAATCATCAGTTTATCGTGAATGCTAACCACTTCAGGGCGATCTTTTCGCCTCACACCATCGGCTATAACAGCCACAATTTGCCCGTGGATGGATACCGCAACCCAAATTGCAGGATAGTCATATTTGGTTCGATACTGCACAACCAGTTTTCCCACTTGGCTTTGTAGATACGTATTCGCGTGTTCACTAAGGCGTAAATCATCCGCCATGACATATCCCCGCTTGGGATTCGCAGTAGCGTCCACGACTTCGAGATGAGCGGTTTTGCCCATGAGGGCGTATAAGTCCCAATAAGCGGGCGTGAGCTCCGCGCTGTCATTGCCAGTTTCGGTGCGGACGATTTTGCCGTCCACAACGAGGTTGAGACAGGCTGCCTTGGGGTAGTAACCGCCGCCGATACGGAAGGTAAGGAAGGGCTTGTCTATGGTGAAATCTTTGGAGACAGCTTTGCCTGTTGCAGATGAACCGAGTTTGGGGTGAAGTGTCGTTAGGTATCCCGTGCCGACGATACCTGACACGAGTGGGTTTCCCTGCCTGTCCACGAAAGTTTTAGAGGTAGCGGGCTGTTTGTCCCAGCAGTCGCCAGTAAGCGTCCACCCGTCAAATGTACCGCGTTCAAAGTCGGCGAAAACGATGTCGCCATTGGCGGCAGGCGTAGTCTTCTCTTGCCCCAAAACGGTGGCAGGAGCGAGAGTAAGGCCAGTTGTAGAGAGTAGAAAGTCGCGACGGTTCAAGAATGCAGCCTCCCTATCGTACCAAGCGTCCACATGAGGGTAACAGCAGCGTTGCTAATGCCCAGGAATTAGTGGTGTCCGTTGAACTCCCAGCGATCCATTTCTGCCTGGATGTGCTTCATCGGGAGGGTGTCCTGCCTTGCCCACTCTGTGTACGTGTATGGACCAATCAGGTGAACGTTCTGCTCATCCCCTGTCATTTTCACTCCCGGCGCGAGTGGAACTTTTGTATTCGCCCATAGAAGGAAAATGGCAAGCCCGAGATAATCCCGGGGCATGATGAAAGTAGTCGCCGTCTTCCTACTTTCTCGCCGATGCGTAACGTATTCACCGTTTGTGATCGCTGATGTTATATCGATCGGAACCTCCAGACCACCGTCGAGTACAATGCAGACTATCGTGTGGTTCCTGGACTCGTAGGCCGGTGCCGGACGAGACCAGTCGCTGCGGAAGTTTACGCTGACGAGGTCACATCTCAACCCCGCTGCCCGTGCGATGTCTCTCAAAACGACCGACATGCCCCAACACTGGGAACGCACGGGCGCAGAGCGGAGGATATATGAAACATCTGTGTTCCTGCGTATCCATTCCTCCTGATTATCTTCTGCTCTCGTCGCGTGATCGTAGTTGACATTCTGCCTCACCCACTGGCAGCATGCTTCGCCGATAAGCCATTGGTGCTCAAAATCAGTTAGGGCCAGCCGTTCGATCTGTGAGTTCACCATTGACTTGAGTTTGGTGCCGATGGCCCGGGCATTCATTCTATCATCGCCGAGGAGCCACTCGCGATCATGTTGCACCAACCGTACCACTTGGTCGATCATGCCTTGAATTTGTGTTGGAGTGGAAGCCCAGGGATAGGGCGAAACCTTGGCTGTAGTCCAATCCCGGAGAACCGGGTGATTCGATTTTATCCATTCCAATGCCGCGCAGTTCGGCCCTAAGAGAAACTGTTCATAAATATCGTACGGAGACAGTTGAATAGCATCAACGATAATATAGCCTCGGTCGGTTGACCGCGATGCGTCAACGATTTCAATATGAGCTCGCGCTCCGAGAAGAGAGCTAACGTCCCAGCCAGCACGCCTCAAACGAGGTGAATCATCGCCCGTCTCCGTCCGCACGACTTTTTCGTCCACCACTAGATTCAAACACGCCTCTCCGGGATGGTTACCACCTCCGATAAAGAAGTTGATGAACGGTTTCTCTAGGGTGAACTCCCTCGATACTGCTTTGCCAGTCGCCGTATGTCCGAGCCTCGGGTGAAGTGTGCAAAGAAACCGCTTACCCTGAAATCCTGTTATGCCAGCAATGGTGGTGGGCGTGTGTGGTTCGCTGGTCCAACAATTGCCAGTGAGCGTCCACCCGTCAAATGTGCCGCTTTCAAAGTCGGCGAAAACGATGTCGCCGTTGACGGCAGGCGTAGTCTTCTCTTGCCCCAAAACGGTGGCAGGAGAGAGAGCAAGGCCTGTTGCTGAGAGTAGAAAGTCGCGACGGTTCAATGTATAATTTTCCTTCCGAGAGACGCTTACGTTAAGCCTGGTTGCATCCAGCCACTGTCCTGTAATCGTAGTGTTGTGGCCTATGGGTAGCGAAAATTGAGACCATCACGGTAAAAAGCGCCCGAACTCCCATCATAGTACCGCGAGCAGAGTACCGGGGCCACAAATCAACTTGGGGTTGCTCTCGTATCGAATCTAACGTTTGAAGGACAAGGTCATTCAGCGGGCCATTGCCGGGATCAAGATCATTGTTCTTGTTGAAAGCAAAAACGTAAATCGTACTGTCTGCTCGCCGTGTAATGGTCGTTGACATACCAGGAGTCATCCCTCCCGTTCCCCAATAGTAGCCATTTTTGAAATCGCTTCCCGCGCCGAGAGCCAATCCATGCGTCGTACAAGGAGGATTTTGCAGGGCGTTTACATTGATCATTTCCCCTACGCTTTCGCGTTTGAGTGGAGGCTTATTGCCGTCATAACCGAACTCCACCATCAAGCGCAACAAGGAAAGTGCGCTGCCTCGAAACCCGCCTGCGCCTGCTGGCGTTCGCCAATCTACGTTGTATGCCGGGTCAATCTCTTTCCCGTTATCTTCCGGCCAGATTGACTTTACCGAAGGTTCGCCTAGAAGATAGTATTGTGATTCGTCCAGCAAACGCTCTACTTTTCGTGAACCCGCAAGAGAGATTCCCTTTACTCCTGCACGCTTGAACACTTCTTGTTGCAACAAAGCATCCAGTGGTTGTCCTGAGAGCTTCTCCAGTAAGAAGTGAGCCAGGATATAATTAAAGTTGGTATACTCGAAGTCAGTGCCAGGACGCGCGTGGAAACCTTCTGTCAGGCCGAACCTCACCGTCTCCTCCAGGGTAACGAGTTGTCCGCCCTTTATACGATACCAGTCACTTCGGAAGTGGGCGGTGTACTTGAGGCCGCTCAGATGGGAAAGTAAGTTTCGAAAGGTCAATAATTCGAGCCTTATATCTTGCCGTACTTCTGGTGTCAAGAGAGGCAGCAGCGGTTTACAAACAGTGATTGGATCGTCAAGTCGGACAACTCCCTTTTCAACCTGGCGCATGATGCCCATTGCGGTGAACCATTTTGCAACGCTGCCGTAGCGGAAAGTCGTTGTTGGGAGAAATGGCCTCTTGGAAGCGGTATCTGCATATCCGAAACCACGCGCGTAAATCAGTCTTCCCGCTCGGGCAATCACAAGGACTCCACCCGGTTTTTCGTTCTCCTGCAGCCACTTCGATACTTTAGCATCCATCGGCTGAAATTCAGGCATAGCGTATCCTGTAATCGCAAATCCCTCTTTCCCATGCGACGATTGGATATTCGATTGGTAGGAGGCAGCAATCTTCACCGTCTCCCTTCCAAAGACCTCGGCAGGAGCAAGAGCCAGGCCAGTTGTGGAGAGTAGAAAGTCGCGACGGTTCATACGCGCTGTGCTCCTCTGAGAAAGTTGAAAGCGATTGGTTCTCGCCATAAGCAGTTGACAGACAGGGTTCTATCGGTGATTAACGATGCTCAGTCTCAATTCCTGCTCCATAGTTCCATACTCGAAAGGAGCATGGTTTTTCAGGCTTAACGTTCTATTCCCCAAATTTACGCTCGCCATGGCCGAAGCGGTTGCCTCCAGCCTGTGGTCTCTCCCGAAATTACACGTCGCAGAGGCGGTAGGCGGCTTCCAGGCTAGTGGCGGGATCTTTGACTGGGCTGAACTCTTGGCCGACGTAGCCTTCGTAATCGGTGGCGGCGATGGCTTGCATGATGGCGGGGTAGTAGAGTTCTTGGGATTCATCTAGTTCATTACGTCCAGGGTTGCCGGCAGTGTGGAAGTGGCCGATGTGGGCGATATTGTTGCGGAGGGTGCGGATGATGTCGCCTTCCATTATCTGCATGTGATAGATGTCGTAGAGCAGTTTTACTCTTGGTGAATCCACCGCCTCACAGACAGCAGTGCCCCAGGTAGTATGATCACACTGATAGTCTGCATGATCTACTTTGGAGTTCAGAAGCTCCATGACCAGAGTCACACCCGCATCCTCCGCCGCCTTCTTCACCCTGTTCAAACCCTCGATAGTGTGCTCCATCCCAACTGCATCCGGAAGTCCATTGCGGTTGCCACTGAAGACGATCAGCGCAGGAATACCCCACTTGACCGCCTTCTCCAGATTGGCCTCGATCTCGCGCTCGATGCGGTCATGGTTCTCGCGCTTGTTCAGGCCGTCAGAGAGCGACTGATGCCCGCCCATCGTGATGATTTTCAGGCCACCGTCCGTGATCTGCGGCCACAGCTCTTCCGGGGCCATCTCGACACCCGCATAGCCGATGCGGGCTGCGCTCGCAATCAGGGCAGCCGCCTCCATGTGACGACCGAAGCACCACCAGGCGAGGGACTGTTTTATCTTGTTCATGATCGGGTTTCTCCTTTGAATTGGGAAAGGGGTGAGCAGACGGTGGAAGCGGGTTGTCGCCGCCTTCGGGACGCCTGCCCCACGTCGTTTTAGAGTGAAAACGTCAGGCGCGTGACCGACGCGGCCTCGAAAGTGACGGTGTGTTCGCCGGACACCGGATTGTCCGAATGGTCGTGGTGGTGCAGGCCGACCGTCTCCGGGGCGGCGAACGTGTTGTGGGCGCGGAGATGGGCCGCGCCGTCCGTCGTTGCGGTATGCAGGTGCGCGGTCTGCGTCAGTGCGCCGGACGCGCCGAGCAGCCGCAGACGGCCCTCGACGGCCTCCGTCGCGCCGGTGTTGACGACCGTGAGCGTCAGCGTCTTGCCCTGGAGGGAGGCGGAGCCGGAGAGCAGGGGCAGTCTGCGCTTGCCGCCGTTGGCCTCGCACTCCGTCTCGGCGGAGGCGAACAGGGCGCGAACCGCCTGCCCGCCCTTGTGCGGCTGATACAGGTCGTAGATGTGGTAGGTCGGCGTCTTGAGCATCTTATCGCCCTCCGTCAGCAGCAGCGCCTGAAGCACGTTGATCGTCTGCGCGATGTTCGACATCACCACCTTGTCGGCGTGGCGGTTGAAGATGTCCAGCGTCAGCGCGGCGACCAGCGCATCCCGCACCGTGTTCTGCTGCCAGAGGAAAGCGGGGTTATGGCCAGGAGCCGCCGGATGCCAGGTTCCCCACTCGTCCACAATCAGGCCAATCTTGCGCTCCGGGTCGAAGGCGTCCATCAACGCCCGCTGCTGCACTATGAGCGGCTCCATCTGGATCGCCTTCCAGAGCAGTTCGTACCACTGCGCGTCCGTGTACTCCGTCGCCGTGCCTGCCGTGCCGCAGTAGTAGTGCGCGGCATAGGCGTGGAGGGGAGTCCAGGAGTTGTGATCGCGGCGGAGTTTCGTGAAGAAGCGGCGCGTCCAGTCGAGGTCGTTGTTATTCGGGCCGCAGGCGATCAGGGAGAGTTTCTCGCCGCCCCAGTTCCGCAGATAGGTCGCGAAGCGGCGATACTCCCCCGCGTAGTCGTCGGGCGTGAAGTTGCCGCCGCAGCCCCAGTTCTCGTTGCCCACGCCCCAGTAGCGCACATTGAAAGGTTCCGGCGAGCCGTTGGCGGTACGCTGCCGGGCGCGTTCGCTGTCACCGGGGAAGTTGCAGTATTCGACCCAGTTCCGCATCTCGGCGGGTGTGCCGCTGCCGAGGTTTCCGCAGAAGTAGGGTTCCGCGCCGATAGCCCGGCAGAACGCCATGAACTCGTGCGTCCCGAAAGCGTTGTCCTCGATGACATCGCCCCAGTGGATATTGATGCGGCGCGGGCGGCTCTCACGCGGCCCGATGCCGTCTTCCCAGTGGTAGTCGTCGGCGAAACAGCCGCCGGGCCAGCGCATCACCGGCGCACCCACCTGCCGCAGCGCCTCGACGACATCGTTGCGGACGCCGTCCGTGTGGGCAATCGCGGAATCCGTGCCGACCCAGGTGCCGTCGGCGATACAGTTGCCGAGATGTTCCATAAAGTGGCCATAGATATTCGGGTGAATGGTGGCAATCGGCTCGGAGAGAAGAACGTCTATCGTTGCGTCGGACATGGCAGCCTGGCACTCCTTGGGTTCCGTAGGAAGGAAATCGCATTCCCCCTTCTATTCGCTCCGCAGCACGGGAATCCCTGTGACAAATGCAGTCAGGAAGGCAGGTTTCCGAAGCGGGCGAGGTAACCATCGCAGGAGCAACCCGGAACCGCTGAAGAGGCGTTCTGAGGCGGAGAAGCCGGGAACACATCTCGAAGAAGTCGCGTCTTAGTATGCATTACCTCCCCGCTCGTCTCTATCCGCATTCCCCACTGCCTGATGCCGCTGCGCTTGACACACGCGAACGTCATCGCCTATAATGGAATGTAAGAATTCGTCAGCGCTGTATGTTTGGTAAGATCGAGGTTCCAGGTCGTGCTGCTCCAAAACGATCAACGTCAGGTCATCACACAACGGATCGATCCCAAGATTATCATGGCGAATTCGATCCTTCAGCTCACGTCGGCGGAACTGATGCAGTCCGTCGAGGGCGAGTTGTGGGAAAATCCTGCCCTGGATACTCTGGAGGAGGCTCCCTGCTCCGGAGACTGCATTGACCCGGCCAACTGCCCCTATTGCTCCTCCCGCCGCACCAAAGACGTTGATGCCGACCCTGCCAGCGAATCCCCCGACTCCGGCGATCAGGAGACCGAATACGAACTCTTCGGCTTCCCCACATCGGAAGAAGACGAGTACGATTTTGTCGGCAATCTCGAAGCCGAGGTAACCCTTCAGGAACATCTGCGTGAGCTGCTGCGGTCGGCGGTCTCTGCTGACGACTACTGGATCGGCGAGTACCTCATCAATAATCTCGACGACCGGGGATGGATGGATGGCAATCTGGAAGAGATGGCCGTCGAACTCAACGTTCCCCTCAGCGACGTGTGCCGCCTCCTCGCCATGATTCAGACCTTTGATCCGCCGGGGGTAGGGGCGCGAAGTTTGCAGGAGTGCCTGGCTCTGCAACTGCGTTACCTGCTCGAAGAGGGCATTGACGCCGACAAGAAGCGGATCATCGAATGCGCGGAACGCATGGTCTGCGAGCAGTTCGACCACGTGGGTCCTAAGCGCGTGGCGAAACTGGCCCGCGCTGTCTCCTGCACCTCCGACGAGGCGAAACAGGCGCTGGAGTATATTCGGACGCATCTGAATCCGTACCCCGCCAGTCAGTTCCGTCCGCCTTGGGCCTTCCGTCCCGTCAACAGCAAGTCTTCCGTCCGCCCGGATGTAGTGATTCGCCGCACGGAAATCGGCTACGAGGTGGAGGTAGTGGGCGCGGACTCCTTCTCGCTGAACGTCAACCCGCAGTATCGGGAAGCCTACGCCGAGATCAAAAACGGCCGGGCCAACTACTCCGACGACGACCGCAAGCATTTTACCGAGTATGTCGAGCGGGCCGAACTGTTCATTCGCAACATCAATCAGCGGCGGCAGTCTCTGCGCCTGATAACGCGCTGTATCATAGACTATCAGATCGGTTTTCTGGAGACTGGTTCCCGCCAGTTCCTGCGTTCGCTGACCCGCACACAGATCGCCCGCCAGCTCGATATTCACGAGTCCACCGTCAGCCGCGCCACCGCCAACAAGTTCGTGCAGTTGCCGAATCAGGATGTCGTGAGCTTCAACCTGTTTTTCAACTCCTCTCTCTCTGTCAAGGACGCTATCGAAGCGATCATCCAGGAAGAAGACTCGGCCCATCCGTTCTCCGACCAGCAGATCGTGACCCTGTTGAGCGAGAAGGGTATCCACGTCGCCCGCCGCACCGTCGTGAAATACCGCGAGTCTCAGAAGATCCTCTCGTCCACCCGCCGCCGCCGTTAATTCTCCCGACTCTCCTCCCACGAAGAATCTTTTCGATCCTTTCCGCTTTTTATTCGTCCTATAGAGTAACAGGGGCAGACCGCCTGAAACGGTCCGCTGACAGCCTTGCCTTCTGCTGGATTTGCTCTGACAGATACAGGTGGTTCGAAAACGCGAAAAGGGGTCGTTTACGGAACTTAGGTAGACGTATGCGCGTCTACAAAAGAAAATAATCCCCTGAAAACAGCAAAACAGGTTGACAAGTATACGCCTTATTTGTTATACTGCATATTAGATAGGCCGCTTGAGGCACGGATCGCCCGAAAGATCGCACGTCCGCTCGAAATCGGAGGAGGGAACTGAGATGAGTTTACCACTGCGCTGGCAAGACCCGGAACCAAATACGCTCCTTACCGTCACTCCCGCCCCGCGTTCCCGCAAATCGCGTAACGCAAATCTGCGCCGTCTGCGTCTGCTGGTGGGAGCCTGTACGGTTTCGGTTCTCTGCGGGCTGGCAGTCGTCGGAGCGGCGAGCGTCGTTACGGCCCTGCGTCCTGCTCCCGGCCTGCGTCTCGTTCCTGCACAATCCTCGCAATCGAAGGCCTCGCTCGCTTCCGCCTCTATCGAACGTCGGCTCGGTTTTGTCAGCGTCTCTGGAAGCGTTCTCAGTCATAACCACCAGCCTCTCGCAAAAGTCGAGGCGGTTGTCGAACTGCTGGATGCCCAGAACCACACCGTCCAGGTGGAGAGCGGTATGGTCGCCTTCGACCCCCTGCCCCCCGACGAAGCGGCTCCCTTCCACATCGAAGTGACGGACGTTCCCCAGGCTGTCGCCTATCGCGTCCGCTTCCGCCAACTCGACGGTCTCTGCCTGAACTGATTCCAGGACTGTGTTGGTCGTCAGGCTTCACTGGGAGCCGGCAGGCTGAACCCTGCCGCTCGGGGGCCTGCGGCCAGGTACCCGCGCAGGCGGGTACCTAGTCTCTGCCGTGCTTTCGGTTAGCGCTTCTCCTCTTCTCTTTCCACCCAAACTGCTTTACGTGCGACGGACTGAAGTCCCCGCTATTTGACTTTCGGCCCAGTTTCCTTCGGAAACGTCCAGGGTGTGATGGCCACTCATCGCGTTCAACTATCTGCCACAAACGTATACTAACGGCGCACGAGAAGCAGGTGATTATGCGCCCGGAATGAACGGCACGACCTCGTGATTTTGACGTGCCGTTAGTATGTAACAACCTCCCCTGCACTGCCCCCCTTGCGGCAATACCGGAACCAACCCGATTGAACTAACTGTGTTCGCGCAGGCGGGTACCTGGCCGAAGGTCTCCGAGCGGCAGGGTTCAGCCTGCCGACACCCAATGAAGTCTGACGACACCCAGAACGCCTGCGTAGGAGAGTTACCAGGTTTCCGGGCTATCTACCCAGGGAAACCACTGCGCGTACTGGGAGGTTGGGGCGGTAGTGGCAGCGGCAGGGAGGGCGCTCCAGGCGGAGGAGGGGATGCCTCCGACTGCGGTTGGATCCCAGGTGGCGGGCAGTTTGTGCCACTTTGCATGACCGTCCGCATAGAGATAGACACCTCCACCGGAGTGGCGGCTCATCAGAGGGGGCTGTCCGCCGGTCGTCAGGCTGAGGTTGCTGGGGCCGATCAGTTCGCGGCCCAGACTGGAGACGCTCTCGGTGACGAATATCCGGTTGGCGGGCGCGATGATCGCCGCCAGCGCAGTCGAGGCGGCAGGGTTGAATTTGAAGGTCGAGTAGTCATAGAAGAAATAGCGGTTGAGCGCATAGGAAAGGGGCTGCAAAGGCTGTCCGGTTCCGTTGACCTTGAATGTCAGGGCGCTCGGCAGGCCGGAGGCGTCGGAAGGGCATTTGTGTATCTGGAGATTCTTCTCGTAGGGCTGAAGCAGATCGAAGCAGCAGGGCGGATAGTAGACCGCGCCGCCCGCGCCGCTGTACCAGGCAAACTGCGTGAAAGGTGCTGTCGTCACGGCTGCGCCGTAGTCCGCAGGTGGAAACGCCTCGTCGTAGTCCTGGAGATACATCGTCAGTCCGATACCGATCTGGCGACCGTTGCTGATACAGGCGGTCTGTCGGGCCTTTTCGCGGGCCTGGGCGAAGACAGGAAAGAGAATGGCAGCGAGAATCGCGATTATCGCGATGACGACGAGCAGTTCGATCAGCGTAAAGGCGCGGCGATTGGGTGAGGCGAACAGGAGGACGGGACGAGTAGGCATGAGGCTCCTTCTTCCGGGCAGACGCCGTGAAAACGCTTCAGGCGCGTTGCCTGCGGTACAGCAGAGTGATAGACGCCACCAGCGCTGACACCGAGGAGTCAGGCACAACGCTCCATTGCGGGCAATTTGGCAGAGTGTAGCATTCAGACGAAGTAAAGTCAAGCCGATTTCGGGTATCTTGAAAGTTACCTTGCATCCCGCACGTCAGGAGAAAAGAGAGCCATGCGGCACGTCATGTCGTTCGTTGTCAGTCTCATAGGAATGGGTCTTTTGCAGGCAGCCTTGGCGCAGCAACCCGACCCCTCTGGAACCGCCGCCAAGTCGCCTGTGGAGAACAAGAAGCCCTCCGACCCGAAAGCGCCGCCGCGCCCCGGCAAAGATCGCTGGCTGGTGAAAACGGCATCGGACACGGAAGCGCAGGCCATCAATCCCGTTCCGCAGAAGACAACTATCGAAGCGCTGCTCAAACTCCCACGCCCGGCCACACTTCCGCTGAAAGAGACGCCACCCGCCATGCAGGCGCACCGCGCCTATCCGGTCGAGGCCAGCGTCTACACGGTCGAGGCAGATATTATCGCGTGTCAGGCCATGCCGGACGGCGACTACAAAGTAACCTTGCGGGGCGCGTCCGGCCAGACCCTCGTTATGGAGATGCCCGACCCCGCCCCTGGTTTCGTAGACCCCGCCAGTCCCTTCGCGAAGCAGATCGCTGAGGCCCGCACTCAGTTCGACGGTAAGTTTCAGCCCGAACGTACTGCCAGACCTATTCTCGGCCATGCCCGCCTCACCGGCATCGGCTACTTCGGACGCGCCTACGGCTCCCAGGAGCCAACCGGCAACCTCATCCAACTGCACCCCGTCCTGAAAGTGGAATGGCTTCCCCGTCCCACACCGGAGTTCTCCACTCCCGAAACAAAGCCTGCCAAAAGTCCCACTTCGCCTGTCAAGAAAACTTCCGGTAAGGCTGCACACGCACGAAAGTAGCCTGCTCAGGTTACGCTGGCAGAGAGATCGCGACGGCAGCGATTTTTTCCGGTGCAGCCATGTCACGGAATCGTTCGCTCGTCGTTTCAGAGAGATATTCGGGCTGGAAGGCTGTCTCAGAGCGCTTGCGACTGTACGAAGGGCTTGACAGTGGGACGGAAAACTTCTATAATGCCTGTCAAGTGTGCAGTGAGTGCAGGAGCCGTAAAGAGCGGGAAGGCCTTGCCGCCGGGGTGATCGCCCAGTGAAGATGTCGCAAACGACGCAAATATCCCCATCCGCCGAAAACACCTCCGCCGAGGCCGCGCCGTCGCTCCTCTGGCAGGTGCATCTTGCCCGCCGAAATCCCCAGCGTCTGCCGGTGCTGGTTCTGATTCTTCTCCTCGGGTCGAGCTGTATCTGGATGATGTTTCATCAGGCTCTGCCCGTTCTTGCGGCAGTGCTGTTGCTGTTGGGCGCGAGCACCGACTTTCTTTTCCCGCTTCGTTACCGAATCACCGCCGAGGGCGTCTATGCCGACAGCCTCACCAGCCGGATGCACCTGCCCTGGAAAGAGGCGCGGCGCTCTCTACTCGAGCGCGGGGCCGTGACCCTGACGCCGCTTGCTGTGCCCTCGCGCCTGGATGCGTTTCGGGGCATCACCCTGCGGTTTGCACGCAAAGGCGAACAAGGCGACCGCGCCTCCGTCCTGGAGGCCATCCGGCAGTATGCGCCCGCCGTTCTGCCTGTGCCGACAGAGGACGAGGCCGCACCGCCGACCGCCGTGACCGCCACGCTGGAAACGGAACGCTGATGGCGCTTTTCGATTGGGACGCCGACCTGCCGGACGAGGAGCGCGATCACCTTATCGAGAGCCTCGTCGCGAAGGTGCATCGCTTCGGCCTGGAATCGCCGGTCATCTTTATGCTGGAGATGCATAAGCCGCTGGCTTTTGTCTCCAGTCAGGGAATTCTGCTCGGCTCCGGCTTTCTGGCTCCGCTATTCGGGCCGGAGAACGTGCAGAAATACGCGAAACTGTTTGAAACGCGAGAGAACGTCGAGCGTTTGATACGGCGCATCGAAGAGCGGCACACGCAGGCCGAAGCCGCGAACGATACGCTCTCATCCTCCTGATTAGGGAAAGGCTTCCGCTCTATGGAACACGCCAATATGACCGTGTGGATTCTGGTTCCCCTGATGAGCCTGGCGATCCTCGTCATGATCCTCACCGCCCGGAAGAAACAGCTTTTCATCCGCCGGATTCAGGGCCTGAGCGCGATAGACGAAGCCATTGGTCGCGCCACCGAGATGGGCCGTCCCATGCTCTGCTGTATCGGCCTCGGCGGACTGGACGTGCCGACGCTCCAGGCGCTTGCCATCACCAGTTATATCATCAAGTCCTCCGCCCGCTTCAATACCCGCGCCATCGTACCCGTCGCTGACCCGCAGATATATCCGGTTGTGGAAGAGGCCGTGCGGGAGTCCTATGTCTCCGAAGGCCGCCCTGAACAGTACAACCCGGACGACGTGCGCTTCCTCTCAAACCGCCAATTTGCCTTTGCCGCCGCCACCGCCGGTATCGTCTACCGCGAAAAGGTCGCCGCCAGTTTCCTGTTCGGTCTCTTCTATGCCGAAGCGCTCATCTTCGCCGAGACGGGGCAGCAAGTCGGCGCGATTCAGGTTGCGGGAACGCCGAGTACCACGCAGATACCCTTCTTTATCGCCGCCTGCGACTATGTCATCATCGGGGACGAGTTCTACGCCGCCAGCGCCTACCTCTCCCGTGAACCCACTCTGCTCGGCAGCATGGTGGGACAGGACATCGCAAAAGGTATCTTGATCGCTGTTATCGTGTTCGGGGCCGCACTGGCAAGTTTTGCGCCCGTCCTGGGCAAATCCTTCGGGACACTGTTCAAATAGAGAGTGAGTGACACACTATGCCTGTGAAAGCGCCTGTCGGGCCGAATATCGGGATGATCTTGCTGTTCGCGGTGGCAAGCGTCGTCGTACTTGGCCTGCTAATGCTGGTTCCGCTGAGGTTTCGACGCCCGATCATACGCGCCATCACGTTTCTCGGCGGCCTCTATGCGACGGTGGAGTTCTTCTTCCCCACGCATCCCATGCCCACTGCCGACGATCCCAAGGCGGTCGGGAACTTTCTGACTTTCACCGTGCAACCCTTCGGCAACTTCACCAACGCCATTCTGGGCTGGACGGTCGGGCTGGGCGTCATCAACCTGTGTCAGGTGCATGGCAAACGGCTGATGAAGGGCGGCGCCGGCTCCTTCAACAGCCTAGCCTTTTTCCTGAGCCTGGTAATAATGACCTGCATCGGGATTCTACAAAAGGCCCATCCCAACGCCATCAACAAGAATCTCTACGAAATCCTGTTCATCGGCGGCCTCTCCAATCTCGATGCGACTATGTTCTCCATCGTGGCCTTCTATATCGTCTCCGCCGCCTATCGTGCCTTCCGTATCCGCTCCGTCGAAGCGACGCTGCTGCTGACGACTGCGATTATCGTAATGCTCGGTCAGATCGCGTTCGGTCAGATGCTGACGAGTTGGATACCCAAGGAGAGTTTTTTCCACTTCCTGCACATTGATCTCATTCGCTCGTGGATTCTGACCATTCCCAATGCCGCCGCTACCCGTGCTATCGCCTTTGGCCTCGGTATTGGCGGTCTGGCCGTCGCGCTTCGCATCTGGCTCGGCCTGGAGCGGGGAAGCTACTTCGACTCGTGAGAGAACCGATCATGCTCATTACGACACTCTTTTCCGGCCTGTGCGCCGGTAACATAGGGAAAGGAAGTCTCGCGTGAATGTGCTGCGCTTACTCCAGGAGGTAGATCGGCGCGTCCTGTACGTCTTTCTGCTGCTCGCGGTCACCCTGCCGTTCTTCGTCAAGTTTCGCGTTCCGGTCGCCATCTCCCCGCCGACGAAGGCTCTCTATGACGCCATCGAAGAGCTGCCTGAGAACAGTTTTGTGCTGTTTGGCCCGGACTACAGCGCGGGAACACGCGGCGAAAACGGCGCACAGACCGAAGTCCTCCTTCGGCATCTGATGCTGATGTGGCACAAAAAGAAGATTCGCTTCGGAATTCTGGCCTTCGATCCTCAGGGCAAAACCCTCGCGCAGAACATCTCTCTGCGCCTTCAGGAAGAGTACAACAAGCAGGGCTACGGCATCAAAGAGGGCGTCAGTTGGGTCAATTTCGGCTACCGCGTGGATCAGCAGAACTTTGTGCGGGCGCTGGTCAAAGACGTTCCTAACACGCTGGCAAAGGACATTCACGATCAGCCGGTCGGTGCGCTGGAGGTTATGAAGGGCATCCACTCGGCGAAGGACGTGGCGATGATTCTGAACGTGAACCCGACCAATAGCTACACGATCTATATTCAGTTTATGCAAGGCCCCTACAAGATTCCGATGGGTCTCGCCCCGACCGCCGTCATGGCTCCCGAAGCCTTTAACTACCTCGACAGCGGACAGATCGTCGGGATGCTTCAGGGATTGCAGGGGGCGGTGGAGTACGAACAAATGCTGGATACCTTCGGGCGGGCGACCCGCGCCTCGAACTCGCTTTCGGTCGCGCATCTGCTGCTCATCGGGTTTATCATTCTGGGCAATATCGCCATGGTGCTGGAGCGCAGTAAGCAGCGCAAAGCGGGAGGTGCGGCATGAGCGCATGGCTTGCATCAAACAAAGAGATGATTATTCTCTGGATGGGGGCGCTCTGTACCCTTGGCCTCTATTCCGTGCTGTACAAAGAGAACAAGATTTACCGTCTCTTCGAGCATCTCTTTCTGGGGCTGGCGACCGGCTACCTGATCGCCAATACCTGGACGGACGTGCTGCTGCCAAAATGGTGGGAGCCGATGTGGAACGAGGGCAAATCGTTCTATATTCTGTTTCTGGTGTTCGGCCTCTGCTTCTACTTTATCTACTCGAAGAAAAACAGTTGGATCGCCCGTCTGGTCATTGGCTTCTTCCTCGGAGTAGGATCGGGGCAGACCTTTCAGGGGTTCGTCGGGGATTCCTGGCCGCAGATCGTCACCACCTTCCGCCCTATTATCCCGCACGGTGTCATTGAGAAGACCGCCGATCATCCCGCGATCAAGGCCGTTACGCTGCCGGACGCCCTCAACAATCTGGTCTTCCTGATCGTCCTGCTCTGCGTCATGTCCTACTTCTTCTTCTCCTTCGAGCAGAAGCACCCCGTGCTGAAAGGCTCGGCGAAACTGGGCCGCTGGCTGATGATGTTCTCCTTCGGAGCCATCTTCGGCTCAACGATCATGGCGCGCCTCGCCCTGCTCATTGACCGCATGGACTTCCTGATGAACGACTTCGGCGGCAAAATCGCGGGCATTACCGGCGGGCCGATACTCATGTTCACGGTGCTGATGATTCTCTCGGCGCTGGTCCTCTTCCTTGTCTGGCGTGACAAGTCGAAGCCGGAGGAAGTGGAAGAGTAGGGCAGCAACGCACCGGAGCAACGCTCAGGGCGTGAACCATCTGTCAGGCGGGGTCTGGTTGGTGTAGAACTGTTCGAGACGTGCGGGCTTCTGGTGGCCGTCCATCCAGGTAAGGGTGACGCTCTGGAAGTGCCGTGCGCTTGGCCGGGCATCCGCCGCGTCGTTCAGGGGATAGTCCGGGGCGGTCAGTTTGTAAGCATCAGGGCGGTCGGTCTTGAGGTCGTCCTGTGTGCCGAGTTCGCCTAACATGACGGTTGAGGAGGGGGTCTGAAACGCCGCCAGTGTCAGAATTCGGGTCTGGAGGTTGCCGGGGTCGGTCAGGTCGGGGAAGGTGATCTCGTTCAGGCCATAGGAGTTGCTTTTCGCCCGCACGTCGCTCGGGCAGCGCCGCACCTGCTCGTTCTTGACGTAGGGGGCTACCAGCACGGGCCACAAAACTCCGTTGCCGTCCGCCGAGGCAATCGCGACAGGGGTCAGCGTCTCGTCATAGTCTTGGAGATACATCAAAACGCCCATTCCAAGTTGCCGCGCATTGCTGGCGCACGAAGTCTGACGCGCCTTCTCACGCGCCTGCGCGAAGACCGGAAACAGAATAGCGGCCAGCACCGCGATAATCGCGATGACAACCAGCAGTTCGATGAGGGTGAAAGCCTTACGGGGGTTCATTGCTATAGCTCCATGAGTTGCAGCATATTGTTTTCCGTGTCGCGGAAAGTGGCGAAGGCCGCGCTGCCGGATGTCGTAGGCGGGATGAGAAACGGAACGCCTTTTTTTGTCAGTTCCGCAAAGGCGGCCTGCACGTCGTCCACCTGAAGCGTCACCTGAACCGCTGTGAAAGCGATGTTTACTTCCGGGATCGGGTCCGGGGAGACCTGTAATCCGACGCCTTCGTTGAAGATGACCCAGTCCTCTTCCTCTTCGGCGACCGTGAAGCCGAGCGTGTCCCGATAGAACCGCAAGGCTCGCTCAATATCCTGCACCAGCACCATCGCCATCACGCCATGAAATCGCACCGTCGTACTCCTCTTCCCCACTGCCTGCACTGCATCGCCTATTCTCGCCCCGCATTCTACCTCTCTCCCTCTCCGACTGTCAATCGGCCCTGCCCACCTAAACACCGAATAGGAGGAATTTCGCGTTCGGCAGCGAACTGTAGGGCATGAGCGAACTACAGACACATATAGACAGATTTTTGGTCTACGTGGATGCCGAGCGGGGAATGTCGCCGCACACGGTCACGGCCTATAAGACGGACATGGACCAGTTCCTGTTGACGGCTTTGCAGCGGGGGGTGCGGACGGCGGAAGACCTGCTGGAGAGCCACGTCCTCGCCTATATCGCGCAGTTGCAGGATCGCGGTATCTGCGAAAACACCATTGCCCGCAAAGTCGGGACGGTGCATACCTTCGCGAAGTATCTCGTCATCGAGGAGGTGCGGAAAGACGACTTCATGGCGGGAATGGAAGGGCGTAAGCGCACCCGTCGCCTGCCGCATACCCTCTCTATTGCCAAAGTCAAACGTCTGCTGCATCAGCCCGATCCCTCTAGCCCGCGTTCTCTGCGCGACAAAGCCGTCTGTGAGATGCTCTACGCCACAGGTCTGCGCGTCTCGGAACTGACGGGTTTGACGATTGACGATCTCGATCTGGAAGGAATGACGGTGCGGTGTTTCGGTAAGGGGCGCAAGGAGCGGATCGTTCCCGTTGGCAAGGTGGCCTGCGACTACGTGACCCTCTATCTGGAGCAGCGCAAGCGCATAGTGGCGGGAGCGGCCCCGGAACCCGCGACGACTCTGCTTCCGAAACGGCGTGGCCGCCGCGCTGCCCGCGACCTGCCCCAAACGATTGAAGAGGCCCGCAGCCCGTTTCTCTTCCCCGGCCCAGACGGTGGACGTATCCCCCGCGAAGAGATACGCCGCATCGTGCGGCGCTTCGCTGAGCAGGCCGAGCTGGAAGAGAATGTCACGCCGCACGTCCTGCGCCACTCCTTTGCCTCCCACCTCCTCGCGCAGGGGGCTGACCTCCGCACTATTCAGGAACTGCTCGGACACTCCGCCATCACCACCACCGAAATCTATACCCACGTCACCAACGACCGCCTGAAAGACATCTACCGCAAAGCCCATCCCCGCGCTTGATCGGGTCGGACAGCGGTTTCGTCGCCCTTGCGCCGGACGTTACCTCAAGACAAAGAGATGCACAGAGCGGGAAGCGCCATAAGATGCTTCCAATAAAATGCCCCTCTCTTCCGTCATGAGAAGAGAGGGGCGGATCGATTCAGAAGCGTCTCAGGCCGCCAGCAGGGTCTCCTGGTAGGGGGCCAACCGCTCGCGCAGCATGGTGCGGGCGCGGTTCAGACGGGACTTGACGGTTCCGATGGAGAGGCCGGTCGCTTCTGCAATCTCTTCGTAGGATTTGCCTTCCGTGTGGTACATCCGCAGTACCTGGCGCTGATACGCCGGAAGATGCTGAATGGCTTTCGAGAGCATCTGGGCAACCTCGTTGTCCATGCAGATCGCTTCGGGCTGCGGGGAGGGGTCCATGATGTCGCGGGCCACGTTCGGCTCGCCATCGCTGTTCATGCCCGCGTCCAGGCTCAAGTGGCTGCGGTGGGCCGGGCGGACGCACAGGTCGAGATAGGTGTTGCGGACGATGCGGAACAGCCACGAGGTGAAACTCGCCTCATAGCGGAAGGTGTGCAGGTTCTGGTAGAGTCTCAGGAAGACCTGGCCCGCGATGTCGCCCGCTTCGTCATGGTTTCGGCAGAGCGAGTAGGCGAACTTATACACGGATTTCTCATAGGTGCGGATCAGGGTGTCCCAGGCTTTGACATCGCCGGACTTGCAGCGCTCGATAAGAACATTCTCAGAGGTCGAATTTCCGACGGTCTGGGCAGTTGCGGTGGAGTTCGTATCGGAAGCTGTAGTCATCTGGGTTGTGGTGATCATTCTTGTTATCTCCTGACAGTGGCGGGCAACGCAGCGAATGGATTTGCTGGGTTGCGTATTCGGCGTTACAGGGCTGGAGGGTCTCCTGCCCGCAGACGAACCTGGCCTGCCTGGAGCGACATACAATGCCGCTTGTGGGAAACGAACACGTAGATGGGGAACGCTATTCAGTTCACCTGGAAAATACAAAAAGCGACCTCATCGTGATGAGGTCTCCAAAATCCAACGGCCCCTACAGTGCAGGGAAGCGGGATCAGATCATCAACATAAAGACGCCTTGTCTCTCTGTTTTCAGCAATCATGGCCGAAGAACAGGCAAATATTCGTTTTAGGTTCGCGCAGGCACGTGTACCCGCGCTCACAGACTATATGACGTAATAGCGGACGGATTTGTTCCCGGAATATCATGAAAAGCGAAAACTTTTTTTCAAGCGCTTCCCTCTGTGCGAGGGCAGGCGCAACAAAAGGCTCCTTTCCCTGGAAAGGAGCCTTCGGGAATGAGAGGAATGGGACTTACTTAAACGGCCAGTAGTGCGTAAAGTAGTCGCCGGACGGGTCTTTGGTCACTGCGAAGAGCGCCTGCGGTTTGAACGCTTTGGCATGTCCGTCAACATACGCGATGTTGATGATGCCCTTCGGCCAGGCAGGAGACTTCGTCTTGTCGGGCGCCTCTTTGGAGTGGCGAGGACGCGGGTAGGCCGGGAAACCGCCGCAGCCACCGGAGTCCCAGAACTGATCCTCTTCAATCAGCACTTCCTCCGCAGGACGGGCGAGCTGCGCGTTCGCCAGAGACGGAGTAACGAAACCGGGCAGATAGCAGGCTCCTGCCTTCTGCGTGTCGGCGAAGCCACCCAGACCCTGCCACAGGGGAGTGGTCGAGTAGGGGCCATACGGCGGGTTGGCGCTGAAGTAGCGATAGTCGGTCACGTTGTTCGTACCCTGCAGGAACTGCTGCGTCGGCGGCATACCGTAGCTCGCAACCGGGCCACCGATGGTCGTATAGGTCGCGGTGTCGGTTTCCGATCCCGCTGCGCCGGAGTGCGTCGGGTCGGCGTCCGGCTTTCCATCCACGCTGGGGTCGTAAGCGCCGTTCGGACAGGAGAACATCGCCAGATTCTTGACGTAGGGCTGAACCGACTTCACCCAACTCATATCGTAGTTGTATTTTTCGCCGGTGAACTCCTGGTCGTCCAGGGGGAAAGTCTCGTCGTAGTCCTGCTGGTACATGACCACCGCCAGAGACGCCTGCTTCATGTTGGAAAGACAGGTGGTCTGCCGCGCTTTGTCACGGGCCTGAGCGAAGACAGGGAAAAGTATAGCAGCCAGTATCGCGATAATAGCGATGACGACGAGAAGTTCGATAAGGGTAAAGGCTCGGCGTGGTGTACGATTGGCTGTTTTAGAAACCGTTATTTTCATTGGAATTCTCCTGCGGACCAGAGCGCGATTGGGCACTCTTTGACGAATGATAGTCACATGGACGAATGGAACAGCCCTTCCTTGAGTGTTCAGAAGAATGGGCAGGTCGGTCACTCTCGCAAGGAAACGATCAGGGAATTTGTCTCTGATCCTTATCTTCCCTTGAGAGAAGATTTGCTGGATGACCGACTTCCGGCATATATTGCCGGAGATAACACTGGCTGCTTGCTGTAGCCTGCGGATATTTTGCAGTCAATCAAGCGCATTTCCGTGTCTCAGGGGTGAGACGAGCCGCTTTTGGAAATTGTTCGACGAATTGAGGGCTTTTTTGCCATTTGAGCCTTTTGCAAATGTCCTAGAACAATGAGAGTTAGCACTCCTTGTCGAATTTGGTTTTGCCGATCAAATCGATAAAGGAGCGCTAACACGATGATTTTAGCAGATATTTGGGAGACTATCTGCTCTACCCTAGTGCC
>JBBRLP010000098.1:0-21478 GCA_038231295.1 Chthonomonadales bacterium
ACTCACGTCTGCATTCCGAAAGGATTTTGAGGCACACGACGCCCGACAGGGGCATTCTGTTGGCACTCAGACCGGCTTGTAGAAAAATTGTTGGTCATTCCAGCCTGTATGGAGAGGCATTTGCCAATGGATCGCTACATCTATGAGGAATAATTCGATTTTAGGCTCCCCGATTACGCGAATGGTGAGGTGCTAGTTTACCGATCAGATTTTTGTCAAGGTAAACGTCGAGTTCTCGTGCCATGTGCACGCTCCCGTTCTGCATTCGCCTTCTGATGAGCTTCCTCGATAGGCGATGTGAGTGTTACCTGGATGCCAAGGGTACTTAGGACAGTAAGTACTTTCTCTATCTCACAGGTCGGTTTCCCTTTCTCCAGGTCTTTGATGAAGCTTAGACCTGTCCCCGCCGCCATTGCAAGATTCTCCTGGGTTATATCTAAACCCAATCGTGTATGCTTTACTAGTTTTGCGATGTCAGCAGACGTATACACAGAAGTCCTCCCGTCAGATTTCCAGGGCAGAGGCGCTATCAGTCTTCAAAATACTACAGAAACATCTGCGTACGGAACTGTTATGTCCTGGTGAAGAACATAAGACGATTAACAGTCCCGTACGCAGCTATTATACCCTCCTCTCAAGCTGACTGGACAATAACTCCCCCCCGGCCCCCGATTCCGGGGGAGTAGGCATTTTTATGCGATAGGGTGCGCCCCGCTCATGGAAGGCTACCGAGCAAACAAAGTGTCCTGCCAAGCTATGTGTTCTGTGAACAAAAAGCGAATTTGCCACTACAATACTATGACAGGCCAGACTTCCTCATCCGAATCGTTTCTAACGACTGCGTTGCAGCTTCTCTTACAAGTGGCTCAGGGTCGTTATGTGCATGTTCCAGGGCAGCGACTGCTTCCTCATCGTCGCGCATACAGAGCGCTAAGGCGGCGTTCCGCAAAAGTCCTCGTCGTTTAGCTCTCTTGACCGGACTGCCTTTGAACTTCTCGCGGAACTCCTCTTCCGTCAGGTAGAGCAGGTTCGTGACGCTGTTCTTAATGGTCACATCTCGAGATTGGAAAGCGGCTTCGTCGGTGGGAGTGGCACGGCTCAGGTTGAACGGGCAGACCTCCTGACAGATGTCACAGCCATAGACGCGGTTGCCGGAAGCGGAGAGGGCGAGATGGAATTCGGTGGGAATGTCGCCTTTGAGTTCGATGGTCTGGTAGGAGAGACAGCGGCGTGAGTCGACTTTGTAGGGTTCGAGGATGGCCCCGGTCGGGCAGGCATCGAGGCAACGGGTGCAGGTGCCGCAGCCACCAAGCGCGGGTGAATCGAACTCCAGAGCGACGCTTGTTACGATCTCACCGAGGAAGAAGTAGGAGCCGCGACGAGTGTTGATGAGCAGGGTATTCTTGCCAAACCAGCCGAGGCCCGCCCGCTGCGCGACTTCGCGTTCGAGGAGGGGGCCAGCATCCACATAGACGCGCCCCTGCGCTTCGGGGCCAGTCTGCTCCTGCAAGAAGCGTAGCAGTTCCCGCAGTCGTGCGGTCATCACGTCGTGATAGTCGTCGCCGCGAGCGTAGCGGGCGAAAAGGGCGAGGTCGGGGTCGGGAGGGGGCATTCCCGGCCCCTCTTCCGTGTCGGCATAGTAGTTCATCCCGACCACGATGATGGACCGAGCGTCGGGCAGGAGTTCACGCGGGTCGAGGCGACGATGGAGATTGCGCGTCAGGTAGTCCATCTCTCCGGCGTAGCCCTGCGCGATCCAGTCCCGATACTCCTCCGCAAAGGCCGAAGGCTCCGCCCCCGTCACGCCGACGAGGTCGAAGCCTAATTCTCGCGCCCGCGCTTTTACCGCTTCGGTCAGGGTCCGCGTCATCGCTGCGTTATCCGATGGCGTCGAGAGCCTCTTTGAGAGGGAGCTGAACGCAGGTGAAGATGGGAGTATCGCGCAGGGTGTATTTGCTGGAGACCGTCTCGCGCAGCGCTTTCACCAGATCAAGGAAGTCGGCGGGAATGTCGGTCTCGAAGGCGACCACGAACTCCTGGTCGTCAATGCCGAAGGAGTAGGTCGTGTTCAGTTTGATAGACGGGAACTTGTGGCCCACGTCAATATGACCGTGCATGATCTTCGTCCGCTCTTCCAGCGGGAGGAGATACCATTCGCGAGTCTTGACGAAGGGATAGACGAACAGATATTTCCTGCCGGTCGGGCGCAGAATCAGGCGGCGGCCTTCCGGGGCGTTCTTCTCGTGCGGGTCGGTGTAGTCGGACTGCTTGGTCATGGCGAGGTAGCAGTACGGCTGCGTCGCCCAACGGCCCAGGCCGGTGTTCAGAATCCGAATTGCATTTTCCCGGATGATATCGAGGTCGGGAGACGCGCTCCATAGCAGCAGGTCTACATCCCCCCGAATCCCGACGGTGGAGTAGCACTTGACCATCGCCGCGTCCGCCGCCTCTTCCACGGCGCAGGCGAACTCCGCTTTGTCCTGCTCCCGTACCTCTTTCGGCAGTCGCCGCCAGGCCGCATCGAACTTATAGAACCCGAACTGAACCATCGTGCGTCCACGATTTTCCATGCTACACTCCCTGCTAAAAATGAGTTCCCCGTCCCGGTTGGGCTACGGCAGAACGACAACCGCTTTTACTGTCCCATCGTGCGCGGTGATCCGCGCCGCCTGCTTGCCCTTATCCAGACTCCAGTAACGCAGAGTCTTGTCTGCGCCGCCGCTGGCCAGGAATTTGCCGTCGGAGGACCAGGCCAGACAGGTGACCGCCCGGTCGTGGCTGCCCAGCGTCGAGATCGGCGCACAGGAACCAGCGTTCCAGAGCCGGACACGCCCTTCCTCATCACCAGTGGCAATCGTGCGACCGTCCGGCGAATAGGCGACAGCGGCTGCGCCACGATCACACACTTTCATGCGGTTGATCAGTGCGCCCCCGCTCCGCATCCATGTCTTGAGATAGCCATCCGACGAGATCGTAGCAATCGTGCGGTCATCCGGCGATAGCGATAGGCCATTGACCGCCTCATCGTGGGCGCTGATATTGGAATGATAGTCGAGCGCGGGCTTGCTGCCCGCCGTCACCTTCCAGAACCGCATCTGCCTGTCCGAACTGACGCTGATGAGCATCGTACCGTCCGAGGCAAAATGCAAGGCGCGAACGCCATCGTTGTGCGCGTCCGTCTCACTGTCTTTGCGTCCGGTGGCTTTGTCCCACAAACCGATTTTGCCGCCCGCAGTGCCCATTGCCAGCGTCTTCTTGTTCGGACTCAGGGCGACAGAGAGAATGCCTCCCTTCACCGCGTCAATATTCAGGACCAACCGACCGTCAGTGAGGCTCCAGATTTTACACGCTCCATCTTCTCCGACGGAGATCAGGGTGTCCGAGCCGACAAGCAGCAGGGCGTTCACGGAATCGCCGTGGGAGCCGAGCGTGCTTTCCAGTTTGCCGTTCGCGTCCCATTTTTTAATATCATGATCCGCGCCCGCCGAAATCACGACGGGCAAAGTTTCTCCAAGCGATTCCGCCACTGAGGCAGTGGCCGGTGTAAAACGGCTGCCTCCGCCGAGCATCAGGCAGAGCGCAAGCAGGATGGTGAACGGTCTATGTGTAGCGCGTGTGCGCGTGGGTTTCGATTTATATCCTATCCGAACGAGGCTGCGGGTCAAGGTCTTCACGAATTCCTTCCGAGAACGAGATATGCCGTCCTCGATAGTGGACGATCTCGATAGTGGACGATAGAGAAGCGGAATTTCCGGCTTCACTCCTCTTAGACCGCAGCGGAACCCGATTGTTACATATTGCCAACAGAAGCAGTTCTGACAACCTGTAGCATCCCAGACCGGAATCACGCCGTTACCGGCTCCTCCAGATAGAAATTATGTTCGTAAAGCTGCGCGACACGTTTCAGTTCGTCCGCTGTCAGCGGGGGGGTATCCGAGGCAGCCGCCAGTTCTTCCAGCAGTGGTTCGTCGTAGATGTTCGGAAAGACCGAGGGAATACAGGACTGGCTGAGCAGGAACTGAATCGCGGCCTGCCCCAGTGTGCGCCCGGTTCCCTGCGTCAGGAACTTCAACAGCGCCACCTTCTTGACTCCTTTGGTCTGCCACTCATGCTTCATCGCTTCGTTCACCTGCCGGAAACTGCGGTGATCGTTCGGAGAGAACACGGTGTCCTCCGTCACCCGTTCCAGAAGCATATCCGAGGCATGGGGAACGCGCACGAGAACCGGCACATGGTGCTTCGCGGCGACGGGGCAGATGGAGGCTCCTAAAACCTGTTCGAGCATATTGTAGATGATCTGCACGGCGATCTGTCGGTTCGCCACACTGTACAGGCCCTCTTCGATCTGACGGTCGGCTTTCAGAGCGGGGCCAAGCGCCGCGCCATAAGAGAGTATCTTGCCTTCCACTTTCAGCGCTTCCAGTGTAGCGATAAGGTCGTCGTTCTGAAGGGCGTCCATACGCGGGTTGTGCATCTGGTAGAGGTCAATCCGGTCGGTACGCAGACGCCGCAGGCTCTCTTCGCAGGCTTTTCGCACGAAAGCGGGAGACCAGTCGTGCGGGCGTTCCCGCTGCCCCGGCTGAATTCCCGGCGAATTGTAGAAGTCATAGCCGAATTTCGTCCCGATGACGATTTCGTCACGGCGGTCTCCCACCGCGTCCGCAAGCAGCGTTTCGCCTTTGCCATCGCCATAGACATCCGCTGTATCGAAGAAATTGACGCCGAGTTCGAGCGCACGCCGCAACAGATGGAGGCCAACCGCGTCGTCATTGATGCCCCACATCGTTGTCGCGACTGTCCAGACACCGAAACCGACTGTCGAGACTTCGCGTCCGGTATCCCCCAGAGTGCGATACTGCATGACCATCTCCTTATTACACTGTTCGGCTACCCCGGCAGCCTATTTTTCTTTACGTCAGGCACTGCCTCATTCGTGCCAATGCCGCCCCCGGCTGATACAGCCATTCTCAGTAGATGAACCCTTTTACACTATTACCCGACAAAAATGGTAGCTCAATCTTTCGACGGCTGTCAAGGTGCTGTTAGCACGTTGACTTTCGTTTCGGAACATGATACACTGAGATGTCACGTCGGACATACCAGAAAGGGAGTCTCCCATGACTATCCATAAAGCTTTGCAACTCAGCGTCTGCGCCCTCATTCTGGGCGGAGTCGCCAACATCAGCGCGGCTCACGCGCAGGGGCAGTCCCCCTTCACCATTCGCAAGCCGCTCGACGGTTCGAGCGTACGTGAGAAAGTTCGGATCGAAATACCGCGTGCGAGCATCGGCACGAATGGATTTGTCGCCATCTATGTGGACGGCAAGTTCGCCCTGGCCCTCGCCCCGGAAGAGTCTGATGACGCGGGCAAGCCTTTCACCTACGTCTGGAATACCAAATCGGACAAGATCAGCGATGGCGAACATACCATCCGCGCCGTCCTCTTTGAGCCGAGCGGAACGACTGGTTCTGGCGAAAAGGGCAGCAGCGAAGTGAAGGTAAACGTCGCGAACATCATTCACGATGGCCCGACCTCGCTTCTGCTTCGCTACAAATACGCCGAGGGTGTCAACCGTGACTACTCCCGTGAAGGCAAATCGTTCATCGTGGGCGGCGTCTCTGAGACCGGGACGACGACCAGCGATCAGAATCTTGCGGACGTGAAGAGCAAGATTCACTTCGATATTCAGGACGTTCGGTTTGACAGTGACAAGGGCATGGATGTCGCCCTCGTCCGCAACAAACTCACTGAACTCTCTATTCTTCAGAACGGCGCAGAGACGACCCTCGATCCGGGCCAGCTTTCCAACTCCGTCTATCAGGAACTCGCCCCGACCGGCAAAGCCTTCTTCGAGATCGGCACGGCGGCGGGTCTCGCGGAGTTCCTGTCGCTCGGCCTCCCGGTGAACAACACGCTGGAACTGCCGGAACTGCCCACAGCCCGCGTCGAAGCCGGGTACACCTGGCAGACCGAAGGGCAGCGTCTGGATATTCCCGGAATGCCGGAAGCGCTTCAGCCCCGTGTCAAGATAGACAACAAGCTCGTTGACCTTGAATGGCAGGACGGTTATCCCACCGCCCGCATTCATCAGTCTTATAAAGGCACCCCGGCTGGCGTCAAGGCTGTTCAGTTTGGCCCGGCGGATGTCACCAACCCGACCCTCAGTTTTGACCGCGACATCTACATCGCCTACAACTCGGGCGTTCTGGTAAAGACGACTCGCAGCCTCACGGTCTCCGGCCGCACCACCTACTCTACCAGCGGCAGCAGCGCCGGGTCACCCGGTAGTCCGGGCGGTTACCCCGGTGGCTCAGGCGGCTATCCTGGCGGCCCCGGCGGATTCCCCGGCGGCGTCGGTAAGGGCGGTGGCATTCAGGGTGATGAGGGTGGCTCGCCTGGATTTGCCGGTAAGGGCCGACCGGGAAGCCCGGGCAGTCCTTACGGTGGCAGTCCGGGCGCGGGCGGTTATCCGGGCGGCAGTCCCGCAACCGGCGGCTACGGACAGGGCAGACCGGGTGCGGCAGGCTATCCCGGCAGTCCTTATGGTGGCAGTCCGGGCGCAGGCGGTTATCCGGGCGGTTCTCCCGCCACAGGCGGCTACTCTGGTGGTGGATATCCCGGCGGATCTAATGGCGGCTATCCGGGCGCTGCCGGACGGAACGGCAGCGGTTCTGGTGCAGGCAAGACGCTCTCCGACATTCTGGGTTCACGCTCCGGCGGCGGCAGCGGCAGTACGGAACCGGTAGATCACGCGATCACCATCAAAGCCGTCACCGACACCACGCTCGTCTCCAACACTGGCGGCGAAACTTCTGCTCCGATGACGAAGACCGTCTCCATGAAACCGGTCAAAAAGACTGCCAAACCCAGCCGGAAACATAAGTAACCGGCAGCGAATGCGATAGTCACCGATCCTGATCATTTCGCAGGCGGAGGGCGCATCCTTGCACCCTCCGCCTCTTCTTGTGTATAATGCAACATCGTACTATTGGATTTCGTCTGATAGAGTATCGGATGCAGCAGAAAGCCCGGTCTTCTCTGCACCGCAGGTTTTGTCCCTTTGGACGGAGAGGTTGAGAGCATGGCCGCGCTCCGCAGTGAATCGCACACCGACGACAAACGCATGGAACTGACCGAACATCTCGGTGAGCTGCGTACCCATATCATCCGATCCCTCTGGTATCTGGTCATCGGGGCCGTCCTGGCGTATAACTTTTTCGCTCCGCTCTACGGCTCGATGTATCGCCCTCTCGAGCGGGAGATGCACAAACGCAATACCGAGCGGATTAAAAAAGAAGGAATTCAGCACGACCGCCTCGTTTCAGAGGATGGGCAGGACATCCTGCTGTTGCCGAAAGCCGTACACGATCCTCCCTCGCGGGAAGAGTTCAACAAGCTGGCAGAGGCAGTGGAGTGGATTCATCGCCATCCCTCGACCGCGCCGTATATGTCTATAGTGTTTCATAACTTCTACGAACCCTTCACAGTGCGCCTGACCATCGGAGTAATTTTCGGGCTGATTATCACGTCACCGCTGGTGGTACGCGAGTTCGCGCTGTTCCTGCTGCCCGCCCTGACCCCTTCCGAGCGCAAACCGCTGCGAATGCTGGTTCCACTCTCCGTGGTCTTGTTGCTCTGCGGCATCGCCGTCGCCTACGCGACAATGTTTTATGCGATGGGTTGGTTCCTCTCCTACCTCGACGACTTCCCCAAGGGAGCCGTCCTGATGCAGGACCCCAACGACTACATCATGTTTTTCGTCAAGATGATGGCGGTGTTTGGCTTATCGTTTCAGTTACCGGTCGTTCTGATGGGCGGAGCATTCATGGGGCTGGTAACGTCAAAGGGACTGATTAAAAACTGGCGATGGGGAGTCTTGATCGCTCTACTCGGCGGCCTGTTTACCCCGGCCAACGACCCGATGTCCTGGGTTTTGATGTGCGGTTCCATGCTCCTGCTCTATTTTGGCAGTATCATTCTCGTCAAAATGGTCGAGAAGAGCCGCGCCAAACAGCAGTCGGCCTGACATGGATTTTGCCGGTTATCTCTCCGACCTCAAGCGTACCGATTTCTACAAGGGTCAGATCGCGCACGTCGAGCAGATTCCTGCCCGTTCGGCGCACTATGGCGAGCTGGAGCGTCCCCTGGCTCCGGCTCTGGAAGCACGTCTGACGGAGATGGGCCTGTCGCGCCTCTACGCACATCAGGCCGAAGCCGTGAATGCCGCCCGCAACGGGGAGAATGTCACTGTCGTGACGGCGACGGCGAGCGGCAAGACGCTCTGCTACAATCTGCCTGTCCTGGATGCCGTGCTGAATGACGGACGGGCGCGGGCTTTCTACCTCTTCCCCACCAAAGCCCTCGCGCAGGATCAGCTCGGTAAACTCAACGATTTCGGCCTCTTCCCGACGGTTCGCTTTGCCACCTACGATGGCGATACGCCTGCCGCCGAACGCCGCTTCATCAAAAAAGGAGCGCATATCGTCCTCACGAACCCCGATATGTTGCACCTCGGTATTCTACCCTACCACACCTCGTGGGGCGCGTTTCTCCGAAACTTGAAGTATGTCGTTGTGGACGAGATGCACTCCTACCGGGGCGTCTTCGGGGCGCACGTGGCCCATATTCTGCGCCGCCTGCGCCGCGCCTGCGCCTACTACGGGGCCAATCCGCAGTTTGTGTGCTGCTCGGCGACCATCGCCAACCCGGAAGAGCTGATGCAGCGACTGACTGGCGTGGAGCGTACCGTCGTCGTCAACGGCAACGGTGCACCGAGCGGGCCGCGTACTTTCGTCTTCTGGAATCCCCCGTTCCTGGATGCGGGGCAGAAGAAACGGCGTAGCGCAAACATGGAGGCGACCTCGCTCTTTACCGACCTCGTCACACAGGGTGTCCGCAATATCACCTTCACCAAAGCCCGCAAGAGCGCAGAGTTAATTCTGCGCTATGCGAAGAACAGCCTGGAACGCCGTGCGCCTGACCTCGCAGCCCGCATCATGTCGTATCGGGCAGGCTATACCCCGGAGGAGCGGCGCGGGATCGAGCAGGGAATTTTCACCGGCAGGCTGGTCGGGGTCACGGCGACGAATGCGCTGGAGCTGGGCGTAGATGTCGGTGGGCTGGACGCGACGGTGATGACGGGTTATCCCGGCACGATAGCGAGCACCTGGCAGCAGGCAGGAAGGGCGGGACGCGGCGGCAGCGAATCGCTCGCCGTTCTCGTCGCGCACGACAACCCGCTCGATCAGTTCCTCATGCGTCACCCGGACTATTTCTTCGGTCGGCCCCACGAACGCGCTGTGTTAGACCCGGATAACCGCCGCATCCTGACGCAGCATCTGCTCTGCGCCGCCTACGAATCCCCTCTCACGCCTGCCGATCTGGAACGATTCGGCACGAACGCGCGGCTCTGCGTGGAAAGTTTGAAAGAGACGGGCAAGCTTATCTGGCGAAATGGGGCCTGGCGCTTCGCGGGCGACGACTACCCGGCAGCAGGCGTCAATATCCGCTCCGCCTCCGAGGCGACCTACCGCATCGTAGACACTTCCCACGAAGACCGCCTTGTGGGAACCGTGGAAAGCGGAGTGGCGTTCAAGACGGTGCATCCCGGAGCAATCTATCTGCATCAGGGCGAGACCTATCTGGTCGAAACGTTGGATATTGAGGGGAAAACGGCCTCCGTCCGCCCGATTGAAGCGACGTTCTATACCGAAGTCAGGGAAAGCTCCCATATCCTGATTCTCGACACGAAACTCAGCCGCCCGCTTGCTGAGACCTCCGCGCATTTCGGAGAGGTCGTCGTGACCAATCAGGTGAAGCGGTATCAGCGCAAACGCCTCTACAGCGACGATGTTTTGGAAATTTTTGACCTGGAACTGCCCGAACAGACCTTTGAGACAGAGGCATTCTGGTTCACGGTGCCGAATCCTATACGCAATCTGCTCCTCGTTGCGGGCGCAGACCTGGGCGGCAGCATTCATGCCATCGAACACGCGGCTATCGGCATGATGCCCCTGCTCTCGACCTGTGATCGCTGGGACATCGGCGGCGTTTCGCATCCGCTTCATCCCGATACCGCGCTGCCAACGATCTTCATCTACGACGGCTATCCTGGCGGTGTGGGGATTGCAGAAGCGACTTACGAGACTCTGGACGAGTTGCTCCGTGCGACTCACGCCATCATCGCGGAGTGTCCATGCGCCGAGGGCTGTCCCTCCTGTGTGCAGTCGCCCAAGTGCGGCAACAACAACGAACCGCTGGACAAGCAGGGAGCGCGGTACCTGCTAGAACTCCTGCTCGGCCTTGTACCAACGGTCACGGAACCTGGTGAACAACGGAGAGAGAACGAATGCATTCCCTGACGATTCGAGAACGCCGCCGAAGAGCGGCGCGGTGGTTCTGGGTGCGTGTCAGTCTACTGGCGCTGGTAATTGGCGGCGTTGCCTACGCTGCCTGGTTCTCGCCTCAGGCAAAGGTTGCCCGTCCGGTGCATATGGAAGTTCTGCGTTAGGCATAGACAGGCCAACTCCAGGGATATGTCTCCAGTCCAGGTATCCAGATACGGATTGGCTTCTGAAGATTGCGTCTGAAGGACGCTCGCCCTTTCTTGCAGGATACGTTTTTGTATCCGGCTCTCCCTGTCAGTTTTCTGAGTGCGTTACCCGGCACAGGAACGTGCCGGGCTGGAAAAGCGGGCGTCCTTCAGACGCAGGTTCCAGATACTCTGTCTTACGTGTTGTCTGGCAGGCTGATTGGTGGGTTCCAAGCATTGACAAGGCTCGGAAAATCCTTGAAGGAGCAAGATGGCGGAAGAGCGGCGGAAGCGGTTCGATTTCAGTGGCTTGTACGAAAGGGACAAGAAGGTGTATGGCCTACTCGTTCTGATTGTCGTGCTAGGCCTGGCGCTGCGGTTGTGGGGGATTGGCTGGAGTCTGCCTGATGCGCGGCATCCGCTGGCGACCTATCATCCCGATGAGCGAGTCAACCTGAACGCGGCGCTGCAGGCAGACATCGCGCACGGGCAGTTCGACATCAAACTTTATAATTACGGGACGCTCTATTTCTACTTCGTCAATCTGGCGCAAACTGTCGGCAGCGGCTATGGCCTGATACCCAAAGTGCCACCTGAGACCGCATCTTCACCGTGGTCGCATCTGACTAACCAAGCTCCGACGAATGCGGGGCTGTTTCTGGCGGGGCGTCTGGTGACGGCGCTCATGGGAGCGGCGACGGTTCCCGTCCTGTTTGCGCTGGGGACGCGGATGTTCGAGCGGCGAACGGGGCTGTTGACGGCGCTGTTCTACGCGAGTGCGCCGCTCGCCGTGCTTCACGCCCATTTCCTGACCGTGGACGTGCCTGCGACGTTCTTCGTCTCCCTCACGCTGCTCTGGTCGGCGCGTCTGATGACCTCGCAGACCTGGAAAGACTACGTGCTGGCGGCTGTCTGGGCGGGACTTGCCGCCGCCACGAAATACAATGCGGGCCTTGTGCTGATCGCGCCGGTCGTCGCCCACTTTCTAAACAAAACCCCCAACGCCTGTCAGACCCATCGCAGGGGGCAGTTTGTCGTCCTGCTGGCGGTCGCCGCACTGACGTTTCTGGTCGCCTGCCCCGGCCCCTGGCTGAACTTCGAGGCTTTCTGGTACGGCATCGAGGGCTATCCTGGCTCTGGCCTGCGCTACGAACTGTTCGAGCACTCCCGAACCGGACATGGCTATCTGTTCACCAATACTGGAAACGGCTGTTGGTACCATCTGTGGGTCTCACTGCCGTTTGGCCTCGGCCCTGCGCTGTTGGTGGCAACGCTGTTGGGACTGATTCCCGCCTTCCAACAGCGCACAAAATCCGACGCGATTCTGCTGGCGTTCTTCGTGCTCTATTTCGGTATCGCGGGGCTATCTCAGGTGCGTTTCGCCCGGTATATGCTGCCGCTGTTCCCGGTCTGCTGCCTCTTAGCCGCCCGCTTCCTGACAAACTTAAAGTCGAAGGGGATTGGCAGCCTGGGGGGGCTGTTCATAGTTCCCCCGCTGACGCTCTACGGGAGTCTCTATCTGCTCCTCTGTCTGAGCAGCAAAGACCCCCGTGACGCCGCCGCCGACTATCTCCAGCAGAATGCACATCAGGGCGACACGATTGCCTTCGCGACAGTTCCCTGGTTCTATTCTCCGCCACTCTCCCCTTATTTCGGCGAACTCTCCGCTCCAGGCCGCGCCCACGCCGCAAAGGAGGACAGTCGCTTTCAACTCGTTATCCCCTCAACCGAATGGGACACGGCAATCCTCACCCCCCAACCGGACTACGTTGTCCTCTCCGATATTGAAACCATGCATGCCTACCGACGCCTGCACCTGCCTGCCCCGACTGCTTTCTGCAACTCTCTTCCCAGAATAAACAACGTCGTTTTCGCCCCGCCTCAGACTATAGACCTGACTTTCCGGCGCGACATCATCCCCGAAGACATCCTCTACGTCCGTCCGACCGTCACAATTTATCCGAAACGGTAATTCCTCGGTTCCTGTAAGGTTACTCACTTCTCGAATGCCTGGAGTTCGGCGCAGGAGGAGAAAGACTGATTGAGGTTGTCGCCGGAGGCGGGCTTGCCGATAACGCGAATGGCGAGAACTCTAACGGGCGGGAACTTCGCTTCGAATTTCTGGCCGGGTTGGAAACCTTGCGAGTTGGTCGCATCGGTGGCAGGATAGGAGGCGAGGGTGGCGACCGTCTGCCAGGCTCCATTGGGTTCGGTGCGAACTTGCACACGCGGTTTGCCGGAGGAGGCGTCGAACCAGCCGCCATCGTGGAAGGTTTTGCCATGCGCGAAGACGATGCGGCTGATGAGGACAGGCGTCGGACGTGTCAGGGCATACCAGTCTTCGGCGGCAGATTTGGCATCGTAGGTGACAGTCAGCGTATCGAAATCTCCGTCAGCAATGTCGCCTTGCAGGTTACCCTGTCGTGAAATTGCGGACTTCGCGCCCTCAAACAGCGAACCGGAGGCCGCACTGGTAGCAGCCTTTCCTGACTGGTAAATCCAGACCGCGAAGTGGCTCTTGTGATCCTGCCCCGCGAAGGCGTAGGGCGTCAGCGTGAGATTACGCGACTCGCCGTTCATTTTCCCCGCTAGGGTAAATGTCGGCGTATCGGACATCAGGGACTTCGCGTTGAACTGGAGAGTCGCTGCGCTGTCGGCGGTGAGTTCTGCGCGATTGAGATTGTTCAGGCCCGGATTGAGGGCCGTGTCGAGGGTGAGTACAAGTGGCCCGAACTGGAGAGCGGCACGGTCTGCATTCTCATGGTCACCGTCGGTCAGGCTCTTCTTGAGTGTCAGATCGAGGGAGACGGTATCGCCACGCTTCCAACTGCGGTTCAGCAGGATGTAGCCGCCCGGCGCTGTCGTACGCACGACCTTGTTGCCAACCTTCAACGCAGACAGCGTCGCCCCTTCTGGCAGTCGCATTCGGAACGGAAACGTGACGCCGCTGCGCTCCGGGGAGACGACAAAATGGATGCTGCCGGTGTACGGGTAGTCTGTCTTCTCGACGATACTAACCCGGCCTGCGTTTGGCAGAGTGACCGTCGCACTGCTGGAGTTGTAGAGGTTGACGACCAGACCGCCGTCGGCACTCGTCATCCACGCGAACGACGGAATCAGAGCCACTCCTCGCGGCCCGCTGGAGTGGCAGCAGGTCGTGAAGTTGTCGTAGGGTTTGATGCCTTCGAGCGGGGTGTAGTAAGCCCAATCATCTCCCGTCGGCTTCTGCGCCCCGAGCAGATGGTTATAGATCGAGCGTTCGGCCTGCGCCGCGTACTTCGCTTCGCCCGTCAAACGCAACAGTTCCAGATTCATCTGCTCCCAGGTCACCGTGACGCAGGTCTCGCAGATGTTGGACTTGTTGCCGTTGGGGAGGTGAAAATCGTCCTGATAGACCTCGAACGAGGAGCCGCTGCCCGTGATATAGAGGCGGTTCTGCGCGATGTCCTCCCAGGCCGTCTCCATGTCCGTCAGCAGCCGCTTCTCACCGGTTGCCCGGTAGAGTTCGAGTAGGCCGTTGAAATTGGAAGTCATCTCGTAGGCTTTGGCATTGGCGACATGACGCACCGAATGATACTTTTCCAGTGAGGCCAGAATTGCCGGACCGCCGGTCGCGTCGTAGTTGGAGACAATATAGTGCGCGAACTGGAGATAGCGCGGCTCATCGGTGGCGCGATAGAGCAGGACAATCGCCTCCAGTACACTGTCCGGGGCCATCCCGACGTGTTCGCCGGACTTGTTGATGTCGCGCTGCCCCGGCGCGGTGCCGAACGTCCGCACCAGCAGATCCCCAACGCGGCGGCAGGTTTGCAGCGCCTCCTTATTCCCGGTGTACTGGTAGTAGGTGAGCAGTCCGATGAGGTCGTATTTGTGCACCCAGACATCCCAGCTACTCCAGCGATGGTCGGGTTTGTAAGTGCCAAGGTAGCCATCCGGCTCCTGTGTTTTCATCAGGCGGGCGGCGAGGCGATCAATTTTGGCTTTAAGCGCAGGGTCTTTGGTGTTCGCCCAGACCTGTGAGGCAGCATGGAGGTATTTGCCAATATGCTCGCCCTGCCAGTCCTGATGAAACACGTTGCGCCGCTCGAAAGCGTCCAGCAGGTCGTTTTCATCCACCGTCAGCATCCGGTGTTTCTCGTTGGCGTCGTAGCGCGTTCCCAGCATTCCGCCCTGCAGCGTGATCTGATCGGGCGCGAGTGGCGTGAATCTGTCTGCCACCTTCGCCGTAGAAGGTAACGCCATCCCTGCCGGATTCTGCTGCGCCGAGGCACGGCAAGCGCCTGAGAGCGCCCCTATTCCCAACAGCATGACAGCCATGCCACTCTGCATTCGCCTCATTCGCTCCTCCTCGCTTGTGCGGTCTTCCGCATTCGTGTCTGCTTTCCGTCCATTGTAGCACAATCGGAAGCGGCGCAAAACGTGAAAAACCCCTCGGCTTGCGGCGAGGGGGTCAGAAATTACCGTTCTGTCAATCCAGATAGATGAACTCATTCGTGTTGATGAGGACATGGCAGAAGTCGGCGAGCGAGGCCTTTTCGGCCTCTTTCTGCGCTTTCACATCCGGAGCTTTCAAGCCTGCCTGCTGGAGTGTTGGGCCGCTACTCGCCTGATGATCGGCGCCGAGATGAAGCTGAGTCTGTCGGTTCAGGAAGTCGAGCGCGGTCTGTTTCTGGGCGGCGGTCGGTTTGCGGCAAAGCGCGATCTTATAGGCGCGTTCGATCTGCTTGCCCGTGTCGTCTCCCACATCTTTCCGCACACGCTCGGCGAAGAATCCGGCCTCCGTGTGTGTGAACTCCCCGTTGAAGAGCGCGAGCGCCTGCGGTGCTATCGTCGTGACGGCGCGGCGCGGGCAGGTGTTGGTCATGTCCGCACCGTCAAATGCCTCGACAATCGGCAGGACGAGCGAACGCCGCTGAAAGACGTAAATGGTGCGGCGCAGACCTTCCGCTTCCGGCGAGGAACCCCACTTGTGCGTCGAACCCGTAGAGAGGACTTCATCGCTTACCTTCGGATAGACGCTCGGTCCTCCCATCGCCGGGTTCAGCCGTCCGCTCACTGCCAGAATGCTGTCCCGCAGGGGTTCACCTTCCAGCCGAATGCGGTTCATGTGCCAGAGCAGGGAGTTGTTCGGATCCGCCTTCGCCGCAACCGGGTTGAACTGCGTGGACATCCGGTAAGTATTGGAGAGAAGCATCATCCGGTGGATCTTCTTGAGGCTCCAGCCGCTGTCCATGAACTGCACCGCCAGCCAGTCCAGAAGTTCCGGGTGGGAAGGCCGGTCGCCGTTGCGCCCGAAATCAGACGAGGAGGCCACGATACCGCGCCCGAAATGGTGCTGCCAGAGCCGATTGACCATGACACGGGCGGTCATCGGATTGTCGCGGCTGCCGAGCCAGTTGGCAAGTGCCGAACGACGTCCGCTGGTATGTCCCTGCACGGGTGGCGTACAGTCGGCGGGCTTCTCTTCGCCGCCGCACAGGGCCGCGACGAAACCGGGCTTGACTTCGGGGCCGGGCGTCAGCAGATTGCCGCGCAGCAAAATATGCTGCGTGACGCCGCTCTTATTGTCCTCAGAGATCGCCTCTGCAGTTGGTTCAAACGGAGCGATCCGGTTCTCCAACCCGCGAATTTCGTCTTCCAGTTGGTTGCGCCGATCCCGGTCGGCGTCTTTCAGGTAGCGGTCTATCTCTTCGTCGCGAATCGTATTGACAACGATGTCAGCGTTCTTCGCCTGGTTCCGCTTTTCCGCCAGCGCAAAGGCCCGATGGCTCTCCCGCAGGTCAGTCAGTTGCTTGCGGGCCACTTCCAGCTTCGCCCGCAATTCGGCGGTCTGCTTGGCGAAGGGGTCGCCTGCGCTCTCCGGCAGGTGCGTATCCACCCACTTTGTTCCCGCGTAGAAGCCCTGGAGTCGGTAATAGTCGGCTTGCGTGATACGGTCGTATTTGTGGTTATGGCAGCGGGCGCACCCGACCGTGAGGCCCAGCACAACGGAGCCGGTGGTATCCGTCACGTCGTTGAGGTAGTCCTGCCAACGCTGCGGATGATCGGTGCTGAGTTCGTCCCAGGGGCCAAGCCGAGCAAAGCCGGTCGCGGTGATGGCGTCGGCATCATTGGGATAGAGTTCGTCTCCGGCGATCTGCTCTTTCAGGAATCGGTCGTAGGGCTTATCGGTGTTGAAAGCGCGAATCACGTAATCGCGGTAGCGCCAGGCGCGGGGCCGTGCGCCATCGTTCTCGAAGCCATGTGTCTCTGCAAAGCGCACGAGGTCGAGCCAGTGCCGCGCCCACCGCTCTCCATAGCGCGGGTCGGCGAGCAGACGATCTACGAGGGTTTCGTAGGCGTTCGGAGCCGTATCATTGAGGAAGGCGTCGGCCTCCTGGGGCGTGGGCGGCTCACCGACCAGATCGGCATAGACGCGACGCAACAGGGCGGATTTAGGCGCAGGCGGTGCGGGTTTCAGCCCCTTTGATTCCAGTTTGGCAAGGATGAAGGCGTCTATCGGGGTTTTCGCCCAGGCCGCGTTCTTGACGTGCGGCGGGGTATGGGTGACCGGAGCAGTATAGGGCCAGCCGAGTTTGATGGGGTCAATCTTCGCGCCCTGCGCGATCCAGGTCTCGATGGTCTTAAGCTTGTCCGGGTCCAGCGCCGGGCCATTCATCGGCATCCGGGGCTGTTTCGTGCCGTGCAGGTAGGTCAGCAGAACGCTGTCCGCAGGCTTACCCGGCAGAATCACTTTCGCGCCGAACTTGCTGCCGCCCTTAAAAAGTGATTCCGGTGTCTCGACGACAAAGCCGCTGTTGTGCTTGTCGCTGCTGTGGCAGGAGCCGCAGGTGGACTTGAAGATCGGCTCCACCTCTTCACGATAGCTGACAAGAGCGACGGGTTTGACCGTTCCGACGGGTTTCTGCCGCACTGTCGTTTTTTGAGCAGCGGCTCTGTGCCGAACCGTGGACTGCCCGGCGCTTGCGATAACGAAGCCCCCGACCATCGGCAACAGAACAGCGGACACAGTCAACACACGCAGCGAACGGATCACGGTCTTTCCCCTCATCACCTCAAACAAAGCGCCTCGCGTCAGTTCACGCGAAGCGACTCTTCATTGTACTCGTCTCTGGACGGTTAGACAAAGCGTCACAAAGGGAAGTTGCAACTTTCCCACCTCTGACAGGGCCGAGACCCGCTCTGTCATCCGGCCATTTCGACACGTGCGTCTTCCGTATCCAGAACCAGCGCCATATCCCGCAGCCGTTCGCCTTCGCGGGGCGCGGTGATGGCACGGGGAACAAAGGGCAACACCACGAAGATCAGTCCCGTGAAGATCGTGCTGACGACCAGGGCCAGGGTAAAGCCGCCTTTCTCAAAGAGCCAGGAACCGAACAGATCGCTGGTGTCTGCCGCGATTGTGCTGGCTGCCCCTACGAAGAGAAAGGCCGCGCCCTCCAGTTCGGACGGACAACAGCGGATGAGCAGATCGTTGAAGGAGCAGAGACCGATACTGAGAGAAACGCCTGCCAGAAAGGAGATGACATAGGCCTGTGGCTTGTTATGGATGAGCAGAAAGAGCGGGCAGCCGATGACGCCAAGCAGGGTTCCCCAGTAGAGCAAGGCGCGGAGCGAAAGGCGGGTACAGAGAAATATATAGGCAAATGCCGATACCAGCGTTCCCACCCCCAGCATCGCCATCACGTCTCCATAGGCCGCTTCGGATAGTTTGGCGGTGTTGGTCAGATAGAAGAACAGCGGCGTTCCCCACCCCGGAGCAAAGGCCCATAAAAAGACAATGATGGCAGGCAGATAGATCGCTTTGTGGCGAGCCAATCTTCGTAAGGCAGAAAGGACATTTTCCGGCATCGTGCGTGTGGCTCCCCCTTCATGTGCGAAGGCGTCACGCGGTCGGAGGAAAGCCAGCGCCAGCATGGGGAGGGAGAGAAGCGCACTGAGGAGGAAGGCTTGATGCTGATGCGAGGCGTCGGCCAGACGGCCACCGATAGCGTTCGAGGCGATCCCAACCAGACGCGGCACGACCAATAGCGCGACCGATAGCCTCCCCGCCATCCCGTTGAACTGCCCGATAGCCGTCAACAGTCCATTGACTGCTGCGCCCAGCCAGATCGTCAATGTTGCAAAGAGGAGCATCACCGCCAGAATACGCAGATAGGTGAAGGGGCCAAAACTCAACTGAAAGAGCGTGGCCGACATCACCACAGGCAGGAACAGAAAATAGCCTCGATCTCCTTTGCCGAACGGTCGCCAGCGGTCCCGCAAAAAGCCGAAGGCGAAGCCCAGATATGCCGGAAGATCGGTCAGCATACTGAAGATTGAGAGCCGCTGAGGAGACAGTTTGAGTGTATTCTTGAGAATGAATTGCAGGGGAACGCCGGAAACGCCTCCAGTGCCGATGTTAAAAAGGAGAAGCAGCAGGATCACATACCCGATGATGCGCCACGTCTGTGCAGGAGTCGCAGAGGGAGTGGTTTCCGGGGCAGTCGGAGAGTTTACAGCGTCAAGCGCAGAGGACATAGGACGATCTCCTTCATCGTGGCGGCACAAGATGCCCGGAGGTGACAGGGTGACTTGTACTCGACGCTGAGGCTACGCTCCAGTTCGCCGCATCGGCTTCTCACTCCTGCTACAAGACGCAAAAGAGCGGTCGCCGTGACTTCTCTTCGCGAAATAAAGCCGAAAAGGATCTGGTGGCCGCTCTTTGTCAGGAGAACATGAATTCAGGTCAGGAGTGTCAGTGCGGGCCTTTCGCCTCTACGGAGATTCCGCAGGGGCCGCCTCCGGTCGCAGCGGGTATCTCGACCACCCTGCCATCAAACGTCGTCGGGTTTGTGTACCACTGCGAGAGTTCCACGCTGGCGGCCGGAACATAGTGACAGATGAAGGCGCGGCGGAAACGGTCTGGGCTGGAGTTCGGATAAGAGCCGTGTATCAGACTGCCGTTGAAAAACAGCACGTCTCCTGCGTTGAGACTCAGCGGTGTTTCCTGATAACCTTCCGGGATAGCCACATGATCGGAGGTAAAGAACTGGCTCGAATCGGACTTTTCCGGGCAGGCGATCTCGAGCGTATTCGTTCCAGGTACGACGACCAGTCCTCCGTTCTCCGGGTCGGCGGCATCTACGGCAAGCCAGGCGGCGATGCAGGTTCCCGGCTTGACGCGCAGGTAGAAATTGTCCTGGTGCAGGTCCTGCCCGCGTGCGCCCGGCGGCTTGAAGTAGAACATACTCTGGACGGCAGCGGGTTCCTCCTGGAACAGGCCCCGCAGGACATTGCCGACACGCGGGTCGAGCATGGTCTCTGTTGCGAGCGGCCCGACCGGGAGTTCGGGATGACGATGCGGATGCATCATTCGAGGATAGAAGGCGAGCGGGTCGTCTTTGTCATACTTGGGGTTAATCTCCGAAAGTCCCGTCACCGGGCCATCTGCATTGGCTTCCATGAAGGTGTCTCGAAGGGTGTCCACTTCGGCATTGGAAAAGAGGCGAGGCAGAACGAGATAGCCGTCGCGCTGAAACTGCTTCTGCTGCTCCACCGTTAGGGCAAAGGCTGCGCTCGAAACCATTTGTGGTCTCCCTCTCCGCCCATGTTGCATCAGGCGGCTATTTGTGATACTATACTATATCATCTCGTTTTCCTGGGATCAAGGCCGAATGCCGCTGCAAACCTATAATTTTCGCGCATCCGCGCAGCCTGCTCCTGCCCCGACCGAGGCGTTCCATCCGACCCTCCGGCATCTGGTGATGGGGCATTTCCACGAAGGCCGTGGTTATGCGACCTGGCGTCAGCGCGGCACGAACGACTGGCTGCTCATTGCGACCCTGAGCGGCAGCGGGCGCTTCGGCTTTACCGGTGGCGAAATCCGGACAGTTCCCGGCGAAATTGTCCTGCTGCATCCGGGAACGCTCCACGACTATTCGGTCGCGCCGGAGTCCCCTTCCTGGGAACTGCTCTGGGCGCATTTTCATCCGCATCCCCACTGGATGCAATGGCTGGACTGGCCGGAAATCGCACCCGGCCTGACCCATCTGCTTCTCGAAGAGCCGCAGACCCGCGCCGCCATCGTCGAGAAATTGAGCGAGGCACTCCGCCACGCCACTGGAGCGCAGCGCCGCCGTGAGGAGTTCGCCATGAACTCGCTGGAGGCCGCGCTTCTGCTCTGTGACACCGTGAACCCACGTCAGGGCGAACCGGTTCTGGATGGCCGGGTGCGACAAGTGATGGATTTCCTCTGCCTGCACTACAGCCGCAATCTCTCACTCGATCAGCTTGGGGCGGTCGTGGGTCTCTCCGGGTCGCGTCTGGGGCACCTCTTCCGCAAGCAGGTCGGCCTGACTCCGGTGCAGTTCCTCGAACGTCAGCGTCTGGAACGGGCCTGTCAGCTCCTCGAACTTAGCACTCGCCCCATTCACTCCATCGCAGAGGAACTGGGCTTTGAGAACCCCTTCTACTTCACGCTACGCTTCAAACGTTGGACTGGTCACAGCCCCCGCGACTACCGCAAGAACCACATCGCCGCCCCACCCCCGCGCCAGCCCGACAATTTTCCGCCCGCCCGATAACCCTGCCATCGCCTCCCTTCCCGCCCCAAACGTCAAATTTCCTCTTGACAACACAAGACACCTGTGGCATACTATGCCTGTAATGATGCGGGGTGGAGCAGTCCGGTAGCTCGTCGGGCTCATAACCCGAAGGTCGTCAGTTCGAGTCTGACCCCCGCTCCCAACTGAAATCCGCTCGGCCATTTTGGCCGAGCGGATTTTTTCTGTTTGGGGTATGCTTTCCTTTGAGTCATGACTATCCTAGTGGGTCACTTGTCACGCAGCCTCCCGAATTGGTTCTGTCCGGTTGTTCTGCCATCGACGTCGTATTGGGCGACGGGTAAAGGCGCGTGACGCTCCCGAAAACGCTGACGACGTTCCCAGCGTTTGCCACTCCAACAA
>JBBRLP010000099.1:0-21110 GCA_038231295.1 Chthonomonadales bacterium
CGTTTGTTCGCTTGGAAGCGATCCGCCTCAAGACCGGCGTGAGCTGGTATCAAACCAAGCTGGACATCATCCGGGATGCCGTCAGGCGCAGTTGCAGAGCAGGCAATTTACTGGAAGCAACATGTGCGTAACTCCTATATAGAGCAATGCTCCCACTGAAATAGTTTTCATATTCGCAACACAATTAGTTCTACGTGCATTTTCACGTGCCTTGTATAAAGGAATGAATAGCAGCAACATCACGATCATGACACAGCACCAACAACTATAGCACTCAAAGATTTCTATCGACATCGCTCTACCCATTCTCTGTCCATTCAAGTTAAAGAGTTGTGGTAAATTTGCCTGCTTGTTGTCTATAGGAAGAGGGTCTGGTTGAGGGACAGGAGTATCTGGCTGCATCGTCTTCTCCATTCGCACAATGTTTCTGATAGACAAATGACATGAAACTCGACTCTGTCCGCCAGCGAATTCTACAGTGAAAGGATGCGATGTCTATCTGATTTTTCTGTCAGGAATAGAGTGCATACGTCCCGTCTAACTCCCCTCTCAACCGTCAAACGGAGTATACCGCACGCTGTTTCGACGTGGTACAGGTCAGCATCGGGGCAACACTCAGCCCGTCTACCTCCACATCTCCGACAGCAAAACTCATCATATTGTCCGCACGAACCTGCTCGCCGCGTTCACCGATGCCTTCCGCACCGCCCTCGAACGGATGCTCGGTCGCCAATCCGTCTGGCAGGAGTAGTTTCTTTTTTGCTGCCGATGGCGAGGATGGTGGAAGGGGATTACGACTGCCGGTAGCCGAGGCTTTCGGCAAGGCGCAGCATCGGCAGGTTTTCGGCGGGGATGCGGCAGACGGCCTGCGGCAGATTGTCGAGGATATAGCGCGTGACGAAGGTGCAGGCCGCTTTGCCATAGCCCTTCTGTCGGTGTGCCTCCTGTGTGCGGACAGCGGTCAGTTCCCACTCCTCCGCGCTGTTTTTTCGGACGGCGGCAGAGGCGACAATCGTGTTCTGCACCATTGCCGCGCAGAACAGCAGACCCTCCCGATGCCACGCTTCCCACTCCGGGTAGGTGGGCGCGGTCAGGCCGTCGGTGCGATACGCCTGCTGTACCCGGTAGAGGTCGGCGTTGAGGGCGAGCCAGCGTACCCATTCGACCGGGGCGGGCTGAAACGATTCGCGGGTGCAGACAAGCGTAATAAGTTCGGTCGGGGTCTCTATGGTCATGCCGATGGCTGCGCTCTCATGCCAACTCCTCCGTCTTCACCGCGTCCTGGATGGCGACCCACTGATGATGCCCGACGGATTTGACCTCTTCGTCGTCGCCTTTTATGAGCGGCGTGTAGCAGGGGTGATGATGGGGTTTGTACGGGTTGTTGCTGGCCGCGTTGTAGCAGGAGATAAGCGCCCAGCGGGGTTCGGCGCTGCGATTCTGATCGGAGCGGTGCAGCAAATTGGCGTGGAAGAAGAGCGCATCTCCGGGAGCCATGTCGCAGTAGACGAGTTCGAGCTGCTTCAGAGCCTCGTTGACCCGCTCCATGTCCGCGCCCGTCTGGTCGCCGGTCACGCCGTGTTCGATGCGTCCCATCCTCTGTGAACCGCGAATCACCTGGAGGCAGCCGTTCTCGCGGGTCGCCTTGTCCACCGCGATCATGCAGCTTGCCATGTCCGGGAAAAGGCAGCCGTTGTTGTACCAGTAGCCATAGTCCTGATGCCACTCCCACGCCCCCCCGACAAACGGCTCCTTCATATTCATTTTATGGTGGTAGTGGTAGACCTCGCCACCGAGCAGAACCTCCATCGTGTCCACGAGGCGTCGGCTGCGGGTGACGGCGCTGTAGATGTCGTCTCCGAGTTCGTTGCGGAGGGCCAGTCGGGTGACCCCGCCCTGCGCGTCGCGCCGGGCCAGTTTGTCCTGGTCGAGTTTTGCGTCGGCGCGGGCGATCTTGAGCAGAAGGTCGGCCTCCCCCGCATCGAAAAGGCCGCGCACCATCAAGTAGCCGTCGGCGTGAAACGCGGTGACCTGCGCGTCGGTCGGCGTAAAGGGGTACATAATTCCGTTCTCCTCGCTGCCCGGAACCTGCAAAACGGGCAGAGTGTCATCGGGGTAGAGTTACGGCCCGACGGCCCTAATTCCTTCTGCAAAACGCATCGGCGGCCCTTACCGGGGTGAAGCGACCCTGGGAAACCGGGGGTCAGCGGGCGTAGGGGGCACAGATAGGGTCGCCGATAATCATGTCTTTCCAGTAGACGTAGCGGGAGGCCATATAGAAACTTTCGGCCAGAGTATAGCCGAAGGTATAGCGGTCGAAGAGGAGATCGGCGCGGGCGATACTGTCGGCATACGGCTCCGAGACGTAGCCCTTACAGCCCGTGACGCCCTGCGCGATCAGATCGCCGATGAGCGACTGGCCGGGCGCGTTCGGGTTCTCGAAGGTACGGGCGCTGGTGGAGACGGCGGTCTCGGCGACCGCGCCCGGCACAAAATGCAGGCTGTTGTAGGCGGGCTTGTCGTAGCGGCTGTCGTTGCTGCCCCAGGAGAAGTAGCCCGCCAGACTGTCGTATCCGCCGGGGAAGGCGTCCGCTGTGTCGAGGATGCTGTGCAGGCTGCGGGCGGTGAGCGCTTTATGGGCCTCACGCATCCCATCGTTTACGATGCGGTAGCCGGCGTCTTCATGGCCGGGGCCGGTATGTATCAGAAACGTGCCTTTTACGGGTCTGGCGGCGATCGCGTTGTCTACCAACCGCAGGCAGTCGGCGCGGGTGTAGCCGATGAGCCTGGTCACGAGGTAGAGGCTGTAGCGGCTATGGGTGAAGCGTTCGTTGCGGTTGAAGTAGGGGTTCGGGCTGCGCGTGGAAAGCTGCGTCCAGTCCATCGTCGCGAGCAGGCTGTCAATGCTGAACCCGCCCGCAGGGCCTTCGTGGGTGCGAATGGGCAGGCCCTTCGTCAGAACGATATAGTCAATTTTCAGTTTGCTGCCCGCAAGGTATTTCTTGACCGGGGCCTCGATGAGTTCATGGTACTCTTTGAGAGAACACTCCTCCTGCACCGGACAGTTAATGCGGAACAGATTGGTGCGGGGCATCTTGTGCTTCACGACGTAGTAGTCGGCAATCGCCACGGAATCGTCGCTTGTCGTATTCTCGACCACCAGCACGCGCTCTGCTCCGACGTGACCCGGTCGCTTCTGCGCTCCCACGCCCGCCGCAGACAGCATCACCGACAGGGTCAGCACCATTACCAATAGACGCAAACGCATGACTCACTCCTGAAGAAAAGATTGGGAGCGGCACAAGCCTGAAGCGCCGCCTCTGCTGCCGACCTCTCTACTCTGTACAAGTCCCATTTGTGCAGGGGGTCGTTCGCACCGGCTTTGTCCTGCCCGTCCGTCTCCTGTGGGGAAGAAGCCGCGAAGCCGGAAACCGGGGCGCTCTGGCCCTGTGGCGGAGGCTGGTATGCCTGGGGTGGCGGACTGCCCCCTGGCCCGTTCGAGCTGCCCTCCGGCAAGTAGGGGGGATAGCCATAGACTTGCTGTTGAGGGTAGCCGTAGGCTTGCTGTTGCGGATACAGGCCGTCATCGGCGGGGATCACGTTTTTGCGCGAGTTATAGGACAGGATATTCCCGATCAAGATGAACGGGGTCATGATACACGAGATAACTCCCCACCAGCCCAGAAAGAGCGTCGTTAGCGTGTACTCGTTGAAATGGGTTCTGGCGCACTCCTCACACAGATTGCCCCGTATGGATTTGCTGAAGCGCATCACCAACGCCCCGATATTCTGACTGTAACTCACATAGCGCGTCTCCGCGATTCTCCCACAGGCTTGACAGTTCAAACCAACCTCCCCTCAAGGACATAGGAAACTCCGTTTTGCTTTGCCGGACGGTTCCTCTATGGGAAGCGGCGTTCCACAGAAGATGACACCCATATTTCGTCCACCGTCAGCCCGGAAAGTGAGACAGTAGGTGCGCTTCCACCGGCGGAACCTATCTGAAGCAGATTGTATCGGTTGCCATTATACTAACGGCGGATGAGAAGTTCGAGTTGTCGCCTCTCACTAAAACGATATGCATCCAGAAGTTTTGACACGCGGTTAGTATAAAAAGCATCGTAGTGACATCTACAATAAGTGGCGCCCGGCTCATCAATCTCGACATCGTCAGAGACAACGGGCAGAGCGGACTGAAGAGAGATGGCGCCGCTGCCAGCACCGAACACAATGACATCTGCGCCCGAGTGATTATTGGCGTTCACGATGGCCTACCGCACCGACCTCGCGCCGCTGTCGTTCAAGTTGGTAACCGTATAGGTATCTGCGTTCGCTCTCTGCCCCATCCGCTCACAAGCAAACCGGCCAGCAAGGAAACAGCCCGAAGCGCACCGGGACACAGCGTAAATGCCCCTGATAAAAACGAGATCACAATGGTGTTTCCTTCCGCAGTCACAGACCTATGCGAATATTGTAGCGTCTGCACCGCGTTCCGTCAAGCCATAGATTCATCTCAGGCTTACTTCCCTTTCCAAATCTCGTTGCTGTCATGCTACCAGAAGGGAGTTGCTCCAGAGTTGATGCCAGTTCCCGTTCGCTGTGGGAACCTCCCAGACGGATCAGGGAGGTTCCGAAAACTTCGTTCGGAGGACGACCGCTTTTTTCAGTCCGGCACGTTCCTGCGCCAGCCAGCCTGTCACGGATTCTATTTCGCAAGGCGATGCAGATGCAGCGCAGCATCGGAGTCGTGGGGATTGGTGGCAGTGAGAAGGAGCCGATGCCAGCCGGAGGTGATGACAGCCAGTGAGGTCTGCTTCTTTGTCCGCAGAGAGGACGAGACCGGCTCCCATGACTGGAGACCGCCTTTCGCGGTGACTGTGTAGACGCCTTTGGGAAGGTAGACCCATGTGCAAAGAGACTTGCTCTCGGAGGCGAAATCGCCGGGGCGCAGAGTCAGATCGAGAGCCTCGGTGAGGGAGCGGATGGTTCCGCCCGCGAAATCTTCAGAGTGCAGAAAGTCACCTGACTGCGAGGGAATGGTACAGGCGCGAATATCCTGAAACTGGCGGCTGCCGTACAGGCTGTCAAGATAGAGGAAGAAACCGATAGCGTAGTCCATGCCCTCCACGTCGCGTTTCAGCAACTGCCGATTGTCAAGACCATCACGAGCAATTCGGCGCATCAGCGGCGTTACCTGAAGCGCGATGTAGGTGTCCAGTTGGTCGGGGGTGAGGAAGGGCAGGGCGTCGGCTGATAGCCGGTTCGCATGGAGGTCGGCCCAGAGCCATTTCAGAAACAGCCGCTCGCCCAGAACGCCGTTCGCATCGTCTTCCGGGGCGGTAAACCCAATGGGACCCGGCACCAGCGCGAAGTGTCCGTACTCGTGCGCGACCTCCCGCGCCCACTCAATAGGCCGACGTGGGGCGAAAATATCGTACAGGTATATCTGATCTTTGAACTGCTCGCCGCCCGTATCCGGCGAAAGACCGCGCTCGACGCGGCGGGTTATCCATACGGAAACCGTCTGATAGCGGCCCGGATGATCTACGCGCAGGTGCGACTGCATCTCCCCTTGCAGCAGCAGCAGTAGACGCGCCACGCGCTTGGCGGTCGGGAGCGCCTCGGCATCCGGCACATGCACCACGAAGCGGCGCGAATAGGCCGTGATTCCCCCGCCCGCCCCGGAGGACTTATGGGCGACGTAGGCGCAGCAGGTCGCCCGATAGGCTTGGCGGTAACGGCTGTCTGCTATCGGGTCGTGGTCGCGCACCGTCAGAAGCAGGCCGGGGAAAGGGCCATCCAGCGTTTCTTTCTCTGCGGAGAGACGCTCCAACTGCCCTACCGCCAGTTCTGATGGAGGCAGCATGTCCTCCGCCTGAACACGCAATCCCGGCAGAAGCATCCCCACGCACAAGGCAAAAAAAAGTGGCCCCACAAGGGAGCGGAACGTTCGCGGCATGGCCCTGCATTCCTTCACAAGCGAGTGTACGACATCAATCTCTGTCTTTTGTCTATACGCAAACTGCCGGAACGGGAATTCCGTATTCCGCGTCATTTTATTAGCAGGAAAATCCTGGCGAGAGGACGAATTCAGGGCGCATGGAAAGACAAGACAACGCGACACCCGCACCGTCTCTGAAGATTCCGGCCTACATCGGAACCATGGGCTGGAGTTATGCCGACTGGAACGGCCCCTTCTACCCGGAGGCCGGGCCGGGTAAGGACGCCATTCGCCTCTACTCCCGCGTCCTCAATACCGTCGAGATCGATTCGACCTTCTACGGAACGCCCCGTGAGACTACCGTGCGTCACTGGCGCACCTCCACGCCCCCCGGCTTTGTCTTCTGCCCGAAAGTGCCGCGTCTCATCACCCACGACGCGGGACTGCGCGATGTCGCCGCGCCGCTTGAGGAGTTCGTCGCGACGATGGCGCTACTGAAAGAGAAGCGCGGCCCGATGCTGATTCAGATGCCGCCAAGCTTTACCCGCGACAACCTGCCCGACCTACGGGAGTTTCTGCCCCTGCTCTCGCAGCTTTCCGATAAGACCGCACGGTTTGCCATCGAGTTTCGGGATCGCTCTCTGGTCGGCTCGGATGTCTCCAACCTGCTGACAGAGCATAACGTCGCGCTCGTCGCCGCCGACTATCCGGCTATGCCCAAGCGCCTCGAAGCCACCACCGACTTCACCTACCTCCGTCTCATCGGCAAGCACGGAGCCTTCACACAGCACCGCGAACGACAGGCCGACCGCTCCGCCGAGATCGCGCAGTGGACTTCGGTCCTGCTCACCCATCAGGCCCTCTTCCGGGGCGCCTACATCCTCTGCAACAACGACTACGAAGGCTACGCTCCCGCCACCGTCAATACCGTCAAACGCTGTCTCGGCCTCGCCGAAACCGAGAAGCCTCCTGAGACGCAGGGCAGCCTCTTTTAGCGCCTTTTCCAAAAGGAGTCCGGTTCACACGTCAGAGCCATGTGAGAGGGGCTTTCAGCGTCAGCGCACCGCATTTTTTCGGTCGGCGGGATGGCGGGCTTCCCAGATGTTCATCCGGGCGATCTCCTCTTTGAGGAACTTGTTGTCGGTGAAGGGTTCCACGCCGTAGCGATACCACCAGACACGGCCCTGCTTGTCCAGCAGCAGCGTTGCGTGGAGTTCACGGTTCTCGAAATCGTCGAAGGCTTTACAGCGTTTCGCGGCTTCATGTTTCGTGTCCGAGAAGAGGCGTAGCGGATAGCCCGCGTTGGCGGCGAGGAACGCCTGATTGGCCTGCGGGGCGTCGGAACTGACGGCGGCGATGTCCGTGTCCAGCACGGCGAACGCCGCCTTCTCCTTGCCCAGGTCTTCCAGTTGCTTCGTGCAGGCGGGGCAGGAGCCGCCGAGGTAGAAGACCAGCAGCAGATTCCGTCCTCGGAAGGCGGAGAGCTTTGTCGGCTTGCCAGCCGGGTCGGTGAGGAAGACATCGGGCGCGGGAAAGGGCTGCCACTCGCCCGGCCCGTAACGCATCAGATCGGTGGACGGTACAAACGGCGTCGGAAACGCAGCGTGGAGGCCGCAGGCCGGGTCGTTCTCCAGTTCGAGCGCCTTGACGCGGCGCAGGGCGGGCAGATCGGCGTCGGCGTGTTTCCAGACCTCCGCGAGTTTGCGGTAAACGTCCAGCGCTTCGGGACGGCGGTTCTGCGCGACCAGCGCTTCCGTCAGCATGGCGAGCGCGAAGCCGTTCTCCGGTTCGCGCTTCAAGCCTTCCGTTAGAACCGTTTCCGCCTCCTTCGGCTGTTTGGAAGTCATGTAAGCCCAGGCCAGCGACTCATAGACCGGGCGGGGATAGTTGATCGGGTCACCGTGCGCGAAACTGCGGTTCTCCATCTCCACCGCCTTTTTCAGCATCTCGATGCCCTTCGACCCCTCGCCCTCCTGCACTGCCAGCCTGCCGCGCATCTCCAGCCGCGCCGCGTTCTTCGTGTCGCCGTCTACGCTCAACTTCTCGAAATCCGCGCCGATCTTATGGGCCGCCGCCAGATCGCCCTTGCCCAGAGAGGCCAGTCCCTGTTCGTAGTAGAGCCATGCCTTATCGTTGGCGGAATCGGTCCAGCCATGCACTTTGTCGTTCAGAATCTCGTCCCACCGCTCCCCGCGCACCCGCTCCCGCAGCAGGTTGAAGCGACCCAGCGCGTAGGAACCACCCGTGTTGAACTGCGGATCACGCGGCGTGTCCCGCAGTTCGACCGCCAGCCGAATGCCGTCCTGAATACGCCCGGTATAGCCGATGACGCCGAGCAGAAAGTCCTGGTTGTGCAGAAAGTCCCAGGTCTCGAAAGGCAGTTCGCCCACGTCGTAACAGTATTTCCGCTCCGCCCGCGTCGCGGCCTCCATAGACTCGGTCGCCTTCACAAACATCCCCAGCCGCCCATAGATGTGTCCGGGCATGTGCAGGGCATGGCCCACCGCAGGCGCGGCCTTCGCGTAGCCGAGGCAGCTATCCAGGGCCGTCGCCGCACTGTCGCCGTCCCACATATGGATGCGGTAGTGGTGCGCGGCGGGATGGAGCGGATTCTTCGCCAGTACTTCGCGCAGCAGGGCGTCTATCGCAACTTTGAAGGAGGTGCCGCTCTGCTCGTCTTTCAGCACCCAGGCCAGAATCACCTTCGCCTCGATGTCGTCCGGGTAGGCGTGAACGAGGTCTTCGAGAGCGCGGATGTTGTCGTTATTGCGGGCCTTCGCATCGCCGTCTCGGAAGGTGATGGCGAGCGCATTAATGTAGCGGCGTTCGCGGTCGGTGACCTTCTCTTTTCTATCCTGCGCGAGTTTGAGGAACTCTTTGCCGCGTGTGCTGTCCGCCATCGCCATGCCCCAGTAGGCCATCGCGCAGTCGGGGTCGAGCATGGCGGCGGTGCGAAAGGAACGTTCCGCCTCGAACCAGGAGAACGAGTAGAGATAGTTGATGCCCTGATCGAAAAACTTTTGCGCTTCCGGCTTGCCGGTCGTGACGGGGAAATGGACGTTGCCGAGACCCTTCATCAGCCGGGCCTGCTGGCGCGGCCCCTGATCGAACGCCCCGCCAAGCATGGAGTGGCTGCGGTCGGGCGGCTCCGGCCCCGGCTTCTGGACCGGATGCGACAGCGCGTTCTTGCCGGGATCGTACTTTGTCTGCCCGAACGCCACGCTCCCCGTCACGCACAATGCCAGTACGGTTACGGCCGTAGCCCGAAAATCAATGCGTCCCATCATCCATCCCCTTGCCTAGTAGCTCTTCAAGGTAGTTCCTATATGTTGCCTATGAGGTCGGAAACGTGTTTCCATATCTCGAAACCGACACAAGCATTCTACCTTGACAGGGTACTAGTCCTGTTGCCTGTTCAGGAACCATAACAGCCCTGCTTCCTCTATGTAGCTGTTAGTTGCGTTTCGAGAAGGCAGAATCCTGCGAGTTTCCGTTCAAAACGCTTGCATCCGCCCCTCTGTGGGACAGCGACGCGGGAACAATTCACCGTTTCGCTGTGGTACACTAGGATAGGAATCGCTTCCGCAGGCCGTCCCCGCGTTCTGCCGCAGACCTAGGCGAGCCAGATACTCCCCCTGAGGCTTACAACGCACGATAACGATTCTGTCCCTGGGCTGTTTCCGACAGGAAGGCGGCAAGCCTCTGCATCGGACTGTTCTGCGGGCAACAATACCGACAAGTTTGAACTGAGGAAGGGAGTTTCCGGGCGATGTCCTTAACGATCTCTTTACGCCGTCTGTCCATGCTGGCAGGCGCGATAGGCATTCTATCGGCTTCACTGGCGGGCTGCGGCGGTGGCGGTAACCCGACGGTGACGCAGGCTGTGACAGGCCGGGGCGCCTGTGAGGCCAACACGCCCCACGCCGACGGGCGGGCGCGGTGGACGATACTCATCTACATGAACGCCGCCAACAACCTTCAGCCGGACAGCCTGCTGAACGTCGGGCAGATGGCTTCGGTCGGCTCGGATGCCAATGTGAACATCGTCTTGCAGTGGAAACAGACCGTCGCCAGTCAGGTCAACAATCCTTTTGGGGATGTCACGCCTTCGTTCGTCGGTACACGCCGCTTCCTGATTCATCAGCACACCTCCGCCGCTGTGAACAATATCGAGAACAACCACGACACCAGTTCTCTCGATTCCGACCGCCTTGCAGACCCCGCTACCAACGCGATTGATCCCACGACCGGAGCCTCGACCTCCGATATGGGCAACATCAACACGCTCTCCAACTTCATCAAGTGGGGAGTCAGCGCCTATCCTGCCGACAATCTGGCAGTCGTCATCTGGAATCACGGTTCCGGCTGGCGGCCCGTCTACAACAGCAGCCGCGCCGCAGGCGGCGTCCTTCCGAAGATCAACCTGCCGGGCCGCAAGGCTTTCTCCCAGGACGATAACACCCGCAACGAAATCCAGACATGGGAACTTCCTTCCGCCCTCGCTGGCCTTGCACAGCCGGTGGACGCGCTGGTCTTCGACGCTTCGCTGGAACAGATGATCGAAGTCGCGTATCAGGATCGGACCGTAGCGCGGGTGCAGGTCGGTTCGGAAGAGAGTCCTCCCGGACGCGGTTACCCCTACGATAAGTGGCTGACCGACCTGAAGAACAGCGGCAAAAACCCCTGCGACCTCGCCGGGAATATCGTGCAGGAGTTCGTCAACGCCTACGCCGGGCAGACAGGCATCACGCAGTCCTATGTAGACCTCTCCAAAATGAGCGCGGTCGCCTCTGCGCTAGATGCGTTCGGCGCGGCGCTGCTGCCGCATATCAACGATCAGGCCGCCGTTATCGCCAACGCTCGCGCCAATGCTGTCCACTACGGCGAAGGCATCTCGCTCTACGAAGGCTTCCTCGACCTGTACGGGTTTGCCGACAATATCGCGATGACCACCACGAAATCCGATCTTCAGCAGGCCGCCAACAATCTGAAGGCTGCCCTGATCGGAACGAACGGGGCGATTCTCCAGAGCGGACGCGGCTCTACCGATGAGACCAACTCGCATGGCCTCTCCGTCTACATTCCTTCGCCCGGCAACTATCTGCCCGCGTATGGCTCGCTCTCTCTGGCGGCGGACGCGCCCCACTGGCGTCAGTTCCTCCAGTCGCAGACTCAGTAGAGCCGCCGGCAGACCGCTTCAGGAGAGCGACCTGCATGACACAAACAGCGTTCAGCGACCGACAGCCCCTTCCTGATGGCATCATTACGTCTTTGCTGACCGACATCAAGGAGAGTTCCCGCCTCTGGGAACCACAGTGGCGCGGGTATCTGCTGACGTGAATATCCTGGGAATTGAGACTAGCTGCGACGAGACCTCAGTCGCTATCGTAACGGACGGACGGGAGATTCGGGCGAACATCATCGCGAGTCAGGCCGATCTCCACGCCCGTTATGGCGGCGTGGTGCCGGAAGTCGCGTCCCGCAAGCACGTAGAACGGATGCTGCCCGTCGCGCAGGACGCTCTGGACACGGCAGGCATGACCTATCGCGACATCCAGGCTATCGCCGTGACCAACCGTCCCGGCCTGCTCGGAGCGCTGCTGGTCGGCGTCTCCTACGCCAAAGCCCTCGCCTACGCCCTTCATCTTCCCGTTGTCGGTGTGCATCATCTGGAGGGCCACGTCTACTCCAACTTTCTCGCCGAGCCCGATCTCGTGGACGCCTTCCCGCTGCTCGTGCTGATCGTCTCCGGGGGCCATACGCAGATCGTGCGGATGGACGGTCACGGGCAGTATGCGCTGCTGGGCCGCACCCGCGACGACGCCGCAGGCGAGGCGTTCGACAAGAGCGCTCGGCTGCTGAACCTGCCCTACCCCGGCGGTCCCCATGTGGCCCGGCTGGCAGAGCAGGGCGATCCTTCCCGCGTCTCTTTCCCCCGCGCTCTGCTCGGGGACAGTCTCGATTTCAGTTTCAGCGGCCTGAAGACCTCTATCCGCACCTTCGTCACGAAGGACGCGGGGCAGACCTTGCTGCCGGACATCGCCGCCAGTCTTCAGGCCGCCATTGTGGGTGTGCTGACCGAAAAGATGCGCCGCGCCGCCCGTCAGACAGGGATTCGGACGCTCTGCGTGGCCGGAGGCGTCGCCGCTAACCGCAGTCTCACGGCCGCCATGCAGGCGATGGCGCAGCAGGAGAGCTGCCGTCTGGTCGTTCCCGATCCCCTGCTCTGCACCGACAACGCCGCCATGATCGCCGCCGCCGGGTATTTCCAACTGCTGCATCAGCCCCCCGACGCGCTCTCCTTCGATACCCTCGCCACCTCCCCGATGGGCGCGAGTGTCACCTGATGGCAGACGTATCGTAATGAGCAGAGGGCGCGTCGGGAAGGATTTTCTGCCCAAAACGCGAATCTACCGGCACTGGACAAGCCCTACACCGCCCGCTCGTTCGCTCGAAGCAGGCGATCTGTTCTCGAAATCCACTCACAGGAGAAATGTATGAAGATCCATGTTCTGTTTGCGGCCCTCGCGCTGCTGGTTCCCGCTGTCGGGGCGACCGCGCAGACGAAGACCGATGCAAAGGTAAAAGCCGCCCTGAAAGACCCGGCGGCGCTCAAAGCCAAGGCCCCGGCAAAATTCAAAGTGAAGTTCGATACCACCAAAGGTGAATTCGATCTGGAAGTGACGCGGGCCTGGTCGCCGAATGGCGCAGACCGCTTCTACAATCTGGTGAAGAACGGCTTCTTCGATGGCATCAAATTCTTCCGCGTCGTACCAAACTTCGTGGTGCAGTTCGGCATTCACGGCGACCCGGACCTCGCGACCAAGTGGCTCGAATCCAACATCCCCGATGATAAAGTCGTGGAATCCAACAAGCGGGGCTATATCACCTTCGCAAAATCGGGCGCGCCCAACAGCCGCTCCACGCAGCTTTTCATCAGCCTCAAAGACAACGACTTCCTGAACGATATGGGCTTCTCGCCCTTCGGCAAAGTGACCAAAGGCATGGATGTTGTGGATAAACTCTACAGCGGCTATGGCGAACAGCTCACGCAGCTACAGGGACAGATCGCACAGGAAGGCAACAAGTACCTGGAGAAGAGCTGGCCCAAACTTGACGGGATCAAGAAGGCCACCATCGTCAAGTAGACGTGTGCCGGGAGAAGGCTTTCCCTGCACGATTCAGGCTCTATGGACCGAGGGAGGAGACAGCAAAATGCGGCAGATCGTTTCGACGCTGATTGGCATGGCGTTGCTCCTTCTCGGCAGCGGAGCGCAAGCGCAGGGAAAGTTCGTTACCTTCGATACCCGCTCGGCGCACAGCGGTCTCTGGTCCGACCCGCACACTTGGGCGAAGAAGCGGCTGCCAAAAGCGGGGGATATCGTGCAGATACGACAGGGCGACAGCATCTGCTACGATCTTCTTTCGACGCAGGCGCTGCGTATGATCCATATTGCCGGAACGCTCACGTTCGCCCGCAACAAGTCCACTCTCCTGCAGGTCGGGCTGCTCAAAGTGCAGCCCGGCGAGCAGGCGACCGAAGACGGTTTCAACTGCGATATGCACCCCGGCACACCTCCCCCTGCCTCTCCGAAAATCTCCCCACCCCTGCTGGAAATCGGTACGACCGAGCATCCGATTCCTGCCGGTGTCAGCGCGACCATTCGCCTTGTCTATTTTGAGGGAGCCGACCGCGAGACCAGTCCGGCGATCATCGTTTGTGGCGGACGCTGGGAGGCGCACGGCGCTCCCCTCAACCACACCTGGGTCAAGCTCGGTCAGAACGCGAAGCCAGGAGAGACAACGGCAACGCTCGATACCCCCGTCACCGGATGGCGACCGGGAGACCGCGTTATCGTGACAGCCTCGAAGGAGGCTCCGCACGCACACAGTTTTCGGCCTGCCGCAGGCGGCGCAGAGGTCAACACCGAAGAGCGGAAGATCGTTCGTCTGGACGGCATGACACTGACACTCGACCGTCCGCTCGACAGGGAGCATTCAGGATCAGGGGATTTCCGCTCGGAGGTCGCCAATCTATCCCGCAACGTCATCGTCGAATCGGCCACACCGGACGGAGTGCGTGGGCATACGATGTATCATCTGGGTAGCACGGGCAGCCTGTCGTATGCGGAGTTTCGGCATCTGGGCAAAGAGGGAGTCCTCGGCAAATACCCGCTGCATTTTCACCTTGCCGGGACAGGAATGCGGGGCAGCCGGGTGCTGGGCGTCAGCGTATGGGACTCGCATAATCGGTGGATTACCATTCACGGCACCGACTACCTTCTGGTGCAAGACTGTGTGGGCTATCAGTCCGTAGGGCATGGCTTCTTTCTGGAAGACGGGACGGAGCAGTACAATGTCCTGGACCACAACCTCGCCGTGCAGGCCTTTCGGGGCAAGAAGCTGCCAAAACAGGTTCTCTCCTTCGATGAGAATGAGGGAGCCGGATTCTGGTGGGCCAACGGGCGCAATGTTTTCACCCGCAACGTCGCCTGTGAAAACGACGAGTACGGCTTCCGCTTCGATATTCAGAAGCGCAGCAACTTCGATCCTGTCCTGCCGCTGCGAAAGTCCGATGGAACGACCGAGAGCCGCGATGTGCGGACACTGCCTTTCCTGCGCTTCGAGGGCAATGAATCGCACAGTGAGGGCCTCTACAGCTTCAATTTCGGGGAAGACGTGCATCCGTCCGTGCATGGCGACCGTCAGCACCCCTTTATTGCCCGCGATCTGAAAGTCTGGGAGTCGCACTACGCGCTGCGGCCTAACGTTCAGTTCTTTCTAATGGATGGCCTCTCCATTTTCAATACCGCGTATGGCGTCTATCATCCCGACTACGACGCGCATGTCTATCGCAACCTGACTCTGAACGGCGTAGACACAGAGCCGATCAATCGCGGTCACGACGATGACAGCATCCAGTACGGTTCCTTCACCTACGACCATCTGACGCTGGAGAACTGCCGGGTAGGGCGCGACCCGCTTGTTCAGCTCACCTGCACCTCTCCATCGCCGGGCCAGACGGGACACTTCCGCAGCCTCGTCATAAAAAACTGCCAGTCTCCGGCCAGCATCGTAGACCTGGGTGGCGGGCCGCGAAGCAGTTCGCTGCAAAACGGCGTTCTCTACTACTTCCACGACTATTTCGGGCCAGGCCGCACGACCTGCGTAAGCAGCGTCCACTTCCCCGATCTGATGCACGATGGCGACTACCGGCCCATCGCCAACTTTACCGGTAAGGATGTTCGCGCCGCCGATGTCTCCCCCGTGCCGTTCCCGACACTTCTGGATCCTGTAGACGACTTCGCCCCCACGACATGCATTCTCTCCGCCCGACAGGAGGGTTCTCGTCTGCGTGTAGAGGGCGTGAGCAGCGACAACGGCGAAGTCGCCTCGGTCACGGTAAACGGTCGGAAGGCGACGATCCTCTCTCAGGCTGCGGGCGTCGCCCACTGGGCGATCGTTCTGCCCCTTCCCCTGAACAGCCTGGTGACCGCACGGGCGGAAGACAGAGCAGGCAACCGGGAACAGACCGGACACGTTCTCACCCTCACCGCCCTGCCCTCCCACTGACGCTTTCCCTCCTGCCAGGACGCACCGTAAGAAATTTCACAGCGGCAGTGTGTTGTTTGTCAGAGCGCCTTCCTGAACGAGTTTGTATAATGGGTCTAGAGCCTGGGGACAGAGATTCCAGGTCATTTCCATTCACAACAAGCGAACACCAGTTCCACTCTTTTCAGGAGATAAAGCGCCATGAGCGGTTTCCGATTTGCCCCGGTTGTCCTGTTGATGTTGGTTCTCGCGCCCGTCGGCGCAGGACAGAACTCAAGAACACGGATGTTGTCGTGCGTGCCTGCCGCCGGCGGATTGGGAGCAAACACGGTGAGTGATCGCCTTCCGGTACCTGCGGGCAATCCTGCTAATGAAGGCTATCTGCGGGAGGCGCGTCTGCTCAACGCAAGACTGCACGTCCATGCCCGACTGATGTATAGCCCCACGCTGAACAATGCGCTGGCGGACCCCGACACCGATGAAGTTGTTCTGGGACTGGTGCTTCAGCGGCAGGCGGAACAGCAGGCACGTCTCTACGGGCCGTCCGTGGTCAACATCGGGATGGGCTGGATCATGTGCCATGAGTTCGGCCATGTCTTTCAGTTTCGGATGAGCGAGCATGACCTGTCTAAACTGCCACGCTACACGCCGCATACCGAACTGCAAGCCGATATTCTGGGCGCATACTATATGGGTGGTCGGATGGAGGAGCAGCGTGAGGAAGCGCAGAGGAACGAAGCCTGGGTCACGTCGCAGGCGGGGGCGATGTTCATGATGGCCCGCAACCTCGGCGACTATGCGTTTTTCAGTAACTCCCATCACGGGACGCCGGATCAGCGCACGGAAGCTGTTCGTATCGGGTATGAGGCCGGACACGATCAGAAGTTCGGGACACTCGAGGAAGCCTATTCGGACAACGCTGAAGAGATTTTCAAGTGGAGTCTGGAGGAGGCCAAACGGATTGCCCCGCACAGAGAGCCGAGAACAACCCCGGATACTCCTTAACTCGCTTTACGCAGGCAAAGGCTGACGGACGTACACTTTTTTGTGAAAATTCTCAACTGGGTGTCCAGGAATTTGCCGGAAGACCGGAGGAGAGTTCACTGGCAGGTGAGGCTTCTGCTCCAAGTCCATTCCCAAGAGCGTGAGCCTCGTCTGCCAGATCGAGTAAGAAATAGAGTGCGCCCGCCCACTGGTGAAGCAGTTCCTCGATGGACTGCTCATATTTTGCTTCGGCCTCGGCACGCTTCTCCTCATTGAGCACGTAGGGCAGGATCATCAGCATGGGAAAGACCAGTCCCCACCTTAGCGCCGGATAAGCCGTATAACAGAAACGCACGTGACGTGGGTTCCCTGCCCATCCGGCATGTCGCAATCCCTGAAGGTAACCCTCCCAGATGGCACTATCGAGGGCTTTCGCCTCCGAAGCCGACACTTCCAGTGTCATAAGAGCCGTGAGCAGCAGGTTGCCAACCTCACCGGCTGGTCCCAACCCCATACACTGCCAGTCCAGCGCCACCGTATGATCCTGCCCGTCCGGATCAATAGTGGCAAGTAAGTTCGGTCGCCATGTATCGAAATGGCAGACTGTCAGTGGCATCCTGTCGAGAATGTCCATCCAGGTTTTACGCTCTGCCCAGAGAGCCAGCAGGCGATCCGTAACAGGAATGGGGAACGCCGCCCGGACAAGGGGATGCTCCCAGAAGTCCGAATGCAGAATATAGTCTTTCAGGAACTCGAAGTGCGCAGCCCAGGAGTGCAGCCAGCCGGTCCGTAACCACGAAGCAGCAGGCAGAGAGGAGGCGCTGAGAGAGCGGCCCTGCCACTGTCCAAAGTGACGGGCGGCCAGACCGTAGCGCGACACAGACCACGTTGCCTGCCCGCTTTCGGCCATATCTTCCAGCCACAGCCAGACGCTGCCGTCTGGCTGCTCCACTACCTCAAAACATCGTGGTGCCCTCAGATTCGGGCCGAGATCCCCCAGAATTCCGGACTGATAGGCGAGCGCCTCTCGCTTCCAGTAGCCAAAATGTAAGAGATCGGTTCCCCATCCTTGCGGCGCATCCTCGGCCAGATGCACAATTTTGAGGATGAACGACCAGGGCTTAAGCTCGTCATTATGGCGGCTGCTTCCCCTCACGCGATAAATTCCCCCGGTTGCCGGATTACTGATATGACCCACAAGAGAGGTACAGCGCCATTCATCAACGCGGAGAGTGGGCAGGCCGAGCGCCTTACGCACCATCTCTGTGAGCATCTCTGCATCCATAGCAGGATACGAGATTGGAGTAACCATCTTAAATTACCTACCCTTCAAGCCGGTACTTTTCGCGATCTCACCGCAACATTGTGAAACTTGAGCGGCCTCAGACACATGTAAAACGCATCCGAGCAGGCGAATAAAATACACAACCTCTATCTCCACAGCGAGATAGAGGCGATTTCCTTCAGCCTATGTGTCCGGGTGCAGTCTGCGAGCAACAGCGTTCTTCATTAGGTACAGTGTACCACGTTTACTTTCCGCTAAAATGATGCAGACATCAAATAGAACGGAAAGCGGCCTGAGTTAGCGGAAAGTAAAGATCAAGATAGACCTTCCATTCCTGTCTGATACTCCCCTTACGCAGACGATCAGTTGACACCCCTCGCTACGCGGCTACATCGGGCAAGGGGTTGACACCCCTCGCTACGCGGCTTCACCGGATCGTCCTTCGGACGAAACCAATTGCGACAAGATTTGTTGAGCGCGAGGAGTGGCCCTCACAGTCTGAACGTTTCCGAAGGAAACTGGGACGAAGGTCACCTAGCGGGGACTTCAGTCCGTCGCCCCCTCGTCCGTCGCGATATTCGCCTGCGTAAGGTGAGCTGATAACACCACATATCCACAAGTTAACAAACAATCCCCTCCTGAATGGAAAGGGGACTGTTTAGTTGGCCGCGAGCCGCAGTCGGCAGCCTATTCTACAAGAGATTCGAAGTCAATTATCTGGCCTCGGATGACATCAAGGCTGGAGCGCCAGAAGCCTACTCCCTGAATGTCTATGCCGAAGCGGTTCGCGAGAGTGGTGGCGTCAGCGAGACCGGTAGGGGAGAGGACAGATGCCTCCGCCACTCAGCACTCTGAGTGCCCGCTTCTTGATGACGGCTGTCCCTCACTGCGGAGCAAGGGGGTTTTTGTGTATTGTGTGGGGATGGAGACAATCGGTGCGTCCAGTTGCGTCTCTGCCTGTCGTCTCCCTACCACGCGAACGTAGCCGAGATAGTCCCCCCGGTCACCTTCCAGAGCCAGAATTTCGGCGCGATTGTCTGGAAAGTGCGTCCGGTGCCAGTCCCGCCAGACCTGCCATCCATCCGGCATACTATCGGCCAATTCGACAGCCATGATACCCGTCCGCTCCCAATGCCGACGCCACCACAGCGCTGAATGCAGACACCATAGACTCGGCTCCCACCAAGCCCGCAGAGGCGCGGGAACCTGCCCTTCTATCTCCTGCATCAATCCGGCCCCGGCGATGCCCAGCAGCCCGCCGGGCTTCACAAACCGGGCAAGGTCGTTCAGGTAGAGGTCATCTGTCCCATAGTAGACGAAGGAGTCGATGCTGACGATGGCGTCGAAGAAATCTGCCGCAAACGGGAGAGATCGGGCATCTGCGTGAATGGGGAACACGCCGTTCTCGACGTCCGCGTCCCGGATACGCTGAAGGTTTTCGGAGGGACTGAACCACAGGTCGGTGGCCCAGACCTCAACGCCAAATTCACGATGCAGGAAGATCGAGGACGCTGCCCGCCCGCATCCGAGGTCCAGCACCCGCATACCCGACCGCAGGTCGAGTGCAGAAGCCAGCCACTCGGTCAACCAGAGGGAGTTGGCACCGCCGCTAGCACTAGCGCGAACCCACTCCGGGTGGTATCTGGAAGACCGGGGAAATCGATCAAAAAAGAACTGCTCGTCTAAAGTCATGTGATCCCTTTAGCTACAGGCCGTAGGTGTTATGCACCTCTATCGACACATCCCACGAAACGCGAGCAGAGCTGCGAGGAAAACGTCGGCAGGAATGGTCTTGCGAATCGTTTGCCAGTCCGCAAAAGCCTGCTCGACCTGAGCAAGAAGGGCCATAGCCTCACGGCGAGTGAATGTTCGTGTAAGGTCGTAGTCAGCCTCATGGCGTGCCTGTTGAAGGTCCACAAATGCGATTGCAACGCTTGCGAGAGCCGTAGGTACTGTGGTCCCATCCATTCCCTTCGATAACTTGCCCGCGTTGGGCTTGACGAACTCTCTACACGCCTCTTTCATAATCGCATGATCGAAGGCGCGACGCACGGTAGACCGTAGCGCATCCCGACCGGGGCCAGTAATCAACCGATCCGATGCCGCCGACGTGAGGAGGTGAAAAAGCGCGTAATAGGCTGCTGAGACAGATCGGCGCAGGCTTGCCTGTTTGGGTTTCTTTGGCTCGTGCTGAGCGAGCGAGCGAGATTGATGAAGCAGGTCATGATGTAGAGCCATCTGCTCGAAAGCGTACGTAGACCCAGGGCGCAACGCCTTCGGTCGCACGGCTGACAGCATTCCGGATACTTTCGCGCAGACGAGAAAGCCCCTCTCGGGAGAGTTGTGCCAAGTTGGCATCCTCCATAATCGCCCACACCCAGACGGCGTCATCTCCCGTTGCATCCGTACCGGTATCTACTTCCCATTTCTGTACCGGAGCGGGCAAGTTGTCGAGCGCATTCAGAACCTCTTTTACGTGTGCTGTAGTCATAATCGCTATTATACCGTAGATACCTCTCTCTATCTGAGTGCTTGCCTATCAGTTTTGGTCGCTTGTTGGCTCTTGATTTATGCTCGCACCTATACTAACGACACGTCAAAATCACGATGTCTTGCCGTCCGTTCCGGGCGCGTAATTACCAGTTTCTCATGCGCCGTTAGTATAATTTCCGTGCCCAATCTGTAAGGGACATATTTTCGCCTTCAATCGCCCAATAATCTGGGCCAGCGAAAGCACCCGCACCAATGTCACCACCGAACTGCACACAGATTTCACGGCAAAGTCCACTTAAGGAATAATTCTTACCGTCTAGTCCCATTTAGCATCCTGCGTATCTGTGAAAGTAGCTAATTTTGCATTCTCGTCCGCGACGTTCAACCCAGGTCTTGGCAATTTCAAGAGATGTAAGCGCGTACCCATTTGAAGAATGCCACGAGCAACCAATAGCGGTACGCTTCGCTCTCGTCGGGACTGTGATGCCTGACGTTCGGCCTTTATTGCTTTTTCCCGATTTTGAACGATAAACGTATTTGCGGACTTTAGCGGAATTATCTGATCAACGTTAAGATAGAGTTCTTGGCTTAGATTGTATGGTTTAACCTCTAAACGTAACTATTCACCCAGCCTTGCCAGTCAACTTGGGGAAACTTTGTCTCCCCCTTTTGCGATCTAAACCGTATGTTGACACGCGAAGAATTCCAGATCCTCTATAGTGGTCGGCTTTGTCAAGACACGGATCGGACTATTTTTAAGTTAGATCCGTCTCCTTTCTGTGGGAACTTGTTCCCTCGGTCGATTGAGGTGGGATCACCTCGCAGAAGCATCACGTGACGCTTCCGCCAGCGCGC
>JBBRLP010000100.1:0-21093 GCA_038231295.1 Chthonomonadales bacterium
TGGTCCCTCCCCCCCCGTTTTATCCCCCCCGCTTCTCGGTCCAGGGGGTCTTGGGGGTCTTGAAACTCTTTCTGGGGTTATGGGGGGGGGGGGGGTGACCGGAGGGTTTCCGGAGGTTGAAAACCCTGGTAGGTTTTCCGGGGGTTGAAAACCCCCGTCATGAAAGTGCAAACGTCTTGCAGACGGAAATGCCCTGCTGGTTGGCAGGTTTCGGAGGGCGTTGTCGGAAAGTGGTTCCCCACCCCACCCGAACAGGCGCTCCGACGAGAATGGGCTTCTGAAGATTGCGTCCGCAGGACGCCCGCACTTTCTTGCCGGGTACGTTTTTGTACCCGGCCCACCTGTCAGGGATTGGAGGGCGTTGCCGGGAAGTGGTTCCTAAACCCATCCGGCCATTTTCACCCGACCCATCTGCCAGGTTTCGGAGGGCGTTACCCGGCACAGGAACGTGCCGGGCTGGAAAAAGCGGTCGTCCTACGGACGCAGCGGTCGGAGGCGGATTATTGTCAGGTCACCTTGATAGGCGAAGAGAAAAGCAAGAGTTTGATGAATTTCCGTCTGGAAGACGTTTGCTTTTTGTTGCCGGGGGTTTTCAACCCCCGGAAACCTTTCAGGGGATGGTGACTTCGAGTTTTTCGAGTGACTTACCGCCTGCGGCGTTGAACGCTTCTACATCGATAGTGTGCTTGCCGGGTGTCAGGGGAATGGTCTGCACGGTGAAGCCTTCGTGCATCGAGTCGTAGAGGCCGTCTTTCGGGGCGGCGGCAAACCAGTCGCCCCCGTCTATGCGGTACTGCGCGGCGGTAATGGCGACCTTCGACTGCGTGAGGACGCCTTCAAGAACCACGCTTTTGTCCGGCGCGATGATGGGTTTGCCGCTGATGGAGATTTTCGGCAGAGCGTTGACGATTAGCAGCGGTTCGGAGAGGGCCTGGGTGGTCAGCGCATCGGCGGGATTGCTGACACGGTCGGAGGCAACGACCTTGAACCAGTAGGTGCCGTCCGGCAGCAGGGTGGTATCCAGTGTCCGCGAGGCATCCCGCTGACTGGTGGATGCGGCAGCGCCCGCAGGCTTCTGCTCCAGCCCGACGCGGTAGTTCTCCACGATAGACGCTTTTAGAGCAGCAGGCAGGTTCATCGCCTCCACTTTCAGGCGATAGTCTTCCAGCATTTTCGCCGGGCTGTCCGTCGTCGAGGCAAGGATGGGCTTGACGTTGTCTATGCCGCCGGTAGTAACGACCGTCGTTGTGGGCGTTGTCGTCGGTTTGGCGGGCGCAGGCAACGGTTTCCAGGTGGCTCCGGCATCGCTCGAATAGAAGACATCGTAGGTAATCGTGTCGTTGTCGGGGTCGGTGCCGTTCCAGCGCAGAGTCTGGCTCTTTGACCAGCGTTCGCCGCCGCTCGGCGTCGAGAAGGTCACTTTCGGGGCCTGATTGCGCGGCATATAGTTGAGAGAGACGTCACGCACCGCCGGGGTTTTGCCCTCCGCGCCCTCGTTCAGCGTCAGACGATACTGAATGAAACGGGCGGGCGGGTTGGTGATGGTTCCCTCGGCGGCTCCGCTTGTGCGCTGGACAGGAGACCAGTCGCTCCAGGTCATGTCCGGCTCGGCCACATCTCCGGTTCGGGTTTCGGCGCTTACGGACGCACCGGTCGGCACGGCTCCTTCCCAGCGCAGCGTTCCCCAGCGCGAGGTCAGTTTCGCGTCATGGACGACCGAGGTAAAGGTGCCGCTGTGCGCGGCGCTGCTGCCACTCTCCGGCTGTGAGGTGTAGATCTCGCCGATATTGCCCGTTGCCGCCGCAACAGAGCCGTTGGGCAGGACGGCGATGGTCAGGAAGTCCACGTCCCTCGGATTGTCCAGGGGCAGCATGATCGTCTGCGTCGGGTCCGTGGGAGAGGGGACGATGTGGAATACCGCGTTCACCGTGGAGGCGTAGAGAGTTCCGTCCGCGGCCGGGCGAATGGCCGTATAGAAGGTGGCGGCGCGGTCGAAGGCGACGGTCGTCTCGCCGTTCGGGGTGATCTTGTAGAGAACCCCCTTCGGTCCGGTGACCGCGTAGAGCGTCCCGTTCTGCGTCATCGCGAGGCCACTGATGGCGTTCTCCTTCGCGTCGTAGACGACCGAACTTTTGCCGGAGGGCGTGACCTTGTACAGAATGCCGTCGTTGCCTGTCCCGACATAGAGGTTGTTCTGCGGGTCCAGCAGCAGCGCCATGATGTGGTCGGCAGGCGTCTTGAAGAACTCTTCGGGTTTGAAGACCTGCGCGACATCGGCACCGGCTCCGCCGGTCTGTGCCTGCTGAAGCAGCGAAGCGTTCATCCGGTAGACGCTTCCGCCGCCCCCCGGCCCGATATAGAGGCTGCCGTCGCTGTCCTGCGCGAGTGCGAGAATGTACTTCTCCGGAAGAGTGCAGAGCAGTTTGTAGGAGCCATCCAGCGCGACTTTGTAGACGTTGCCCTTCGCGCCGCTGCCCGCATAGAGCGCGTTGTCCTTCGCAGAGTAGATCAGGCTCTGCACCGCCACGACCGGCAGGGAGGCCAGCAGGGTGGATTTGCCCTGCGCGTCAATCTTCAGGATTTTGCCGCTCGTGCCGGTTCCCGCGTAGAGATTGCCGTTGGCGTCCGGGGCCATAGACCAGATGTAAGTCTCTGTCGTCGAGGTCAGGCGGCGCAGTGCGGAGGTCAGGCGCAGTTCGCCCGAAGCCGCGACACTGGAACCCGCGAATTTCCCCGCCGCAAAGTCCGGTCGCGCCGTCTGCCGCCAGAGCTGCATCTGCCGTCCTACCGGCTTGTCGTTGCTGAGGTCTGGCGGGGTCGGCTTGTCGGGAACGGCAGGCTTGGGCGGATCGGCCTTGCCGCCCGCCGCGGGCGCGGCAACGGTGGGAGGAGCGGGGGATTTCGGCTCCTCCGGCTTCTTCGCAGCCTGCGGCGCGGAAAGAGCGTCCAGCCAGCGCCGCGTGGCCTCCGGCAGCAGGAACTTCTCCAATGCGCCCGTGGGAATCACCGCATCGTCGCTTCCTACAGAGGTTCCCGATAGACTGCTGCTGCCCGGCAGTGAGAGCGACGGACTGCCTCCTCCTCCCGGCAGAGAGGGAGTACCGAAACTCGTTCCGGCAGGCTCCTGCGTATTTTTGCGGACAACTGTCAGAACCAACTGCTGCGTTCCACTGACCACATACTCGGTCGGGGCGGTTGTCCGAACCTCATCCCGTTCGAGCCGGACGCCGGAGTTGCGGTCGGAGCGCATCAGGGCCGACAGGTTGGGCGGCAACTGCGACAGTTTTTCGCCTTCCAGGGCGGGCGCGACCGTGTTCAAGACCAGCCGTCCCACTAGGTCGGTGTTGGCCTCTTTCTGATTGAGCCGTGCGATCATCTGCCGCACATTGACCGGAGGCGTCTGCGGATCGCTGCTGCCTCCGCCGAGAATCAGCCCGCCGAACCGGATGACATTCGCCATTCCGCCCCGCACGGCCAGCGCATAGCGGCCTGTCGGAGTATCGGAGGGGATACGCAGGGAGACGGTCTTCATGACGGAGGGACGACGGTAGGGCTTGAGAACGACGCCGATGTCCACCATATCGCCCGGCTCGAAGCGGCCCTGTTTCAGGTAGATGCGTTCGATGGTCGCGGTATCGTGTCCATCGTAGAGGTCGACGCTGATCTTCGCGCTGCGGATAGGCAGGGGATAGAACGGGTTGCCGCTGACGATGTTGGTGATGTCGTTCAGATCCTGCGTGGCGACGCCCGAGATGTCGCTGGAGTCGAAGACCCGGTTCGTGCGTGTCACCGTACCCACTTCGGCGGCATCCACGGTCGTCGTGACCTGCGCCATGACATCGCCAGGGGTATTGTGCATTCGGGAGATGCCCTCTTTCGCCACCAGACTGAGCAGGGCGGCGGTAAGGTCCGGGTTCTGGAAAACGTCGGAGTGGAAGGTCCGGCTGTGGTGTGTGGTGCGGTCGTTGACCGTTACGTCTATTGGAATCATGTGCGGGCGATGCGCGAGGTCACCGCTCACGGAGAAATTCCGATCCTGGCGTAGAGTGCCTATCGTCGGACCAGCGACCGGAATAAGTTTGGAAGTCTGAAATCCGGAGAAGATATCCACGACGTATGCCGAAGTGATCGCGCCTTCCAGCGCCCCCAGGGTCATCAGCGGATGACCAAAACCGAGAATGCGGTCGCCGCGCCGATAGGTGATGGTGCCGAAGCCGCCATAGGAGACATCTCCGGTTGCGAGGAACGTGCCGAAACAGGAGCCGGGTTTGAGTGAGACGTTTTTCAGGCCCTCATAGTTGCCGCCCGCGCCCATCCCGCCCCCGCCGCTTGTGATGGTGACGGCATAGCCGCGTTTGTCTAGTTCGTTCTGGAACCATTTGCGGTTGCTCTCAGAGATGCCCGCCGCGAACATATAGCTGGTAGCGCGGTGCATCACTGCTGTATCGTCGGTCGAGTGGCGCGGATCATCGGGCCGTGCGTTCAAAACCAGATGGGAGATGTGCCGACTGCCAATGGTGATGGGATGCGCCAGCGTCGCGACTCGTTCCTGGTTGTCTGTCTTCCAGTTCAGCCCGGTTTTAGAGGGCATACGCTTGCCATTCGGGGCGGGAACCTTGTCGGCGGGCTGGAAATAGGAGGGCTGCTGCGGGATTTTGGGGTCCCACGAATCGAGCATGTCCTCTATCGGCGTCACCATTCCGGTCGGCTCTTTGGGGAACGCTTCGCCCATCGAGAAGGCCCCGATCAGCTTGCCGTTGATATAGATGGGGCTGCCGCTCATGCCGTGGATAAGGTTCGCGCCACGCTCCGTGATCGGCCCGCCCTTCATGCGAATCAGGATGAGATCGCGGCCCTGGTTCTCCTTTTTGAGGATGCCGATGATCGTGACCTCGAAGCGGGAGATGGTCGTGCCATGAAACGTCGTCAGGCCATAGCCGGTCATACCCGCTTTGACCTGACTGAGCGGCATGATGTCGGGGTAGGGCGCTTCGGCGGCGTGCGCCGCAGACGTGAGCGCGAGGCTGAAAATAGACAAGCCCCCCGCAGCGGCGGCCAGCACGCGCCGGGGGCTGATATAGCGGCGGATAACAGACATGAACTCTATCCCTCCAGGGTACAGGGCCGTTGATCTTGCACGACGGCGGCCCTTGCTTGCAGTTGGCGAACGTTCACCCATAAACTTCAGTAGGAACTCATCAGCGGGGTATCAATCACTTCCAAGGTCTCGCCGTCGGAACGGATGCGGCGATAGAAACAGGAGCGGTAGCCCTCATGGCAGGCCGCTCCCGTCTGCTCTACGGTAATCAGCAGGCAGTCCTGATCGCAATCTACGAATAGTTCCTTTACGACTTGAATGTTGCCGGATGTTTCCCCCTTGACCCAATATTTCTGACGAGACCGGCTCCAGAAGGTTACTCTCCCACTCTTTAGTGTGCGTTCCACCGCCTCCTGGTTCATATAGGCCATCATTAAGACCTGTCCGTTCGCCGCGTCCTGCACGACCGCCGGTATCAGGCCAGCGGCATCGAATTTCAATCCCTCTGGAACTTGCACACTCTGCTCCTTCTAAAATGGACACTTGTCGAGTCTAGGAACCTACCCAGTTTTGTCCTGGGGTTGAAAACCCTGGTGAGTTTTCCGGGGGTTGAAAACCCCCGTCAACAAAAAGCAAACGTCTTGCAGACGGAAATGCACCAAACTCTTGCTTCTCTCTTCGCCTATTGAGGCAACCTGACAATAATGCGCCTCAGATCGCTTCGTCCGTAGGACGACCGCTTTTTCCAGCCCGGCACGTTCCTGTGCCGGGCCACGCACTCCAATCCCTGACAGGTGGGTCGGGTGAAAATGGCCGGATGGGTTTAGGAACCACTTCCCGGCAACGCACTCGAATCCCTGGCAGGTGGGCCGGGTACAAAAACGTACCCGGCAAGAAAGTGCGGGCGTCCTGCGGACGCAATCTTCCGAAGCCCATTCTCGTCGGAGCGCCTGTTCTGGTGGGGTTGGGCACGACTTTCCGACAACGCCCTCCGAAACCTGCCAACCAACAGGGCATTTCCGTCTGCAAGACGTTTGCCTTTTAATGACGGGGGTTTTCAACCCCCGGAAAATCAGGGCGAAGGTTTTTAATCTCCGGAAAACGGATTTCAAGGCTTGGCATCATTGGCGGACGCAAACGCCGTGATTTGAAAGGTAGTTCTTGATTTCGGCGATAGTGTAGAGGCCGTCGTGGACCATCGAGGCGATGAGCGCAGCGTCGGCATGGCCTTTGGTGACGGCTTCGAGGCAATGCTGTGGGGTTCCCGCGCCTCCGGAAGCGATTACCGGAATACCGACGTTTAACGCGACAGCGCGAGTCAGTTCGAGGTCGTAACCGATCTGGGTGCCGTCGCGATCCATGCTGGTCAGCAGTATCTCGCCCGCGCCGAGTGATTCCGCCTCCTGTGCCCACTCGAGCGCGTCTATGCCGGTAGGAGTGCGGCCTCCGTGGATGAAGACCTCCCAGTGCGGAGAGCCATCTGGCTTCGTCCCGACACGCTTTGGGTCAATCGCCACGACCACGCACTGCCTGCCGTACTGCTCCGCCGCTTCGGCAATGATCTCTTTGCGCTGAATGGCAGCGGTGTTGACCGCAACCTTGTCTGCCCCCGCCCGAAGTATCTTTTTGAAATCGTCGGTTGTCCGAATTCCGCCCCCGACGGTAAAGGGAATGAACACCTGTTCCGCCACCCGCGACGCGACCTCTACGATGACATCTCGGCGTTCATGGCTGGCGGTGATGTCCAGAAAAACCAGTTCGTCCGCGCCCAGTGCATCGTACTGTGCGGCCAGTTCGACAGGGTCGCCCGCGTCGCGCAGGTTCAGGAAGTTGACTCCCTTCACCACACGGCCTTCTTTGACATCCAGACAGGGAATAATGCGTCGTGCTAACATAATAACGTCCATTATATCACACGCGCCCGTCCCTTGCCAACTTCGCTAACCGAGGCAGACTCACACTTTTGCGCCTGATTAGCAGAGGTGGCAGTAGTTTGCCCCGGCGGAAACGTAGAGATAAGTAGTAACAGGATTTCTACGGGTTGCATTTCCCTTCCCGATAGTGTAAAATGCAGTGAGTGCAAAGAAAGCCGTGCTTTCTTTGTCTAAAGTATGAACCGACGATACGGTCTCCCGGTACGCAGGCGCAGCGGCGAGAACCGAACAGACGATAAGGAGCGATTCAACAACTATGGCTACTCTTGAAATCACGCCGACCACCGGCGTTGCGTTGAGCGAGCGTGCTGCCGAAGAGATTCGCGGCCTGCTGGAGCGACAGGGCAAAGCGGACGCCGCTCTGCGCGTCTTCGTTTCCGGCGGCGGCTGCTCCGGTCTGAACTACGGCATGGCGATTGACGACAGCATCGAAGAGGGCGACTTCATCTTCAATGCGTACGGCGTCAAAGTCGTCGTAGACCCCCTGAGCATCAACTACCTGCGTGGCGCGTCCGTGGACTATGTCGAAGATGTAATGGGCGGCGGCTTCAAAATTGACAATCCGAATGCCACCCGCTCCTGCGGTTGCGGCAGTTCCTTCTCCACCGAAGACGGCGCGGCAGAGACCTCTGGCGGCGGCTGTGGCTCCGGTGGCTGTGGTTCCGGCGGCTGCGGCAGCCACTAACCTGTCGCCTCGTCGCGCCAGCCCTTGCGGCTGACTTCCCAAAACTCTAAACCTCCTGCAATAGACCTGCGTTTTACGCCTGTTCTATGTCGCAGGAGGTTTTGTCTTCGGAGCCTTTCCCTTCGTGGGAAGGTGAAAATCGCTGAACAAATCGCTCGGTTGAAGCGTCTTGCCTGCGAGTCAGGTTTTGTCGGAGAGCCGCAAGGGGCAGGCAGCGCCTGAGATTCAGAAAGACCAGGCGCAATGACGGAACTTGGAATTGTATTGGGTTTTTATCAGGATCAAGAGGCTGCCAGAGCGGTTTTTCAAGAGCTTATGCGCCGAAAACATCGCGGCATTGCGGCTATCTCCCGCAACGCCGAGGGCCGTTTTACCGTAGAAACTGCCAGCCTGACCTCCGCCTTCCCCAATCCCCTCTCACACGCGCTTAGTTCGGAACGCATCGCTGCCTATCAGGGCTGGGTGGTCCGCAACGAAACCCTGCTGCTTGTACAGGTACGGGCGCGGGATATGGGCAGCGTCCTTGACCTGATGCGCCAGAACGTGAGCAGTCCTCCGACCACCTTTATCTTTCACCCGGTGCATGCGTTCGGCAACGAGGCCGAAGAAGCGCTGGAGCATCGGACGCCTTCCGGGGCGCATCAGCAGAACTCGCTGGCCCGACTGGCCGATTCACTGCATTTGAGCCTGCCCGGAGGTGGCACTCCCCTCACGCACCGACTGGACAGCAGCGAAAACGCCCTCAAATACGTTCAAGAGATGCTGGCCGATGCCAACCGGGTCGGACAGTCGGTTTCGATGGGAGCGGACTGGCTGCTCGACAACGTCTATCTCTTGCAGGGGCATATAGACGAGTTCCGCCACAATCTGCCCAAACGCTTCTACTCCGAACTGCCGATCATTGCGGAGGGGCCGCTGGCGGGTCTGCCCCGCGTCTATGGCCTCGCCACCGAACTGATTGGGACGACCGATACCCTCCTCGACCGGGACCGCATTCTCACCTTCTTTCAGACCTACCAGAGTCTCTCTCCGCTGACGATGGGCGAGATCTGGTCGCTGCCCCTCATGCTGCGGCTGCGGATCATAGAATGTGTGCGCCGTCTGGCAATTCAGGTGGAGCGGCGGGAGCGCGAGCGCGAACTCGCCGACTTCTGGGCCAATCGTCTCCTCACCGCCGTCCGGCAAGACCCGGAAAGCCTGCCCGCGTTGGTACAGCGTCTGATGCGCGAACAGCCCCATCCCACCCCGCACCTCGTAGACCAGCTTATGGGCTATCTCTACGACGAAGAGACGGCCCTCGCGGCGGTGAAGGAGTGGCTGGACTCGGGGCTGGAGATGCCTGTCCTCGCCGCGATACAGCAGGAGCATATCAATCAGACCGCCGAGCAGGTCGCGCTTGCCAACGCCATCACCAGTCTGCGCCACTTCTCGCAATTGGACTGGCGGGAGCTTTTCGAGGCTCTGAGCCTGGCGGAGGCGCGGCTGCGGACGGACCCGGCGGGCATCTATCCGCAGATGGATTTCGCGACTCGCGACCACTATCGCCATGCCATCGAACAGATCGCCCGCACCGCGAAACTCCCAGAACTGGAAGTCACGGAGAAAGTTCTGGCAATGGCGAATGCGGCTGAGGAACCGCTTCAGCGGCATATCGGCTATTTTCTGATAGATAAGGGCCGTCCTCTGCTGGAAGCGCAGTGCCGGTGCGTTCCGAAAGTCGGCATTCGCGCCCGACGCTGGGCACAGAGACACTCCGCTGGCGTCTACACCGGGAGCGTCGGCCTGGTGACCCTGCTCACGCTCTCGGCGCTGCTGGGTGTCGTGGCGCGGTTAGGAACCGGAGCGGGAATGCTGGCCGTTCTGGGACTGCTCGCGCTGCTGCCGGCCAGTGAGTTCGCCGTGCAGACGGTCAACTATCTGATAACCCGCCTTCTGCCTCCCCACTTTCTGCCCAAGATGTCGTATGAGGCCGGAATCCCCGATTCGGCGCGTACCCTCGTCATCGTTCCCATGATGCTGCTGACGCCGGAGAGTATCCGCGAACAGGTGCAGCTTCTGGAGATACGTTACCTCGCCAACCCCGACTCCAACCTGCGCTTCGGTCTGCTCAGCGACTTTTCGGACGCGCCCCAGAAGGAGATGGCCGAAGATGTCGAGCGGCTGGATGTCGTCGTCGAAGGCATGGAGCAGTTGAATGTCCGCTACGGGGAGGGGAAATTCTTTCTCTTTCACCGGGAGCGGCAGTGGAGCCCAAGCGAAGGCCGCTGGATCGGGTGGGAGCGCAAGCGCGGCAAACTGGAGCATCTCAACCGCTATTTGATGGGAGAGACAGGGGCCGACCTCGACAATCTGCTGGTCGTGGGGGAAGCGGAGTCTTTGCGCGGCATCGGCTTTGTCATTACCCTGGATGCTGACACGCAGCTTCCCCGAGAGACGGCCCGGCGCATGGTGGAGACACTGGCGCATCCGCTCAATCGCCCGCAGCTCTCCCCGGGCAAACGCAGTGTCGAACGCGGGTTCACGATTATTCAGCCCTCCGTCAGCACCAGTCTGCCGAGCGCGACCGCCACGCTCTTTTCACGTCTTTTTACCGACGCCACCGGCACGGATCCCTATACCCACGCCGTTTCCGATGTCTACCAGGACCTGGCAGGCGAAGGAAGCTATCACGGCAAAGGGATATACGATGTCAACGCCTTTCATCACGTCCTGTCCGGGCGGTTTCCCGAAGCGCATCTGCTCAGTCACGATCTGATTGAGGGTGTCCATGTCCGCGTCGGACTTGCCACCGATATTGAGCTACTGGATTTCTTCCCGAAGGACTATCTGGTCTACTCCGGGCGGCAGCACCGCTGGACACGCGGAGACTGGCAGATCATGGACTGGATTCTGCCTCGCGTCCCGACCGGAAGCGGCGAACGCGAGGCCAATACGCTGGGCCTGCTCAACCGCTGGAAGATCGCGGATAATCTGCGCCGCAGTCTGCTTCCCGTCGCGTATGTCGTTCTGGCGCTGGTGGCCTGGTTCAGTGTCTCCGCCGCGCTGCCGGTCAGTCTGTTCCTCGGCCTTGTGCTGTTTCTGCCACCCCTGACGACCGTCGCGACCCGCCTGACAAGCCGCGCTCCGTTCCATCTCAGCGTGTTTCAGGATTTCGCTCTCGGGGTGGCGCGATGTGCGCTCTTCACCGCCCTGATTCCGCATCAGGCGCTCTCTTCTTTCGACGCCATTCTGCGCGTCTGGTATCGGCGGCTGGTGTCGCATAGACTGCTGCTGGAGTGGGAGACAGCGCAGGAGGCGCATCGTCACTCCAAAAACCGACAGCGGCAGTTCCTCCTCTCGATGCTCTGGATACCGCTTGTGTTCTCCGTAACGGCGATTGCGCTCTCGTTCCTCTCGGTCTCGGCGGAGAGAGCCGCGCAGCCGCTGCTTGGCCTCTGGATCATCTCGCCGCTGCTGGTAGCCTGGCTGAACTCCCCGCTCTGGAGCCGTTCGTCGCTCGCGCTGACAGCGGACGACCGCCGGATGCTGCGGCAGGTGGCGCGGCAGACCTGGCGCTTCTTCCAGGAGTTTGTCGGGCCGCAGTCCAACTGGCTGCCCCCGGACAACTATCAGGAGTTTATGCGGCATGAGGTCGCGCAGCGTACCTCGCCCACCAACATCGGCCTCGGCCTGCTCGCGCCGCTGATCGCGTACGATTTCGGCTATGTTACCGTAGACGAGACGCTGGAACGCACCGCCGCGACGATGCAGACGCTGGACAGGCTGGAAAAATATGAAGGGCATCTGCTCAACTGGTACGACATCCAGACCTTACAGCCGCTGCCGCCGCGCTATCTCTCGATGGTAGACAGCGGCAACCTGCTCGGCGACCTCTGGGCGATGGAGCAGGGGATGCTGGAACTGTTGAGCGGACCGGTTCTCAGCCAGACGGCCCTGCGCGGTCTGGACGATGCGCTCGGTATCCTGCGCGGCCTGCCGGAGATGCAGAAAACGGAGGCCGCGAGCCAGAAGCCTCTGATCGCGCTGGAGGCGCTGGTAGAGACCGTTCCTGTCGGGCTGGACGGAGTGGTCGCCAGTCTGAGTCTGGCTTCCAGTCTTGCCCGCATCCTGGTCAAATCTATGAGCGAACGCGGCTTCGGCGAGAAGAGCCTCGCCTGGGCGCAGCAGATACAGAAACAGACATCGGCCTGGATGGAGTTGACAGATCGCTATCTGCGCTGGGTGGAACTGCTGGCGACGCCGCCGGAAGGCGGGCTGCTGCGGCTTGGAGCAGACGCGCACGAGTGGCGGCGGCTGGCGCTCAGCACGATTCCCTCGCTCCAGACGCTGGCGGCCGGCGATGTGCCAGGGCTGCGAATGCTGGTCGCCCTTCAGCGCCGCAGTGAGGAGTTAGCGCTTCCCGAAGCCGTGAAGGGCTGGCTGGACGCCCTGGCGGAGGCGTCCGACCGAGCGCAATGGCTGGCTGGCGAACGGCTCGCGCAGTCCAACGCCGCGCTGAACAGTATGCGAACGCTCGCGGACGGCATGAATCTGAAGTTCCTCTACGACACCGACCGCCATCTCTTTTTTACTGGCTTCAACGTCTCCGATCAGCGGATGGATGGAGGCCACTATGATCTGCTGGCGAGCGAGGCGCGTCTGGGCAGTTTCATCGCGGTCGCTCGTGGGGAAGTGCCGCTGGAACACTGGTGGGCGCTCGGTCGGCCTTATGGAGCCGCGTATGGTCGCCCCGCGCTGCTGTCCTGGAGCGGCACGATGTTCGAATATCTCATGCCGCTGCTGCTGACACACAGTTTCGAGAACTCGATGCTGGAAGAGGCGTGCCGGACAGCGGTAGACTGTCAGATGGCCTATGGCCGTCAGCGCAGCATTCCCTGGGGCATCTCCGAAGCGGCCTATAGCGCCCTCGACGCGCATCAGATCTATCAGTATCAGGCGTTCGGGGTGCCGGGCCTGGGCATGAAGCGCGGACTGGAAGACGACCTGGTCGTCGCGCCGTATGCTTCTGCGCTGGCGCTGGCGGTCGCGCCGATGGCCGCGACCCGCAACCTGCGCCGCCTCTCCCGGCAGGATCGCCTGGGGATGCGCGGCGACTATGGCTTCTATGAGTCGGTGGACTATACGCGGCAGGAGGGACCGCAGGGCGAACGCGGGGTCATCGTCTATTCCTATATGTCGCACCATCAGGGCATGATCTTCGGCGCGATTGACAATGTGCTGAACAGCGAGATTTTGCAGGAGCGATTCCATCGTAATCCGAGCGTCCGGGCGACCGAGTCGCTGCTGTATGAGCGTGTGCCGACCGCGCCGCCGATGGTGAAGGGAACCGTGCAGAAAGAGCATCTGCCCCGTCTGGCTCCCCTGCTGTCCGCGCCTGCGGCGGGCCGCATCGAGACACCAAACACAGCCGTTCCGCGCACCAATCTGCTCTCCAACGGAACCTACAGCGTAATGGTCGCGAACTCCGGTGGCGGCTACAGCCGCTGGATGGACAGGGAAGTGACGCGCTGGCGGGCCGACACGACCCGGGATGCGAGCGGAAACTTCTGCTACATCAAAGACTGCGATACCGGCACGGTCTGGTCTACCAGCTATCAGCCGACGCGGGTGATGCCACAGCGCTATTCCGTCACGTTCGCGGCGGACAAGACCGAATTCCGGCGGCGCGACAACGGCATTGAGACGATTACCGAGATCGTCGTCTCCCCGGAAGACAATGTCGAGGTGCGGCGCATCACGCTGACCAACCGCTCGCTGCGCCACCGCTCGCTCGAGCTGACCAGCTATCTCGAAGTCGCCATCGCCGCCCACAACGCGGACCGGGCGCATCCCGCCTTCAGCAAACTGTTCATTGCGACCGAGGCTCTGCCGGAGCAACAGGGACTGCTGGCGAACCGCCGCCCGCGCTCCGCCGACGATGCGCCGATCTGGGCGCTGCACTGCGTGGCGGACGAGGGAGCCTTCGATTCCGGCCTGCAATACGAGACCGACCGGGCGCGTTTCCTGGGACGCGGCCGGGCCGCCGACCGGCCTCTCGCGGTCGAGGGCGAACTGACGCAGACAGTCGGGGATGTGCTGGACCCGGTGTTCAGCCTGCGGCGGCGCGTCTCTCTGGAGGCCGGACAGCGGGTGCAGATCGCCTTTGTGACCGGAGCCGCCGCGACGCGTGACGAGGCAGTGACGCTGATTGAGAAATATCACGATATGCGGGCCGCGCACCGGGCGATTGAGATGGCCTGGACACACGCCCAACTGGAGATGCGGCATCTGCGGATTCATCAGGACGAAGCGCAGCTTTTTCAGCAGTTGGCGGCGCATGTCCTCTATCCCAATCCGTTGCTCCGGCCCGTCTCGGACCGTCTCAGCCGCAACACGCTGGGGCAGTCCCGCCTCTGGGCTTACGGCATCTCCGGCGACCTGCCGATTGTGGTTATCTCCATCGGGGATTCGCAGGATATTGACCTGGTGCGGCAGACCCTCATGGCGCATACCTACTGGCAGGTGCGCGGTCTCAAAGCCGATCTGGTGATTCTGAACGAAGAGGACGTCACCTACGACCAGCCGCTTCAGAACCAACTCCGGCGTATGGTCGAAGCCTATTCGCAGTTAACGGGCATGGACAGACCCGGTGGCGTCTTCCTGCGCCCCGCCGCGCAGATTCCTCCGGAAGACAAGACGCTGATTCTGACGACGGCGCGGGTCGTCCTGGTCGCGGCACGCGGCGCACTGGCGCAGCAGTTGGGCGCTCCCACGCAGACAGTGGCTCTGCCGCCTGCGCTGACGCAAAACACAGGTTTCGTGGAGGAGCCTTCGGCCCCTCTGCCATTCCAGGAACTCGACTATTTCAACGGTCTGGGCGGCTTCACGCACGACGGTAAAGAGTATATTATCTATCTTGGCCCCGGCAGCCAGACGCCGATGCCCTGGATCAATGTGATTGCCAATCCCTCGTTCGGTACGCTGATTTCGGAAGCGGGGCAGGGCTACGCCTGGTATGGCAACAGCCAGAGCAACCGCCTGACGCCCTGGACGAACGACCCGATTTCCGACCCCGGCGGCGATACGCTGTACATTCGCGATGAGGATTCGGGAACGTTCTGGTCACCGACGCCGCTGCCGATTCGGGAGGAGGACGCCTATCGGATACATCACGGGCAGGGCTATTCCCATTTTGAACATACCAGCCACTCCATTGAGCAGTATCTTACGGTGACGGTTCCAATGGACAGGGACGGTGGTGCGCCGGTACGGATGCAGCGACTGCGCCTCACCAACCGCTCCTCGCAACGGCGCAGGCTGACGGTGACGCTCTACTGCGAATGGACGCTCGGCACGGAGCGCGAGGAGACGCAGAACCACATCCTGACGCAGTGGTACTCGGAGCATCAGCTTTTTACGGCGCGAAATCCCTATCATCCCGATTTCGGTGAGCGTCTCACTTTCCTCGCATCCAATCTGCCTATCGTCTGCTATACCGGAGATCGCACGGAGTTTCTGGGTCGCAACGGCGCTCTGGCGGCTCCGGCAGGGCTGACACGGACCCGGCTGTCTGGACGCGTGGGAGCCGGACTGGACCCGTGCGGGGCGATACAAGTGAGCGTGGAGATCGAACCGGGGCAACAGACGGAGGTCGTTTTTGTGCTGGGGCAGGCGGCGGACATGACGGAGGCCCTCGCGATGGCGAAGCGGTTCCGCCCGACGGAGGTCTTCGAGCCGACGCTGGCGGCGACTTGCGACTGGTGGGATGGGGTTCTCAGCACGGTGCAGGCCGAGACACCCGAACTCTCCGTCAACTTTCTGCTGAACCGCTGGCTACTCTATCAGGACATCAGTTGCCGTCTGTGGGGGCGTTCGGCTTTCTATCAGTCGGGAGGCGCCTTCGGTTTCCGCGACCAACTTCAGGACGTGATGGCGCTGGTCTATGCGGCTCCGCAACTGGCGCGGGAGCAGATCGTGCGGACGGCTGCGCGTCAATTCGTGCAGGGCGATGTGCAGCACTGGTGGCATCCGCCGTCAGGGGCAGGCGTTCGGACGCGCATCTCCGACGACCTGCTGTTCCTGCCCTTCACCACCGCGCACTATATCCGGGTTACAGGCGACGCCTCTATCCTTGATGAGGTGATTCCCTTCCTGGACGGCAAGGTGCTGGACGAACACGAGCACGAGGCATTCAACCTGCCGAACGTGTCGGAAGAACACGCTTCGCTGCTGGAACACTGCCGCCGGGCTGTGGCGAAAGGCGCGACTTCCGGGCCGCACGGCCTGCCCCTCATCGGCGGCGGCGACTGGAACGACGGCATGAACCGGGTTGGCATCGAGGGCAAGGGGGAGAGCGTCTGGCTCGCCTGGTTCCTCATTCATGTCCTGCACGATTTTGCGGAACTACTGAAACTGCACGGGGAGGACACTGAGGCGGAAACTCATCTCCAGAAGGCGAAGGAACTGGCGGCAACGGTGGAGGCGCAGGCGTGGGACGGCGGCTGGTATCGTCGCGCCTATTTCGACGACGGCACTCCCCTCGGCTCCGCGCAGAGCGACGAGGCGCAGATCGACTCGCTGGGGCAGTCCTGGGCAGTCATCTCCGGGGCGGCGAACCCGCAGCGGGCGGACACGGCGATGCGGGCAGTCGAGGAGAGGCTGGTGCGCCGCGACGACAAACTGGTGCTGCTCTTCACGCCACCTTTCGACAAGACAACGCACGACCCCGGCTATATCAAAGGCTACCCGCCGGGGGTGCGCGAGAACGGCGGGCAGTACACGCACGGCTCGCTCTGGGTTCCCTTCGCGCTCGCCATGCAGGGCAAAGGCGACGAGGCGGTCTCCATCTTGCACCTGATGAACCCGGTGGAACATGCCCGCGAACCGGAAGACGTACAGCGCTATAAGGTCGAGCCTTACGTCGTTGCCGCCGACATCTACGCGCTCAAAAACCGGGTGGGGCAGGGTGGCTGGACATGGTACACGGGTTCCGCCGCCTGGATGTATCGTGTCTGGCTGGAGGAAGTTCTGGGCTTCCGTCTGCGCGGCGACAGCCTCACCATAGATCCCTCTATTCATTCGGAATGGGACGGCTTCACCCTGCGCTACCGTTACCGCAACACGCCCTATGAGATCATCGTCGAAAACCCCGACCACCTCAGTCACGGCGTCGCGGAGATCACGCTGGACGGAGAGACAGTCGCCCATCAGCCGATCTGCCTCGAAGACGATCACGTCCCGCACACCCTGCGTCTTCGCCTCGGCTCCTCAACGGTTCAGAACGAGCCGAAAAAGTCTTGACCGGTCATTCGTTTTCTGATATGCTATCAGCGCATGAAAATCCGGTGATTACGCTTTGGGAATGAACGGTACTGGGACGGCAGCCTGAGGCGATGGCGCCAAGAAAGGTTACCCACCGGGATTTTCGTAGCAGCCTTCCATGCCCTGCGGCCACCCTATCGCATGAAAATGCCTGCTCCCCCAGAATTGGGGGTTGGGGGCGGCTATTTTCCAGTCACTGGTAGAAGTGAGTTGATTGTCCATTCTCTGAGAATACCAGAGAATCCAACTTTGTGCCTACGGATTACGCGAATGGTGAGATATGGCTCACAGCTACATGGAACTAAAGTTGTAAATTCACGTCATACCTTGAGTGATCTGCTTTCAGGCAAGGATTCATCCCCTAGTCGTTAGTTAATCCAAGTTTTATCGTTTCAAAAGCCCTAATTGTTTCCGATTTGAGATCGCAGGCTTCGATGTCGAATGTATAAAACTTCAGTTAACTGACGACTAGGCTGGATACAGTCATGGGTCATTTACGTAAGGCTTCGCGCTATTGCACAGAAGCGCGAATATACAGCACAGGAGAACTGTTCCATGAATTTTTCCCGTTTGCTTTTCCGTTGTGCTACGACCACTGGACTCGCAATAGTCGTTATGAGCCCTACCTATGCACAGTCGTTCACCGCTAAGTTTCTTTCGACGATAGTGAGCGGCTCTAACCTCGTCTACAACTATGAGCTTGATGTCGGTTCTCACTCCGTTCTGAACAACAATTCCGATCCGAGCAAACTGTCTCAGTTCACGTTTTTCGACTTTGCCGGGCTGACGGGCACACCAACGTTCCTGGCCTCAGGACCCACAGGCGTCTCCTTCGCCATCACGACACCGAACACGGGCGCTGTGGCATTCAATCCTTCAATCCAGCAGACAGACGATCCAAATCTTCCAAACGTCAGTCTGGCCTACAATGCCGCCACTCCATACGACAACACCTCCAATAGCGACGTCAACGTGGGCACTCTTTCGATCGCCTCCATCGACACCGCTCTTTCGGCAACGAACGTTCTTGGCTATAGCTCGATCACCACGAGCGAGAACGGCACACGCGGAGGCAACAGCGCCTTCGAGCGGGGTCCCAACCCGACTGCTCTGATCACCCCTGAGCCAGGCACAGAAGCGCTTCTGGTAGGATTGGGCTTCACCGGCCTGGTCTCTCTGCGTCGCTATCGCCGCACCCGCAAATAAGCCGCTTCCGGTCGATCCGGACATCGCGGCATTCCCGACGCTGGCCCCCGTCATTTCGAGGGGCCAAGTGCCGTTTCGTATGTTGCCTCAGCGCACGCCGAGAATCAGCTCGGTGGTCAACTGGTCGGGTTTTTCGTAGCAGGATCATCAGATTGCAGACTGCGGGAGGACAGAGATGGGAGACGCGACGGTGCGGGGTTTCGAGGCGGTGAGTGAGGCGCAGATTCAGGAGTGGGTCACGGCTTTTCATCGGGACGGGTATCTGGTGCTGCCGGAGATTCTGCCGGGGGCGCTGATGGAGGAGTTGAAGGCCGATCTCGATACCGCGCTGGGAGACCGCTCCTTTGAGGGGCAGGTCATCGAACTGCATCACCGAATGTTCGAGACCAGTCCGGCGAACCTGCGCCTGTTCGACATGGAGCCGATTGTTACGTTCGCGGAAACTCTCGTAGACCGCAACTGCCATGTCATCCACAATAACTCGTTCCGCACACGGCGCGGAATGGGCATCGCGACCTGGCATCAGGACGACGCGGCCCACTATATCGTGACGCATGGTGAGCCTCCGACCAATGTGCATCTGCCTGTCCTGCTCTTCACCGCCAACTACTATCTGACCGATGTGGATGATCCCGCGTATGGTGCGACGGAGGTGATTCCGCGCTCCCACCTGTTCGGGGCCAGTCCGCCGCCAAGCATGGACGGAACGAAGTGGGAGAGCCAGGTCGTTCCCTGCCTCGGCAAAGCCGGAACCGTCGTTCTCTTCAACAACCAGGTATGGCACCGGGGTGGCCCCAATCAGACCGACCGCGTCCGCTACATCACGCAGGTCAGTTACGCCCGCCGCCTCGTCGGACACAAGTACTACCCCTTCATGAACTACCAGATGCCCGAACACCTCTACCGCGACGCCAACCCCCGCCTCAAACGCCTGCTCGGCTTCCTCCCCTCCGGCGCGTATGGATAGGGCGCAAACACGGACAAAAAGAGCGCGCGGCGATTGACAGGGGCGTTCGCCGCCTGCTATACTTTAAGAAGTGCGGAGGCGCGGTGTTGCGCTTCCTGTACAAGATCGTCTTTTCCCCGGTCGTATTCGGACGGACACAGTGTCGTTCCCGTCTTAAGCCAGCGTTCTTTGCCCGACTCATCCCGTGTTTGAGGCGGCAAGGGCGTTTTTTTGTGTGAACACATTCCCCAAACCTTTCACAAGGAGATGCGCGTAACATGACGCCTAAAGACGTTATCGCTCTCGTCAAAGAGAAGGAAGCGAAAGTCGTAGACATCCGCTTCACCGACCTGTTCGGTCAGCAGCAGCACTTCTCGATCCCGGCCTCCGTCCTTGACGAGGACAAGTTTGCCGACGGATTGGCCTTCGATGGCTCCTCCATTCGCGGCTTCAAGGCCATCAATGAGTCGGATATGCTCCTCATTCCCGACCCCGACACCGCCTACATTGACCCCTTCACTGATGTCGTTACCCTCAACATCATCTGCGACATCGAAGACCCGATGACCCGCGAAGTCTACAACCGCGATCCCCGCCAGGTCGCGAAAAAGGCCGAGAAGTACCTCGCCAGCACCGGCATCGCCGATACCGCCTACTTCGGCCCCGAAGCGGAGTTCTACATCTTCAACGATGTCCGCTACGATCAGACCTCCCACTCCGGCTACTACTACCTCGACAGCGACGAAGGCATCTGGAACTCCGGGCGCGACGAGAAGCCGAACCTGGGCTACAAGATTCCCTACAAGCGCGGCTACTACCCCGTTCCCCCGAACGACAGCCTCCAGGACCTCCGCACCTACATGATGCTCAATCTCATCGAGTCCGGGATCGAGGTCGAGATGCAGCATCACGAAGTCGGTACAGCGGGCCAGTCTGAAATCGACATGAAGTTCGGTACCCTCCTGACAATGGCGGACAACCTTCAGAAGTACAAATACATCATTAAGAACACCGCGTTCCAGCACGGTTACACGGTCACGTTCATGCCCAAGCCGCTCTTCCAGGATAACGGCTCCGGGATGCACGTTCACCAGTCCCTCTGGAAAGACGGCAAACCGCTCTTCTACGATGAGAAGGGCTACGGCCAGATATCCGAGATGGCGACCTACTACATCGGCGGCATCCTGAAGCACGCGCCTGCGCTGCTCGCCATCTGCGCCCCGACCACCAACTCCTACCGCCGCCTGGTTCCCGGCTACGAGGCCCCGATCAACCTCGTCTACTCCGCCCGCAACCGCTCGGCCTGCGTCCGCATCCCGATGGTCAGCAAGTCGCCGAAGGCCAAGCGCATCGAGTTCCGTGCGCCCGATCCCTCCGCGAACCCCTACCTCTGCTTCGCGGCCCTGCTGATGGCCGGACTGGACGGTATCGAGAACAAGATCATGCCACCCGCGCCCGTAGACAAAGACCTCTACGAGATGGAACCGGAAGAGAAGCACGACATCCAGCAGACCCCCGGAACCCTGGAAGAGGCGCTCGCCGCGCTCGCCGCCGACCACGAGTTCCTAATCAAAGGCGATGTCTTCACGAAAGACATGATCGAGACCTACATCGAGTATAAGATCGCCAATGAGTTCAAACAGGTCGCGCTTCGCCCGCATCCCTACGAGTTCTTCCTCTACTACGACGTGTGATCCCCCACGCCCCACCCCGGCAGACAGCCTTTCTCTTCATCGGGAGAAAGGCTGTCTGCGTATTTGCCTCTCCCTGCGCCGTCGTCCATCCGTTCTTTTCAGGGAGGCCGGGAGGCAGGAGAAACAGACCGAGGCGGCGAACGATTGTCTGTTATACTAACGGCAGGTGATAAGTTCAAAGTTTTCCGTCATCAGGGTGGCTAACTCCTGTCGGTACTGTCCGATGTCAGCGAAAAAGGCGTCAATCGCCTGGGAGAATTGCGCGAACGTCTGGTAGAAGTGACAAAGAA
>JBBRLP010000101.1:0-20277 GCA_038231295.1 Chthonomonadales bacterium
GTGCAGGCGGTCACGGAGCCGCACGTTCTTTTCGGTTTTGTAGCGACGGACGAGTTCGGCGCGTTGGTCGTCCGTCAAGGTGAGCAGGCGTTTCATGCCTACTATTTTACACCATGAATAAGTCAACCGCCGTTAGTATATATTGTGGACAGGTTCATTTCTCAGCGAATACAAAATAAAGCCTATGAGTATTGACGTTCCTGAAACTGATATGCCAAAAGATGTGTATTCTGGACGGGGCCGAAATGATGGAACGCAGTCAGATACTCTTGATGGCAGCAGATACCTTGGGTATATGGCCCGCGATAATGGCGCGTTTGGCTCTTTCCCAATGCATGATGACTATGGGGATGAGGCAGACGCAGAAGGGGCAGACTACGGTGATTGGGCTGATACTGACATATAACACTGTATATTCTGAGAGATGCGTGATTGTTTGCTGTTCTATTGAGTTCAACAGACAAGGCAACAAATGAGACGCAAGCCATTACCACTTCAGTCGTTCCGCCTGAAAAACTTTAAGGCTGTACGAGATAGCGGCCTCGTTAAGTTCACGCCCCTGACCGTCTTCATCGGCAACAACGGTTCCGGCAAAAGCAGCCTCATTGAAGGGCTGGAGACTTTGCAGTCCATTGTTAATGATGGTCTGGATAAGGCGATGGAACGCTGGCGTGGCTTCGAATACATCTGGAATCAGGCCAACAAGCACGAGTTGCGCTCCGCTCCCAGCGTTTGCGACTACCACACAAATCCTATGCGCTTCGAGATGCGTGGGGACGGTGTCACAGATTACACCTATGCTTGCCTGGAGGTGAACATTGACCCAAGTGGCAATGAGCTTTTCATATCGCACGAAGAGTTTAGAGGCATAACGGGGAGAGCACCATATCGCATATTTAGAGATGAGAACGGACAAGTAAAATTATCCTTCATTCCTGATAAAAATGTACTTCCGGTAGATCATACGATATTAGGTAAAGGAATTTCGATTTTAGTAGGCGATTTGATTGCTTCCACTCGCTGGCAGTTTTTGTCGCTTGCTCCTGCTGATATGAGTGCTCCCTTGCCGCAGAAACGCACGGGCGGGACGATACGATTGGCGAAAGACGGCTCGAATGTCGCGGAGTATCTGATGAGCATTCGCAGGGTGGATCCGGCTATCGTAGACGGCATTGTGGAGACGCTGCAATATGTTCTGCCGTATGCCCGCGATGTACAGTCCGCGCTGACCTCGGAACTGGAGCGAACCGTCTATCTGCAAATGACCGAAGGCAGTTTTAAACTTCCCGGCTGGCTGCTCTCGACAGGGACGTTGCGTATTCTGGCTCTGCTGGCGGTTTTGCGGCATCCCACTCCCCCCTCGCTGCTCGTTATCGAGGAGATCGAGAACGGCCTCGATCCGCGCACCATCAATCTGATCGTCGAGGAGATTCGCAATGCGGTCGAGGGCGGCAAGACGCAGATCATCCTGACCACGCATTCGCCCTATCTGCTCGACCTGCTCACCCTTTCGCAGATCGTCGTCGTGGAGCGCGATGAAAACGGCTCTCCCACCTTCACGCGCCCCGGAAACGATGCCGCCTTGCAGGAATGGACAAAGAAATTCGCCCCCGGTCAACTCTACACGATGGGCCGACTGAACCGGAAAGCATCCTGATGAAAATCGGTCTCATCCTCGAGTGCGGCCCCGATGGGCCGGATAAGCACGTCTGCAAACATCTCGCGCAACAGTGCCTCCAGGCCGCGAGTCAACAAGCCGAACTCTCCTTCGCCACCCTCAACAACAAGCCAAGCCTGCTCCGGCAGTGCGGAGACGCCGCGTCCAGCCTGCTCGCCGAAGGCTGTGACCGCGTTCTAATTGTCTGGGACCTCTATCCCGCCTGGCGCGAGAAGGGTCAGAAACCCTGCCGCCATGAAGACCGCGAAGCCATCTTCGACACGCTGCAAGCAGCGGACGTAGACAGAAGCCGCGTTGCCCTCGTCTGCATTCAAGAGGAACTCGAAGCCTGGCTGCTCGCCGATAAACCCGTACTGCTCGCCTTTTTGCAAAGTTTCAACAGCCATATCAGAGACATTGAGTGTCCCAAAAAGCCCGAGCGAATCGGTGCCAATCCCAAAACACACCTTAACAGACTGATGCAGCAACATACAAGACGAAAATACGAAGATCACGTTCATGCCCGCAAAATTGCCGCACGGATAACCGACCTCTCACACCTCCGAAAAGCCTGCCCCATCTTCCAGCGTTTCGAGAAGAAAGTGCTTGGTCAGTAATTGTTTTGCTGTTTGATGCGGAAGTGGAGGGAAATCTATCCTGTCGTTCCTGTTCATCCTCCCTATCCACTCGGGGATTGTTTTCATACAAGGGGGGAGCAACACCTAAAGTGTAACTATGTGTAACCAAGTTTCTTTATACAGTGAGTTTTAGGCAATTCTGCCCTATCGGTAGTGTTCTTCTGCACTATAAGTGCTGGCTAAGTGTAACGGATGTGCAACTTTTTCGCGAAGCACTATCACCTAAAAACATCCTCATCGGATAGGGCTTCAGTAAAATGAACTCCTCCGGCAAACCAGCAGAAGGGCGGCCTGACTATTCGCCTGGAAACCTATCCTGTCAATCCTGTTCATCCTGTCCAAAAAATCCTCTTCACATCCTGCGAAGAGAAGCAGACAGTAAAACGCCCCCTCTCTGACTGGCAGAGAGGGGGCGTCTATGTGTGAGGAGGCTAGATTTAGCCCCAACTGGAGTGGAAGGTGCCGGGTTTGTCCACGCGCTCGTAGGTGTGGGCGCCGAACATGTCGCGCTGTGCCTGGATGAGGTTGGCGGGCAGACGTTCGCGGCGATAGCCATCGTAGTAGGCGAGTGAGGAGGAGAACGCCGGAACCGGGATGCCCAGGTACGCGGCCTCGGCGACGACCTTGCGCCAGCCCTCCTGACCGTTCTTCACCGCATCGGTGAAGTAGGGCGCGAGCAACAGGTTTTGCAGGTTCGGCGTCGTGTCGTAAGCTTCGCGGATACGGTTCAGGAAGCGGGCGCGGATGATACAGCCGCCGCGCCAGATCGTCGCGATCTCGCCGGGGTGCAGCGTCCAGCCGAACTCCGTTGCCGCCGCCAGCATCTGATCGAAGCCCTGCGCGTAGGCCACCACTTTGGAGGCGTAGAGCGCGTCCCGAATCGCGTTGACGAACGCCGCCTTGTCGCCGGAATAGGTTCCCGACGGCCCCGGCAACACCTTCGAGGCGATGACGCGCTGATCTTTCAGCGCGGAGAGGCAGCGGGCAAAGACCGCCTCGGTGATCGCCGTGACAGGGATGCCCAGGTCGAGGGAGGACTGCGAGGTCCACTTGCCCGTGCCTTTTTGCGCTGCCTTGTCCAGCACCTTATCCACCAGATAGTCGCCGGTGTCCGGGTCTTTGGTGCGGAAGATGGAGGCCGTGATCTCGATGAGGAACGAGTCCAGGTCGCCCTGATTCCACTCTGTGAAGACTTGTCCGATCTCGTCGTTGCTCAGCCCGACTGCGTTTTTCAGCAGGTCATACGCCTCCGCGATCAACTGCATATCGGCGTACTCAATGCCGTTATGCACCATTTTGACGTAGTGACCGGAGCCGCCCTGCCCGATATGTGTGCAGCAGGCCACCCCGTCCACCTGCGCGGCGATCTTCGTGAAGATCGGCTTGACAATCTCGTAGGCTTCCATCGAGCCGCCCGGCATGATGCTTGGGCCGTTCAACGCGCCCTCTTCGCCCCCGGAGACACCCGTCCCCAGGAACCGGAAACCCTCCGCCTCCAGCGCCTTGCTGCGCCGTTCGGTGTCCGTAAAGAGCGAGTTGCCGCCGTCAATCAGCAGGTCGCCCTTGCTTAGATGCGGCTTCAGGTCGTCAATGACGGCGTCCACCGCCTGCCCCGCCTTCACCATAATCATAATGGCGCGGGGCGACTGCATCGCCGCCACAAAAGTAGCGGTGTCGGTCGAGCCGACAAAGTTGCCCTCGTCGCCGTGTTCGCGCAGGAAGTTCGTGGTCTTCTCGGTGGTGCGGTTGTGGACGGCGATGGGAAAGCCTTTGTGCGCCACATTTCGCGCCAGGTTCTGCCCCATGACGGCCAGCCCCGTCAGTCCGAAGTTCGGCTTATCCATATTCTTAGCGTCCTCTCTGTCAATTCACAGGGCATCTTCCCACTTCCAACGCCCCTCTCCTCACCGGAGAGGGGTCGGGGTGAGAGGGAGTTCTCAGGCCATTGTGTTCATGTCGCGCATGGAGTGGCCGATCTCTTTGTTGGTCGGGGTAAGCGGCATGTGGCTGCTGTGGCCCGGCTTCACGCGGGCTTCGGGGTCCACGTAGGCTTTGACGTAGTTGGCGGCAGTTGCGGCCTCCCCCACGCCTGTGGCGATCAGCGGCAGTTTGCCGTCGTAGGTGCAGATGTCGCCCGCCGCAAAGACACCTGGCAAATTCGTCTGCATGTGGCTGTCCACCAGAACCTTGTCCTCGACGAGATTAATGCCCCAGTCCACAATCGGCCCCAGACTGGCGTCGAAGCCCAGGCACATCAGCAGCGAGTCCACATCTACCGTTATCGACTCCCCGCTCTGTTTGTTCAGCATGGTCACCTGCTGAAGCATATCGTCGCCATGCAGGGCGGTCACTTCGCAGAAGGTGTGTTTGACGATACTCTTGTTGCGCTCCAGCCAGCGCACACTGTTGTCGTGGGCGCGGAAACGGTCGCTGCGATGCACCAACTGCACACTGCGTACCATCGGCTCCAGATTCATGCACCAGTCCAGCGCGGAGTCACCGCCGCCGACCACGAGCAACTGATGTCCCTCGAACTGCTTCTTGCTCCGCACGAAGTAGTGAACGCCCTTGCCCTCGAACTTTTCCAGGCCCTCAATTTTCAGATTCTTCGGCACAAAGGCCCCGGCCCCCGCGCAGAGGATAATCGTTTTCGTGTAGTGGATGCCATCGGTCGTCGTGATCCGAATCGTCCCGTCTTCCAGATGTTCCAGTTTCTCCGTCTTCGCGCCTACGACTACCGTCGGGGAGAAGCGCATCGTCTGGTCAATCAGCTGCTTGACCAACTCACCTGCGATCACCTGCGGATAGCCGGGGAAGTCGAAAATATACTTTTCGGGATAGAGGGCAGCAAGCTGCCCGCCGAGTTCCGGCAGACTGTCAATGATTTTGGTCTTCAGTCCGCGCAGCCCTGCATAGAACGATGCGAATAGTCCGGACGGGCCGCCGCCGATGACTGTGGTATCGAAGAGTTCAATTTCGCTCATTTGTATTCGTCTCCACAGGAGTGGTGAGAGGGGCGGCGCTGCACTGCGCCGCCCCTAGGTTGTTGATAAGCAATCTGCGCCCCTGTTCCCCTGACGGAGGAGCGAGATTGGAAGCGCTGCCAGGCCTCCTCTGTTTGAGGCAAGCAGAGAGTCACTCTCCCTCTCCCCTCCCTTCGGAGGAGAGAGGGAGAAGGCATTAGAACGTGCGGACAAAGTCCAGGAAGAACCGCCGTGTAGTTCCCGTTTTCGCCGGCGCACCGTCGAAGTCGTGGTAGGCGATACGCGTGAACATATTGTCCTGCAACCGATAGGAGAGACCTATCTGGAAGCCTTTGTAGTCGGTACCGGCTCCGAGGTCGGAATCGGCGAAGGTGCCAAGAGTCGCGTCGGCGTCCACATCCCGGTAGGTGATCCATCCGGTCATGTCGCCCCGCTTCTTGTTCGTACCTTTCGTGAAACCGAGCGTGATGCCGTAGCCATCGTTCAGGACAGGAACGGAGGCATTGTGCAGATACTCACCCACCAGAAAGGGCTTATACTTGCTCTTGACAGAGGGCATGAACTGGCCGGTGAAGTGGAAGATGCTAAAGGTATTGCTGCCGAACCCGAATGCGGACGGCCCATAACCATAGTGTCCATTGGTCGCCTGCAATCCGGCGTTACCCCGCAGCAGGAATGCGCTGGTGGCAGTTGTCGGATCAATTCCGAAGCCCGGCTGAAAGATCGGGGAGAAGAGACCGGAGTTCAGGTTGTCGAAGTTCATATAGCCGAACGAGGCCTGAATCGGTCCATAGCCCGCTTTCAACTGGTTGACGATGCTGTAGATGTCCGTCGTCAGACCGATGAACCGCTGCTTCGAGGGAACGTTGATGGAGTAGAACGCCGAGGTGTTGGTCAGCGACAGTTTGGAACCTGTTTTCATGCGAACCGGATACTTGAACGCAATGCCTTCGGGCGTGATGTCATGATCCCAGGCGATCTCACTGTCCCAGCCTCCGGTTTTGGCGACCCAGAGGGGATTGTCCATTTTACCGAACAGGAAGTAGGGCGTGGTCGGGCTGTTTTTGTCGCCGAGATAGTAATTGACGTAGGCGCGTCCAATGTTGAACGGTTTCTCCCGGAAGGCGTTGCCTAGGGCAGTGAAGGGCGAGGTCGGGTTGGCATCGGTAGCCGTCGTCAGTCCGATAAGCGCGTCGGAATTGTTTGCAAGAGGAATGCCCAGATTGAGGCGAATGCGTTGCCGAAACGAGCCTTGATCTCCTTCGGGGATGAGACCGGTCTGGAGACTGCCTATGCTGGTGTTATCGAAGCGGAAGGTCACGTCCCCGCTGTACTGTAAGCCGGGCTGTGTGCTGCCCGCTACGGTTGGACGCTGCCGCCCCTGAACGGCGGGCTTGATCGTGGCAAGCACCGTGCCTTGATCCGCTTTTGTGATCGGGCTGATCGGTTCTGCGGGAGCCGCATCCGTCTTCTTGACGGACTGCAGCTCTTTCATCAAATCCTGGATACGTTTGGCGTTGTCCGACTGCTGGCGGAGCAGGAGGTTGACCTGCTCCTCCAGTTTTTTGATTCGGTCGCTCTCCGCCGCGTCCTGCTGCTTGGGGTGGTCTTTGACAGGTACTTCCTGTGCCTGGGCCGCAACCCCGCTGCCGACGAGTATGCCGGCAAGACCGAGGGTCGCGAGACTTGACAACTTCATAGCGCATTCTCCTTTTCGTTATCTAGCGCACAGACTTACTACGGAAACTTCTCCTCTGATGGGAGATCAGGCCGTCTTTGCCATTCTCGCTTCGGTCTCGCGCTGATGCTGAATGATCTGGCGGATGACGCTCATCGAAGCGGTGGCATCGTGACTTAACAGACTGCGGAAATCCTCGCCCTGCACACTGAGGGTGCGGAGCGATTCGCGGGCGCGTACCGTCGCGTTACGCGGCCCCGGATAGAGGATTGCCAGTTCGCCCACACACTGGCCGGGCTTGTTATACCCGACGACGTTCTCCCGATCGGGATGCTCCCGATCCAGCTTGGTAACGACGGTCTGCCCGGCAAGGATGATATAGACCCAGTCGCCCGGCTCTCCCTCCTGACACAGCGCTTCGCCCGGATCGAAAGCCTCTTCTTCGATCCGTCGTGCCAGGTCGTGCAGAGCGGCGGAAGGCAGATGCGACATGACCTCGACGCCGCGCAGGGCAAACAGCCGTTCGACAACCGTCAGCCGCAGGATACGGCGTCCTTCCAACATTGTCGGCTCGATGCCGTTCAGGGCATTGGTGGCCGCCTCACGGACATACGTGTCACTGTCGTTACGGGCGGCCATAACCATCAGATTCAATTCGGCAGGAACGGGAACCGCAATTCGGTCCATGGCGCATCGCCGCACCCAGTCCGACGGATCGTTGAGAGCGGCATTCCACAGCTCGACGCTCATATCGGGAGCCAGGGCTGCGACAGCGGCCTCACGCACCAGCGGGAACGGGTCGGCCAGCATCGCGTTTATCAGGCTATTCGCCTCGACGCCATGCTGCGCATTGGTACGGATCATTCGCAGCGCAAAGACCGCCGGAGCGCGCAGATAGAGGTCCTGCTCTTTCGCCAGTCTTAGCAAAACCTCTGCCAGAGCATTGAAGCCGGTTTCCGCGACTGCGGGCAGTTCGGGGCTGCACACAGTAGTGACAACCAACTCCGCCAGGTCGGTGTTGGTCAGATGGTCGCGAACCCATTCGGAGACTTTTTCGTAGGCGGCAGACTCCCCGCGTCGAATTGCAGCCCGCAACAGGTCCAGTTCGCCAGCCGGGCCATAGAGATTGACGACCTGAAGGATATGGTCGCGGTCATCCCGCATATTCGCCTGCATTTCATAGAGCAGGAAGCGAGTCACCGGAGAGGGATTGGCCGCCAGTACCGCGCCTTCTCTTCGCATCTCCTGTAGGGCTTCCAGTTCTAAACGCAGGTTGCGGGCGCGTTCGCCCTGCGGATTGCGTATCTCCTGAAGGGCTTTTTCATGCTCGCCCGGCTCAATGCGGTAACGAACCTGCATCTCCGTCAGTTCGCGGATCGGCGGCAGAGTGCCGTTGTTGTCCGAAATCGCGCGTTCCAGTTCACTCTGATACCCGACGAGGCGCAGATTATCGAGGTTATCGGCGGTGGTCCGCTCGAAAAGCTGCGGCGTCTCCTTTTTGAGGTCGCGCAGTGCGTCTTTCTTCTCCTTCTCGCTCAGACCCATGTCTTTGGAGAGTTTGTCCAGCATCCCCAGTTCGCTCGCGGTGACCGTGCGGTCTGCCAGCATACTGCGAACCGACTCTTTGTAAACGCGGAGGCGGTCTTTGGAAGCCTTAAGGCGCAGGGTCACTTCGGTATAGATGCGCTCCAGGTTGGGGTCAAGCGGCGGCTTCTCGTTGGGAAACGGCCACTTTTTCACCCAGGTACGGGACTGATCGTACTGAAGCTGGAGATCACGCGAACGCCGAAGGCGCGTCGTCAGAACCCAGGTCGAAAAGATCACGACGGCCAGGCTGAACAGTTTATACCCCTCCGGGAACAGCCGGAAAGTGGGAGCGCCCGCGAAGGTATAGAAGAGATTGAAGGCCACGAACCCGGAGATGCAGAACAGCGAGTGGCGCACACGCTCCAGGCTGCGCTCCTGCTCCTGCTTGCGCTCTTCGTCCGTAAAGGGATGGCCTTCGCCTGTGGCGCGGGCCTCCATTTTCCGCATACGAATTCGGATGCCGATGGCCTCCATGACGCGAAACACGGTATAGAAGGCGGTGGCGAAGGCGAGCAGCGTGATCGGAACGCCGATAATCGTCGGTACGCCGGCGAGGAAGGCAGGCATATTGTGGAAGCCCCATGCCTGTGTTGTCCACTCCTCCCAGGGATGGGGATTGCGCGTCCAGTCCCCCGACATATAGAAGCCCCAGTCCGTCGAAACGACCTGATCGCGCATAACGCCCTGTGGGATTTCGAGTTTGATGTGGCGCATCGCGCTGACGCCGTGCGCCATCATCTCGTGCCAGTAGTAGGGCTTGTGCAGGAAGTACCAGGTGTAAAAGCCGAGAACGACGCCCGGCCAGGCATAGTAAGCCCAGGCGCGGGAAGGCAGTTTCAGCTCCTGCCAGTAGTCGTTCTCCATATTGATGTCCGGGCAGCGACCGGAGCCGGAAGGAATGGTCTTGCAACCGGTACACTTCGGACACATCGAGTTGTCCTTGTAGTTCGGCTTGTCGCAGTCCATGTAGATTTTTTGAATCGTCGAGACCGGGCAGATGTAGTTGCACCAGGTCTTGCCCGTATAGATGAACCCGACGACAATCGCCATAATCGCGAGACCAATAAAAGTCAGGCCGAGGGCGATCGGGTTGGAGTTGACGAGCAGGATACGCACCGCCAGCATCGCCGTGAGGAAGCCCCAGGTGACGACGGGATAGTTTTCTGCCAGCCAGCGCGGCATTCGTTTGCGCTTGATCTGCTGGCTCGGCGTGTCGCGGCGATCCGGCCACTCCAGCCATTCGCTCATGCGGGTCCAGAAAGCCAGGGGGCAGATCTGCCGCCACCTGTAGAAACCCATGGCAACGATAATGAACGGCAGAACGGCAATGACGACCGTCCAGATGACGCGCCCGCCCGTCCAGTCTACGGCGAGGTAGTTGGGATATTTGTCCGGCTCGGGAAAAGTCTCTTTGCCGCGATAGAGGAACAGAAAAACAGGCACGGCAATGTAGATGAGAACGCCGAGCGCCCGCAAAAGGCCCAGAATCTTGTCGCCGCGATCCAGAGCGTTCCAATCCTCTTTGATGGTTTTGAAGCGAGAGGGCTGGCGGTCGTCCTGCGGCGCAGGGGCAGGCGCTGTCGCTTTCACGTTTTTTTCGTTCGTTGTAACAGACACGAAGCATTGCCTCCAGAACAATCAGCACATCCACGCTGCCTTACGGCAGGGGAGCGGCGACGGTAAAACGCGGTGCCATAAGGAAGGCATTTTCCGCTTGTCGTCAGACGACATCTCGTAGGTATTCAGGGGCAGCCCGGGATGGGCAGGGAGGCGAAGAGTGTTCGCCTCCCCGATGATTCGGAGGCAGACTCCGGTTCGTCAGAGAGCTGCTGCAACTTCCTGATTGCTGCACCGAACCGACGACTGAATCTCTAGGCGAAGAAATCCGCATTGATCTTGAGGTATTTCTTCTTGTTCTCCGGCAGGTCTTCCGCTTTGATGATCGCGCTGACCGGACAGGCGTCTATGCAATCGTAGCAGTCTTCGCAGCGCTTGGGGTCAATGTAGGCCATCGAGTCGCCGGCATGAATAGCGTCATACGGGCAGACATCCTCCGTACACTTGAGGGACATGATGCAGGCATCTGTGATTACGGTCGCCATGAAGGAAACTCCTCTCATAATGGGGTTACGTCCATGCAGTTCAGACGCACCCGGTTCGCACATTTTTTCGCGAATGAACAGACAAACGGACGAGGATGGAAGACAGCCCCGCGTCTTCGGGATACTCCTGCGAACAGGCCACCACTGCGGTTTCTCGAACAACCCGTTCGATACACACTATTCGCTATGCCCTGCCTTTGATTCCTGCCTTAATTCGTAGACAGCAGACAGTTTTTTGGATGATTCCCATAATTCCCGCGATTCCGCCCCCGTTTTTTGTTTCGAGTGGAGTGCGGATGAACTTTCCTGCTTTGCCTGCGTCAGAGAATGCAGATGCCGAAGAACGGTCTGCGAGAGGTCATGGGGATGGATACAGAGCCGTCCGGCGGCAGAGAACCAAGAGAACAAAGTGACGTTACGGGCGTCAATACCATAGGCAAGCCGCGTATCTAATCTGGAGTCAACCGTTATGTTCGCTATGGGGAATATCATGCACGCTGACACGGCGCTCGTGCAACGCGCTCAGGCCAATGACCGGGCCGCCTTCAATGAGATCGTGCTGCGCTACAAGAGCAAAGTGTACAACTACATCTTTCGAATGGTCCATAACGCCCTCGACGCGGAAGACCTGACGCAGGAGACGTTTCTCCGCGCCTATCTCAGCATCCGGTCGTTCCAGAGCCGCGCCAGTCTCAACACCTGGCTGTTCCGTATCGCGACCAACCTGTGCATAGACTACAGCCGCAAAAACAAAAAAACGCAGGCGATGACGGTCTCGCTTTCGATGGAGAGCGAAGACGACTCCGAGGAGGCGCAGCGCGACATCCCCGATGTGGCTTTTGATCCGCAGCGCCTGTTGCTCAATAAAGAGCTGGGGCTGCTGCTGAACAAGGCTCTGAGCGAACTGCCGGAGAAACTGCGTACCGTCGTTCTGCTGTACGACATTGAGGGACTGCCTTACGAAGAGATCGCCTCTGTCGTCGGGTGTCCGCTCGGCACCGTGAAGTCGCGGCTGTTCAATGCGCGGAGTTCCCTGCGCGAAAAACTGGCTCCCTATCTGAACGGAGTTGCCTGAACCGGAGGAATGGCTATTCCGTCCGACAGGAACTCCGGGGTATTCTAAAAGAGTGTTATTTCGCTGGCGTAAGCTGGCAGGATCGGGTTGAACTTATGTCTTCGCTATTTCAAAATGAGAATACGGTGTGCCGTTCGCTGGAGCCGATGCTTTCCTGCTACATAGACAATACGCTCTCGGCGCGAGAGGTCTGGGAGGTCGAAAAACATTTGGCCCTCTGCGCGGACTGCAACGCGCTGGCACAGCAGATGCAGGCGACCGTGCAGATACTGCACAGCGCCGACTGCTACGACACAGGCGACGATTTCATGGCGAAACTCCATGCGCGTCTGGACACTCTGGAGCCGGAACCGGCGCGGGGCTTCTCGCTTCGGGCGGCGATGCAGGACTGGTTAAGCGGGATGTCGGCAGTCGTGCGTACCTGGCGTCTCCCCGCGCTGACGGTCGGGTTCGCGGCGGCAACCCTGCTGCTGTTTGTCCGCAGCAATACGCCGGTTGTGCCGGTCACGCCGCCTATCGCCACGGCGGAGCGGGCGGTGGACCTTTCCCGCCAGGTGGCGTTTACCGCCTCCAATCCCTTCGATGATCCGGTGGCGACGAAGGCCGAAGTAGATGGCAGCAGTGGCCCTGCGAATGATACGCACAATGAGGCGAACGGTGCGCCGACAAGTTTCTAACTCACCTTACGCAGGCAGCCATGCAAATAGCCGACAGGAAAGCAAAGGGAGCGGCAAAGAGGGGCGAGGGGTTCGCAAAGGGTTGACACCCCTTTGCTTTTCTCAACAGGCAAACGTTCCATTCTCGTGCGGAACAGACAGCAAGATTATGTGGAAATTCTTCGAGAAAAACTGTGAGGGCGGGCGGGAACGCCTGCCCTCGTTACTCTGTCCCTACCAGGCCATTGTACGCCCGATGGCGCTGCTGATGGCGGCGGGCCTCTGGCTTGCCACAGGCATTAAGGCGGACGGGCAGGCTTTCCCACGCCATCTGCAACGACAACGCATCATGCAGCGCGTTCCGCAGCATCCGAAGCAGGGCAGCGTTGTGCCGCGTCCCGGCATCGTGAAGCCTCCCCGCGAGACTATCCGCCCGCGTCAGGACAAAGCGGCGCTTGACCTGCTCCGCAAAATGATCCGCCCGACAGCCGAGTATTCCGGGGAGATGATAACGCAGGTGGCGGCTCAGAACAACGCGCCCCTCCAGCAGACGATCAAGGGCGACAAACTCGGGCGCACTCTGGTCACTTTTCAGAACGGCAAACTGGCCGGAGATGTTCTGCTGGTTACTCCCGGCGAAGTCCGCAACTATCACCGCAGCACGGGCGTCATGGATGTGGCCTTCTGGCCCACCGAGTGGGACGACCATGAGAAACGGATGTTCGCGGTGATTCGCAGCGGCTTCTACAGTGCCCACGTCACAGGCGAGGAGCAGATTGCGGGACGGCAGGCTTCCATTGTGGAATTGGCCCCTGTGGAGGGAGCCGGGGAGCCGGGGCGACCGCATTTCAAGTTCTGGATTGACGCCGAGAACGGGATCCAACTCAAGAACGAAAAATCCGATGCGATGGGGCGCGTTCTGTCGCACCGCTATCTAACGAGTATCACTATCGGGCCGTCTGCCATTCAGCCGCACGAGTTCGATCTGCCGAATCTCAAACAGGTGCAGGTGCGCCCGCTCTTCCCGCCCAACTCGCAGTATCGGACGCTGGAACAGGCGCAGGGACATATGCCCTTCGCCCCGGTCTTGCCGACCGCGCTGCCAACAGGTTTCCATCTGGCCGGGGTCTGGGTCTTTCCGGGAGGCAACAATCAGTCGCAGTTCGTTCTGCTGCGCTACACCGACGACGTGACCAGTTTCGGTCTCTACGAGCGTCTTCTGCCCGCGCAGGCCAAAACGCCCCCGCCGCCGAACTTCAATCGCCATACCGAACGCTGGCGCGTTCTCGCTCCGACAGGCGAGATCGAAGCGACCTACACCGGTATGCTCACGCCCGATCAGGTACGCGCCCTCTACTCCTCGCTGCATTAAACCCCTTCAGGCGTGACCTCATCCCCCAACCCCCGTTCTCCCGGGCGGTCGCAAGCTCCCTGGGAGAAGGGGGCGATCTGGCTTCCTAAGCGCCTACGGTTCTCGTTTCGCTGAGCAGGGTGACCCTTATGGCGTGTTGTCGGAGCGGTAGGGGGTTCGGCGGGGAATCCAGTTGCGGACGGCGGCGCGATAGCGCAGATACTCCTCGCCAAAGTTTTCCTCCAGTTCCCCCTGCTCGAAGATATGGAACAGCACGATGGAGACCAGGCCCATATCCAGCATATAGAACCACATATAGGGTGTGGGATACTGGAGGGGCAGCAGCAGGGCCAACAGCATTCCGGCTATCTGCATGGGGTTGCGAACATAGGCGTAGGGGCCGGTGAGGATAAGGCGGCGCGGCGGATCGAGAGGCAGGGGGGTGCCGAAGCCGGTATCGGTGAAGGCCAGAGTCGCCCAGGTTCCAAGTGCGAAGGGCAGCGCGAGGCAGGGGAGCAGGAGCAGCGGATTGCGGAGATCGAGCAGCGGACGAATCTTCTCCTGATGGGTGAGCGTCAGGACGAGGTGGGGAAGATAGCCGTAGAATACGTAGGCGATGCTGCCGACGTAGAGGACGGAGCGCACACGGCAGGCGAGGCTGCGCCAGAAGGGGCGCGGGGAGGGAAAGAGGCCGGTGTGATAGACTGCCAGCGTAATGGCCTGCACCACGAACAGAAACGTCATGTCGGCCAGCCACCAGTGTGGATCGGCCCCAGAAAGAAACAGCATCTTACGAGCGGCCACCGCATCGAACAGCACAGTCAGCAGCGTCCAGACGCTCAGATAGAGCAGCACAAAGCGCGGGCCGCGCCCGTAGCGGCGCAGTTTCGAGTAGAGCCACACGATAAAGAAGCCCCAGACCAGCCCCCAATCGAGGTGCAGATCGAGCGGAATCCCCCATAGCGAGAACGGCAGTGGGCGATAGGTCCAGTAGCCCAACCGCACCATGACGTAGTCCAGCACCGTCCCCACGCTCAGTTGTGTCCAGACCGCCATGACCGCCTGCGGAAACTCCCGCCCCTTCGGTTTGAACCAGTAGTAGCCCACCAGCCAGTAGCCGAAAGAACACAGAAACAGCCCGAACCGAAACAGGGTGAAGTGGGCGAGCAGCCACTCCCGGGGGATCACGGCTTTGCGCTCTCCGCCAGCTTTTTGATGTTTCGCAGCGCATAGCCGTGCATCTGACCCATCGCGAAGCTCTCGGTCGTGTTCCAGTAGAAGCCGGGCTGCATCCGCTGCTGATAGGTGGTCGTCTGGAAGAGCATACTGCCGCCCTTGCACGGCTCGACCCGGAAGCCCGTGCGTCGGAAGGTCATCCAGCGAGCGAGTTTCGTTCCGTCCTCCAGAATCTCGTAGGTGACGGTGCGATGGGTAGTGTCCACGGTCTGCCGGCTGACGATGGTGTTGGTTCCGGGCCAGGATTCTGAGCGCGGGTCGAAGTGCAGGCGCGTCCGGCCGTTCGGCTCGCGCTCCATGCGCGTCGGTAGCGGAAATCCGAGTTTGAGGAAGAGCGGGAAATCGTTCGCGACGAGATCGGTCTGGAGAACGGTCTGCATGACGCGCTCCGGGGCGGCGGCGACAAATATCTCATCGGTGACGGTATTGGTCGTGGGATGGGCGATGTGGCTGCGGTCGCTTGTCAGCATCGCCATGACAAAGGGAATCAGCACAATCGCCAGCGGCCCGCCGCGCCGATTCGGGCGCACTTTGCTCATGATCGCCGCGACGAGGAAGTAGCCTACGACTGCGAAGCCATAGAACAGCGGGGCCGCCATGAGGATACAGATGGAGCCTTCACCGAGCAAGGGACAGACGACGCAGAGCAGGATGGTAACGACCTTAATCGTGGTTCCGAGGCCGGACTGCGGGCGGGTCATGTAGGCGACCAGCACGCCGATGAGGAGCGGAACGCCTGCGAACATCGCGTAGGTCTGAACCATTCCGGTCTTCTCGGTCAATCGGTAGATGATGCCGAAGGCGACGGAAGCGATCAGCATGACGACCCAGAAGTGATTGATAGGGGTGAACTGAAGGCCAGGACGGGGCGGCTTGACGCGCAGGTGCATCGACTCTGCGCCACATTGCGGGCAGAATCCGCCTTCCGCTGTCAGCGGTCCTCCGCACAGAGCGCACTGCTGAGGCATTTCCGGTACTTGCATGAGATGGTTCCCTCCATCAATCCGTAAAACGCGCACGACTGGAGTCATGGTATCACCCAATCGCCGCCAAAGTCAACACTTTGCGAAAAAAATCACAAACTCGGTTTTCCGGAGGTTCAAAAATTCCTGCTGAACCTCCCGCTATCTGCCGGGACGCAAGAAAATGTCTCCCTCCAGCGGCTGTATTCGATGGCTGCGGGCGGTTTTCCCGGTGGCGAGACTGCGGCGTTCTTCGGGGAAGGTGAGGGTCTGCTCGATGTTGTCCGGCGGGTTGTAGACGACAGTCCCTTTCAGGAACTCCCGGCGGCGTGTGCCGTCGGGCTGTTTTGTGCCGCGAGCGAGAGGTCTGCCGAGACTTTTATTCCAGAACGGATACCAGTTGTGCAGGTGGTCGGGCGTGGGGAGCGGGTTGGGGTCGGAGAAGAGGCAGTAGCCGTCGGAGGCGGTCAGAGAGAGCGCGGTGGTGGCCCGCATACGATTCAGGTCATTGCGGGAGGTCTGGTACCAGGTCTCCAGACAGTTGATGCGCGGTGTTCGCAGGTTGCCTTCGGCCCAGAGGAGGGTCTCCGTGATACGCTGCCAGTCCTCTGCGGTCTTGCTGCGGAAACACTCCATGAAGTAGCCGTTGACGTAGGGGGCGGTGCGGGGAGTCGGATGGTCGTTGGCGTTGGCGAGAATGAGGGCGTCCGGCCCGATGGCTTCGCGCACCTGTTTGATGAGCGCGAGATGGTTGTCATCGTCCTGCCACCAGTCGAGCATGACGCCATCGAAGACGCCGCTTCGCACGGCAGCCTGTGCCTGCGCCGCGACCTGCTTCTGAAACTCCGGGTTGGCGAGGTCCAGTTTGATGTAGCCGCCTTCCTCCCAGCCCATCTCGAACTTCCCGTTTTTATCGCGTTTCCACCAGGGGGAGTTTTCCGGCAGATAGGAGCGGTGCGCGTCCCAATAGCGACTCTCCGCCAGCAGGACAAGATGCGGGTTGGCGGCGAGCAGGCGTTTACGCAGCGCGAGAGCGGCAGTTACGCTCTCCGGAGTGAAGCCGTTCGCCAGTCCCACCGGCGACCGGTTCCATTTCAGGCCAAAGAAGTCCGGGGCGTGAAAGACCAGATCGTGCCGTGCCACAGTCGTCCAGCGGTCTTCTAGAGGCAGGTTGTCCGCCGGGTTCCATGCCTGAAACACCGATGGAAACTCCCGTCCACCGATGCGGTCAGCAGGCGAGAGAGTTTCCGCTTCCGGGCGTCCTGAACCGCGCCCTGCCGCCGCAAGTACGACGAGAAAGCAGAGCGTCAACAGTCCGCGCAAAACGCTCCCGCTCATGGGGTCTTTTTCAGGAAGCCGCGATGCTCCAGCCACTTCGCGCAGCTTCCGGGCCACGCGCTGAGGACGGGATCGTTGCCGCCGAGACCGAAGCCGTGCGGGCCATGCTCATAGAGGTGCAGTTCGACAGGCACGCCAGCCCTGCGGCAGGCCAGGGCGAACTCCAGGCTGTTCTCTGCGGGAACGGCCCCGTCGTCCGCGCCATGGACGAGGAAGGTGGGCGGGGTTTTGGAGGTCACCTGCTTTTCGTTGGAGAGCAGGGTGATGAGGTCTTGCGGCGGGTTGTCACCGAGCAGGTTATGGCGCGACCCCTTGTGTGTGAACGGGTCGGTGAAGGTGATGACCGGGTAGATGAGGATCGCAATATCTGGGCGGGAGGAGAGGCGGTCAATCGGGTCGGGGGCTGAGGGATTGCCCTCGTCGAAGTGCGTGGCGGCGGTGGAGGCGAGATGCCCGCCCGCCGAGAAGCCCAGGACGCCGATGCGGTGTGGGTCGAGGTTCCAGTCGGCGGCGTGAGAGCGCACGGTACGCAGCGCCCGCGCCACATCCCCCATCTCGACCGGGTGATGATACTTCGGGCCGAGTCGGTATTTCAGCACGATGCCCGTAACGCCCAGTGTACTCAGCCACTCTGCGACAGGGCGGCCCTCATGGCCTGCGAGCCCGCCGTAGCCGCCGCCCGGACAGACGACCACCACCGCGCCGTTCGCCTTCTCAGGGGCAGGCGCGTAGACCGTCAGCGTGGGAATGTCGGCAGGCTCGGAACCCAGTGCGCCCGGCGCGTCCCCGCTCCACAGGCGGAGGGGCTGTTCCGAAGAGGGCGGCGCGGCCTGCGCGGGGGTGAGCGGCAGAACGGCCATTGCCAGCGTTCCCGCCAGCATCAGGCCCATGAGAAGTGAAGGGTGGAACATCGTTGTCTCCTTTATTTGAGGGCAAGGATGAGCGATTCGAAGAGGGCGCGACCGTCGGCGGAACCCAGGATTTTCTCGGCGGCACGTTCCGGGTGGGGCATCATCCCCATGACATTGAAGCGGGCGTTAGCGATTCCGGCAATATGCGCGAGGGAGCCGTTGGGGTTGCCGGTGTCCGTAGGCTCGCCGTCCGGGCGGACATAGCGGAACAGTACCCGATTGCCCTCTTCCAGTTCTCGCAGCGTGGCCTCGTCGCAGACGTAGCGGCCCTCACCATGCGCGACCGGAATCCGCAGCACCTGCCCCGCTTTGTAGCCGCGTGTAAAGGGTGTTTCGGCGTTCTCAACGCGCAGGTGGACGTGCTTGCAGACGAACTTGCAGTCGGCATTGCGAACGAGCGCACCGGGCAGCAGATGGGCCTCGCACAGAATTTGAAAGCCGTTGCAGATACCCACGACATAGCCCCCGCGCTCGGCGTGGGCATAGACCGACTCCATAATCGGCGCGAAGCGGGCGACGGCTCCCGTCCGCAGGTAGTCGCCATAGGAGAAGCCTCCGGGCAGAATGACGACATCAAAGCCTTTCAGCGAAGTCTCCTGATGCCACACATACTCTACCGGGCAGTCCAGCACATCGCGCACCAGGAAGTAGGCATCCTGATCGCAGTTGGAGCCGGGGAACCGCACCACAGCAAACTTCGGCTTCGCGCCGCTTACGGCCAGACCGCTCTTCTCGCGGGTCAGCGTAGTCGCGCTCATTCCACAACCTCATAGGTGTAGTTCTCGATGACGGGATTGGCGAGCAGTTTGTCGCACATCTCTTTGATCTCGTTGTCGAGATTGCCCTTCCCGCCCGTCGTCATTTCCAGTTCCATATATTTGCCAATGCGTACCTGCCCGACATTGGCATAGCCCATCGAATGCAGGGCGTCCTGCACCACGCGCCCCTGCGCGTCCAGCAGCGACGGCTTCAGCGTCACGACCACTTTGACCTGCGTCATTCTTCTCTTCTTCCTTCCCTCAGCGCCTGATCTCAGTGCGCCTGGCTTCGTCCGTCGGCGTAAGGCTTCCGCGAGTCGAACGGCCTCTCAGCGCAGGATTGCGGCCAGGCGGGCTTCAAGCGCCGCGCTGTCCAGTCCGGCGATTCGCAGCGTCTTTTCCCGGCTCGTTTCGCCTGCCTGAAACGCGACTTGTGACTTCGGCACCTTCAGCGTCTCCGAGAGCAGTTCGATCAGCGCTCTGTTCGCCGCCCCGTCCACCGGAGGCGCCGCGACCCGCACATACAGCACCCCGCCTTCGCGCCGAATGATTTCGTTGCGCCCGCCTTTCGGCGTCAGCCGCACCCGCAGCACTGCCGCATCTTCCTGCTCCCATTGTACCCCAACCCGTTTATGGAACCGACGCGCCAAATGGCAGGGAGGCAAGAGACTTGCCCCGTGTTAGCGTGTATCGTTTCACCCATTGACAGCCATACTGCTTCTCAGATTGCTAACAAAAGCCTGGCTACTCGACTGTTCCTCGCCGATAGTACGTGACCTTAAATCCCTCTGGCGGGATATCTAACGCAGTACACAGCGCGTGAATGTCGTTTACAAACATTGTCGCTGGACGATCTGAATCCATATAGACCGTTCTGCCATTGGCAGTAATCGTCTTGAATTTTGTTCTCAGGGTTGGGTTTTTATGGACAGGCTGGTGGTTCAAGAACCAGCGTGTGCGATGACTTGATTCAAAGGAAATTGGTAAAGGATATGCCTTTTGCAGGAGCCACCGAATTGCCTCTACAGCGACCCCTGTCCAATTGCTTAATGCAGCTTGAGGCCCGTCCGGCAGATGAAGCATAATCGGATCGCTATTCTTGCCATCAATCGGCACGTTTTTAAGTGCCTTGATAGACAGGTATCATCTGATCCCGGTCATTTCGTCCTATCCAGTAAACCCTGAAGGACAGCGAACATGAGTAAAAAAGCACATCAGCCAAGCGACGGCACGACATGGTTGCGGCGGTACGGGACGGACAAGCCTAACGCAACGTTGCAACCATGTCGTGAGCCTGGCAACCGTTCAGTTCTGGCTACAGCGTGCACAAGGCAAATCTCTGGA
>JBBRLP010000102.1:0-20169 GCA_038231295.1 Chthonomonadales bacterium
GAAACGAGACCGAACATAGCATCCGGTCCCTGGTCATAGAGGATCTGGAATTCTTCGCGTGTCAACATACGGTTTAGATCGCAAAAGGGGGAGACAAAGTTTCCCCAAGTTGACTGGCAAGGCTGGGTGAATAGTTACGCTTACACAAGCAATTTTTTGAGTATAGAGAAGCGGCGAGTCCGTTTAAATCCAGCCGGGCGATAGAGCCGTTTCGCGGTCTCGTCGTTCGTCCAGAGGAACCAGGCGGTCTGATGGCCCCTTGTCCGCATCCCTTCGAGGGCCGTGTACAGTAGCACGATCCCAATTCCTCTCCCCCGTTCCGCCGCCGCGACCCCGAACGGGCCGAAGCGTTCCGCGTCGCTCTGTGCGAACCCCACGACCTCGCTCTTATCCATCGCCAGAATTAGCTCCGTTGCAGGCCGCCTGTCCGCAACAATCTCCAGCATCGTCTCGCGCACATACCGCTGCCAGTCGCCGGGAAACTCGCGCCGCAGAAACTCCGTCAGCGCCAGAATGTGAGAAATCTGAAACGGAACGATCTCCACGCCCACCGTTTCCAGAAGCTGACGGTGTTCTCGTATCCCCTGCGGAATCTGCCATGCCGTATCCAATTGCGCCTGCATCGCGTGGGGCCGCAGCACGGTTTCATAGCCCCGACCATGCAGGAAAGCCTCCGCCTCCGGGTAGGCAGAGGTATCTACTCCGGGTGTCCAGTAATTCGGAGCATAAGGTGAGACCCAGACGGCCGTGCAGCCGCGTTCCCGCAGCCACCCCTCTGCCCTGTCAAAAAGCCGCGTTCCGACGCACTCCCTCCGATAGGAAGCCGAAACAGCGAAAAGAGTGATCCAGCCGCGCTCCCGGTCTGTTGGGCCATCCTCAAGAGGTCGCAGCCGTGTCAGCGCCATCACAAACCCCACCACGTCGCCGCTGTCGTCTTGCGCGATAAAGGCTCCTGCCGGATCGAAATTCGCGTCCAGCAGGACTTTGCGGGCAAAGTTCGCCTCCGTCACCGCTTCGAGAGGAATTTCGTCCTGAAGAAGGCGGAGTACGGAGGCGAGACTATCGGAAGTGAAAGCGGAGATTCGCACCGGATCAGTCTCCGCCTCCGCCGGTCGTACCAGAGTTGAGATTGGTGCCGATAGCGAACTCCGCCGTGTTGATGAAGGTGTCTTTGTCGCGGATAACGGCCTGCGGAGGCAGGTTCTCCGAAACGGTCGTCAGTCCGGGAATGCGTTTGACAGCGGTTCCCATCGCCAGAAACTCGATAATACCGGAGCCGAGCGAATAGACATAGGTCTTGATACCCACCACATCGTCCGCGCCACACGCCTGCGCGTCTCGGGAGATTTTGCCGATAGCGTTCTCGCGGGCGGAGTAGATGAGCGTCGTCAGTTCGTTGATCTCCCCTCGTGCAAAACTCTTCAGCGCCGCCGCAATCCCCCCGACGATTCCGACAGAATAGACTGAAACGCCAAGCAGAAGCTGTATCGGCATATAACCCATATTGATGAGGTTCCACATCTCTTCGTTGGTCAGGTCACTGGTGACAGGATTCTGTGTCTGCTGGGGAGGAAGCGCGGGATGGAAGGAGGCAGTTCCAATCATCACCATCTCCTGAATGCCCTGGAAGGGAATGATGGAGGTCTCGATACCGACAACGGAGTTCGCCCCCACGCTCCTCGCCTCATTCGTGATGCGCTGGAGGGCCAGATGGCGGGTCTGATTGAAAATCTGAGAATACTGTTCGATCTCCCCTCGCTGCATACTCTTGAACATTCCGCCTATACCGCCGCCGATGCCGATAGAGTACGCCACATTGCCGAACACGAACTTGATGGGCCGGAATCCAGCGTCCATCTGGCAGTAAAGTTCTTGACCGTCCGCCGAGGAGGAGAAAGCGAGCTGTTCGGCCTGCGCTCCCTCCTGATGCAGACAGGAGCCGATAGAGAGGAACTCCACATTCCCGGCCTGCTGTATCAGTTCGTTGGTGACGCCCGTGATGCCGACGCCGCCATGCCTGCCCGCTTCCTCGACCATGCGCGTGTAGGAGTTGAGGCGACCTTGATGCACCATGTCGGTGACCTGTGTGACCTCGCCCCCGGTGAGGGTACTCAGACCCGCGCCGAGACTGCCCAGAAAGCCCATCGAATAGACGCTGTTGCCGATCACGATATTGCCCGGCGACAGCCCTTTCTTATGAAGGCAGAAGATTTCGTTTCCCGATAGCCCCGTCATGACAGCCATGTGATTCTCCCTGTGAATAGGTGCCGACTTCCCGAGGAAGCGTCGGCGAGTGGATTGCAAGAACGCTCTTTCAGTGAGTGTACTTGCTACGGAGAGACGGCGAATCCCTGCTTCTCCTACTGCCGAACGAGGCGAAAACAAACAGAGGTTCAATGGAGGATATGAACGAGTGTTCCCTTCTGACAGACAGAAGCCACTTCTTCGATGTCGTGTGTCTTGAGGGAGATACAGCCCGCCGTCCAGTTCTGCCGACGGTCTATCGCCGCATCGGCATGGTCTGGCACACCGTGAATACCAACGGCGCCACCGATAGTCGCGTTTTTAGGAATAGTCCCGTCGCGCTTCGCTGTTCGGAAACGCTGCCAGGAGACCGCCGTGGGATAGTCCAGCAGCATGAACTTCGTCCAGTCCTGGTGCGGACGCACGAGCGACAGATGGAAATAGCCTTCAGGGGTACAGCTATCCCCTTCCCGGCGCTTGTCATCCACCGGGTTGCCACCCAGCACCACCGGATACGACTTGACCGCCTTGCCGCGATACAGCACGGTCAGCCGATATTTCGATTTCTCCACGCGCAGGGCGATCTGCGATTTGCGGACAGGAGAGTCGGAGATCAGTTCCGTCAGCGGTGTCTGATAGTGAAGCAAGTCGTCCTGGTTCTGTGGCGCGACAGTAGTCTGACCCTGCGCGTGGACTTGCGTCAGGACTGTCCTCTCCCACACACTACAGCCGAACACCAAGACCAGAGCAAGGCAGACCAAAAGCGATTTTCGTTGCAGCACCGGGTTCCTCCTCCTGACGACAGGTTTCCTGCGCTTCTTGACGCAGACTTTACCGGGATGGTTTCGGAGGTTACGGCAGGCTACACATAGGCTTCGTCCAGAAGCTCGACAGGATGGCAGATGCGAACGTCCAGCCCCTGCTCTTTCGCGCCCTGCTGTATCCAGGCGAGGCAGCCGGGGTTGCCGGTCGCGATGATGCTCGCCCCGGTCGCCTTGAGGTTAGCGATTTTGCGGTCGAGCAACTGACGCGCCATTTCCGGCTCCGTCACGTTGTAGACGCCCGCACTGCCGCAGCAGGTGTCCGCCTCGTCCATCTCGACGAGGGTCACGCCCGGAATCTGCTGGATCAGTTTACGCGGCTGGATTCGTACCTTCTGGCCGTGTGCCAGGTGGCAGGCTTCGTGGTAAGAAACGACCGCATGGATGGGTCTAGTCGGAGGTGTCAGGCCGATCTCGACCAGCCATTCGGTGATGTCTTTGACTTTTGCGGAGAAGGCTTTTGCTTTGTCGCGATAGGCGGCATCGTCGGCGAAGACCGCCGCGTACTCTTTCATGGTCGAACCGCAGCCTGCTGAGTTGAGGATAATGGCGTCCAGATCGTCCATCAGCGGCACGAAGGCGTCTATCATGCCGCGCATTCGGGAAAGGGCGTCCTCGTGGAACCCCGTGTGGCTGTGCAGCGCCCCGCAGCAGCCGGACGCTTTCGGCGCGACGACTTCGCAGCCATTGGCCTGCAGGACGCGCACGGTCGCGGCGTTGGTTCCGCCGAACAGCACCCGCATCACGCACCCTTCCAGAATCCCGACAGTGTACCGCTTCGCGCCTTTCGCCGGACTGCGTTCCGGCAGATTATGCACCTTCGACTCGCCCTGCGCCACCGGCAGCGCGAGGGCGTTATCGGAGGAGCCGGAGAGGAGTTTTGCGGCAAAGCCCGGCATCTTGCCGTGTGTCAATTTGCCGAAAATTCCCGCCGCCTTCAGCGAGGCCGCCAGCAGGCCGGGATTGGTCAGTGTGCCGATAAGCTGCTTGCGGGCGAAACTCTGCGCGGCGGGCCGCAGATGATTCTGCTCGATATGCGTCCGCGCCATTTCCAGAATCTGCCCGTACTCAACCCCGGAAGGACAGGCCGTCTCGCAGGCCCGACACCCCAGGCAGGTGTCCAGCGCCTCCACCACATCGCTATCGAATGGGATCACTTTTTCCCGCCACGAGCGCACCAGATAGATGCGCCCACGCGGCCCCTTTGTCTCCTGGCCCGTAAGCCGAAAGGTCGGGCAGGCATCCAGGCAGAACCCGCACCGAATGCACTTCGCTGTCTTGTCGTCAATGGTATCGTTCGTCATGATATCTCTATTGTACCTGAACCACTGCGGTCAAGACGCAAGAAGGCTTACCATTCCAGCCATTCTGCAACACAGTGTAGCAGGCACACAAACAGTGGCCCTACGGATGTTCCGTAAGGCCATATCTGTCTCGCCTGTTTTGACGAGCAGTGTCCGGTTCCTTTGGCGCCCTCAGTTCTGAAATGCTGCTACCGTACGCCTTATGGGCAACCCTCAAACTTCCAGTCCGATGTGCCTGCGAAGCAGCCACTTGCTTTTTCCAGCGCAGGAGTTCACTCCGGCGCACAATCTAGGCCAGGGGCGAGTTTTGCTGGACGGGGGTTGCCGTGCTATACTAAAGCTACAGGGAAACGAGAACGGACTTGCAGGAAAGAGTGAAGATGTTGAACGAGGTTTTGGAAAAAGTACGCGATATCGAAACGAGTGAGACCGACGATGCGCCCGGCTACCATATCATGACATGGGGCTGCCAGATGAACGAGGAGGACTCCGAACAGATGAGCCTCTATCTGGAAGGCATGGGCTACCGGGCAGTCAATGATGCGGCGGACGCGGCGGTCGTGCTGCTCAACACCTGCTCCGTGCGGGCCAAGCCGGAAGAGAAGGTCTGGAGCGAACTCGGCAAACTCAAAGAGATGAAACGCGCCCGCCCGGAGATGGTCATCGGGGTGTGTGGGTGCATGGCACAGGTGGAGAGCGCGGCCATTCAGAAACGTGCGCCGTTTGTGGATATGGTCGTCGGAACCGGGAATATCGCCGCACTGCCGAACCTGATTCGCAAGGCGCGTGGGGAAGATACCGAAGAGGCTATCAGTGACCGGCAGGCGCAGCGGGAGTATCGGAAAATGATCCCGCTTACGCTATTGCCCGCACGTTCGCAGCCCAACACCGTCACGCAGACTGCGCTCGAACTGCCGCCGCGCCGGGGAGATATCGTCGCCGATGTGCCGAAACGTGTCGTAGAGCGCAAGCCCAAACTCAAGGCGCACGTCCCAATCATGTACGGCTGCGACAAATTCTGCACCTTCTGCATCGTGCCGTTGACACGGGGCCGGGAACGCAGCCGCCCGACGACGGAGATACTCATGGAGATAGAAGGACTGGCGCAGGCCGGAACCCGCGAAGTCACCCTGCTCGGCCAGACCGTGAACTCCTACGGCAAGAATATGCCAGAAGGCCGCGTCCCCTTCTGCGACCTGCTCGCCGACATCAACGCGATCCGGGGCATTCAGCGCATCCGCTTCACCTCGCCCTATCCCCGCGACTTCACCGACGACCTCATCGAGGCGATTGGACGGCTGGACAAAGTCTGCGAACACGTCCATCTGCCGCTCCAGGTGGCGGACGACGCACTCCTCACCGAGATGCACCGGGGCTACACCGTCGCCCGGTATCAGGAAATCGTTGACAAACTGCGGGAGTGTGTGCCGGGTATCGCCATCACCACCGACATCATGCTCGGCTATCCGGGCGAAACGGACGCGCAGGTCGAGAATACGATGCGGTTTGTGGCGGAAACCCGGTTCGATTCGGCCTTTATGTTCGCCTACAGCCCGCGCCCGAACACAAAGGCCGCCGTCCTCGAAAATCAGATTCCGCAACCCGAGAAGATCGCCCGCCTAAACGCGCTGATCGCCCTGCAAAACGGCATCACCATCGAAATTAACCGTTCGCAGGTCGGCAGGACGTTCGAGATTCTGGTGGAGGGGCGCAGCCAGCGCGACCCCAATAGACTGACAGGCTACACGCGCACCCTGAAAACGGTCAACTTCACTGTCCCGGCAGGCGGAACTCGCTCTCCCGAATCGCTGATCGGCAAACTCGTTCCCGTCCGCGTCACGGAAGCGCATCTGACGGGCTTCACCGGGGAACTGGCCGAACTGGCCCCCCTGGACTGAGTGCCGTTTCACTCGCCAAAAAAGCAGCCTGAGAAGTTGAATTCCCAGGCTGCTTTTTTCTCTACAGGGCCGACCTGCACCGTAGAGTATTGTTTGATTGTCCTTACTATAGTATCTGGGTTCGCTCCGGGGAGCAATGCGGGAATCTACGTATTCTTGCGAAATAAATCCCCTATTTTACCTGCTCAGGCAAAGCCGCGTGAAAGGAACTGCATGGATTCCTGCCCCCGACTCTATCTTGATCTGCTGCGGCGCTCGCTCACCAACACGATCTACGCCGAGAAAGAGGTCATACCAGTTCCTCCCAACACGCCGCTCAAACGGCTGCTCATCCGCATCGCCGGAATGCGGGGCATTCAACTCGTGCATCCGAAACCGCTCGATCTCGAAGCCCGCGCCGAGGGGAAAGACTGGCCTCTCTACGGGCAGACCATGCTGAGCAATCGCCGCCTGGACAATGTGCAGCGCTGCGTCGAAACGGTTCTGGAAGAGAGTATCCCCGGCGACCTGATCGAAACGGGGGTCTGGCGCGGCGGGGCCGCGATCCTGATGCGCGGCGTCCTCAAAGCCTATGGCGAGACACAGCGCACGGTCTGGGTTGCGGACTCATTCGCGGGTCTGCCCCCACCCGACCCCAATGTGCCGCAGGACGCCTCCATTCCCTACCACACCTTCCACGAACTCGCCGTCTCGCTGGAACAGGTGCAGGCGAATTTTGAACGCTACGGCCTGCTCGACGACCAGGTGCGCTTCCTGAAGGGCTGGTTCAAAGACACCCTGCCGACCGCGCCGGTCGAACATCTGGCCGTCATGCGCCTCGACGGCGATATGTACGAGTCCACGATGGACGGCCTGACAGCCCTCTACCCGAAACTTAGTCCGGGTGGCTTCGCCATTATTGACGACTACGGAATGCTCGAACCCTGCCGTCAGGCTGTCACCGACTACCGCGAACAGCACGGCATCGAGGAACCCATCCTCACCATAGACTTCGCCGGAGCCTACTGGCGCAAGACCGGGTAAGCAGCAACGCCGCACCGTGCCTGCGAAGCAGCCACTTGCTTTTTCTAGCCCAGCATTTCACTGCGGCGAGGACAGACGGCGAATCATATTCCCAACCTCTCGAAGGTGACCGCAAGGTTCTTGAGATGGTAGCGGATATCGAAGGCGTGTTCAATGTCCTGCGCGGTCAGGCGCTCCTGCACCAGCGGGTCGGATTCAATGGCGGAACGGAAGTCCTGCCCTGCCCAGGCTTTCGAGGCGTTGCGCTGCGCTACTCCGTAGGCTTCCTCGCGGGAAAGCCCCGTCGCGATCAGCGCCAGCATGATCTGCTCCGAGCAGACCAGACCGCCCATCATCTCCAGGTTCCGGCTCATGTTCTCCGGGTAGACGATCAGCGTATCCAGGATGTCGGTGAACTTCGTCAGCATCCAGTCCACAAGCGTCGTCGTGTCGGGGAGAATGACCCGTTCGACGCTGCTGTTGGTCAGGTCGCGCTCGTGCCAGGTCGCCATGCTCTCCAGCATGGGAATCAGGTTGCCGCGCACCACCCGCGCCAGTCCCGTTACCGTTTCGCTGTTCCAGGGGTTGCGTTTGTGAGGCATGGCGGACGAGCCTTTCTGGCCTTCGGCGAAATACTCCTGCACTTCGCGAATCTCGGTGCGGGCCAGGTTGCGAATCTCCGTCGCGAACCGCTCCAGCGAGGCCGCCAGTATCGCCAGGGTCGCCATGAACTGCGTATGCCGATCACGGGCGATGATCTGCGTGGAGATAGCCGCCACGTCCAGACCAAGCTGCCCGCACACATACGCCTCAACATCGTGTCCGATGTTGGCGTGTGTTCCCACCGCCCCCGATACCTGCCCGACACTGATACCCGCCTTCGCCTGCTGAAGCCGCTCTACGTTGTGATTCATCTCATCCAGCCAGGTCGCGAGTTTGAAGCCGAATGTGATCGGTTCGGCGTGAATACCATGCGTCCGCCCTATCATCACCGTGTCCTTGAACTCCCGTGCCCGCCTCCGAATCACCGCGTTCAGCCGCTCGCAGCTTGCCAGCAGAATGTCGCAGGCGTCCCGCAGGATAAGCGACAGCGCGGTATCCACAATATCGTAAGAGGTGACGCCGTAGTGGACGTAGCGGCCCTCTTCGCCCAGATTCTCCGCGACATTCTTGACGAACGCCATTACATCGTGGCGCGTCTCCTTCTCCAGTTCGGCGATGCGGGTCAGGTCGAAAGTCGCCCCTGCCTGAATTTTCGCGGTTGTCCCGGTGGGAATGTGTCCAAAATGTTCCAGCCCGTCGCAGACGGCAATCTCCACATCCAGCCAGCGCTGCGTCTTGTTCTGCGGACTCCAGAGTTCGCGCATGGCGCGAGTCGTATAGCGTTCTATCATGTCAGCTCCTGTTGAAAAGGCTATTTTGAGATCCCTGTCCGGCGCAGGACGGCTCCGGCGCGAGCCTCCGTCGGCTGTCCGGGAGTATAGGCGAGGCTTCCGTTCACCAGCACAGCCTCAATGCCCTGCGCGTACTGATGCGGGACGGCGAAGGTAGCCGCATCCGCAACGGTGGCGGGATTATAAACGGTCAGGTCGGCGAAATAGCCAGGCGCGATGCGTCCCCGCTCCCGCAGCCCCAGACGCGCCGCAGGCAGACCCGTCATCCGGTGAATGGCGTCCGCCTCCGTGATAATTCCAAGTTCGCGCACGTACCGGCTGAGGACACGCGGAAACGTTCCATAGGTGCGCGGATGAATCTGATCCAGTCCGTTGGTTCCCTGCGGATTGGTCCCGACCCCATCGGAGCCAATGCTCGTCCAGGGATAGCGCAAGACCGTCGCGATGTCCTCCTCGCCAATCGCGAAGTTGACCGCGCTGACACTGCACTCCGTTTCAGCCATCAGGTCCAGCACGACCTCCAGCGGATCGAGACCCACATCGGAAGAGAACGAGGCAATCGTTCGGCCCTGTAGCTCCGGGCGAGCGCGGCAGACGCCGACCTGGATGAAGCGCCAGGGGGCTTCGGGAGAGTCTGCCTGCCAGTCGGGATGCGCCGTGCGGAGTTCGGAGAGGATACGGGCGCGGAGAGCGGCGTCACGCAGGCGAGCAGCGGTCTCCTCCTGCGTTCCACTCAGCGCCCATCGGGGCAGAATCTGAATGCTGAGGGAGGTCATAAACGCCGTATAGGGATACTGATCGAGCTGCACATCCAGCCCGCGCTCCCTGGCCTCCGTGACCATCTGTAACGTCGTGCGGACTTTGCCCCAGTTGGCACGGTTCTCGGCCTTGTGATGCGATAACTGAAGCGGCAACCCGGCGCGTTCCGCCACATTCAGCGCTTCTTGCACCGATTCGACGAGGGTATCGCCTTCGCTGCGGAGATGCGTCGCGTAGAAGCCGCCATAGTCCGCCACGACCGCGCAGAGTTCTGCAAGCTCGTCCTCATCGGCATAGGCGGAAGGCGGATACTCCAGTCCCGAAGAGAAGCCCCATACCCCGGCCTGCAAAGCCGCTTCCAGTTCGCGCCGCATCTCCCCACTCTCGCTATCAGAGGCGGGCCGCTCGTCCGTTCCCATGACGCGCTTCCGCAGTGTCCCATGTCCGGCGAGAGGAACAAAATGCGTGGCAAGCCCGTTGGCTTCGATCTGGCGGAGATGTTCGTCGAAGGTAGACCAGCGAATCGCGGCCCCGTGGGGAGCCAGCCAGCGTTTCTCGAAGGCGAACGTCGGACTGTCCGTCGCAAAACCCAACGAGAGTCCGCAGTTTCCGACAACTTGCGTCGTCACCCCCATTGCCAGCGCACTGGCCTGCCCGGTATCCCAGCCGATGGAGATGTCGGAGTGCGTGTGAATATCAATGAACCCTGGCGCGATATGCAGACCCGAAACGTCCATGCGGATACCGGCCTGCGCCTGTGAAAGGTACCCGACCGCCGCGATTCGGTCGCCGCGAATGCCAACATCGGCACGGACGGCCAGCGCCCCGGTTCCGTCCAGCACATGGCCGCCCGTCAGAACTCTGTCAAAAACTGTCTGCGCTCCGGCCTGTTCCGCCACGTCTGCCCGCCTCTCTGCTCTGTCGCAACCGTTCTCTACCAGCCGTCATTATAGCCTGAGAGCGCAAAGAGCGTCAAGACAACACCTCGTGATGCAACTTCATGGTATAATCCGTATATCAGTGAACTATTTGCGACAGGAACATCGTCATTATCTTTTTCTGTCCTCCACTCTGCGAGGAACCTGATTCGGAGTCGCTATGCCTCGTGCTGATTCTGCACCTGTTACCCACCGACGTATCGCCGCAAAACGTTTTCTGCTCTCCCTGCTCACACTCCTCCTGAGCGTGGCTGCCCTTGCCTATGCTCACGATCCCAGGCCAGAACTCCACGTGGGACGGCAGACGGACGGCAGTTTCGTGGTCTCGACCGAACAGCGAATCGAGCCGGGCGCGATTGCCTTCGACGGTCGCCCGATAGATATGGCGCAGCATCCCAAATTTCCTCTCCTCGCAATCCTTAATCAAAACAGCGTCATGCTTCTCTCGCCAAGAGGCATCATTCCGGAATCAAAAGTCATGCTATGGCGCGGGGCGGGATTTCGGGGGGCGCTCTGGTCCCCGGACGGCTCCAAACTGTTCGTCAGTCTTGCAGATGGCAAGATACAGGAACTGGAATTGCACGGCGGACGCCTGAAACTCGGGCTGGAACTGCTGGTCGCGCCGCAGGGAGCAAAGCGGAATCCGCGTCCCGGCGGCATGACCATCACAAAAGACGGGAATCACCTCTTCGTGGCAGTCATGGACCGGAATGCGGTGGGAGAGATCGATCTCACCACGAACCAATGGGTGCGCGAATATCCGGTTCAGAATATGCCGTTCGAAGTGAAATTGAGCCAGGATGAGAAGACGCTTATCGTGACGAACTGGGGAGGACGGCAGGTCACCGACGACGATGAGCAGTCGAAAAGCGGCAATGCGGTAATCGTCGTAGACCCGCATGGAGCCGCCGCCTCCGGGACCGTCTGTCTGATCCGGCGCGACCGGGGAGAGACGAAGCGTCTGAAAGTGGGCCTGCACCCGACCGCAATCGCCCTTCAGAACGACCATGCGTTCATCACCAATGCCGCGAGTGACAGCCTTTCGGAGATAGACATCACCGCGCAACGTGTCGTCCGCACGATACCGCTTCACTGGGGAGCCATGCGACTCTTTGGAAGTATGCCATGCGCCCTCGCGATTCGGGATGGCATCGCCTATGTCTGTAACGGTGGGGATAACGCCGTCTGTGAGGTGGACCTGGCAGACGGACGTGTACGGGGATTTCGGCCCGCAGGCTATTACCCGGTCGCCATTTCGCTCAATCGCTTCTCTCCATACGCCTTCGTTCTGAACACCAAAGGCAACGGGTCTGTACGCCGCACACTGCTCGGCAAGCCCGGCAATGCCCACGATTTTCAGGGGACCGTATCTGTGTTGGACATCCGGGCAGACATTGACGCCGCGACCCGCAAAGTCGCGACGGATAACGGCTGGAACCGCGACAGAAGCGCCCTGCGTCCCAATCTGGCGGTCTATCGGGGAGCGATTAAGCACGTCCTCTATATCATCAGAGAGAATCGCTCGTACGATGAGGTGCTAGGGGATGTGCCGGAGGGTAATGGGGACCCGCGCCTCTGCCTGCTGGGAGAGAATATCACGCCGAACGCCCATGCTCTGGCCCGGCAGTTCGCCCTCTTCGACAACGCCTATGCCGCCGGAACCAACAGCGCAGACGGGCATCAGTGGTGTACTCAGGCGCTCGCCAACGACTATCTCGAACATTTCTATACCGGCTACCGCACCTACCCGTTCGGCGGTGAGTGCGCGATGTCCATCTCAAGCGGCGGCTGCCTGTGGGATGCCGCGCTGAAGAAAGGCCGCACTATCCGTGATTACGGAGAATTCTGCGATGCCAAACTCGCCGGTTTCTCGCAGGACGCGAAGACCTGGCTGGAACTATGGAACGACCGCATGACCGGCAGACACCAGATCGAGCCTCATGCCGGAACCCAGATCGCCAGCCTTCGCCCCTATATCTGCAAGCAGGTGGTACAGTGGCCCCTCCTACAGAGCGATCAACAGCGGGCGGATGTGTTTCTTGGCGAGTATCAGAACTTCAGCCGTGCGAATCAGGTGCCGAATCTGATGATCCTCTCTCTGCCCTGCGACCACACCGAAGGCCGAAATCCCAACTTTCCGAAGCCGCAAAGCATGGTCGCCGATAACGACCTGGCGCTCGGGCGTGTCGTGGAAACCGTTTCTCACAGCCCGCAATGGAAAGACACCTGCATCTTCGTCATCGAGGACGATGCCCAGTTCGGCAAAGACCATGTAGACGGTCACCGCACGGTCTGCTTCGCCCTTAGCCCCTATACACGGCGCAAATTTGTTGACCATGAACTTTGCAACACGGTCTCGGTCGTGCGCTCCATCGAGCTGATGCTGGGCCTCGATCCGATGAACCGCTTCGATGCCCTGACTCCCCCGCTCGCCGCCTGCTTCATGGACGCCCCGGACTTCTCGCCCTACAGCGTCCTCCCGAACCACATCGCTCTCGATCAGATGAATAGGCCGCTCAAGAAACTTCAAGGCAATGCCCGTCTCTGGACGGAACGCTCATTAGCCCTGAACTGGAGCGGACTGGACTGCGCCGACCCGGAAAAGCTCAACGACATCGTCCGCTACACCCTTATGGAAGACGGTCTCCTCCCGACGCTGCCGGCCTCGGAGAGGGGTTCCCCTTCTTCTCTCAGACTTGCCGGTCTGGAGAACGAAACCCGTGAATCAGGGACGCGGCAGCCCTCTTCGGAACGGGATGACATTAGCGGACGGACTGGACGGCATCCCCGCTCTTCTTCGGAGGAGGGGCCGGGATATGCGCCAGTTGTGAACTATCCGCAATCTGCGCGAGCCGCTGCGTCACATCCACAAAAGCGTAAGGGTGGCTCTCGGTAGAATAGTAATTGCGCTCCGGGAGCGGCGGATACTTCGCCCCGAAAACGTCCGATAGCACGATGCGGAACGAATTGACCGGAGTGACATTGTCCGGCAGATCGCGCCGCACTTTATCGGGAACGTAGTAGGCGTTGAGAATCGAAAACGGTTCGCGCAGATCCGTGCGGGCCAGGCTTTCCCAGTCGAGATTCATCCGGGAGCCGTGATCCCCCTGAATAATAATGATCGGGCGATGCTTCGACTGCCGCAAAATCGTGTCTACCGCTTCGAGAACGCGGGCATTCACATACTGAAGCTGCGCCACATAGCCCCGACTGTATTCGGCGCGGGTTATCTCCTGAAGAAGATCGGAGGCGTCCGCAAGATTCAAAGGTCCTTTCGGATCAATCGCCTCCCCATTTGGCCCGAAGACGAAGGGCGGATGGGGCGCGAGAATATGGGTGAATACGAATTTCGGATAGGGCAGCTCGGCGACCTTTTCCAGACCGTTAAATCCCCCGAGCAGCCGTTTACGGTGTTCATTGTAGCGTTTCTTCTCGTAGGTAGAACTCGCGCCCATCACCGTGTTGCCGAGCATATTCCCTTCCAGCGTCGATAGATCGGGCTGATTGTTCAGGACTAGATCGGCCGTCGTCACCCGCGACTCTTCCAGCCCGGACCAGACATTGATGTAGTGATACCCTCGTTTGCGGAGATAGGCCGCAATTGGATTATCGTCCACCATTCTCCGCAGGATTTCCGGTGTGAGGCGGTGATTGGGCCGCTCATCCAGATAGTTCATACTCAGCGCACTGGCAAGACAGAGCGGAGTCTGGTTGTAATTCGCCGCGCTGTGCCGGGGGATCGTAAAGCCTCGGGCTTCCAGAGCCTGAATAAACGGAGTGTTGTCATAGGCATAGTAGGTCTTGAGTCGATCCGCTCGCCCGTAGGCGTCGAGAATAATATAGTAGACATCGGGTACGTCCTGCGGAGCCTCGGAGAGATGGCGCTGCGGCAATACGGTAGCCGAATACCCTTTTGCATTCCCGTTTCCTCCCGGAGCGGGAGCGGAAGCTTGCTCTATCGCAATCGCATTCGCCCGCAGCCCGGTCGTGATATCCCAGCAGGAGGGTGCGAGCAGTACCAGCGCGGCCAGATTCAAGACCGATGTCGTGTCGTTCAGCGGCTGTCTGGTTCTGATGATGGCAAACAGCAGGCAGACAAGCGCCAGAAGGAAGGCGGGAAGCACGAGATCGTGGAGGCCCTTCGGCATGACATTCAGGATATGCCGATAAGAAAAAAAGAGAAGCACGATAACTGAGGCGGCCATCGCGGCCTTGCGAAGATGCCGTGTCATCAGGAGAAACAACAGCCATAATCCCAGCGTTCCCATCGCCGCCTTGAACAGGGGGCTGAAAATCTCATGGACAGGTATCTTTGCGACATTTTGCGCGTAGAGAGCCAGAAGAGGAAAGGCCGCGAAAAGGAGAGGATGAAACGGCACCACGCGCCGTTTTTGATCGGACTGCGGCGCTGCCGCTTCCGTCGCGGCGATAGGGGGTGAATCAGTAAAGCTTAACATTACGAAAGTCTTCCTTCAGCAGCAAGCCGTCTTGCTGCCGGTATTACTTGCGGACAGACAGTCAATTTAGTCGGACGATGTCTGCACCTATCAGTTCATTGCCTGTATCCATGCGGCTGTCTCGGATGCCTGACGGGAGTATTCTTACTCATGCGCTTGCGGGCAGTCCGCGCAGTAGGTAGAGCGTCCGTTCACTGTCCGGCACGGGCAGAGTCTGCACTATCTCGAAGGAGCCGCAGAAGGCCGTCTCGAATCCCGATGCGGTGTAGTCCACGAAAATATCTTCTCTGGTGGCGAGGAGACGCTTCACCTGCGAGTCGCCCTTCGGAACAAACTCGATAATCAGCCACTCTCCCAGGCTGCGGAAAAATCGGGCGATATGGCCGAGCGGCACGTTGTTGCCGATAGCGAGATGATGCACCAGCGCCAGCGCCAGCACAAGATCGGCGGGGCCGCGTTCCGGCAGAGAACGCCTCTCGCGCAGCGCCCAGCCAAGATCAGGACTGGGGTTGGTGAGGTCGCCCAACAGCGGGAGCAGATGCGTCTCCCCATTCGCCTTGCACTCCAGATAGTTCTTTTCGACAGCGGCAGGGTCAATATCCATCGAGATTGTCTGGATGCCCTGTGCGCTCGCAACTCTGCTGAACAGGCCGGTATTCGCTCCGAGATCCCAGACGATGCGGGGCTTTTCAGGAATCCCCGCGAGGAGGTCTGAAACCAGCCGCTTTTTCCCGACCATCGCGGTATCCGAATAGTTTGTCTGGCTATAATACTCCGCCCAGGTCGTGCCGGACGGCTGCCATTTCAGATTTCTAACGGTCGTTTCCAGACTGTCAATCAACCCGAGTAGAGCGATCCGGCTGACTCGCCCTGCACTGCCGGAACGGGCAGTGGTCTCTCCCTCATAGCGTTTCTGCGCCGCACCGTGCAGATGAATATGGGTCAACAGTCCCGGCTGAAGCCAGGTGCTGCGCGGCAGAAGCTGACTTGCCAGGTCGAGCGGAATGCCGTCCATGTGAATACGAAGCAGCTGCTGGAGGCGAACGTCTGTCCGGCTCATCAGCGCCAGCGGCGCGAGAAAATGCTGACAGAACTGCCGGTAGGCGATCCAGGGAACGCCTTCTTCGTATTTTTCAAAGGAGAGGGTATCTATGAGTGTCGGCTTGCCCTCTCGAAACTGTATGTTGTAGGCGGTTGCATCTTTGAGCGTCATTCCGCAGCGAAGCGCTTCCTTTTGTATCTGAAGCGTGGCCCCTGCGGCATCCCTGAGCTGACTGAAGCACCACTCATAGGGATAGGAGATGAAGGGTATCCGTTCGGGCCGAAGTATCCGGTACGCAGTCGGCGTCAGTCCGCTCTCAACGCTCTCCTCACTATGGGAGATCAGCAGTCCGGCCTCTGTCAGCGCCTGATAAAGGCCGGAACTAATCAGGAGATCATAGGCTTCACCGTATCCGGGCTGCACCTGCCGCAGAAGTGTTCCCTCGCGATAGAAGATGAAGCCGCTCGGATCACGGAAAGAGCCAGGGTCAACGGCAATGCTCATTCGCCGCTTTTCTTTTCCGTTTTGCCTTTGCCCGCAAAGAGATGCGCCGTGAAGGTCTTGAGCCGCTGCCAGGAGAGTTTGATGGTGAAGGCCAGCCCGAGAAGCCCCGCCATCAGCATTTGCAGCACGTAACTGCCACTCCCCGCGTCAATATAGGCGTGTGCCGGTGTCACCGTCCCGATAAGTACCGCCAGAATAACCAGATAGACCATTGATTTTCCTCCTCGCTATTTGGATAGACGAAGCAAAAACGACATGAGTTCACCTGCCCGCCACAATATCTTGAAAAGCCTGTCAGCACCCGTTTTCGCTCCTCTCGAATGTATTCGATACTTATGAAATGCGAATGAAAACGAGAGGGGGTACATTTTAAGGAAGGAGACGAACCATGTACATTCCCAAGGACTTTAACGTACAGGACACAGGGACACTGCATAGCCTGATACGTCAGAACAGTTTTGGACTGCTCGTAACGACAGACGCGCAGGGAACACCCTTTGCCACGCATCTTCCCTTCCTGCTCGACGAGATCGCCGGGGAGTATGGCACACTGCGTGGTCATGTCGCACGAGCCAACACGCAGTGGCAGCATTTTGCCGCCGAGCGCGAAGTCCTCGTCGTGTTTCCAGGGCCTCATGCCTATATCTCGCCGTCCTGGTACGAGACTCAGCCCTCAGTGCCGACCTGGAACTATGTTGCGGTTCATGCCTATGGCGTCCCTGCCCTGCTGGACGAGCCCCGCCTGAACGAACTGCTCTATGCAACTGTCGCCGTCTATGAAGGCACCCACGCGGAGGCGTGGCAGTTCGATATGCCCCCGGAGTATGTCACAAAAACGATGCGGGGGATTGTGGGATTTGAAATCCCCATTCGGCGTCTGGAAGGCAAGCGGAAACTGAGCCAGAATCGAAGCGAGGCCGACCGGAAGCGCGTCATTTCCGCTCTGATGGCGAGCGGAAGAGCGCCGGAGAGGGAAATGGCGGAGGCGATGCTGCCAACGGAATCGAAAGAAGAACTGTCATAGAGGCAGGGCGGCACAGAGGCCTCAATAATCTTCAGGGATTCGTATGTCTGAAACGGAATCACAAACAGAACTGACTTTGCAGATACCAGATTTTTGTGTGGTCGTGCTGATCGGGGTGAGCGGCAGCGGCAAGTCTACGTTCGTGCGAAAACATTTTTTGCCCTCGGAGTGCCTCTCTTCGGATGCCTTCCGTGGGATGGTCAGCGACGACGAGAACAATCAGGGAGCGACAAATGACGCTTTCGACGCGCTCCACTATCTGGCGGAGATACGCCTGCGTCGGCGCAAACTCGTGGTGATTGATGCGACGAACGTGCAGGAGGCTGCCCGCAAGCCGCTCGTCGAACTGGCGCACCGGAACGATGTGCTGGCTGTCGCCATTGTCCTGAACGTGCCGGAGCGCGTCTGTCAGGACCGAAACCGCGAGCGCCCCGACCGGCAGTTCGGGCCGCATGTCGTCGTGAATCAAAGTCGCCAACTGCGGCAGTCCTTCCCGCATCTACGGTGGGAGGGCTTCCGCTACATCTTCAAACTGAATGAGGAGGAGATCGGCAGGGCGAATATCGTGCGTGTGCCGCTCTGGACGGATCGCCGTGCGGAAGCAGGGCCTTTCGATATGATCGGCGATATTCACGGATGCGGCGATGAGCTGACGACTCTGCTCTCCCGGCTTGGTTACGCGGAGATGGATGGCGTCTGGCGTCACGAGGCCGGACGGCGGGCGGTGTTCGTCGGTGACCTGGTGGACCGCGGTCCACGAGTGGTGGAGACGGTGCGTCTGGTGCAGGCGATGTTCAAGGCGGGAACGGCTCTGTGCGTTCCGGGCAATCACGACGTGAAACTGGCACGTGCCTTGAAGGGCAACCCGGTCGCGAAGACGCATGGGCTGACAGAGAGCCTGGAACAGATCGCCGCACTGCCCGACGCGGAGCAGGCCGCGTTCACGCAGGACTACCTGCGCTTCGCGGACGACCTGGTGTCGCATCTCTGGCTGGATGGCGGACGCCTCTGCGTGGCCCATGCCGGAATGAAGGAGAGCTACATCGGGCGGGCGTCTGGCCGTGTGCGCGACTTCGCGCTCTATGGCGAGACGACAGGCGAGACGGACGAATTTGGACTTCCGGTGCGCTACCCCTGGGCGCAGGACTACCGGGGCGCGCCTGCGGTCATCTACGGTCATACGCCGGTTCCCGAAGCCGAGTGGCTGAACAACACGATCAATCTGGACACGGGCTGCGTCTTCGGAGGCAAACTGACGGCTCTGCGCGGGCCGGAGCGCGAACTCGTCGAGGTTCCCGCTACCCGAACCTACGCAGAGCCGATCCGTCCCTTCCTGCCTGCCGAGCCGGATGTAAATGCGCCAAACGTCTCTTTGCAGTGGGAACACGACGAACTGCTCCGTGCCGAGGATGTGCTGGGCAAGCGAATCGTGACGACACGTCTGATGCCGAGCGTCATCATCCCCGCCGAGAATGCCGCCGCCGCGCTGGAGGTAATGAGTCGTTTTGCTGTCGAGCCACGCTGGCTGCTCTATCTGCCGCCGACGATGTCGCCCTGCGAGACCGCGCCGTCCGGCCCGCTGCTGGAGCGGCCCGCCGAGGCGTTCAACTATTTCCGCAGTGTCGGCGTCACCGAAGTCGTCTGTCAGCGCAAGCACATGGGCAGCCGGGCAGTGGTCGTTGTCTGCCGGGATGCCGATGCCGCCCGCAAGCGCTTCGGCGCGACGACCGGGGAGATCGGAAAATGCTTCACCCGCACAGGTCGTCAGTTCTTCGATGCCCCTGCATTGCACGATGGACTGCTCGCCGAGTTCGGGGCTGCGCTGGAGCGGGCGGGATTCTGGGAGGAGTTCGCGACGGACTGGGCCTGTTTCGACTGCGAACTGATGCCCTGGAATGCAAAGGCGCAGGGCCTCATTCGGGAGCAGTACGCCCCGGTCGGAATGGCCGGACAGACCGCTCTCTCGGACGCGCTTGTCGCTCTGGCACAGGCCGCGGACAGGGGCATTGAGGTGCAGGAACAGCTTACCTCTCTGCGTCAGCGACTCGAAGACGTCACCCGCTACACCGCCGCCTACGCGCACTACTGTTGGGAGGTGCGCGGCCTAGAGGACATTCGTATCGCTCCCTTCCATCTGCTGGCAACGGAAGGACAAACCTATTTCGACCGTGACCATCTCTGGCACATGAGCACGCTGGCCCGCCTCGCCGCGCAGAGCGATCTGCTCATGGCGACCGACAACCTGCGCGTCGAAACAGAGAACGAGGAATCAGTGGTCGCAGGAACGCAATGGTGGGAGGAGATGACGGCGGTCGGCGGGGAAGGCATGGTCGTCAAGCCGCTCGCCTTCGTGGTGCGCGGGACGAAGGGTCTGGTTCAGCCTGCAGTCAAGGTTCGCGGGCGCGAATATCTGCGGATCATTTACGGCCCCGAATACACGGCTCCTGAGAATATCGAGCGTCTGCGTCAGCGCGGCCTCGGTGCGAAACGCAGTCTGGCTCTGCGCGAGTTCGCGCTCGGTGTGGAAGGGCTGGAGCGGTTCGTCCGCAAGGAACCCCTCCGCCGCGTCCACGAATGCGCCTTCGCCGTCCTCGCCCTCGAAAGCGAACCGGTTGACCCTCGTCTGTAGCCCTCTCAATACGGCCCAGACCCCCCGAAGCTGCCACCGGGGGCAATCTGTAACCTGTAGAACACTCAGGACAGGTAAACAAAAATGCACATTTAGTCGCTATGAACCGCAAATGCACATTCTCCGACACGAAATTTTGGTCTGATTCAGCGC
>JBBRLP010000103.1:0-19523 GCA_038231295.1 Chthonomonadales bacterium
GTTAGCGCTCCTTTATCGATTTGATCGGCAAAACCAAATTCGACAAGGAGTGCTAACTCTCATTGTTCTAGGACATTTGCAAAAGGCTCAAGACGAACGAAATGAACCTCCTCTACTATTTGTGGCTTCAAAAATCGCATCACAGACTTCGTTTGAATAAACTCTCACTTTGCTCTCTGCTTTCCCGCTTGCGGGCGGATTTTGGAGGCAGTCTCCAACGTAGAGGTATAATGTGAACAAAATTATACCGTCGGGATGCGATGGACGGAAGTCTCCGCTATGTGACCTGCGGCCCAGTTTCCTTCGGAAACGTCCAGGGTGTGAGGGCCACTCGTCGGCCTCAACAAATCTTGCCGCGTTGGGTTTCGTCCGGAGGACGATCCGGCGAAGCCGCGTAGCGAGGGGTGTCAACCCTTTGCCTGCTCGTCTGCGTAAGGTGCCTTATTCATCAACGGGAAGAGAATAGGATTTAGATGCTGAAACCGGATATTCCCGCGCTTATACTGGCTCCGATGGACGGAGTGACGGACGCGCCGATGCGGGCAGTACAGGGTGAGGGCGGCGCGTTTACATTCGCCGTTACCGAGTTTTTGCGGGTGAGCAGCGAGGTGCCGCCGAAGCGCCTCTTCTATCGCCACGTTCCCGAACTCAGGTGCGGTGGGCGCACACCTACCGGCCTGCCAGTTCAGGTGCAGCTTCTGGGCGGGGATGCCGGGCGAATGGCGCAGGCCGCCGTAGTGGCGTGTACGGCAGGGGCTGGAGCGATAGACATCAATTTCGGATGCCCTGCCCCGACGGTCAATCGTCACGATGGCGGTGCGACGCTCTTGAAACACCCGCAGAGGATTCGGGAAATCGTCGCGGCGGTCAGGGCGGCGGTTCCGGTTGACATCCCCGTCTCCGCGAAACTGCGGCTCGGCTGGGATTCGATAGAGGCGATTTACGAAAATGCGGAGATGGCGGCGGAAGGCGGCGCGGACTGGCTGACGATCCATGCCCGAACGCGCACACAGGGCTACAAACCGCCAGTCTACTGGCAGCCCATCGGCGAAGTCAGAGAGAGGCTCAACATCCCGGTGGTTGCGAACGGAGACATCTGGTCACTGGAGGATTTCCGGCGATGCCGCGAGGAAACGGGATGCCGTCACTTCATGCTGGGGCGCGGGGCGCTGGCAAATCCACTGCTTGCGGGCGAAGCCGCCAGAGAACTGGGAATAGGCTCAGGCAAAACGCTGCCGCCCATCGAGTCTGTCTGCGACTGGATTCCGCACTTGCAGCGTCTCGTCCGGTGGACGCAATTTTATGCCGACTACTCGTCAAACCGGACGGTCTTACGCCTCAAGCAATGGCTGCGGTTTGCAAGCAATCATGGAAACTTTTTGGCCTTCGACGCGATCAAGAGGACGCAGAGCCTAGAAGAGTTGTTCGCGGCGCTGGAGAACTTTCGCGAACACTCCGAAATGGAATCCGAGTACAGACAGTTACCTGAAGAGGAGCGAGCAGAAGCGGCGGCGAGGCCGGGAGAGTGGGCTTCGTGACAGGCAAGAAAAAGCGAACCGTCAAAGCATTTTTAGGTGTCTGCCTGGTGGCAGGCGTCGGTCTGGTAAGCGGCATTTTTATGAGCATGAGCAACCGTTCCGACCTGATTCAGGTCGGGCGTCCGGCACCGGATTTTACTGCTGATGCAAGCGACGGCTCAACAGTCCATCTCGCCGACTTACACGACAGGAAGCGTGTCGTCCTCGTGTTCTACCCTGGCGACAACACTCCCGTCTGCACCGCGCAGTTGTGCGCTTTGCGGGACAGTTGGAGCGCTCTGAAAACAGAGCAGGCGGTCGTGTACGGCATCAACCCGGCACCGAGAGTAAAACATCTTGAGTTTGCCCGAAAGAACGCGCTACCCTTCCCGCTGCTGGCAGATACAAAGGGCGAGATCGCCCGTGCGTATGGCTGTCGCGCCCTGTTCGGAATTGTGAAGCGCACCGTGTACGTTCTGGACAGACAGGGGCAGGTCGTGTGGGTAGAACGCGGCAATCCTGCCCCCGGCGAAATCCTGAAAGCACTACGCGCGCTCCACGATTTCGCGCACGTGCAGCCGTCAACACCCCGGCGCTAACGACCTGCTTCGAATCGCATTACGTTGCCTGCACCCGGCCAGACAACGCCCGAACCAGCCGTTTAACGTCTGGCCGTCGCCCGCAGGAGACTGGACTTCCCGAGAAGCTGCGACTTCTCCATTTGCATCTGCCGCAGGCGCACCTGACGGCGTGCTCCCTCACTCTCCAGCATACTCAGCCGCTGTTTGAGCATCTGATTGTCTTCGTGCAGCCGCATATATCCCATCGTCATGACCATGAGAAGAAGGGCGGACGCCATCCAAGATAGCGGAACCTTTAGCTCCTTACGCTCGTCATAGTGATTGGCAACGACAGGGACAGAAATTTCTTCGCTCGTGATGACAGAAAAGTTCGGGCTTGAAGAAGTTATTGAAGACAATGCTTTCCTCCAGAGGTCGGTCGTGTTGCTGAGCTACAGAGTCAGTATAACGTCAGGAAAACCCAATGTCAAGGGCTGTCAGGCATTTATTTCAGACGTGATTGCATGCCTTGCATAAACCTTTATAGGCAGTTCGTTTGCTTACGGCAGACGAACACTCCTCATGGACGCGGGCCGTAGTGGGGTGGCTTCTCCCCGAACTCGTACGCGCCGAGGTCGGGTGCTGCGCCTGCATATCCGTCGTTGAATCCCGGGAGCTTCTCCCCCTTATCCACCGCCGGACTGCCTGCTTTGAGCCGCAACTCCAGATGTATCGGATCAAAGACGGTCAGTTCATTTGCGGGAGCCTTCGTACCCTCCAGGAACAGCAGAGCGGGGTCAAGCAGGAGAGCGTGCCGCTCTACCGGGCTTTGCTCGCGTACCTCGGCAAGAGAACGATACCGCACTCCGTTCCACTTCATCACCACGTCCCCTGACCAGCCTGCAAACCCATCGTAATCGAAATCGCAGTTCTTTGTCGGCGGTTCGCAGTCGAAGGCGCGCCCCGACGTGCCGACGAGCAGATTGTTGCGGGCGTAACAGTGGGAGAAGCCGTCCTCCGTACTTACCCACAGTGGCGGGCCATTCCGCACGGTGGTATTGTGGACGATGACCGCACCGGACGGACTGTTATGCAGTTTGAACGGCTCTCCGCGTATGTTGTAGATGACATTGCGGAACGCATAGACCGGGCCGCCATAAACAGGCTGAAACGAGATTCCGCACAGCACGTTGGTATAGCGGTTGTAAAAATTGCGGGTATTGCGGTCGGAGCCATCCATCTCTGAGCCGTCGTCGAACATCTCGCGAATGTCGTTGTTGTGGAAGTCGTTGGCGACACAGACGGGGCTGTCGTCCATATCCATTCCATCTTTACAGTGCTGAATGCGATTGAAGCAGACGACGCTCCCGCGTCCTGAAATCCAGATGCCGCGTGATTCAGGAAGGTCGTGCCACTGCTGCTGTGTCACAGGCCAGGGCATGATACCCTCGATTACGTTGTCCGCGATAAAAAATTCCCCAAGTTTCCCGGTTTCGTTCCGGGTTGCAAAAAAACCGCACAGAATGCCGTACAGGTGGCATCGCCGCACGACGATTCGCGAGGCTTCATGAGCGCGTATCGCAGAGTGCGCGTTACGGATCGTGAGTTTTTCGAACCAGACATCGTGTACCCCGCTGGCTTCGACCGCATGAACCGTCAGTTTGTCGTGCGGTTGTGCCGCGTCCAGTATCGCCTCTCCGTCGCCCGCGCCACGCCAGAGGATCGGCAGACCGGGCAGGCCGCTCTTACGGATAGTGAAGGGCGCGGGATAGATACCGGCATGGAGCAGAAACAGATCGCCAGGGCGGGCCTGCGTCTGCGCGGCCTCCAGCCCTCGAAACGGATCTATTCGGGTTCCCGTTCCGCCCCCTGTTCCTGGCACGACGTGCAGCGTTTTCATGGTCGGCGGCGCGGTGGGTTCTGCCAGCGTTCGGGCGGCAAGCATCTTCTCTACCGTTCCGCCCTCGCTCCCGGTCAGTGTCAGACGCAGTTGATAGGCCGTGTCGGGTTCAAGCAGAAGGACACTTCCCGCGAAGAGATGCGCGTCTTTTGGTACCGGTGTAGTCGGCGTCTTCGGACGGCCTCCTTCATCTCGGAACGGGCCAGGCTCTGCCCGAAAAAGTGACGGTCCAGGCTTCCACGCCTGCGTTCCCGCCTTCCGATAGGCGACTTCCACTTTTGCCGGGTGCGCCTCCTCGTCTCGAATTATCCAGTAGACGCCAAGACAGCGCAGAGTCGGCAGATCCAGAACCGGCTCCCCCACAGGCACGGCAGGCAGCGCACTGGCAGATCGCATTAGAACGAAGAACAGGCCACAGAGAACGGGCAGCAATAGTCGTAGGCGCATGGAAACTCCCTGAGAGATGGATAGTCACCTCGGATGTGTTCTGGTTGTTCCACAAACAAGGGGGTTCTTCCTATGCAGCGTGACGGCAGCACCGTGAGCCTCACCGACGGTGAGGGTACAGGCAGGAGTTTGTCTGCCGCGTAGCGAATGAGGCCGCAACGGACGGGTGTACGACTGAGTGAAGTCCCCGTTATGTTACCCTTTGCTTCCTCTGGCTGCGTAAGTTGAGTGATTTACAGGAGTTTCTATGCAAACAAACACCCGTTTCCTCGCAGTCGCGGTGACGGCGCTCTCCGTAGTCTTCCCGTCGTTCTCCCATGCTCAGACCCCGTCTGGCAGCCGTGTGAACAATCTGAAGGTGCTGTCGGACAAGATTGACGACACCACCACGCCCGAGAACATCCTCAAGGCGTTTATCAAACCGGGCATGACAGACGAGCAGCGGTCGAAAGCCCTCTGGACAGCAGCAGTCAAGTACCGGCATCAGACCGCGCCGCCAAATGAGTTTCTTTCCGGAGAGTGGGAGGCGCACGACCCCGTCAAGATTTTCGATGTCTATGGCTACTGCATGTGCTGCTGCTGCTCGTCGCTCATCGAGTCGCTGAACCGTCTGGACGGGCGCGAGGCACGAGGGCGCATTCTGAACGGCCACAGCGTCGCGGAGGTCAACTACGGCAGTGGCTGGCACATGTACGACTGCTCCCTCATCACGCTGTTCCCGAAGCCGGAGGATGGCAGCATTGCGAGTGTGGACGACATCTCTCATGCGGTCAAAGACTGGTACAAACTGAATCCCGGTTTTGAGGGTGATTCGGGCAAGATATTCAGCCTGATGAAGAGTAACGGCTGGATGGGCTGGAAGGAGAAAGGCCCCGCTCTGCTCGCGAACACGCCCTACAATCGTATGGGTTACTACCCGGCGCGGACACACGGCTGGGACGCGACGATGGTGGAGTACAACCGCAGCAGTGAAATCTACGAGTACGGTTACCAGCTTGGGCATCGCGCCCTGTTCTCGCTGCGTCCCGGCGAGTCGCTTGTTCGCGAGGCTGGCAATCATGGTCTGCACGTCAACAAAGAGGTAAACCCGAATTTTGAGATGCTCAAAGAGATCGTGCCGCAGGGCGACCTGGTCTATGTTCCCGACTTCGACCCCGGCTACCGGGGAGGCGTTATCGGCAACGGCTATCACCGCTACGCGCCCGATCTGGCGAGCGGCGGCCTGGCGCAGGGCGCACTCGTCTATGAGAACCTTGTCTCAGGCCCTCAGTCTGCCTCCGTCCCTGCCCTGAGCGTCAAAGCCCCCGGCAAGCCGGGTGTCGCGGTCATCGAGATGAACTCGCCCTATGTCTACCTCGGCGGACGCATCAAACTGAACGCCTTCACGAAGACCCTGCAGGATCGCGTGACCGTCTCGCTCTCCACGAATAACGGACGCACCTTCACGCCGCTCTGGAGTAGCGAAAAAGTCGGGGCCAATAAGACGACGCTAGACCTCGGAGACCGGGTAACGCGCCGCTACGCTTATCAGATCAAGATCGAAATAGCCGGAACGTCGGCGCATTCAGCGGGGCTAAATCTGCTGGCAATTGAGAACGATATTCAGCACGCGCCCCGCACAATGCCCTGGCTCGGCAAAGGCGCGAACACGATCACCGCCGCCGCCGACAGCGACCCCGGCCTCGCGACGCGCACAGTCAACTGCCGTATCACCCCGGATACGGCCTTCACGAAAAACGAGACCTCCGGCACGATGGGCATCGTGTTCGACAATCTGCGGATGACGGACGGAGGAGGCTGCTGGTGGCAGGGCGGCGTGGGAACGATGACAGTCCCGATAGAGACGCCGGGCGATATGGTAACGCTTCGGTTCGGCGGGCATATCCGTGCGCGGGGCGAGAAGGACGTGGTCAAACTGAAACTCAGTTTCGATGCGGGCAAAACCTGGACAGACGCCGGACAGATCGCCGGCCCCACCCCGGCCACGACCCGTTACTTCCGCTTCACCGGTATCCCACCCCACACGCGCAAAGCGCTTCTGCGCTACGAAATGACGGGTAACAACACGGTCGGCGTCTTCACCTTCCGCGCCGACGCCGACTACAAAGACCCATTGTCCGCCTCACCGATGCGCCCGTTCGTCGTCGTCCATCGCTGGAAGGAAAACGGTCAGGAGAAGACCGCCCGCACAACGGTCACCAAACTCCCCTTCTCCTACACCATCGCCACCGCCGCCGATCCCGATATGGTCTCTGTCTCCTACGAGATGGCCGCAAAATAGACTGAAAAACCTATTCTCTAAAGAATACGGCAGGCGTCTTCGAAGGCGAGGCGGGGATTGCGGGGATAGAGTTTGGTGGCGTCTCCGTAGCCGAGGTTGCAGACGAAGTTGACTCTCCATTTGCCGTCCGGGAAGAACTCGGCGTCTACCCTGGCGGGATCGAAGCCGGACATGGGGCCGCAGTCGAGGCCAAGCGCACGGGCGGCCAGCATGAAATAGGCTCCCTGGAGACTGCTGTTGCGAAAGGCCGTCTCCTGAATCACGTCCGGCTTTCCGGCAAACCAGGCGCGGGCATCCACAGACGGGTAGAGTTCCGGGAGTTTTTCGTAGAACTCCAGGTCGTAGGCGAGGATGGCGACGACCGGAGCCGTTCTCGATTTTTCTACGTTATTCGGAGCCAGACCGGGCAGCAGTCGCGCTTTGGCTTCGTCGCTTTTCAGGAACAGGATACGAGCCGGGGAGGTGTTCGCGCTGGTCGGCCCCCATTTGAAGAGATCATAGACGGCGTGAAGCAGTTCCTCAGAGACGGGCTTCGGCAGCCAGGCCGTGTAGGTACGCGCCTCTCGGAAGAGCAGATCAAGACTCGCGGCATCCAGCGTCTCGGTTGGTGTGTTGGAGTCAGTGGTAGAAGACATCGGTTTTCCTTTCGCCCGGTTACGCTCCTATTCTGACAGAAACCGCGTTTGGAGCGCAAGGGGAAGCGCGATGGTGTGCCTGAATAATCGCATGGGCTTGTGTATCGGTTCCCTGTAGGCTATAATACCTGTAGGAATTCGCCGCCGTGCGTCGCATTGGGAGGAGAACAGACATGAGTTCAGGGCTGCATCTGCCGCGCCGCAATTTCGTAGGTATCGGACTGGGCGGAATGCTGGCCGCACTGACGGGGATAGACACGACGGCTTCCGCCGAACGCGCCACAGGAACCGGCAAGGCAAAACGAGTTCTGGTCATCTTCGAGCAGGGCGGCGTCTCGCACATGGACACCTGGGACCCGAAGCCCGATGCGCCCGCCGAACACCGCAGCCCCTTCAAAACGATCAAGACGAACGTCCCCGGCGTCAACTTTACCGAACTGCTGACGAAAACCGCGAAGGTGGCCGACAAACTGACGGTGGTGCGCTGTATGACGCAGCCGACACCGGGCATCGGCAACTCCCATCCCAAAGGCTCCCAGTATATTTTCTCCGGGGAAGCGCCCGGTGGCCCGGTCGAAATGCCGGACATCGGATGCGTCGTCGCGCATCGGGTGGGGACGGACGCGCTGTATCTGCCCTCGAATATTCTCCTGCCCGGCACCAGTGAGCAGGCCGGAACCTCACAGGTCGGTTTCATGCCTCCCGGCTATGCCGTCTTCAAGACGGGCGGCAGTCCCGCAGACCCGAACTGGCGCGTCCCGAACCTCGGCCTCCTGGCGGGCATTGACGAACGCCGCTTCAAAGACCGGCGCGACCTGCTCAGTTCGCTCGATGTGGGTTATGTCAATGCGGGCCGCTCGAAGGACGTGGAGGCGATGCACTCGCTGATGGATCAGGCGGCGGATATGCTGACCAATCCCCTCACCCGCAAGGCATTCGATCTCAGCACGGAGCCGACGGCCCTGCGCGAGAAGTACGGCACAGGGCATCGAGGACAGTGCTACCTGCTCGCCCGCAAACTGATTGAGTCCGGTGTCCGGTATGTGACGGTGGACGTGCGCGAACCGATGCACTCTTTTCTGGATGGCAAGCCGGTCCGCTACGACGGCGGCAACAACATGAACTGGGATCATCATGACGCGATCTACTCCCCGAACAACACCAATATCAAAGGGGGAGGCGCAGGGGCCGGACGCTTCGGTATTCAAACGTGGCCTATGATGGGGTCTACCGATCAGGCCTTTGCCGCCCTCATTGAGGATATGCATCAGCGCGGCCTGCTCGCCGAAACGCTGGTCTGTTTCGTCACGGAGTTCGGGCGTACGCCGCATATCAACGAGCGTCAGGGCCGCGACCACTGGACTCATGCGTTCAGTTTCGCCTTCGCGGGCGCAGGCGTTCCGGGCGGACAGATCGTCGGTTCAACCGACCGGGACGGCGGCTACATCACCAGTTCGACGGCCTATACCATCGAGGACTACGCGGCAACCATCTATGAGAAACTCGGCATAGACCGCAGCAAACCCCTCACCACCCCGACCGGACGGCCCATTATGCTGGCCGCTCGTGGCAAACCTATCGTCGAACTTTTCTAACGTTTCGGATTGCGTTGAGTTACTCACCTTACGCAGGCGAATATCGCGACGGACTGAAGTCCCCGCTATGTGACCTTCGGCCCAGTTTCCTTCGGAAACATCTATGCGGTGAGGGCCACTCATCGCGCTCAATAACCTTGTCGCACTGTGTCTCGTCCGAAGGACGATCCGGCGAAGCCGCGTAGCGAGGGGTGTCAACCCTTTGCTCCCTCGGTTGGAGCAATTTGTTTGTCCGCCTGCGTAAGGTGAGTGAGTTATCCGTTCTGAAAGGACTGCGGACGGAAACTCTATCTTTCTGGGAGTGCCTGTCATGCTTTTTTCGCGTATCGTCTGTCTGGGAATGCTGGTGGTCGGTGCCGTGCCATCCGGGGCGAAGCCTGCCGCGCCTGCCGCTGTGCCGGAGCGCGTCGAGGTCTATCCGACGGCGGTGAAACTGGACAGCCGCCGCGCCTACCGACAGTTCGTGGTGACGGGCTATTTTCATGGCGAGCCACGCGACCTGACCGGGCAGGCGCTTTTCCGCTCCGCGAATGAGCGCGTGGTGAAAATGGACGGCAGTCGGGCACTGGCAGCAGGAGACGGCACGGCCAGTCTGAACGTCTCCATCGGCGGGCGCACTGTGCAGGTTCCGGTAACGGTGGCGCATACCGCCGCAGCTGATCCGGTGCGGTTCAAGTTCGAGACGCTGGCAGTCCTGACGAAGCAGGGCTGTGCGACCGGCTCGTGTCACGGCTCTCCGCACGGCAAAGGCGGCTTTTCGCTCTCCCTGTTCGGCTACGACCCCCGCATTGACAGCGTCTCCCTGACCCGCGACGGCTTCAATCGGCGGCTGAATGTGATGGAGCCGACCGACAGCCTGATTATCAAGAAGCCTTTACTGGAGATTCCGCACGTCGGGGGCAAACGCCTCCGCAAGACCGATCCGGGCTACAAAGTCCTGCGCAACTGGATTTATGAAGGCGCAAGTGTCGAACTGCCGAAGACGGACTGCACGAAGATCGTCATCACGCCCGGTAGCAGTCGTATCCTCCATGCCCCCTTCCTCAAGCAGCAGTTAAGCGTAGTCGCGACCTATTCGGACGGCACGACCCGTGATGTGTCTGAGATCGCCGCCTACGAAAGCTCGAATGTCAATATCGCGAAAGTGGAGCCGGACGGTCTCATTACCGGGCTGAATCGGGGGCAGGCGGCTATCAGCGTGCGCTACCTCGACAAGTTTCAGTCGGTCTTCGTGACGGTCGTGCAGGACGTTCCCGGTTTCGCCTGGAAGGCTCCGGCTGAGAACAACCTCGTGGACAGGCTGGTGGACGAGAAGCTGAAGCAGTTGCAGTATCTGCCCTCCGGCCTCTGCTCCGACAGCGTGTTTCTGCGCCGCCTCTATTTCGATCTGACCGGACTGCCGCCGACCGCAGAGCAGGTGCGAACCTTTCTGAAAGACCCCGCCCCGACCAAACGCGCTGCGCTCATCGATTCTCTGCTGACGACGGAGGAGTTCGCTCGCTTTCAGGCATTGAAAAAGGCCGACCTGATGCGCGTCTCCCCACGTACCCTGAAAGACGGGCGAGCCGACCTGTTCGCGCAGTGGCTTATTGAAGCCTTCCGCAAGAATATGCCCTACGACCAATTTGCGCGGACGCTACTGACTGCCAGCGGCGATACCCTCGCGGTCGCACCCGCAAACTACTACGTCGCAATTCCCACCATGCAGGAGCGCACGGAGATGACCGCGCAGCTCTTCATGGGAACCCGCGTCGAATGCACCCGCTGTCACAACCACCCCTTCGAGAACTGGACGATGCGGGACTACTACAGCATCGGCGCGGTCTTCGCACGCACCAACGTCACCAAAACAGGCATGGTGCAGTTGACCTCCGCCGGGGAGGTTCAGCACCCGACTACGGACGAGACAATGACCCCCTGGGGCAGCGAGACCGGTTCGCACCCCGCCGACCGCCGTGCCGCCTTCGCGACCTGGCTGACGCAGCCCGGCAATCCGTTCTTCGCACGGGTGGAAGTGAACCGGATGTGGGCCGACCTGATGGGGCGCGGCATCGTGAACCCGGTAGACGACTTCCGCTCCTCCAACCCGCCTGCAAATGTGCCTCTGCTCGACGCGCTGGCGCAGGAGTTCGAGCGCAGCGGCTACGACCGCCGCCAACTCCTCCGCCTGCTCTGCAACAGCCGCACCTACCAGAGTGTCACGCAGTCCAACAAGTTCAACGAGTCCGACGAAGCCCTGTTCTCCCATGCACGGGTACGGATGCTGACGGCGGAACAGTTGAAAGACGCGATTGGCCTGACGACGCACGAACTCTTGCCCCCCGCGCAGCTTGCCGAACAGGAGAAGCAGATGCGGGCAAAGATCACCGCCGAAGTCAGCGATCCCGTGCAGGCGCGGCAGCAGATGACCCGGATGGAGGCGCGGATGGGCTACGCGACCCAGCGGCCTTACCCAGAGACCTCGGCATTCACCACCACGTTCGGACAGCCGTCCCGCGAGACCGCCTGCACCTGCGAACGCCAGAACTCCCCGACGCTGCTCGAGGCGCTGGAACTCTTAAACGGCGGCACCGCCTACCGCATGGCCCAGACCGGCGCTCGCTACTACGCGGCCCTGGAAGACTCAAAACTGATCGAGGAACTCTATCTCTCCGCGCTCTCCCGTTTCCCCACTGCGAAAGAACAGGAGACGGCGAAACAGTACCTCGCGAAATCTCCGAACCGGGAAAACGCCGTGATGGACCTCGTCTGGACTGTCCTCAACACGCAGGAGTTCCTGTTCCAGCACTGACCTTTTCCGTTCTTCGCACATCGAATCGGTTTGCGACAGCCACAAAGGACACGCCATGTTCCCGTACCCCTTCCATAGAGGCTTTCCCCTTCTTGCGCTGCTGGTTTTGCTGGCCGCGACTCCGGCCTCGGCAAATGTCAGTTTCTCAAAGGAGGTCGCGCCGATTCTGCTGAAACGGTGTACAGGCTGTCATGGGGAGCGGACCAATCAGGGCGGGTATCGGGCGCATACTTTCGCGAGTCTGATGAAGGCGGGCGCGTCGGGTCTGGCTCCGGTGGTAGCGGGGAAGGCGAACGAATCGGCGCTGTTTCAACGGATAGTGACGAAGGTTGAGGCGATACGGATGCCGAAAAGCGACGACCCGCTCGCCCCGGCACAGATAGAACTCATTCGAAAATGGATCGCCGAAGGCGCGAACTACGACGCGCCGGACAAAACGGCACCGCTCAAGAGTCTGCTCGGCCCGCGTCAGCATCCTGCCGCGCCCGCCGTCTATCGGACGGCGGTTCCGGTGATGGCGCTGGCCTTCGCGCCGGATGGCAAGGAGATCGCTGTCGGCGGCTACAACGAGGTGACGCTCTGGAACCCCACGACAGGAACACTGACAGGACGCTGGCAGCATCTGCCGGAACGGATTCAGGCGCTGGCTTTCAGCAAAGATGGCAAGACGCTGCTGGTAGGCGGCGGGACACCGGGCGAATACGGCGAAGTCTCTCTGGTCAACACGACAACCGGCGAACGGTCCACGGTTCTGGATACCTTCAACGACATTGTGCTGACGGCGGCGTTCAGCCCGGACGGTAAGCGCATCGCCGCCGGGAGCGCAGATGCCAACGTGCGGGTCTACGACAGCGGGACGGGCAAACGCCTCTGGAGCAGCAGTATCCACTCCGACTGGGTAACGGGCGTCAGTTTTAGTTTCGACGGGCAGTTTCTTGCCAGTTCCAGCCGCGATATGACCGTTAAAGTGTATGAGGCCGACTCCGGCAATCTCTTCACGACGTACAACGGCCACAATCGGCAGATAGGCCGCTATCAGGGCCATGCGCCCGTCTATGCCGTCCAGTTCGCGCCCGATGCTCCCCTGGCCTACAGCGCGGGCGGCGGCAAATGGATTCAGATTTGGAACCCGATAGAGGTGAAGGCAGAATCCGGAGATGCAGGCGATATGGAGGAACGATTCGCCAAGCAGAGCCATACTCACTACATCGAACACGGCTTCAGCAAAGAGGTCTTCGGCCTGCTGGTGCGCGACGGGCAGGTGTTCGCTACCTCCGCCGACGGCCTGCTCAAACAGTTCGACGCCACCACGCTGACAGAAGTCCGCACCTATCCCGGTCACACCGATTGGGTCTTTGCGCTCGCCTGCGATTCCCCCACGCATCGCCTTGCCTCCGGCGCCTACAACGGCGAAGTCAAGGTCTGGGACACCAAAACAGGCCAGTGCGTCACCACCTTCCTCGCCCGCCCCAGAGAGGAGAAGAGATTGTCCCGCATCACGTTGAGACACTGAAGAGTTCACGTTACGCAGGCAAGGAAATAACAAAGGATGGCAGTTGCAAAGGGTTGACACCCCTCGCTACGCGGCTACATCGGGCAAGGGGTTGACACCCCTCGCTACGCGGCTTCGCCGGAGCGTCCTTCGGACGAAACCCAACGCGACAAGGTTATTGAGGCCGATGAGTGGCCCTGACCGCATAGACGTTTCCGAAGGAAACTGGGCCGAAGGTCACATAGCGGGGACTTCAGTCCGTCGCGTTCCCATGAGGGGCGAACGGGTTGTTCGCCTGCGTAAGGTGAGTTACTTTAATAGCGGCAGGCTTAAACTCGTTCGCACAGCGGTTCGAATGATTTTGCAATCCGCCATAGCCGCCTTCGCATCTGCCCTGATTGCGGTCTGGCCAGGGTAACGATAGCCAACAGCATAAGTGGTTAACGAGATCGCCTGTGGAGACATTGCCGACCAAAAGGGTTCTAAAGAGAGACACAGAGTCAGCAGGGCCATAAGATTGTGGGCTTTGTCGAAAGCGATTCCAGCTTCCTGTAACCTGGCTTTGAGATACTTCTCGGCGCACTGCTGGGCATGAAAACAGGCCGAATCGTAGTTTGGGCGTATTCGCGCCCGCAGTTCACGCAGGGCGGTGTCGAGGTCGCCTTCCGCTTTGTCCACCCATTCAGAGGTCAGTGGCGTCATAAAGCACCTTGCCGCGTGTCACTATTTCGCGCAAGAAGAAGTCACCATTCGCAATGCGCCAGCGTAGATCATCGGGTTTTATCACCAGGAGATCAAGGGGGAAAGCAGCCGCGATTTCAAGTTGAATTTGGATGGACTTGGCTGGATCGCGGCCATCGTGAGGAAGAACGACGAGCATATCTACATCGCTGTCCGCGTTCGGAGCCCCATAAGCATAGGACCCAAACAGAATAATCTGTTCTGGATGAAAATGGCGGGCGACCCGATCTGCAAAGTCGGTGATTACCATTGGGATAGCATTCTGCTCTTGTGCTATGCTGCTCATAACCCATTGTAACATAAAAATCAGAGGCAGTCCAGCAAAATCCAGCCTGCAATAGTCATCGGATTGCCACATGAAGACACGGCAGTGTCTTCATGTGTGCGTGTCACTGAATGTCAGGACTCTTTGCGGAGTTTCTCGACGAGTTCGGTGACTTTGCGGGTTCCGTTCTGGTTGTCGTACTCCAGTTCGCCTTCCCAGCGGTAGCGGATGCGTCCATGTTTGTCTATAAGGTAGATCGTCGGCCAGAAGCGCTGATGCCAGCGATCCCAGTTGGCATGATTGCTGTCTACAAGGACGGGATAGGTGATGCCGTAGTCCGCGACGTGGGAGCGGACTTTTGCGGCTTTGGCCTCGCCCGGTGTCTCCGGAGTATGGACTCCCAGGATCGCCACGTCGGTTCCCGCATACTGTTTTTGCCACTTCGCGTAGGCAGGCAGATTGCGCCGACAGTTGATGCAGCCGTAGGTCCAGAAATGGACGATGGTCACCTTACCGGCGCGTGACGCCAGTTTGATGGGAGTTTTGCCGGAAGTGTTTAGCCAGTCGGAACCCACCAGTTCCGGGGCCGGGCTATTCTGAACAATGGGATTTGCTTCGTCCGCAAGGCTCGTTGTCCTGATGCTGATGAGAGCCGTCAACATGAACAGCAGACTTGCGGCGATGGGCATGAGAGTGGTATGTCGTTTCATTGGGATAGTTCTCCTTCTCTGCTGCGGCTCACTCCGGTTCGGGCAATCGGTTCTTAACGTTCCGCACAAGTGAGCGGAACGTCTGCTGCGGCAGCGATGCAGTTACATCTGCAAGAACAGTCCGGGCAGAGAGAAATGTTCCCGTGCTGAGCAAAAATGATGATTCGTGAAAAACGAGGATGGAACAGGTCTGTCGGGAACCCATTTGCTCGTGTCTCTGTTCATACAAAAGCAGTGAGCGAAAAGGAGGAGACACAGAGATGGAAGAGGAAAAGCCGGTTGTGATATCCGAGATAGCGGCCTGTCACCACATGAAAGCGCACGTCCACGCGTTGGCGGACGGAACCCTACAGGGTCCCGCCCGCTGGTACACGCAACTGCACTGTTCCTACTGCAACAAGTGTGGAGAGGCATTGGAAGCGCGACGCAATGCGCTTAAAGCGGAGACGCCCGCCGAGTAGACAGGGTGGCTATACCCGAAGTGCGAGCGAACCGGGGCCATAGAACACGCGCATTGCAGTGAAGAGATATTGCGGCGGCAGACGATGATCCAGAACGATGTAAAGCGCTTCGCAGGTCGAGAGGGAAAAATATTGATAACGACGCGATGGGAGGCGAGCAGATTGAAACACCTCGTGGCGCGAACGCTTACCGCCTGTGGAGTGGTCGGGGTGCTGATGACGGCTTGCCTGCCGGGGAAGGCAAGCCAGCAGGCGAGCGGGCTGCTTGTCTCTCTGGATGCGCGGGAGGCGAGCGCGGGAACCGCTGAGTGGAAAAATGCGGGCAGCATGGGCGCGTTCGAGCGGATCGGGCAGCCGAAGGTTGTGGAGATCGGTGGGGTGAAGGGGGTTGCGTTCGATGGGAAGCAGGACGCCTATCACGGCCCGAAGACCGCTCCGGAGATCGCGGGCAGTCATTCGCGCACGATAGAGGTGTGGGCCTACAATCCCGCGATTGACAGCGACGAGGAGACTCTGGTCTCGATGGGAAAGCGTGGTGGCCCGGCAGGAACGCTGCTGGCTTTCGGGTGGGGGCGCAATCCGGCGTATGGCGCGGTGGCGCACTGGGCGGCGGGCATCGGCTGGAACGGCGCTCCGAAGCCGAGACGCTGGCACTATCTGGTCTACACCTACGATGGCAAAACGGCCCGCATCTACGACAACGCCCTGGAGAAGAGCGCTCGTGAGATCGCGCTGAATACGCCTGCCGGGTTTCCGGTGACTCTGGCGGCGGAGACAGGCGGCAGCGGCGAAATACAGTTTAAGAACGAGTACACCGGCGAGCAGCAGGCCGGGTCGCTGCTGATCGCGACAGTTCGCATTCGCGCTTCTGCGCTGACGGCGGAGCAGATTGGGCAGACTTTTGACGTTGAGGCTCCCCGCTTCGGGGCGGAACGCGCCATCGCCGCAAGCCTGCTGCGGCAAGGTACGGAGCAGCTTCATGCGGGCGGACTGACGCTGACGCTGCTGAAGGCGACACAGACCGCCGTCTCCCTCTCTCCCACAGGCGCTTCCTTCGACTTCCTGCCTGCCGACCGACTGACCGCACGCCTCGACGACGGTTTTCATCATCTCGGTGACCTGACCCTGCGGACACGCACGGAGGGCGGTGCCTGGAAAGCCTTCTCGACAGCAGCCGTGCGCGAGCCTCTGCCCGTTGCCTCCGCATCTCCGGCCTCCAGCGACATCACCGCCCTGCTCGGCCCCGACTGCCCGCTGACGGTGCGCCGCGAATGGATACAAGAGGGCGGGCATCTCGTCCTGCGGTTCCGCCTGACGAACAGTGGCAAGCAGAAAGTGACGATTGGGGCGCTCGGCGTTCCGATGGTTTTCAACAATATCCTGTCCGGGCGTTCGCTGGACGAGGCGCACGAAAAATGCTCCTTCTCCGACCCCTCCATCGGCGGCGAGGCGGGCTATCTCCAGGTGACGCGGCTAAACGGCAAAGGCCCTGCCCTGCTGGTGCTGCCGGAGAAAGGGACGAGTTTTGAAGCCTATCGCCCGCTCTACTCCGACCCGACGCCGCGTGAGGTGACCTTCGAGGGTTTCTACGAGTGGATGGCCCACACGACGGCCTACGCCGAGAACGAGTGGAAGCAGGCGCAGCCCTGGAACGCGCCGACCGCGAAGACGCTCGCGCCCGGTGAGGCGGCGACGTATGGTTTCCGCTTCGTCCTCGCGCCCTCCATCCCCGACATCGAGCCGACGCTGATCGCGCAGAAGCGTCCCGTGGCGATAGGGATTCCCGGCTATGTCCTGCCGACCGATCAGACGGGGCAGTTGTTCCTCCACTCCGCGCAGCCGCTCCGCTCTCTCCGCAGCGATCCGGCGGAGTTCGTGCAGATCAAGCCGGACGGACGCAAGACGGCGCACGGCTGGCAGCGATTCACGGTGCAGGGAACGCAGCCGGGACGGGTGCGGTTGGTGGCGACTTATGCGGACGGCTCCACGCAGACCATTCCCTACAACATCACGCAGCCGGAGGCGACGGCGGTGCAGAAACTCGGCGCGTTCCATGCCGCGAAGCAGTGGTTCGACGACCCGACGGACCGCTTCCACCGCACCGATTCGTTCATGCAGTTCGACCGGGACGCGGGCAAAATCGTCTTGCAGCACTCGCATACCTGGTTCGTGGGACTGAGCGACGAGATCGGGGCGGGGCCGTCGGTGGCGATGGCGATGAAGAACCTGGGGCAGCCCAACGCCGCCGAGATCGCCCTGCTGGAGACCTATGTCAACAAGACGTTGTGGGGCCGCCTGCAAAATCCCGATTACGGCGTCAAGGCCAGCCTGTTCTACTACGAGCCGCAAATGTTTCCCGGCTACTATACGGTGCGCGGCGGCTGGGACAAAGTCCGCACGGAGACGACCTGGCGGGCCTACAACTATCCCCACGTCGCGACGGTCTACTGGTCGCTCTACCGTCTCGCCCGCAACCATTCGGGGCTGGTGACGCAGAAGCCCTGGGACTGGTATCTGCGGCAGGCATACGCGACGGCGATGGCCTTGCGGAATGTCGGCCCGGCGCGGGATCACTACGGGCTGGCGCAGTTCGGGCTGATGGTCGGCAGCGTCTTCCCGGAGATTCTGACCGACCTGAAACGGGAAGGCTGGAAGACGGAGGCGGACGCGCTCGAAGGCTTCATGCGCGAACGGGCGGACCACTGGCACAGTCTGAAATATCCCTTCGGCAGCGAGATGCCCTGGGACTCGACGGGGCAGGAGGAGATCTACACCTGGTGCCGTACCTTCGGCTTCGAGGACAAGGCACAGGTGACGCTCAACGCGATCCTGGCCTATATGCCGACGGTTCCGAACTGGGCGTATAACGGCGCGGGTCGCCGCTACTTCGATGCGCCTGTCAACGGAACCCGCTGGCCCGACATCGTCCGCATGACCAACCACTACGGCTCGTCCCTGAACTCCATTCCCGTCCTCGACGCCTTCCGGCAGCATCCCGACGACCTGCGCCTGCTGCGCGTCGGCTATGCGGGCATGAGTCAGGTGGCGGCGAACATAGACGCCAACGGGTTCGGCTCCTACGGGTTCGACGCCGACCCGCGCATCCTTCAGTTCGACCCCTACACGGCGGACTACGGCATCGCCTTCTACGGCTATGCCCGTAATACCGGCGCCTACGTGCTGCAAGACCCGGAGTTCGGCTGGCTCGGCTTCGGCGGCACGGTGCGACAGGAGAAGGACGGCATCACGGTTCTGCCCCACGACGGTTTCCGCAGCCGCGTCTTCCTCGCCCCGCTGCATCTCTGGCTGACGCTGGACTCCGGAATCTTCGAGAGCGTCCACTTCAGCCCGATATCAAAGCAGGTGGAACTCCGCCTCGCTCCCGCTACACCGGGAACGCCGACCGCCCTGCTCCGCCTCGAAACGACCGGCAACGCCGCCATGCACTTCGCCCCACCCCTGACGGCCACCACCGTTCGGGGAGCCTATTCGCTCCCTCTCGGAGCCGCAACAACGAGCGTCCTGCTCCACCCGGTTCCATGAGGTTTCGGAGGATGGTTTGGTTGACCTCATCCCCCAACCCCCTTCTCCCGGGCGGTCGCAAGCTCCCTGGGAGAAGGGGGCTTTCAATCTCTCCATTATCTCGTGACTCCATGAGCGTTCGGAGGATGGCCTGGGGTTGGCCCTCACCCCAACTCCTCTCCCAAAAAAACCTGGGAGAGGGGCGAATGCGGGAGTCGTGTTGGTCATTGCAAAAGTAGGGAGAGGACACGGTAGGAAGTTAGTCAACCTGATCGCCCCCTTCTCCCAGGGAGCTTGCGACCGTCCGGGAGAAGGGGGTTGGGGGATGAGGTCCACTCTAAGCCAATGACCGAACGCTCAGGTGGGTAAGGGAGCAGGAGATGGGGAGGAGGAAAGCAGCGTGGACAAACGGGAACGAAATCGAATGGACCTCTATCGTGAGGAAGTCCGGTTCTCTTCGTGGCACTGTGATTCGGAAAGGTCGCAATCAATTGCATGCGCTTTAGTCGCAACGCTCCGAATCGACCTGTTTTGTGGGCAAAAGGACACTTGGGAAGTGCCTGTTTCGATCTCAAAACCGTTCTTGGACAGGCCAATATCGCTTTA
>JBBRLP010000104.1:0-19148 GCA_038231295.1 Chthonomonadales bacterium
CCTCCGCGACCGCATCGGGTCCCTTCTCGTAGAGAGCCAGGATTTCTTCGTGTGTAAGCATACTTGTTTGTACGAAGTGTCCGCTTCAAAGATTCCCGATGGAGCAGGAAGTATCACAGGAGGGAGGGCTGAGCAGTTACAAAATGGCTTCGAAACCGCCTTATATGGTCTATTGGACACAAGGTCTAAACCGAAATTACCGTCATAACTTCACGCCACGAGTGCGGGGGAGGGAGACACCGGGCGGGGCGACGAGGGCGTTGTCTATGAGGCGGGTCTTGCCGAAACGGATGGCGAGCGCGACGAGCGTCGGGGTATCGTCGAGGGTGGTGACGGGCTGTAGGCTCTCGTGGTGGACGAGCGCGATGTAGTCCGGGTTTGCTAGCGGTTCGGTGGCGATAAGGGCGGCGAGTTCCGCCTGAAGCGCCTGCGGGTCGGTGGCGCCCGCGTGGATGCGCTCTTCGGCAAGGCGCAGGGCGCGGGAGATAATCGTCGCAGACTGCCGCTCCTCCGGGGAGAGATAGACATTGCGCGAGGACATGGCAAGGCCATCCGACTCCCGCAGCGTGGGAACCATCACGATGTCGGAGGTCTGGTTCAGGTCGCGGGCCAGACGCTCGATGATGAGCAGTTGCTGATAGTCCTTCTGCCCGAAATAGGCCCGCTGCGGTTGGACGATATTCAGCAGTTTCGTGACCACCGTCGCCACGCCCTGAAAGTGGCCCGGTCGGTGCGCCCCATCCAGCAGGGAGCCAAGCGCAGGCACGTCTACCACCGTATGAAAACCATTCGGATACATCTCTTCGACGGCAGGCGCGAACAGCGCGTCCGCGTCCGCTTCGGAAGCCAACTGCAAATCACGCGCCAGCGGGCGCGGGTAGGCGTCGAAATCCTCGTTCGGGCCGAACTGCGTGGGGTTGACAAAGACCGAGACAACGACCAGATCGCAGTCCGCCTTGGCGCGGCGGATCAGGCTGAGATGCCCCTCATGCAATGCGCCCATCGTGGGGATGAAGCCAACCATTTTGCCCTCTTCCCGGATACCGCGCAGATAGCTACGGAGCGGGCCAACTTGCTGAAACGTTCGCATAACTAAAAGTTCTGCTCCTTCGTGGGGAATATCCCCTGCCGCACTTCTTCAATATAATCCCGCAGCGCGGCTTCGGCGGCAAGGCCGAGTTCCGCGTACTGCTTCGCGTGCCGAAACGTTTTGCCGGGGAAAAGCCCCAGCAGATCGTGCCAGACCTGTACCTGCCCGTCACACGCCGCTCCCGCCCCGATACCCACCGTCGGGATTTTCAGGGCCGCCGTGATTCGGGCCGCCAGCGCCGCCGGAATCGCCTCCAGAATCAGCCCGAAGGCTCCCGCCTCCTCCAGCGCCACCGCGTCCGCGACCATCTGATCCGCACTCGCCTCGTCTCGCCCCTGTACCCGATGCCCGCCAAAAGCATGCACCGACTGCGGTGTCAGGCCCAGATGCCCCATGACCGGAATGCCTGCCGCTTGCAGCCGCGCCACCGATTCGAGCGCAGGGGCGCCGCCTTCCAGCTTCACCGCCTCCGCCCCGCCCTCTTTCATCAGGCGGATCGCGCTGCGTACCGCATCCTCCACTCCCGCCTGATAGCTGCCAAACGGAAGGTCGGCAATCAAAAGGGCGCGTTTCGTGCCGCGCCGCACCATACGGACATGGTAAATCATCTCGTCGAGCGTGACGGGCAGCGTGTTGGCGTGGCCCTGAACCGTCGCCGCCACCGAATCCCCGACCAGCAGGCAGTCTACCCCCGCCCGCTCCGCCAGCAGAGCCGAAGGATAGTCGTAGGCGGTCACCATCACGATCTTTTCGCCTCGCGCTTTGCGCTCCCACAGTCCCGGAACCGTCACCCGACGCTCCGACGCACGGCGTTTCGCGCTCTCCCCCGGCTCTTCTGTACCCGCAGTCATTGGCTGTTACCTCAACACTATTCTACTCAATTATCCCTCCGCCCGTCAACCAAAAAGCGGCCCAATCGCCGCTTCTTTATCTCAAAATCGCCCTACTCCTCAAAATGTGGGGTGTCCAGCGCCGATTCCCCGCTCTGCATCTGCCAGTAGCGCGAACAGCGTGAGAGAAAATCGCAGTAGGTACACTCCTCGATGCGAACGGGCTTTAGCGGCGCAAAATCGGTATCCAGAATCGTGTCGGCGAGCAGGACGACATCGCGCTCAAACTCCGCTTTCGCCTCCCCCTCCAGGGCATACGATGCCTGATGCCCGGAACGCAGACAGTAGATGGTCGCGAAGACAGGCGTCTCGGGATGAAGCCAGCTCAGGATCAACTGATAGCAGTTCATCGCCAGACTCGCCGCAACCTCTTCCGTGCTTGTCTCCTGACGGCCGCTCTTATAGTCAATGATCTCTAGTCGTTAGTTAATCCAAGTTTTATCGTTTCAAAAGCCCTAATTGTTTCCGATTTGAGATCGCAGGCTTCGATGTCGAATGTATAAAACTTCAGTTAACTGACGACTAGCCTGCCGTCCGCATGGCGGTCAATCCGATCTACGCGCCCGGAGAGTTTGAAGCGGCCCATGTCGCAGGTCAGCGTCTTCTCGGTCGCCCAGGTCTCCACCTGCGCCTCGATCCGCTCCTGATGCGCCGTGTGGTACGCCTGCACGATCTGCTCCCCGGCGGCCCGGTGCGTCTGCTCCTGCTCGGCGGTCTCGTAGCCGGCGGCGATCCAGTTCGTCTCCAGCCGCGCCACCATCTCCTCCGGGCTGTGCGTCGCGCCCTCTTCGTGGAACTCCTGAAGGACATGGTGCAGGGTGCTGCCGAAACTGTACCCGGCCCGTGACTTCAAGTAGAATTTCCCGATTTTGTCCTGATAGACGTAGCGGTATTTGAGAGCGCATTCCAGGTAGGTGCGGAAACGGGTGGGGCTGAAGGTGGGCTTGCGGGCGGCGGGAGAACGGGAAGGGGTTCGAGCGGCGCACATAGACAACTCCTGCGGGCAATTTGAGAGCGAAACCGCCTTATAATCGAAGAGCGGCCCCGTCGAAGCATACGACGGAACCGCTCTGAGCAGATAACCTCGATAGGCGGAACTGCGCGGAAGGGAGTCCGGAACCTCCATTCCTTTTTAGCCCGGTTCAGCAGCACAAGATTCTCTGTTCGGGGTGCGAGTTTTTTACGCTCTCCTCACTTTTCTTCTATAGCAATTATCATGCCAAAGAGTTCCGCACAGGCCTTCCGATAGAGATTTTTTTGCCTATAAGGTCAAAATAGCCTTCTCTGTAGCCACTCTATTTGCACTTACTGACAAAATACGGGGTTTTGCTGGCAAAACAGAGCCGTAAAAAACACGTCTGACAGATAGAGCGCGGAAGGGCAGGGCTGCCCTTCCGCGCTTTATCCGCGATGGCTGCGGGCCAGAGCGGCGACTTCCTCATAGACCTGACGATCGCTCAGACCGTCCAGCGATTCCCAGTAGGCACGCAGTTGGGTCATCTCGCGGTCGGTCAGCAGGAAACCCTCTTCCGCCACCGCCTGCCCCAGATGCGTCATCATCCGTTTTCTGAAAACAGGCTCCTGCGCGGCACGGCGCAGAAGTTTGCCCAATGTCGTCTCCTCCACTTCCTGGCTTCCTCCCTCTGTAGGCTGTGTACGGTACGCGCTTGCTTCCGATTATACCCGCACAGTCATACAGGATTCAGGGGCCTCGCCGGGGAATGGAGGGCAGAGGAAAACTTTCGGCGGGACAAATTTCCCGCCGAACGTCTCTTCCGTAGCGCGGACCGCTATCGCGTGTCCGCCATGCAGACTCTATCGGGTGTGGGTCTCGCCGCCCCGGGTTATTTCAAACAGGAACCAGGTGCGCCGCTCCGTCTCGTCTATGAAGACTTCCAGCTCGCTCGCGGTCGCGATATCTTTGTTGTCCTCGCAGATTTCATGGGTGGCACGCATGGCAGTCGCCATCGCCTTGTTGTCCGCCATCAACTGCTGCACCATTTCGAGCGGCGAGACAAAGTCGTTGTTGTCGTCCTGAATAGACTGCAGGGCGCCAATATGCCCGATACTGCGAATGGTGGTGCCGCCGATTTTGCGGATACGCTCCGCCAGAGGGTCTATCGTCGCGAAAATCTGGTCCGCCTGCTCATCGAACAGCAGATGATAGTCGCGGAAATGGCTGCCGGAAAGATGCCAGTGGAAGTTCTTGGTCTTGACATAGAGGGCGAAGGCATCGGCGACGAGGCCGTTGACCGCTTCGGCAATCGCTTTGACGCCCTCTTGAGAAAGATCGGTCGGAGTGGCGAGTTGGGCGGGAGAAGGGTATCCCTTCTGCTTCGCTAACGAGGCTGACATAGCTGCAATCCTTTCTATAAGGCGGCATGAAAGCGCCGCCTCTGTCGAGACGACCTGCGGCAGGGCAAGGTTCCGACAAGTCGCGTGAACGCCGACAATTTGCGTTCCGTTCGGCGTATGGGGTAGACTACAGGGAGCGGTCAGGCGCATCCAATTTCCCCTATTTTTCTACGAATACAGGCGTGTTTCGTGCGCCCCGATGAGGACAGTAATGAAAATTCTAGGGTTCACTATCGGTAAAGAGACGGTCGTTCCCTTTCCCGAATTTCGGGACATGGTACGGCTCGCAGTGCGGCGCAGTGTGCCGGGAGCCAAAATAGAGACAACCGAACAGGGTTTCAATATCACGCAGGCCGGGAAATCTCCCACCTCGTGCAATCTCCGCAGCCTCTATCTCGACTACACCCGGAAGCCGGGTGACCGCGAAATGCTCATCGCCCGCTGGGTCGGGTCGCTGACGATGGAAGTTCCCGAACACTCCTGGTCAGAAGCGATGATGACTCTGCGCCCCACGCTCAAACCCGCCGAATATCTGGCGAGCGCCCACCGGGCCATGCAGCGCAATACCCCCCCCGACAGCCTGCCCTACGCCCCGTTTGCCGGCGAACTCTCCGTTATCATTATGCGGGAGCTGCCCGGCACGGTCGTCGGCGTCACGCAGAGTACGCTGGAAAGCTGGGGGACGAGTTTTGAAGAGGCGCTCAAACAGTCCATGAACAATATGAATATGATGAGTTTGCCGCCCATCACCAACGCGCTGACCGCAGGCGGACGCAAGGGAGCGCCCGGCGAAGAGGTCGGGCTGGTCTTCGAGGGCGATCACCTCACGGCCACCTGGATCATCATGGAGCGGTTTCGGGACTACGTGATCCAGCGGCTCCAGGGCGATATCGTCTTCTCACTGCCCACCCGCAACCGCCTTGTCGCCATTCGCGCCGACGAGCCGGGACTGATCCAGCAGATCGTCTCTTCCAACCGCAGCACACTCAATCAGACTCATGCCCTCACCACGCACCTTTTCCACATCAGCAGTTCCATGACGGGTGGTCTGGTGACGATCTATCAGCCGGGCGCAGGCGGCGGGACGCATGCACCGGGCATGGACCCCAACAGCGTCTTCGCCAAAGGCGGTCAGGCCGTCGTTGCCAGTTCCACCCCTCCGACCGAGTACCGCAAGCCCGGTGCGGTGGATTTCAGCGAGTTCGATGGTCTGACGGAGTCTACGCTGGAGACACCGCAGCCCGGAAAAAGGCAGCGCTAAATGCCCAAAGAGGTCATTCAAAAGCTAGTCTGCGGTGAGCATCTGACACGCGAAGAGGCGCGGGAAGCGTTGGAAACCCTGATGGACGGGCGGGCCACCTCGGCGCAGATTGCGGCGATTCTGGTCGCGCTCCGCATGAAGGGCGAGACGGTCGAGGAGATTACCGGCTTCGCCGAGGGGATGCGTTCCCGTGCGGTTCCCGTCAAGGTCGGGCGCAGGCCGCTGCTCGACACCTGCGGGACAGGCGGCAGTTCCTTCCGCACTTTCAATGTCTCCACCGCAGCGGCGTTTGTGGCTGCCGCCGCCGGTATCGCCGTCGCCAAGCACGGTAACCGGGCCGTGACGGGCATCTGTGGCAGCGCCGATGTGCTGGAGGCGCTGGGAGTGCGTGTAGACCTGACGCCGGAGCAGTGCGCCGCCTGCATTGAGAGCGTCGGCATCGGCTTTCTGTTCGCCCCGCAGCACCACCCCGCCATGCGGCTGGTCAATGGGCCGCGCCGCGAGATCGGGGTTCGCAGCATCTTCAATCTGCTCGGCCCGCTGACCAATCCGGCCAGCGCCACCCATCAGGTGATGGGCGTCTATGCCAACGCACTGGCTCCGCTCGTGGCAGGCGCACTGCGCGAACTCGGCAGCGAGAGCGCCATCGTCATGCACGGCGACATCGGCTTGGACGAAATCTCGACCCTCGGCCCGACCTCCGTCAGCGAACTGCGCGGCAGCGAGATCACGAACTACGAACTGACGCCGCAGATGCTGGGATTGACCGGCCCCCCGCCCCTGCGTGGCTATCTTGGGCCAGCGCCGCAAACTTCCGCGAATGCCGATATGGTTCGGGAAGTCCTGACCGGAACCTCGAAAGACGAAACCGCACTGGCGCGGCGCGATCTGGTGGCCGTCAACGCCGCCGCCGCCCTGCGCGTCTGCGATCTGGCCGGAGATTGGCCCGACGCTGTCCAGCAGGCGCAGACGCTGCTCGCCTCGGGAGCCGCCCTCCACAAACTGGAAGAGCTGATCTCTTTTACCCATCGCCTGACCCTTCAAGAGACCGATTGACCGCTATATGGCCTCCTCCTGCGATGTCAGGGGGAGGCGTGAATGCGTTTCCTGTTGCCGCCGATAGGAAACGGCCCCGTTTTCGACGCAGAGACGAGGCGTTTTCAAAGGCGGAGGAGCAAGTGTACGATGAGTGTACTGTCTGAAATTCTGGCGACCAAACGCACAGAAGTCGCCTTTCTGCGGGAGCGTGTCTCGCTGTCGGAGATGCAGGCGAGACTGCGTGATCTGCCGCCGCCGCGTGATTTTCGCGCCGCGCTCGCTTCCGCACCGGGAACCGCGCTGATTGCCGAAGTGAAAAAAGCCTCGCCCTCGAAAGGCGTCATTCGGGAAGATTTCGATGCGGTGGAGATCGCGAAGACCTATGCGGAGAACGGAGCCGCCTGCCTCTCGGTTCTGACGGATGCGAAATACTTTCAGGGCAAACTGGCCTACCTCCAGCAGATACGGGAGGTGGTCCGTGTGCCGCTGCTCCGCAAGGACTTCATCGTTGACCCCTGGCAGATCGTCGAGAGCCGCGCTGCCGGAGCCGATGCTATCCTGTTAATCGTCGCTGCGCTCTGCCCCCAGGACCTGCGCGGGCTGCTGAGGGCAGCGGGCGAGGCGGGGCTGGCCGCTCTGGTCGAGGTGCATAACGCCGAGGAGATGCAGGAGGCGCTGGACGCCGGAGCCGACCTTATCGGCATAAACAATCGTGACCTGCACACGTTCCGCACCACCCTGAGCGTCACGTTCGATCTGCTGAAACAGTTTCCTCCCGACCCTTCCCGCCTGATCGTGAGCGAAAGCGGCATCTTCACCCGAGCGGATGTGGAAGCGCTTCAGACGGCTCAGGTAAACGCCATCCTCGTGGGCGAATCGCTGATGCGCGAAACCGACATCGGCGCAAAAGTGCGCGAACTACTGGCCGGCAGTTTGGCCGGGGGTTAAAAACCCTGTGAGTTTGGCCGGGGGTTGAAAACCCCCGTCATTAAAGTGCAAACGTCTTGCAGACGGAAATGCCCTGATCATTGACAATGAGTGGAGTGCGTTTGCCCGGCACAGGAACGTGCCGGGCTGGAAAAAGCGGTCGTCCTGCGGACGAAGACTTCGGAAACTCCCGATTCTCTCATTCGCTGTGAAGTTTGCGCCGGAATGAATTCCTGCGCTAGAAACAGCAAGTGGCTGCTTCGCAGGCACCGGAAATTGGTAGGTGGAGGGTTGGCTAGAAACACCATTTGTGCGGTAGGGTCGCGACGGACGGAACTCCCCGCTATATGACCTTCGGCCCAGTTTCCTTCGGAAACGTTCAGGCTGGGAGAGCCACTCTTCACGCTCAACAAACTTATCACATTGTGTCTCGTCCGAAGGACGCTCCGGCGAAGCCGCGTAGCGAGGGGTGTCAACCCTTTGCTTTCCCTTCCGGGCAACCCACGACGTAACGCATTGTGAAAACCGTGCCCGCGAAGCGGCCACTTGCTTTTTCCAGCGCAGCAGTTTACTGCGGCGCAAACTCACTCACGGATGGTAAAACAACCCGCAGCTTCTGGCATTTCCGTCTGCAAGACGTTTGCACTTTAATGACGGGGGTTTTCAACCCCCGGCCAAATCGCCGGACAACCGTCCAAAATTTCAACCGCCGACCACTCGGCCTGCAAACCATCACACAGAGGAGTCTACTCAATATGCTGCGATCTCAATCTGTTCTTCTTGGCGCGTTCGGGCTAATGCTTCTCGGCGGGCCGGTTCTGGCTCAGTCCGACTTCCCGGTCTCCGCCGCGCAGACGGCCAACATTCAATCTAACGGCCCGAAGCAGGGCGCGACGGCAGACCGCTATTTCAATGTCGAAGGCAAGAGCCACGACAAGTACAGCGACTACGGCGTCCTGCGGTTCGAGACCAAAACGCTGAAGGCGGACATGGAGAAGAAGCTCGGCGCGGGCAAGTACAAGATCACCGGGGTCAAACTCCACCTGCCGCAGAGCAACGCCCCCTTCACAAAAGAGGGCAGCGTTGAGTTCTATTTCTCCCCGGATGAGAAAACCGACATCAAGGCCGCGACCGGCCCGCTGAAATACCCCTACGATCCTAAAGGCAAATCGCTTGCAGGCACCCTGCTGGGCAAAGGAGTGTTCACCAAAGTGGACGCGAAGGCAGCGCCGACAGCGACACTGCTCACCGACTACGACCTGATGAAGAATCAGCCCGGTCAAAAAGACCTGCTGGCCGCGCTGGCCCAGGGCAAGACGATTACCCTCATCGTGGCGGAAGCCGACGCGGGAGTTGCGGCAACGTGGTCCGCCAAAGCCATCACGCTTGTCGTCAAGGCCGCGCCCAAATAGTCTCGCGCTCCAAAGACAGGGAGGTTTCCCGTGCAGGTCGCCGAGATTCAGGAACTGATCAAAGAGGTCGTCTGGTTTTCCGTGCTGTCTGAAGAAGACCTGAAGGTGTTCACCGAACGTCTGGAACTGCGGCACTATATGCTCGGGGAGACCGTCTACAACGCTCAGGACGCAAGTGACGCCTTCTTCCTTGTCTACTCCGGGCGAGTGCGGGTGCTGGGCGTCTCCGCGCAGGGCGAAGAGATCACCGTCGGGACACTGACGCGGGGGCAGAGTTTCGGCGAACTCGGCCTGCTCACCGGCGCCCCGCGTGAGAACAGTATTCGCGCCGCCGATGATGTGGTATTGATGCGCCTGTCGCGTACCGATTTCGAGTTCCTGCTGAAGTCGCGTCCCGCCCTGCGCGAATACTTCACTCGTTACGATTCCGAGATAGCGATCCGCAATTTCCTCAAGCTCTCCACCGTCTTTCGGCCTCTTTCCCCTTCCGATATTCAGAACCTGGTGACCGCGCTCGAACGGCGCGAATACCCTGCCGGAACGGCGATCATCACGGAGGGAGAGGCGGGTGACGCCTTCTATATTCTCCAGCAGGGCAGCGCGAAAGTCCTCAAAGGCCAGAAAGACAGTCAGCGCGTACTGGGCCGGATTCGCCCAGGCACCGGATTCGGGGAACTGGCGCTGTTTACCGGGCATCCCCGTGCTGCCACCATTATGGCGGAGGAAGACTGCACCGTCTTTCGACTCGACAAGACCGTTTTCGACGAAATCGTGAACAAATCGCCGCGTGTCCACGAGGCGTTCCTCGCGATGATGTCCGGCTACGGGCAAGAGGCCGAAGCCTTCGTTCACAGCCTCCAGTCCGCGGAGGCTCTGGCGCAACAGTCCGAGGAGCTTCCCACCGCCCCCCTCCCTCCCGCAAGCGTCTACAATCCGCGCCGCGCTCGCAAGTATCCGGCTCTGCTTCAGTTGAGCGAGATGGACTGCGGGGCCGCCTGTCTGGCGATGATTCTGCGCTACTACGGCAAACACGTCAGCATCAACCGGCTGCGCGAACTGGCGAACATCTCCCGCGATGGCGCAAGCCTCTACAATGTCGCGGAGGCCGCCGAACAGGTCGGGTTTCAGGTGCGCGGCATACGCGCCAACTATGACCATCTCGTCAAGAGCGAACTTCCCGCCATCGCCCACTGGCAGGGCTATCACTATATCGTCGTCTACGAGGCTTCGCCCACGCACGTCCTGGTCGCCGACCCTGCCATCGGCTTGCGGAGGATTTCAAAGGCCGATTTCGAGCGGGACTGGACGGGGTATCTGCTGCTCTTTACCCCCACCCCACGCCTGGAGGGTGTCGAGGAATCGAAAACGACGGTCGGCAGGTTCCTTCCCCTCCTGAAGCCGTATGGCCGCCTGCTTTTTGAGGTGTTCCTGGCCTCACTCGCGCTTCAGCTTTTTGGCCTGGCCTCCCCTATCTTCACGCAGATCATCGTAGACCGGGCACTTGTGCATAAAGACGTGACTCTGCTGAACACGATGCTTATGGGGATGCTGATCGTGACCGGATTTCAGCTCGCGACTCTGGTGCTGCGGCAGTATCTGCTGGTGCATACGACACGACGCATAGACCTTCAGATGGTCGTCAACTTTTTCAGCCACCTGCTCCATCTGCCGCTGCGCTATTTTCAGGATCGCAAAGTCGGCGACATTCTGCGCCGCTTCACCGATAATGCCAAGATTCGCTATCTGCTGACGGGCCGGGCGCTGGGGGTGATGCTGGACACGATCATGGTGGGTGTTTACGTAGCCTTGATGCTGCTCTACAGTCCGCGCCTGACGTTCATCTCTATCCTGTTCATTCCCTGCTATATGCTTCTCACCCTCGCGATGACGCCGCTGCTTCAGCGTCAGTTTCGGGAGACGTTTGCCAAGCAGGCGGAATCCGAATCGTATATCATCGAGACCATCACTGGAATCGGCACGGTCAAATCCACGGCGACAGAGCGTCTGGTGCGCTGGAAGCTGGAAGGGCTGATCGTCAAGGGGCTGAATATCGAGTTTCGGGGGGCGATGCTGAATGTCTCCGTCCATGCCGTCGCGACGATTCTGCGGACACTGAACTCCGTATTGCTCTTCTGGTACGGGGCGCAGATGGTGATTGCGGGGGAGATGACGGTCGGGCAGTTGGTCGCGTTCAATGTCCTGGTAGGCATGGTAACGACGCCGATTATCAGCCTGATTGATCTCTGGCACGATATTCAGGATGCCCGCCTTGCGCTGGAGCGTCTGAACGAGGTATTCGAGGCCAGCCCGGAAGAGGCGGCGGAGAGCCGGGCGATACAGATTCCCCCCATACGCGGCAGCATCCGGTTTGAAAATGTCACCTTCCGCTACCCGTCCCGCCCGGACAAGAACGCGCTCCAGAACATTGACCTGGATATAAAGCCGGGGCAGACGGTCGCTCTGGTCGGGCGCAGTGGGGCGGGTAAGACCACGTTCGCCAACCTGCTGCTGCGCCTCTACGAGCCGAACGAGGGCCGCGTCTTCATAGATGGCTACGATCTGAAGCAGGTCGCGCTGAGCAGTCTGCGGTCGCAGATAGGCGTCGTGCCGCAGGAGGTCTTTCTGTTCAGCGGCACCATTCGGGAGAATATCGCCTTCGGCAATCCGAACGCCCCGCTCGAACAGGTCGTCGGAGCCGCGATGCTGGCGGGAGCGCACGAGTTCATCAGCGCCCTGCCCTCCGGCTACGAGAGTATTATCGGCGAACGCGGACAGAGCCTTTCAGGAGGCCAGAAACAGCGCATCATCATCGCCCGCGCCCTTTTCCGCAAGCCCCGTATTCTGCTCTTCGACGAAGCGACCAGCGCCCTCGACACGGAGAGCGAACGCGCCATTCAGCAGAACCTCGACAAAATCCTGAAAGACCGGACGACCTTCATTATCGCGCATCGCCTCAGCACCGTGCGTAACGCCGACCTTATTATCGTCATGGATCAGGGCATGATTGTGGAAAAAGGCGACCATGACACGCTTATGGCTCAGAAAGGACTGTACTACTACCTCAACAGCCAGCAGTTGGAGCAGTGATTTCACGATACTGCAAGTCTCTTTCAGAATAAGATCGCTTTTTCGCTATTCAAAACGAGGTATACTTTTTTATCCCCAGCCGGGAAGCGACAGAAAAGAACGATTTATCGAGTTCCCTCCGCACTCGTCTGCGGAACACACCTACAAAGGAGCGCTCAGATGCCCGAAGAGAAGAAGCCAGCTATCAAGCTGAACGACCTGAACCCCGCAGCGAAAGAGTTGACGGATGCGGAAGCGAAAAGCGTTCAAGGCGGCACCGGTCCCACCGCAGACCCCACCCCCGTCGGCGGATACGGGATTGCGACCAGCGGAGTCTTCCACAAGAAACCGCAGGATATCAACTCGATTAGCACGGATCCGGCCACCGACAGCGGAACGGACAGCACCGGATAGAGTGACGCGACAGGCCGGTCGCGGAAAGCGTCCGGCCTGTCAAGGCAAGGGCAGAGTCACTTTTTGCCCGTCTACCAGCAGGGTTTGGCCCTCAATGACCACGCGGTCGCCCACATTTAGCCCGCTCACCACTTCGGCCTGTTCCCCGACGCGAAGCCCCAGACGCAGGTGATGGCGGCGGACGCGCTCCTTCTCGACGACATAGACATCCCCCTCCATCGCTTCCGGCGAATCCGCGAGGAGCGCCGCCACAGGAAGAACCATGGCGGCCGGCTGCTTTCCAAGATGGACGGAGCCGGTCGTGATCATGCCGGAACGCAGCAGTGTGCTGGAATGATCCAGAAGGACTTTGACGCGAAACCCCTGTCCCTGCGAGGCGGTCGGCGGCACCACCTCAGCGACTTTCCCGGTGAAACGCTGCGCGGGCAGCGCCTGCACCGCAATCTCGACACTCTGCCCCACCCGCACCTTTAACGCCTCTCGATCCGCAAGCGTCGCTTCCACATAGAGCGAACCGGGGTCTACGATCTCCAGCAGCGGGGAGCCTGCGACGACACTCTCTCCCGGTTCGACTCTCCGCAGAGTCACGATACCCGTCAGCGGAGCGTGGATCGTGGTCTTCCTATAGGCTTCGCGGGCCAGTTCCACCCGGGCGCGGGCCGGATTCATGCCTCCTGACACCCCACCCTGCGCCGTCTCCTTCCACTGCATCGCCACCAGAGACTGCCGTGCCTGCCGCAGTTCCGCTTGCGCCACCGCGACATCCTGCCGTTTCTGCTCGATCTGCCCGGCCGCGCTCTGCGCGGAATGAACATTCTCACGCGCCTCCCGAACTTCCGCCTCTGCCTGCTCGACCTCTTCCGGGCGCGGCCCGGCTTTCAGAATGTTGACCGTCTGCTCCAAAGCGCGGAGCTGATTGCGCTGCGCTTCCAGACTGACCTGCGCCTGACTGACATTGAGTTCCGCCGTGTCCGCCTCCTGCTGAGAGATGAAGCCTTTCTTCAGCAGCAGCAGTTTACGGTCGTGTGTACGCTGGGCGTAGGCGAGAGAGTTCTCAGCGCGGGTGACGAGGGTCGTGGCGACCGCGTAGTCCGCCTGGGCGCGGGCGAGTTCCTGGGGCCGGGGGCCAGCCTTCAGCAGACGCAGGCGAGCCTCGGACGCCGCCAGACGCGCTTGCGCGACCGCGATCCCCGCTTCCACGCTCTTCGTGGTCAAAATCAGTTCGGTCCGAGCGCGGCTTTCGTGCGCCTGTGCGGTCTGCACCTGCTCTTCCGCCAGCTTCGCCGCCAGCAGCGCGTCTCCCTCCGCCTGCGCTACCCGCATTCGGGCATCGGTATCTTCCAGTCGAATCAAGACTTCACCACGCTGCACCCTGTCTCCCTCATGCGGGAGGACGGAGAGTACCTGCCCACCGACCTCCGCAGCGACAAGGGTCTTGCGGGTGGCGGTCACCGTTCCAAGTATCTTGACCTGCTCCTGCAAGGGAACTGACTGCACGACCGCAATCCGAACCGGGACGGCACGCGCTTGGATCGGCAGTGGTCCGGCCAGCGCTGGTGGAATGACAGGCGCGGTGTTCCGGCAGCCGGAGGAGAGCGCGGCGAGGAGCAGGGGAGTCACAAGCAGGGCGAAAACGCGCCGGGAAAGTGAAGGCATAGTGGTCACACTCTCTTCCGTGTCCAGGTCAAATTCCGATGCCAGCAGCCGATCAGACAGGGGGGAACAGAGGCGTTTCGAGTTTCGCTTTGGTGCGCTGCTCCGCCAGCCAGTCGGCAAACAGCGCGTCGAGCAGCCTCTTCCGGGTGTCCTCATCCAGAACCGCCGGATGCAGTTCTTCGACCAGAAGCAGATGCCACTGCTTGTCCCGGCGGTACGGGCCGATCACATCGCCGGGTTTTGCTCCGAACACAGAGGACTGAACCACCGCCTCGAGGTCCGCTCTTCTGATCTGGCCCACATACCCGCCTGCGCGGCGGGTGACTTCTTCCAGCGAATGGCGGCGGGCCAGACCATGAAAATCGGCGCCATCCTCCGTTATCTGCGCCCGCAGTTCCTTCGCGGCGCCCTCATTCGCCACCACAATGCGCGAGACGGTCGCCCGGTCGTACTCCAGCCGACTCTCCACGAAGGACTCTTCCACCTTCGCCCCGAACAGAAGCTCCCGCAGTCGGACTGCGAGGACTTCGCCTTCCAGAAACTCCTGCCACGCTTCCAGTGTCAGCCACCGCGCCTCCAGCCAGGACTGGATCGCCTTGATGGAGAGCAGACTGCGGCTTGCACGGAAATCGTCCGCCGCCCGCTGAAGGTCCGCGGCAGTCAGTGTCAGTCCCTTCTGTTTCGCGGTCTGCCGTATCAGGGTGGCATCCAGAGCCGCTTCCAGAAACTCCATCTGCTCACGACAGCGGGTTCCCGCCAGCAGTTTTGCCAGAGAGACCGCCTCCCCATTCACCACCAGAGCCGGTTCCTCCGTCCAGTGTCCCATGTGTCCCTCCCTGTTCTATTCCGGCCCGGAGCGCCCTGCCTTGCGGAAGGGCTGCAGGAGCAGGGCGAACAGTGTCTGTTTGCCGGTGATGATCTCTGCGTTCAGCGTCAGGCCGGGGCGCAGCGGGTAGACAGTCCCGCCTGCCGTTATCATGGCGCGGTCCGGCGTCAGAACGACCCGATAGGTGGAGTTGCCCTGAGCGTCTATCTCGGCATCGGGCGCCACTTCCGTCACGGTTCCCGCGACCGTGCCGTAGTCCTGATAGGGGAAAGCGTCTACCTGAAGTTTGACCGGCAGACCGGGCCGTATCTTCGCCATATCCCGGTTCTGAATATGGGTCTCCACCACAAGCGGCGCTCCCGCAGGCGAGATAGTAGCGACTTTCTCTCCGGGCTGAACCAGTTGCCCCGGCGTTCGCGCTTCGACGGCGGTCACAATACCGGACAGGGGAGCGCGAATGGTGGTATGCTTCACCGCGAGTTCCGCCGTGATACGGTCGTTTTCCAACTGTGCGATGCGGTTTTCCTGCTCCAGTACCTCGATAGGCGTAGCCCGTGCCGCCTGCAAACGCTGCAACTGCTCCCGGCTGTCGGCAAGCTGGGACTGTACGCGGCTCAGCCGCGCCTGCGGCTCCGCAGCATCCAGTTGAATCATCGGCTGCTCTTTTTCGACCCGGTCGCCTGCCCGCACCACGACAAACTGCACCGTTCCCGTCGTGGCGGCCTCAACGGTGCGGACGCTCCCTTCCGGCACGAGGACGCCTCTGGCCTCGACCAGCGAGCTGATCGTGCCGATATTGGCCCATAGTCCCCCGACCGCGACAAAGGCCAGGATGCCATACAACAGGGCGCGATGAATCCAGGCAGGAGGAGTCGCGATGACCTCCGCAAGCTCCGCAGAGGGAGCCGCCGACTGCGGGGGCGTCCATTTACGCCCCAGCGCCGCCAGGTCTACTGTCTCTCCGGGCGCTTCCGGCGCCTCTGTCTGTTGGGTCTGCTCCATGTCGCCTTTTCCTTATCGCGCAGGGTGGGAATAGAGAATACGGTCAGGACGGCAGGAGCGCGCTGGAACACCACGAAAATCGCATCGCGTCTCGCTGTCCCATCCGCACGGCTGGCCGAACTTTTCAGGTGGCGGGCGGGAAGACATCCTGTTTAGAATCGCCTTCGAGCGCCTCCAGCGCAAAGGCCATCGCCTCTTCCCATCCCAGCGCCAGCCCCTGCGCCCATGCCTGCTGAAAGGCTTCCGGCTCCATCGCGGTCTGGGTGACCTCGATACGCCGCTCGTTTGCGAGCCGTTCCGCGAGCGTCGGAACCTGCCGTACCGAATGGCGTAAGACTCCCGCCGCCGCCGTCAGTACAACCGCCCTCTCGGTTTCTCCGGCGGCCTTCTGAAAGTCTGCGGCTGTCTCGATAAATTCGGCGCAGTCTTTGACCCCTAACCGCAGCGCGATATGCAGCCCCGCCGCCAGATGGGTCCAAGCGTTCTGTTGTTCGCCCAGCAGCAGCAGCGTCATCGCCAATCCATGCTGTACGGCGCCTTCCAGAAACTCATTACGGGCTTCCAGGCTCAGGGCCAACGCTCTCTCCAGAGCGGAGCGCGAGAGCGGCAGTTTTCCCTCCTGCCGCCGTACCAGTCCCAGCAGATAGAGCGCATGGGCGATCCCGATCTGGTCTTCCAGCCGCTCCATGATCTCCAGGCTTTCCGTGAGACACAGATGAGCGCGAGCGCAGTCGCCTTGACGGTCGAGGGTCTGCGCCAGACGCATAAGCGTATTGGCGACATCGTAGATTCGATTTGCACGGCGATTGAGCGTCAGCGCTTCCTGTAGATAGCGCAGGGCGGTCTCGGAGTCCCCTTCTCTGCTGATGAGATCGCCCAGCGTTCCCAGAAATATCGCGGCCAACCGTTCGTCGCCTGCCTCCCGCAGCAGGGGGATGCCCGCCTCCAGATAGGTCCGCGCCTGAGAATAGTCTCCCTGACAGAGGGCGACATCTCCGAGTTGTCCACGCGAAGCCCCGGATATCCAGGCGTCTCCGCTTCCTGCCGCCGCCTGAATCGCCTGCTCGAAATACGCACGGGCCTGCGTGAAATTCCCGGGCATTTTTTGCAGCATTCCGGCGGCATGAAGCGCTCTCGCCAGCAGCAGAGAAGTGACGCCGTTCGCCGTTTTCGCTTTCTCCAGAGCGCGTACTACCGTCTCCGTGCCTTCCGAATAGAGGCCGCCCCCCAGCCAGAACAGGCGCAGATAAAAGCTCATTCGCAGCGCGTCATCGGCCCCATTTGGGTCCGCCAGACTTTCGTCCAGCGCAAGGCGCAAATTATCATGCTCAATCCTCAGGCGCAGCAGCCACTCCGCCTGGGCTTCCCCGCGCATTTTCAGCTCGGCCTCTTCCGCCAGCAGCAGGTAATAGTCGCGATGCCGCCTGTAGAGCGCAGCGCTCTCGCCGGAGGCCGTCAATTTCTCGGCAGCGTACTCGCGCACCGTCTCCAGAAGCCGATAGCGCGTCTGGTCGTCTCGCGGCTCGTGCAGAACCAGGCTCTTATCCACCAGGCTCGCCAGCACATCCAGCACTTCCCAGTCTTCCAGCGTTTCATCCGAACAGACGCTCTCCGCCGCTTCGAGGCTCCAGCCGCCTGTAAAGACCGCAAGCCGATGCAGCAGGGTCTTCTCCTGATCGTTCAGCAGATCGTAGCTCCAGTCTATCATGGAGCGCAGGGTCTGATGGCGGGGCAGCGCCGTGCGATTGCCGCCGGTCAGCAGTCGGAATCGGTTGTCAAGGCGGTCGTTGATCTCTTCGACGGAGAGCGAACGCACCCGGGCGGCAGCCAGTTCGATAGCCATCGGGATACCGTCGAGGCGGCGGCAGACGGCAGTCAGGGCCGGGGCGTTTTCAGCGGTAAGCCGATAGTCTGCCCGCACCATCGCAGCGCGATCCACAAACAGCCGGACAGCTTCAAACGCCCCCAGGTCGGTCAGCGAGAACCGGCGCAGGGTGGTGACAACGGGAGGCAGACCCAGCGAGGGAACACGATACGTCTGTTCGCCGGAGACTCCCAGCGCTTCCCGACTGGTGACCAGCAGACGCACCTCTGGACACTGCTTCAGCACAGTATCGGCAAAGCGGGCGCAGGCAGCCAGCAGATGTTCGCCGTTATCAAGCAGGAGCAGCAGACGCTTGGATTTGAGCCAGCGCAGCAGGGTCTGCAAGATCGGCTGGCCCGGCTCCTCCTTCACCCCCAGAACCGTCGCGATGGCCTGGGGAATGAGCGCGGGGTCGGACAGCGGCGCCAATTCGATGAGCCACACGCCATCCTCGCCCAGAAGATCGGCGGCGACCTGGAGCATGAGGCGCGTTTTGCCGCATCCTCCGCTGCCCGTCAGCGTCAGGAGGCGCGTTCTGGTCAGGAGTCTCTGAATCTCCTGTATCTCCACCTCGCGGCCCACAAACGAGGTGGACTGCACAGGCAAGTTCGTCGGTAGGGTCGTGAGCGAGCGCAGCGGCGGAAAGTCCGCAGGCAGAGCGGAATGTATCAGTTGAAACACCTGCTCTGGCTGCTGGAGGTCTTTCAACTGATGGCTGCCGAGCGGCCTCGTGGCTGTCTCGGGCGGCAGAGAGTCACGCACCAGATCGCAGGTTGCCAGTGAGAGCAGTACCTGCCCGCCATGTCCGATAGTCATCAGCCGCGCCAGCCGGTTGAGGGTCACGCCGAAATAGTCGTTGTCCCGCGCATCCGCCGCCCCGGTATGCAGGGATATCCGAACTTTGATGAGCAGTGGGTCCGGCCAGACCTCCTCCTGGAGGCGTCTCTGAATCGTCAGGGCGGCGGCGACCGCATCACCAGCGGAGGCAAAGGCGGCATGAAACGCATCCCCGACCGTTTTGAAAACAAAGCCCCGGTTCGCCTCGATAATCTCGCGCAGCAGCGTATCGTGTCGGCTGAGCGCCAGCCGCATCGCATCCGGGTAGGTCTCCCACAACCGGGTGCTGCCTTCCATATCGGTAAAGAGAAACGTGACGATTCCCGTCGGCAGGGCGGACATGAACAATACTCCTCGATAGCACCACTCTTATACTAACGGCGGTTGACTTATTCATGGTGTAAAATAGTAGGCATGAAACGCCTGCTCACCTTGACGGACGACCAACGCGCCGAACTCGTCCGTCGCTACAAAACCGAAAAGAACGTGCGGCTCCGTGACCGCCTGCAC
>JBBRLP010000105.1:0-19141 GCA_038231295.1 Chthonomonadales bacterium
GGCAGGCGTTATTTTGACAGAATAGGGGTTGCGGGTTCATGGCGATCCTCATGTTTTGGTGTGGTAACCAACATTGTGTATCGCCAACCCGTTTTTTTCAAGTCCCCCTACACGTTTTCACCGGATAACGTAGTCCTACCTTAGAGTTCGACGCCGTTGACAATGAGGCAGAAGCGGCAGCCGAGTTTCGTGGCGGCTCTGCGGCACATAATCATGCGGATGACGAAGATTTCAAAGTACTCCATCAGGGTCGCTTCGGCGATGTCAATGACGAGATCGAGCGTCAGGGTCATGGCGGTCTTATCCACGACCAGCCGGGATTTCTGGACAGCGTGATTCACGCGGTCGTGAATGTCGTAAGTCTCCGGGTCGGGATTCTGGACGCGGGTAAAGTGGACATCCGACTTGTCCGCGATGATGACCGCCGCCGTGATGGTGTTGATGGGGACGCCCTCCGGCTCCTCATGGTTGCCAATCGCCCCGATGATCGTTGCGATTTCGGCTGCCTCCATCCCCATCTGATCGAGAATTTGGAAGGCCATCGTCGCGCCTATCTGCGGGTGGTAGATGCGGTGTACACAGTTGCCGATGTCGTGCAGATACCCGGCTATTGCGGCGAGTTCTGCGGTGCGCGGGTCGTAGTCAAGGCCCAGGCAGATGTTGCGGGCAATGGCAGCGACAAGCGCGGCATGACGCAGGCCATGCTCTGAATAGCCAATTTCGCGCATCTGCTCATTGGCCTTCTCAATATAGGCGCGTACCTTCGGGTTGGTGCGAACGTCCCGCAGCATTACCGCATGGTGCGCCTGTTCGGCGGCATGAATCGGGTCGGACGCGGTTTCAACCAGCGGTGGAACCGTGCCGTTCGTTTTGCCGTTTAGCGGCGCGGCGGCCACCCGGTCCTTCGAAATGACTTCGGTCGTCTCACTCATTCGTCTGCGTCTCCTTCGACGACTTCTGTGGTCTGCGGATCAGGCTGTTTGTATTCTTCTGGAGACCGGACAGGAAGTTGAAGTATGAGGGCATCCTGCAAGTCCTGCGGCCTGCCTGCGGCGAGTTTCGATGCAAGCAGGTCTTCCCAGAAGAACGCCCATTTGACTCCCTCAATCTCAGCCTCCACCCGCCGTTCCCATGCCTGTTCAAAATTCCCCCCGGGAATGGACATGAGAACGTCTACACGCGCCGGAGGGCGGCCCATCTGGTAGAACAGTTCAGAATTTGCAAAGTCTGCTTCGGTAATATTGTGGAGAGGGGCGCCGAATTCTCGCAACGCTTTGAAGACCCGTGCGGCGTTCTGGCTGTCTGGACTGACCCAAACGTCCAGGTCTTTCGTATATCGAGGCTCGGCATGGTAGATAAAGGCCATTCCGCCAACGACCAGGTATCTAACCTGATTGGCGTTGAAGAGCTTCAACAGATCTTTGAAGTCGGAGTTCATCTCTAGGTAAGCCCTTCATCGTGTGGTAAAACTCGACCTGCTCCCACGCCGCTCGGAACCGCGCTGTGGACTCCTGCGCCTGCCAGAAGGCGACGTCAAACTCTCGATTCATGTCCTTTACGTTGCCGATATGTTCCATAACGAGAGTATTTGCACTCGCATCGTCTTGCGGAATACCTCTGTCCAGTTGAGCCGTATTTGACGCTGCTTGCATCCGTGTATCTCTCCTTCCCGGCACGATTATTACACCATACGCAGGGACAGCGCTGAATGCTTCACGGTTGCACAGTAGCTCAGTAACCTGCCCTTCACATGTACATTTTCGGCGTATTTTATTCCGTTGCGTCTCCTTCGACGGCTTCAGATGTCTGCTGATAGCGCTTCTTGAATGCGTCCCGGAACTCCCGGAAGCGACCGGCGCGAATGGCTTCCCGGATACCCGCCATCAGCTGGTGATAGAAATAGAGATTGTGATAGGTCGTCAGGCGCGGTCCCAGGATTTCGTTGGCCTTGAAGAGATGCTTGATGTAGGCACGGGTATGACGGACGCAGACGGGACAGTCGCAATGCGCGTCTATTGGCCCGAAATCCTCGGCGAACTTTGCGTTCCGCAGGTTCAGCACCCCCTCAGAGGTAAAGACCTGCGCGTTGCGAGCGTTGCGCGTCGGCAGAACGCAGTCGAACATATCTATCCCGCGCTCTACGGCGTCCAGAATGTCCAGCGGCGTCCCGACCCCCATCAGATAGCGGGGCTTGTCGAGGGGCAGAAGGGCGGTCGTCCATGCGATGGATTCGTTGCGCTGCTCCGTTGCCTCCCCGACTGCCAGACCTCCGACCGCATAGCCCGGAAAATCGAGTCCTACAAGAAAACGTGCGCTCTGCTCTCGAAGTTCCCGATGTACGCCGCCCTGCACAATGCCAAAGAGGGCCTGCGACCAGCCTCCTGTAGCGCGGCGGTCAAAGCCATCGTAGGCGTCGCGGCACAACTCCGCCCACCGATGCGTCCGCTCCATCGCTTCGACGGCATATTCGTAGGTGCAGGGGTAGGGGGCGCACTCGTCGAAGGCCATGATGATGTCCGCGCCGATGTCGCGCTCGATCCGCATGACGCTGGCGGGGGTGAACTCGTGCTTCGAGCCGTCAATATGCGACTGGAACTGAACGCCGTCCGCCCCGATGCGCCGCAGTGCGGTCAGGCTAAAGACCTGGAAGCCGCCGCTGTCGGTCAGCATCGCGCCCTCCCATCCGCTGAACCTGTGCAGACCTCCCGCCCGTGCAATCAGTTCTTCGCCGGGGCGGAGGTGCAGGTGGTAGGTGTTGCCGAGAATCAGCCCGAACCCGATCTCGCGCAGCTCTCCGGGCGTCATGGCCTTCACAGTAGCCTGTGTCCCGACAGGCATAAAGACAGGCGTCTCGACAGTCGCATGAGGCAGGGTCAGCCGCCCGCACCGCGCCGCAATTCCGCTCTCCTCCGTCCGCTCCGTCACTTGAAAATGAAATTCGGGCCAATCTCTGGCCCGATGTTCCGAATCTGTGTGTGGTGTGTTCATCCCCCTTATTATACCAGACTGCCTGCTGCTACGGGGAGATGTCGTTTCAGGAACGCGAAGGCGCCTTCGCCGTAAAAGCGATGCCCGCCCTCGAAAATCTCCGCACCGAAATTCTCTGGACAGCCGAAAACGTCGTAGATGCCTCGTGTCTGCGTGACGGCCTGCTCGAAGGCGGCGAGTGGGAAGATCGGGTCGCTATCGCCGGTGACGGCGAACAGGGCGCGAGGAGCGACCAGCGCGGTCAGATCAGGCATTTCGCAGAGTTGCAGCAGGCCCGGCACGTAGTTGTCCACGCAGTGGTCTATGGAGAGGACAGAGGCGGCGAAGGTGTTGAAGTAGCTGCTGACCACGCAGGCGGAGAGGCGGGTATCCAGGGCGGCAGTGAAGAGGGAGACCAGGCCGCCGCCGGAGATGCCCATGATGCCGAGGCGTGCGGGGTCTACGCAGTCGGTGCGTGTCTGGAGATAGTCCAGCGCTCGCATCGCATCCCAGGCACGCCAGCCGGACATCGTCTCGCCCAACATCAGGGCGGCGGTACTGTCACGTCCACAGGAGGAGACGCCGGGGCCGAGCCGCTTTGCGAGCGCATCGCGCCGCCGCCCGAACCCGGTGATCTCTAGCCCGAACGTCGGATAGCCGTGCCGGACGCACTGGAGCGCAAAATCTTCTGAATACACCTCCTCACGCAGTCCACACATCCCATCCACCCCGACACCGTGACCGGGAATACAGAGCATCGCAGGCGTATGGGGCCGCACGTTGTCCGGCACCAGAAAGTAGCCGAACGCCGTCAGACCGGGTCGGGTCGTGAACGTCACCGTTTCGCGGCGATAGCCGTCACACGCCACCCCCTCCGAAACGACCGGATTCAGCGGCGGCCGTTCCCACGTCGCCAGATTACCCAGCAGGGCAGCGAACTTACCCCGAAACGCCTCCTGACATGCCTTCCGCTCCTGCGGCGTCATCCCGGCAGCCTTCGCATCCGCCCAGGCATATTCGGCCTTCGTGGCGGCGATACGGGCATTGCGGTACGTCTCGGTATCGAAAAGGGCGGTATCCATGCGAATCTCCTCGCTCACTTTTGTCCGAACCATAATCCGACAAATCATGGTTCGGACAAAAACAAAGTTCGCCGAGTGTCCCGCATCCTCCTGCACCCTCTGTAACGCAGTTTCGGTTGGCCCGTCTAAAGGACAAGGAGAAGGCTATGAAACGCATCGGAATAACTCTGCTTGGTCTGTGCGGGGTACTGGCGAGACTGCCACTGTTCGCGCAACAGAGACAGGAACCGGAACTCATCACGGCGATTCGAAGGAATGACAGCAAGCGGGTTCAGACCTTACTGGCGGTCGGTGCCTCCGCGACGCAGACGGATAGCGCGGGGAATTCGGCGCTGATGATCGCCTCGGCGGAGGGCAGCCCGGAGATCGTCACTTTACTGCTGGAGCGCGGCGCGGATGTTAATGCCGCCGATACCGAGGGCGTCACTCCCCTGATGAATGCGGCGGCTGGCGGGCAGATTATGCGTCTGGAGACGTATAATCGGCACAGTCTCGGCTTCTATAATAGCCCGATGCAGAAGATACTGGTCATTCACGGCGCTCCCTGGTTTGGCTCGTCGACCTGGAGATTGGAGGCAATGCCGCCCGTCAGTCTGGGTGTACTGCGAACGCTGCTCAAACATGGAGCGAACGTGAATGCGAAAGCGCAGGATGGCAAGACCGCGCTCTGGTGGGCGGTACGGACGGGGCAGATCGGGGCGGTGGGAATGCTTCTGGCGAACCGAGCCGATCCCAACCTTGCGGAGAGTGAGGCCGGTTCCCCGCTCAGTGTAACAGTCTTGACTCATCAGACCGAACTGGCAAAAGTCCTGCTCGCCCTCCATGCCGACCCGAACCTGGCCGGAAAGAACGGAGCTACGGCGCTGAGCCAGGCCGCCTACAGCGACGACACTGCAATGGCTCTCCTGCTGGCGAAACACGGGGCAGACCTGAACCCCATCCTACTCCCCGACAGCAAACCTCTCCTGAACAGCCTTATCGAACAGAAGCGGTTGGCGATGGCGCGACTGCTCGTTCAGGAAGGCGCGAACCTGACACGCGCCGACCGCAGCGGGAACAACGCTCTGTTCAATGCCATACGCCTTGACGATTTGCCGATACTGGAGACTCTGATTCAACATGGCGCGGATGTGAACGCTGCGAAACGGGACGGGACAAAGCCGATTCTGGAGGCGTACAGTGTCGGCGTGATGCAGGCGCTACTGGCGAAAGGCGCGGAGGTGGAGACGCGCAATCCGAACGGAGAGACAGCCCTGTTTCGGGCGGCGGAGCGCAACAATATGGAGATTCTTCGCGTACTGCTGGCGCATGGCGCGAAGGCGGAGGCGGAGAACAAGTTCGGTCAGACGCCGCTGATGCGGGCCGCACAGTATGGACGACTGACGGCCGTGCTGCTGCTTCTGGACAGCGGGGCGGATCTCCGGGCGAAAGACCGACAGGGCTACAGCGTCCTGCATCATGCCGCAATGAGCAACGGAAGCGGCGAAGTGATCGCACTGCTGTTGAAACATGGCGCGGACATCAACGTGCGGAATCGCTGGGGGCAGACCTCGCTCATCGAAGCCGTCAACGGGAGTTATCGCCTGGCCGCTCTGGAACTGCTGCACGGCGGTGCGGATACCGCCGTGCGCGACGATTACGGCAAATCTGCCCACGACTACGCCGTCAGCACCCACCAGACAGAACTGATCACTTTGCTGCCGTGATGCCCGTTGTCGGCTTCGGAGCGAACTTCATCACAACAGCGTCCTCAGTCGTCACGAAATCGCGCCCGTGCAGAGAGCCGTGAATCTCCGTCGTATCGCACAGCAGACGCGCCGTGCCGCCGGTGAGTTCGAGTTCCCAGGTGCCGTCCGCCATGCTGAGGGTCAGCAGGGGACTCGGCAGTGGAACGGGCTTGCCGTTCACCTGCTGCGCTTCTATCCAGACTTTCGTCGGCACGAGGCTCTGTCCGCCATAGGTGAGTACCGGAGAGGTGCCTGCCTGCGTCAACTGCCAGGGAGCGGGCGAATCCTTCCCCGCCTTCTCCAGTAACTCCTCCGAGTTCTCCGCCCGCGTGACCATCTTAATGACCCTGTGCTTCGAGCGCACCAGCGGCAGCCCATCCAGCGAATAGGCGATGATCGCGCCGAAGCGGTTGGGCGTGGAGACGTGCAGACTGCCGACGGTATAGAGCTTCCCCGGTTCGAGTTCCCCGGCCAGAACCGCCAGCGTCGGTGTGCTGACTTCCAGCCTGCCTTCGTGGTCGTAGCGGGTGATCTGGCCCGTGTCGCTGTGCCAGACGCCCGTCGTCAGGCTCTTCTCGCTCATGTTCAGCCCGCGCTTGCCAAAAAAGTTCAGCACATCGCGCAGAGACTGCACATCGGCCAGGGTTCCGGTCGGGGTCTGGAGCGAGGCGTCCGGGTGCGAACTGGAGACCGTGCTTTTGACCCGCACCGACCACGAGGCTCGATGCAGCTCGCTCAGATGAGCGGGCCAGTCGTAGAGGTGCGACGGCGGATAGACGAGCGTCGCGGTGTGTTCGGCAGAGCGGATGGCGCGGTTGAGGAATGCCTGCCCCGCGATGGCGTGCAGCCCCCAGACCGTCGGGTCGGACTGGAAGGCATAGTCGTTGAGGACATCGGCCTCGGCTCCATTCGGCGCACGATTGGTCTGGTATCCGAACAGCAGCACCGCGTCGTAGTCTTGCAGGGAGGCGTAGGCCAGCACCTCCGGCACGCTGACAGCCCGGTAACGGTTGGGCCAGATCGTTCCCCACTCCCGAATGACCACCGGCTTGTTGTCCCAGCGCAGCGAGGAGGTGAAGGGCGCGAAGCCCAGCGGCCCGTCCTCCCGCAGCGAGTTCCGATTGCTGTAGTAGCGCATTCCGGGTGTCCGCTGGTCTTCCTTGATGGTATCGCCATACCAGTTCTCCGCCGTGAAGTCGCACTCCTGCGCCACCGACCAGACATCCGGGGCGACGTCATTCGAGACGACGGCAGTGATCGGCACACGGACGCCAAGCGACTTCAAATGCTCTTTTATGGTGCGGAAATAGAGCCGCTGTAGCTCCGTCAGGAACTGCACACAGTCGCGCTGTCGGGCGGGAGCGCGGCGCAGGTCAGCGGTATTGGGATCGGCGACGACCAGCGGCCGCGTCAGCAACGGCATCTCCACGCTCAGGCGTTCCGGGTCTTCCTCCTCCCGCAGCACCGGAAAGCCGTTCACACTGCCCCACGCCATCGTCAATTTATCGCGGGTTCCGTAGTGGTCGCGCAGCCAGCGGTTCCAGCGGTTGCGGAGATCGGTGCGGTACGGCTCGGCCAGGGTCTCCAGTCGCTCCGGGTAGAGAAAGAAGCCGTGTTCGTTGCAGATTTCGACCATCGCCATTGCCGGATCGTCTGCCGGTGCGATGCCGGAGTAGGGGTTCCGATGGGAGAGCAGGCGGGTCGCGTAGTCCTTCTGAAGCTGAATGAGATACTCGTCGTAGATCGCATAGGGCCGCGCCGCCCGATCCATGGTGTCCGCGTTCAGCACATTGTCCCCAGACTTGAAGGTGCGGAAATCCAGCAGGTCGAGATAGTAATAGATGCCGTGCCGCCGCAGTGAGTCCATCCAGCGGTCGAGCCGTTCGAGATAGCGGGTATCGAAGTGCAGGGAGTCGGGAGCAGTCGTCTTGCCCAGCAGACAGTTGCGATTGTCTATCGCCTCCAACCGCACGAGGTTCAGACCGGCGCGGGCAAAGTTCGCCACGACCTTTTCGATCTGATCCGGCGGAATATCGAGGCGCGTGGAGGAGACATTGATGCCCCAGAAACGCGCCCGCTGCCCGTCGGCAAAGTAGAAATGCCCGTTGTTGCCCGCGCTCAGGAAACCGTGCCGTCCGGCAGGCGTGTCGAGGGTGGCGCGGAAATCGAGCTGACTGGACGAGGGATAGGAGAACACGGCCCTGCGTTTCGCGGCTTTCTCGTCGGCATGAGTTATCTGTATCAGGCTCATGCTGAGGACAAGTACCAGCGCGAACCGGAGATTTATGTAATGGCTAGTTTTCATAACGAGCAAACGGTTATCCTTATGGAGTTGATGCCTTGACTCACCTTACGCAGACGAGCAGGCAAAGGGTTGAAACCCCTCGCTACGCGGCTTCGACGGATCGTCCTTCAGACGAAACCCATGGCGACAAACTTTGTTCAGCGCGACGAATGGTTCTCACGTGCTAAACGTTTCCGAAGGAAACTGGGCCGAAGGTCACATAGCGGGGAGTTCACTCCGTCGCCCCCTCGTCCGTCGCGCCCTATTCGCCTGCGTCAGGTGAGTGACTTGACTCCTCTCTTCTACGCATCCAGCGCGAATTGTTCTGCACCGAAACGGGCGAGGCGGAAACGAGACAGGTCATACGGAACGGGTTGGTCTGTCAGCAGGGCGGCGGCGATCTGACCGAGCAGCGGAGTGAACTTGAAGCCGTGTCCCGAACAGGCGCTGATGAACAGGACGGCAGGCAGGCCGGGAACCGCATCTATGACAAAGTCCTCGTCCGGGGTGTTGGAGTAGAGGCAGACTTTCTCGTAGACGACCTGATCGCTCAGGCCCTCAAAGCGGCGGCGGGCGTAGCGGTGGGCAGCGTCGCGGTCGGCTTCGGTGACGCTGCGGTTCACGGTTTCGGGCGTAACGGCGGCGCCGTGGTCGTGCAGGCCGAGTTTCACACCGTCCACGCTGCCGGGGCCGAGCGCGGGAAAGCCGTAGGTGTTGGCGGCGGCATCTATCCAGACAGGCAGCCGACCGACCGCGAAGTTTTCGGGATGCGCGGCAGGGGCGAAATGGACATACGCTTGCCGGGTAACGGTCAGGGGGATGGTCACACCAAGCGACGCCAGCAGAGGCTGTGTCCACGCCCCGGCAGCGATGAGCAGGCGGTCACCATGCAGCCTCTCTCCGTCTTCCAACGTCGCCACAACGCCGGAACCGTGCGCCTCGATCCCGACGACGGTGCGCTCTTCGAGTATCTGTGCGCCCTGTGTGCGGGCCAGATGCGCGGCGAAGCGCACGGCGGCGGAGGCGCGGGCAAAGCCCATACTCGGTTCGTGGATGGCGATCTCGTCCTCCGCGAGTTTGAGCGCGGGGAAGTGGCGGGAGCGGTCGGCGGCGGTCCAGAGGTCGAATGCGACTCCACCAGCTTCGAGCGCGGCCTGCGCCGCCGCAATGTGGGGGTGCGTCTGCGGCCCGAAGAAAATTCCGCCGCAGGGCTGAAACAGCGTCAGGCCGTCTGGGGTTGCGTGAGACAGGGCGTTTAGCTCCTCCCACAGCGCGTAGGAAGCGGCCATGAGGGAGGTGTAGAGAGGATCGGGATAGACGCGCCGCACGATCCGGCTGTCGCCATAGGAACTGCCCCTATCGTGGTCGAGGCGGAAGCGTTCCAGCGCGACGACTTCGTGACCGGCCTGCGCCAGCCGCCAGGCCGCCATCGCTCCGACTCCTCCGAAACCGACAATCAAGACGCGCAACGTACTCTCCTACAGGTCCCGCTCGACGATGTAACGGGCAATGGCGCGGAGCGGCTCGGCGTTGGCATCGAAGGCAGCGAGGGTGTGCAGCGCAGCCTCGACTTCGGCATGGGCACGGCGGCGGGATTCGTCCAACCCGTAGAGTTTGGGGTAGGTGGCCTTGTCGCGCTCTTCGTCACTGCCGACCGGTTTGCCGATTTTGGCCTCGTCGCCCGTCACATCCAGAATGTCGTCGGCGATCTGGAAGGCCAGCCCGATATGGCCGCCATAGGCCCGCAGGGAGTCTCTCTGTGCGTCGGTCGCGCCCGCAAGCATGGCCCCGGACAGCACGGAGGCGGTGAGCAGCGCCCCAGTCTTGTGGGCATGGATGTACTGGAGTGTCTCGGTCGTGACCTCCTGCCCCTGTGACTCCATATCCACGACCTGACCGCCGACCATGCCCCAGGTTCCCGACGCCTCTGCAATGAGCCGCAGGGTGGGCAGGACGCGGGCGGCGGGAACGGTGGCGACGTTCTCGGCGATCAACTGGAACGCGAGCGCGAGCAGCGCATCCCCCGCGAGCAGGGCCATCGCATCGCCGTAGACTTTGTGGTTGGTCAGGCGTCCGCGCCGGTAGTCGTCGTTGTCCATGCAGGGCAGGTCGTCGTGAATCAGGCTGAAAACATGGATGCATTCCAGGGCGCAGGCGGTGGGCATCACGTCTTCGTCTTTGCCGCCAACGGCTTCGGCGGCGGCCAGCACCAGGGTGGGGCGCAGGCGCTTGCCGGGCGCGAGGACGCTGTAGCGGAGGGATTCATGCAGGGTCTGCGGGATGGCTTCGGTGGGGGGAAGGGCACGGTGCAGCGCGGCCTCGATGCGGGCGCGGCGCTCTTCCAGAAAGGCTTTGAGGTCAAATGTCAAGGGAATCTCCCACCGGGGCGGTCAGGGTTTCGAGAACGGCCTGAACCGCCGCACAGTGCTGTTGAAAGGGAAACGTCGGTCGGGGCGCATTAAAGCCATTCCCGGCAGACGGCGCGAACGTGTCGGGGTCGGCGGGAATGTGCAGGAATCCGGCGCGTGTGGGCAGGCCCTGCGAACGCAGATGCTCCAGCGTCCAGAAGAGCAGATGGTTGCACAGGTAGTCTCCCGCACTCTCGGAGAGGAGGACGGGCAGACCCGCGTTCTCGATAGCGGCGACCAGCGCGAGGCCGGGCAATGTGGAAGGCAGTTCCGGCAACGCCTCCGGCACGATCTGCGCCTGCGGCCAGCGAAAGTTCTCGCCGTCTGCGGCGGCGGTCGTGCTGCAGTTCCTGCCGACGCGCTCGACGCTCCAGTGCGGGCGTTCTCCCGCTACACCGAGCATGAGAATCGCGTCGAACGGCTCCCCGTGCGGGCCACCGGAGGCTATCGCCTCAGCCATCTCCGCCGTTGCCGTGCGGAACGAGACGGGAAAACAGCGCGTTGTCAGGGTTGCTCCGTGGACGGTCTGCGCGGCGAAATAGCGCACGACGCGCTCCGACGGGTTGCTGACGACGGACTGAAACGGCCCAAAGCCGGTTAGCAGAATATGCGGCACTTCCTCTTTACTCTCCCGGCGTCTCTGCGCCTGTTACAGATGTTTGCGCTTGCAGAGTAGTGTATTCTTTTCTCGCGCCGCTGTCAAGACGCGTCGAGATACACGCCATGATCTCACCATCGAACGCAATCCTCACCGTTGACGTACTCTATTGTCAGGGAGTTTACTCGCACTGTGGAGAATAGCGATTCCGAAAGGGGAAATGATTATGTCCATTCGACTTCTGGCCGCTGCGATGTTCGCACTTCTCGGTCAAACGCAGCCAAAAATGCATCACCATAAACCGGTCATCAAACCGGCAAATGAGGCTATCCAGGCGATCCGGGCCGTAAAGCTTCATGCGCCAACGAAGGCTTCACGCACCCTGGGGCAGCATTTCGCCGCCCTGGAGCAGGCGGCAAAAAATAATAATAGCCCCATAGCCAACGGCTGGAGCGCTGCCCGTTCAGGAAAAATGTGGATCGTGACGCTTATAAGTTCGTCCGACTCTCAATCCGACAACACGGCCAAATGGAGAGTGAAGCTAAAGCCTATCAGCGTGACACCCGTAAATGCTGTCGCGAAAAAATATGAAACGGACCTTCGAGGCACAGATATGCAGCGATGACAACAACCGAGGGGAGGCTTGAATAAGCCTCCCCTCCACCTATCTCGGCGCACGTCGGGGATGCCCCTCGACAAGCAGCAGGCTCGTCTGCTTTTCGGCCTCTTCCTGTTCCTCTTCTGCCTGTTCTTCCTCGGACGCGCCCTCTACCGCGCCAACCTCTATGGCTGGCTCTCCTGACGGCTAGGAACAGAGGCCTACACAGCGAGCAGGGAACCGCGTGTGAGTGGGAGTTGGGACTCGCCCATCAGGTAGCGGTCTACGTTGCTGGCGGCCTCACGGCCTTCGGCGATGGCCCAGACGATGAGTGACTGGCCGCGCCGCATATCGCCGCAGGCGAAGAGGCCGGGCAAACTACTGGCATAGTGGCTGTCGGATTTGACGTTTCCGCGCGCGTCTAACTCCACGCCGAGGTCAGTGAGCAGACCCTCCGGCTGTGGGTGCAGGAAGCCGAGCGCAAGCAGCACCATGTCTACTTCCAGCGCAAACTCCGAGCCGGGAACCTCTTCCATCTTGCGCCGCCCGGTCGCATCCGGGGCTGACCACTCGACCCGGACGCCGTGCAGCTTTTTGAGCTTGCCATCCTCCCCGGAGAAGGCTTTCGTGCTGATGCTCCAGTCCCGATTGCCGCCTTCTTCGTGCGCGGCGGAGGTGCGGAGAATCATCGGGTAGTAGGGCCAGGGCATCGTCTCGTCCCGCTCCGAAGGCGGCTTGGACAGGATTTCAAACTGATAGACCTCCGCCGCGCCCTGACGGTGGACGGTTCCGAGGCAGTCCGCGCCCGTATCGCCGCCGCCCAGAATAACCACGCGCTTGCCCTCGGCGGTCAACTGCGGGTGTTCTTCCGACCAGACACCGGAGACCTTCTTGTTCTGCTGCGGCAGGAACTCCATCGCGAAGTAGATGCCTTCGAGGTCGCGCCCCGGCACCGGCAGGTCGCGGGACTTCGTCGAGCCGCCCGCCAGCACCACGGCGTCGAACTGCGCCCGCAGGTCCGCCGCCAAAATGTCCACGCCGACGTTGGTATTCGTGCGGAAGGTGACGCCCTCGGCCTCCATCTGTGTGACGCGGCGGTCGAGAACCCACTTCTCCATTTTGAAATCGGGAATGCCGTAGCGCAGCAGTCCACCCACCTTATCAGCGCGTTCAAAGACGGTGACCGTGTGGCCTGCCCGATTCAACTGCTGCGCGGCGGCAAGGCCCGCTGGCCCGGAACCGACGACCGCAACGGTCTTGCCCGTCCGCATCTCCGGCGGTTCGGGCGCAATCCAGCCCTCGCTCCAGCCGCGCATCGCCAGACTCTCTTCGATACGACGAATGGCAACCGCGTCCTGATTGATTCCCAGGACGCAGGCCGCCTCACAGGGTGCGGGGCAGAGCTTACCGGTGAACTCCGGGAAGTTGTTGGTGGCATGGAGTTCTGCCAGCGCCTCTTTCCAGCGGCCCCTATAGGTCAGGTCGTTCCAATCCGGGATGATGTTGCCGAGCGGGCAGCCGTTGTGACAGAAGGGAATCCCGCAGTCCATGCAGCGCGACGCCTGCCGCTGAAGTTTGTCGTCCGGGAACTCCAGATAGACTTCCACCCAGTCCTGTCGGCGCTCCTCGACGGAACGACGGGGCGGCAGTTCGCGCCCGTATTTCAAGAAACCTTTCGGATCCGCCATATCTTCTTCCTTCGTCTCTCTGAATAACTCGCAGCCCTGAAGGGGCCGTCATCTTGTCTTTTTCTTCGTAGATTTCTTTGCCGTAGGCTTGTTGCTTGTTCCGGCTTTGGATGTCTTTCCCTTACCACCGGAATGCAATGGGCAGGATTTGTGACGGATGCGTCCGGCAAACCTGTCCAGCAAAGAGAGCGGCTTTTCACATTCCAGACAGCGGGCTTCTGCAAGACACGCCTCCCGCCGCTCTGCCTCCTGCTGACGATCACTCTTCTCCTGGCGAAGCCGGGCTACATGGGCTGTGAACCACTCCTCGAAAGCAGGGTAGCAGTCGGGATGGATATAAGCATACTGCTGCGTCAGTCCGGTCTTGTCGAGCAGACCCTCCAGCGGAATCTCCTCCCATGCACACTGCTGGGTATTCAGTGGCTCTTTGCAGACGAAACAGGGCGTGCAGGCGGTGCAGTCCTCACGCGGATTGAGACCTCTGCCGTCCCGATGATGGAACGGCACTTTGGAGAGTTCTGTGACGAAAAGGCGCACGGGCATCTGCGGGGCGGACAGAGCATAGGCTCGCACGGCGGTGACGGCCCCGCATCGGCAGGTATTTTCTACGATGCGTGTTCGCTCCTCGCGACGGTCGCACTGCGGACAGATGAGCTGCGGCTCTACTCCCTCCTCGTCCGCCGAAGAAGCCGCTGTCTCCAGACTCATATTGGCTTTGCACTCCGGGCAGTGAACATAGCCGAGTTTGAACTGCTTCATGGGTTTCTTTTCCGACGCTGGATCATACCGACGCTTTCTCTGCCTCCTGAGCGGCCTGGGCGCGTCGGAATTCCAGCGAGACGACCTTGACGAACTGTGGCAGGGCGGTCTCCCATTGCTGTAGGATGGTCGCGGCGCGGTCACTACGCGTCAGCCGCTGATGATTTTCGATGAGGGTCTTCAGCGTCTGGATGTCGCGCTCCTCTGTCACCTTCTCCAGCACGATCAGCCCGTGATTGTCGTTCAGACGCCGATGGAAGTCGCCTTCGGGATCGTAGACATAGGCGACACCGCCGCTCATACCCGCCGCGAAGTTGCGCCCGGTGCGCCCGAGAACGACCACGGTTCCCCCGGTCATATATTCACAGCCATGATCGCCGGTTCCTTCTACGACCGCGCTCGCGCCGCTGTTGCGGACGGCGAACCGTTCGCCGGCCACGCCGCGCAGGTAGACCTCTCCGCTGGTCGCGCCGTAAAGCAGCGTATTGCCCGCGATGATGTTCTCCGCCGGGTCGAACGGAGCCTCTTTGGGCGGGAAGACCACAATGCGCCCACCGGAGAGGCCCTTGCCAACGTAGTCGTTGGCGTCGCCCTCCAGCGTCAATGTCACGCCGCGCATGAGGAACGCCCCGAACGACTGCCCTGCCGAGCCGTTGAAGTTGATGCGGATGGTGTCTTCGGGCAACCCCTCCGCGCCCCACTTCTCCGCGATCTGCCCGGAGAGCATTGTGCCGACCGTGCGGTTCCGGTTGAAGATCGGCATCTCGATGGTCACGGGCGTTGCATTTTCCAGCGCGGACTGCGACAGTTCGATGAGCTGGAGATCAATGGCGGTCTGGAGGCCATGATCCTGCTTGATGACGCAGCGATGCGCGACTTCCGGCGCGACCTCCTGCATGGTGAGCAGGGGGGAGAGATCGAGGCCGCTCGCCTTCCAGTGCGCGATGGCTGCGGAGGCGTCCAGCCGATCCATGCGTCCGATCATCTCATCCACTGTGCGGAAACCAAGTTCTGCCATGTACTCACGTACCTCTTCCGCCAGGAAAAAGAAGAAGGCAACGACATTCTCCGGCTGTCCGGCGAACCGCGCCCGCAGTACCGGGTCCTGCGTGGCGATACCGACCGGGCAGGTGTTCAGATGACAGACGCGCATCATGATACAGCCCATGGCAATCAGCGGCGCACTGGAGAAGCCGAACTCCTCCGCCCCGAGCAGCGCTGCGACGACCACATCACGCCCTGTCTTGAGCTGTCCATCGGTCTGCACCCGGATGCGTCCGCGCAGGTCGTTCTTGACCAGCACCTGTTGTGTCTCCGCAAGCCCCATCTCCCACGGAATCCCCGCGTGTTTGATGGAGGAGATAGGCGAAGCGCCCGTTCCGCCATCGTAGCCGCTGATGAGGACGTGATCGGCATGGGCTTTCGAGACTCCTGCCGCGACCGTCCCAACCCCGACTTCGGAGACCAGTTTGACGGAGACACGGGCCTGCGGATTGATGTTCTTCAGGTCAAAGATCAACTGCGCCAGGTCTTCGATGGAGTAGATGTCGTGATGCGGTGGTGGCGAGATCAGCGTCACGCCCGGAGTGGAGTGGCGAATATCGGCGATGTACTGGTCTACCTTATGACCGGGCAGTTCTCCGCCCTCGCCGGGCTTCGCGCCCTGCGCCATTTTGATCTGAAGCTCGTCGGCGTTCACCAGATAGTGTGCGGTGACGCCGAAACGGGCCGATGCGACCTGTTTGATGGCGCTGCGGCGGCGGTCACCGTTGGGCATCGGCACATAGCGCACCGGGTCTTCACCGCCTTCGCCCGTGTTGCTCTTGCCGCCCATGCGGTTCATAGCGATGGCGAGAGTCTCGTGCGCCTCCCGGCTGATAGAGCCGAGCGACATGGCCCCGGTCACGAACCGCTTGACAATCTCACTGGCCGGTTCGACCTCTTCGAGCGGAACGGCCTCACCGGGAACGAAGCGCAGCAAGGCACGCAGAGTCGAGAGGTTCTCGCTGATGTCGTCCGCCGCCTTCGTGAAGGTCTTGAAGGTCTTGTAGTCGTCGGCGCGGACAGCCTGCTGCAATTTCGCGACCGTGTCGGGGTTGTAGTGGTGATGCTCCCCGAACCGCCGCCACTGATACTGCCCGCCCGGATCGAGGTCAAGGTTTTCCGCGATGTGCATGGAGGGATAGGCGAAGGCATGACGTGCGGCGCCCTCCCGCTGAAGGACATCCAGCTTGACGCCGCCGAGTCGCGAGGGCGTCCCGGTGAAATACTGATCTACCATTTCCTGATCCAGCCCGATAGCCTCGAATATCTGCGCTCCCTTGTAGCTTTGTAGCGTGGAGATACCCATCTTGGCGAAGGTCTTTATCATGCCCTTATCTACGGCTTTGATAAAGTTCTTGACGGCCTTTTCGACGGTCAGATCGGTGGGCAGGATGTTCTGCGCCTTCATATCGGCAATGGTCTCGTAGGCGAGGTAGGGGTTGATGGCGCTGGCGCCGTACCCGACGAGCAGACAAAAGTGCTGCACTTCTCGCGCCTCACCCGTCTCTACGATCAGGCTGACCTGATTGCGCGTTCCCCGCCGCACCAGGTGATGGTGCAGGGTCGAGGTGGCGAGCAGGGCGGGAATCGGCGCACTCTCCGCATTGACGCCGCGATCCGACAGAATAAAGAAGGTGACGTTTTCCTGGATGGCGCTGTCCGCCGCCGCGCAGAGCGCGTCGAGAGCCGTTTCCAGCCCGTTCGGATCGGCGACACGGAAAAGCGTCGAGAGAGTGCGGGCCTGGTAGTCACTGGAGCGGATGTGACGAATCTTCTCCAGCTCTTCGTTGGTGAGCAGAGGGCGCTCCAGACGAATCTGGCAGGCATGTTCCGGGCCTTCTTCCAGCAGGCTGCCGCCGCCGCCGATATAGTCCACAAGCGACGTGACCAGCTCCTCGCGGATGGGGTCAATCGGCGGGTTGGTGACCTGCGCGAACAACTGCTTGAAGTAGTTGTACAGCATCTGTGGGCGATTGGAGAGGACGGCGAGCGGCGTGTCCGTTCCCATCGAACCGAGCGGCTGCTCGCCGTTCGTCGCCATCGGGTGCAGGATGATGCGGATGTCTTCGAGCGTGTAGCCGAACGCCTGCTGTCGGATAAGCAGCGGCTCGGTGTCGCGATGCTCGGCGGCGATCTGTTCGGGAGTGGCGGCTTCGAGGTCTTGCAGCGTCTGCATATTGGCGGCAAGCCATTCGGCGTAGGGCTGGCGGCTGCACAGTTCGTGCTTTATCTCCTCGTCGCTGACGATGCGGCCCTGCTCGGTATCCACGAGGAAAATCCTGCCGGGCTGGAGGCGGCCTTTACTGCGGACACGCGCCGGGTCTATGGGCAGTACGCCGGTCTCGGAGGCCATAATGACCAGATCGTCGTCGGTGACGATGTAGCGGGCGGGGCGCAGGCCATTGCGGTCAAGAACCGCCCCGATGCAGACGCCGTCGGTGAACGGCACGGCGGCAGGCCCGTCCCACGGCTCCATCATGCAGGCATGGTATTCGTAAAACGCCTTCTTCTCCGGGGACATGAGAGCGTCTTTGTCCCAGGCTTCGGGAATCAGCATCATCATCACGTGGGGCAGGCTGCGCCCGGCGAGGGTCAGCAGTTCGATGGCGTTGTCGAGGGTAGCGGAGTCGGAGCCGGATTTGTTGACGAGCGGAAACAGTTTCTTCAGTTCGTCGCCGAAGACCTCGGAGGTCATCCGGGCCTCTCTGGCCCGCATCCAGTTGCGATTGCCGCGCAGGGTATTGATCTCGCCGTTGTGGGCGATATAGCGGAACGGATGGGCGAGGTCCCAGGTCGGGAAGGTGTTGGTCGAGAAGCGCTGATGCACCAGGGCCAGCGCACTCGTGACCGCCGGATTCTGCATATCGAGGAAGTAGGCGGCGATGCGATCCGCCATCAGCAGGCCCTTGTAGACGACGGTGCGGGAGGACAGACTATTGACATAGAAGTAGCCTTCATGCTCCAGATCGAGGTCGGCGATCTGGTTCTGGATGCGGCGGCGTAGCAGATAGAGGCGGCGCTCGAAGGCAAGCTGATCGGTGACCTCGGCGGCACGCTGGAAGAACGCCTGTCGGATAACGGGTTCGACGCTCTGCGCCAGCCAGCCAAGCTGGGAGTGGTCTACCGGCACATCGCGCCATGCCAGCAGGGGCTGTCTGATTTCGGAGGCGGTGCGCTCGATGATTCGTTGGTAGAGGGCGCGTTCTTCCGCATCGGTCGGCAGGAAGAACATACCGACCCCGTAGTGTCCGGGGGCAGGCAGGGTGACGCCTTTGGCCGCAAGTTCGGCGGCAAAAAATTCGTGGGGTATCTGGAGCAGAATCCCGGCGCCGTCGCTGGTCAGCGGGTCGCAGCCGGTGGCCCCGCGATGCGCGAGGTTTTTGAGAATGTCGAGGGCGTCCTCAATAATGCGATGCGATTTGTGGCCTTTGATATGGGCGACGAATCCGACGCCACAGGCGTCGTGTTCAAACTGCGGGTCGTACAGGCCGTGCGCCGCAGGCAGGTGTCCAGGTCTGGATTTCACGGGTTGGCATCTCCCCAGGGCCGTCTCGCGGCAGAATGGTCTCCCGCGCAGGATAGTGGTGCAGCGTTACGCCGGGGAAACGGACACGGCTCTTTTTTGCAGGTCAGTGGCACCTTACGGGAAGATCGAAGATCACGTTTCCGAACGGCTTGCCCTTTCACGACTCTGTGAATTGGGGATACAGATTAGCACAATCGGAGGACGCACGTCAAGACGTGCGCGGCGATTTTGGACGGAGGAAGCTCTTCCACGCAAAAAACCGCTCGTCTGCCTTCCCAATAGAACTCCCCGAAAGGCAGGGTTGAACCAGCGCATTACCAACTCACCTTACGCAGACGACCATGCCGTTGGGCGGGGTCGGCGGAGTGAACTCCTCCGCGGAATGGCCTGCGGCCAAGTTTCCTTCGGAAACGTTCAGGCTATCAGGGCCACTCTCCGCATTCTACGCCTTTTGTCCGAA
>JBBRLP010000106.1:0-18967 GCA_038231295.1 Chthonomonadales bacterium
CACGTCTGCCGAGGGGTCTGTTGCCAGGAAAAGGCGAGATTGGCGTCTGTTTCTGAGTAGAATCGACTCTCTGCCCGCTCCGTAGCATTCTTGATGGGCAAAGCAACCACGGCGACAGCCGACTTTTGAAAAAGGCTCTACCGGCAAAATTCTTCTGGAGGCCGGGGTTAAATACGAAACCTTGCTCGAATGCGGTCATCCCGTAGAGGCGATCACTCGCGTTGCCAAGCAGCACGAAGCAGACTTGATTGTGCTGGGCGGGCAGGGAGTGAGCGATGTGGCGTCATTCCTATTGGGCAGTGTCTCCGAAGGGGTGCTGCACCACGCCCACTGTCCTGTCCTGATCGTCCGGGGTAACCTTCCAATGTCGTTTCAGCAGGTTCTGCTGGCTTCAGATGGTTCGGAGGGAGCCCTTCATGCCGCGGTCGCTGCCGTCAAGATCGCGCAAAAATTCGCCGCTTCTTTGCGTGTACTCAATATGCTTGACGGCGCTTCGCTTCCCTACAGCCTGTCGCCGTATCTTGGTACGGACAGCGAGACTCCGTATTCCCGCGCGACGCATCTGCTGGAGAAGATCACCGCAGACGTTCGTGCAAAAGCCCGCGGAACCTGGATTGCCTGCTCCTTTCATCAGGAGACAGGCGCTCCAGCGGAAATCATTGTCGCCTTCGCCAGGCGCCTGGGCATCGACCTGATTGTCCTCGGCTCCCGGGGCCGGGGCGCTCTGACTTCTCTGCTGCTCGGCAGTGTCTCCAATAGCGTCGCGCACCATGCCCACTGCTCCGTGCTGGTAATGCGCTGACGATCTTCTTGATGTATCTCAAGTTATAAAAGATTGTGTTGAGTAGGAGGATTATGCTCCGCACTTCCGACAACTCTCAAGGGGGTTGTTAAGCGGTAGATATACTAACGGCACGTCAAAATCACGAGGTTATGCCGTTCATTCCAGTCGCGTAATCACCGGTTTCTCATGCGCCGCACGATTCACCCTGGCGCACAGCCTCTGCTCTGCCGTCTGTCGCGGCAGTTACGCCTCTATTCTGACACGAACCCGCCTCGGTTGTCACCTGCCTCTCGAAACCCTTACTATTTATCCTCTCTCTTTCCTCTCCAGCGGGAGTAGGCGGCGGCCACGCCCGGAAGCAGCAGATCGCTGGTAATCGGCTTGACGATGTAGCCACAGACGCCAAGCCGCTCCGCCTGCTCGCGCACCTTCGTATCGGCGAACGCGGTAAGCATCACGATGCAGACGGGCAAAACCGCGAGGATTTCCCGTGTGGCCTCCAGCCCCGACTGCTTCGGCATACGAATGTCCATAAGGACGATGTCAGGCCGTTCCCGCAGCACGGCGCGGACCGCCTCAACGCCATCGAAAGCAAGCCTCCCGTTCCATTCCGGCCCGCGTAAGGACGCGCCGAAGCTGCATCTGGGTCACGCCCTAGTCTTCGCAGATAACGACCCGCAGACCCTTGAGGCTATCCGTTCCGTTCACGTTCCCCTCAGGCCGAGGCAGGGCGTTCGGGGAAGCTAATGGTGACTCGCCCTCGTGGGAACCCGCTGTCTGGTGCGTTGCCATAGGTGATCTCGCCCTGCAAGTCGGCGCTGACCAGGGAGGCGACCAGATCGAGTCCGAAGTGGGCATCCTGTACCGCATTGAAATCGGCGGGGAAACCGGGGCCGGGGTCTTCGACAACGAGTCGCAGACGGCCCGGCTCACGGTGTAACGAGACAACAATGGCGTTTTCTCCTCCCGTCTCCTGACTGTCACGAAAGACCGCGCTGTGTTTGGCAGCGTTGCTGACCAGTTCGTTGACGATAAGGGCGAGCGAGGTGGCGACTTTGGTGGGCAGGGAGACGGGTTCGGCTTCCAGTCGAATCGGCGCGCCATTCTGCGGAGTTCGCAGTCCATTACTGAGCAGTTCCGTCAGGCGGCGCAGCACGGTGTCCACCGCGACATCCCCAATAGGCCGATCCCGCGACAGCATATCGTGCACGAGCGCAATCGTCTTGATCCGCAGCAGACTCTGGTAGACCGTCTGGACGGGAATTTGTGTTTCTGCCGGGTCTATCTGCATCTCCAGCAGCGCGGTGACGGACTGGAGATTATTCTTGATGCGGTGATGCGCCTCCTGCACCGCCAGAGCCAACTGCTCGTTGCGGTCACGGGTCTCTTCCAGAGCAGTCTGAATCTGCCGTTTTCGGTTCACCACTTCGACGGCCAGCGTTTCGAGATTTTCGGTCTTCACGGCGAGTTCAAGCTGCAATGCCTGCCTGGCCCGCTTCATCGTGACCAGATTGCCGACACGCGCCCGCAGTTCCTCGACCGCGACAGGCTTCATCACATAGTCCTGAGCGCCGGAGCGGAGCATCTGGATACGCAGTTCGTCGTCCGCCTTCGCAGTGAGCAGGACGATAGGCGTCTCGTCAAATTTCGGATTTTTCCGCAGTTCCCGCACCATCTGGTCGCCCGTGCGGCGCGGCATCATGACATCGCTGAGGATCAGGTCGGGTTCCAGTTCGAGCGCCTTCTGCTCGCCTTCGATACCATCGTGCGCGGTAGCAGTGCGATAGGTCTCCCCGAGCGTGTCCAGCAGAAAGCCGCGCATATCCACATTGTCTTCCACGATCAGAACGAGTGGTTCATCGGTATGGTGTAGAACCGTCTCGGACTGCTGATGCACCCGCAGTTCGTCGAGGGCCTGCTGCATCCGGTCTTCGTCCGAACCGGTGGGCGCAGGCTGCACTTCGACCCCGGCAGGCGCATTCAGAGGCAGGACAATCGAAAATATGGACCCTCCGCCGGGCGCCTCGCTCACCTCCACCGAACCGCCGTGCAGTTCGACGAAATCCTTCACGATGGCAAGCCCCAGCCCGGTGCCTCCGAACTGCCGCGTGGAGGCGCTATCCACCTGCCGAAATCGCTCGAAAACGATCTCACGCATCTCCGGAGAGATACCGGGGCCGTTGTCCTGAACGCGCAGTGTGGCGAAGCCCTCCTCTGCCTCCAGTTTGACACGAATATGCCCGCCGTTTGGCGTGAACTTCACGGCGTTTGAGAGCAGATTGAGCAGAACGCGCTGGATTTTGTCGGGGTCGAGTTGGGCAGGCAATGTGTCCGGGCAGGCGACCTCCAGTGTCAGGCTGCGTTCTCGGGCAACACCGTCGAAATGCGCGGTCATGAGGCGGGTCAGCGCGGCAAGGTCGGTCTCGGCGTACCGGACATTCATCTTCCCCGCTTCCATCTTCGCGACATCCAGCAGGTCGTTGACGTGCTTGAGCAGGGTGCGGGCGTTGCGCTGAATCAGCGTGAGGTCTTCGCGCTGTGAGGCCGTCAGCCCTTCGCCGCGTAGCAGTTTTTCCGTAGGGCCAAGCACCAACGCGAGCGGGGTGCGGAGTTCGTGGCTGACGTTGGCGAAGAACTGCGACTTCAGCTCGTCCATCTGCTTTAACTGGATATAGAGGGTATTGAGTTCGCCATTTTTGCGGGCCAACTCTTCGCGGCTTTCCGCGATCATGTGCGGCCCTTCGACAATCAGCGAGAAGCGTTTATGATGCGCGAGAAACACCCAGGCGGGGATGACGGTCAGCCAGTGCGCGAAGGTCTCGAAGCGGTATCCCGGCCAGAGGACAGTGGTGACGCCCGCCAGCAGATGCCCGAAGGAGCAGGTGACGAAGATGCCGAGCAGCGAGAAGCCCATGATGGTCTTCTGGATATGGGAAGCCCGGTACATCCGCTGCGCGATGAGCAGCGCAACGAGCGCATAGGCCAGCGAAATCAGCCAGTTCGCCGCCACATAGGCAATGACCCAGCCGTTATCATACAGAAAACAGCCCCGATGTAGCATATACCCGTTCCCGGCGAGCCAGTCGAGCAGTCCGCCAGCGGGCTGCAGTGCGCCCATATCGTGAGGCATGGTGTCTCCTTCCAGGAATCGTAACTACAAGGCACGGAAGAACAAACTGCGTGTATGCAGGGCGAACCGCGTACAGGGGCTTATCGCGCTAACGGGCGGTCTCCCTGGCAAGACTCCGGGCGTACCGGGCGACGGCCTCGATCTCGGCGGTCGAAAGCCGGGATTTCAGGGCGGGCATCGCCCCGCGCCCGTTGGCGATGATGCGGACGAACGCCTGTTCCGAGAGAGATTTTGCAGCGGAGAGGCGCATCTGCGGCACTGCGCCCCGCCGGTCGTTGGTTCCCTGCGGCCCATGACAGTCAGCGCAGTAGGTCGTAAACAGGCGCGAGCCATCGGGCGCGGTGGCAGAGGGCGAAGCGGGTCTGCATCCCACCAGAAGCAGAGGCAGCAACCCGGCGACCGGAAACCCGACAAAGCCCCATGCCAGCCACGCTGTTTTCAGACAGTTCCTCTGCACCTACTTCTCCCCTTCTGGCGGGAAAATAGCCGCCCCCCGGCCCCCGATTTCGGGGGAGAAGGCATTTTCATGCGATAGGGTGCGCCCCGCGTATAGAAGGCTGATGGGAAAATTCGTGAAGGGCCGCGCATATTCCTGTTTTGCTCTCCCTGCGGCAGGAGCGGACGGTTCCGAAAGCGAACTTACCGGCATCGTGAGTCTGCGCGAGACCTCGAGAGCGCTGCTCTGTCCCGAACTTACATGGGCCTTACCACAAGGAAGAAGCGCCGCCCCGCATGAGAAACCCGAACGAGTCCCTATAGGAAATCCTGAACCGACAACTGATGGAAGCATTGGTAGCAGACGATATCAAAGCGGCCCTCGCCCTCGTCAACGGGGGCGTGAAGAAAGTGGTTGAGGGGCCTCATCTGACTGACAGGGACAATCTTACGGCTCTTGAATCCGGTCTGTGAGGTCGGGAGCGACGCGGCGGAAATGGGTCGTGTTGAGCGTCAGCAATAGATCAATCCCGGCTTTGCGGGCAACGGCGGCAATGAGGGCATCGTACACCTGTCCACCGCCGATACTTCGGGCAGAGAGGTCGGTTAGGACGGTAACGACTTCCGCTTCCGTGAGCGTCACAATCTCAAAGAAAGGCAAGTTGCGTTCGATAGCCTCCCACGCAACACCTGGTAAAAGGCGATTCGGCGGAGGCATCCGGGTCAACGTGGAATAGATTTCAGTCAGAGAATGCGCTGCCAGAACGCCCGAAATCTCACCCGCAAGAATACGCTGCTGCCAGTACATGGCTCGTGCATGAGCAGGATGATTTTTGAGAATGGACGCGACCATGACGGAAGTATCAGGAAGAACTTTCATCGTGTTTTCCCAGAGTATCGGGAAAGAAAGAGCGGATGCGCTCCTCCCGCATTTCGGCCACGAAGTCACGTTGGGCATCTTCGGGAGACATTCTCCGTCCCCCTGCGATGACCCAGAAGCCGCCTTCATTCGTCAAATAGGGTTCGACGTACTCCTCATCTTCTGGAAGCGGTTCGATACGAACGTCTGCCGCCGGGGCCGTGTCATCCCACTCTGCCAGCAGCGCATCTAAGGCTTCTCCCATGGTGCGCCCAACCGATTGATGCCTGCCTGCCGTCGCCCGAAATCCTGCGGAGTTCGTTTCGCTTGTTTCGATCTGTACTGAGACGCTTGCCATTGTCAACTCCCTTCCCAGGTCTCCAGCAGAGAATGCCTCTGCTCGGCTCGTCCTCTTCGTGTGGATAAGGAAATTATACCATAGGGCGCCTTCGTGCTATTGGCCTGCTTGCGGGTTGGTCGCAGATGCCAAAACCAGGCATGCAACGGATTGAGGACGAGCAGGCTGTCTTCTGGGAGCGGTTCGATAGAGCATTTTTTGGCTTCACTGTACCGCAGGGGGGGCAGTGGCGGGAGCGGGAGGGGAGGGCAGTTCGCCGTCGTGGAGGCCGAGGCGGGTGGTGCGGCAGACATCGGTGTAGGCGCAGCGGGCGCAGTGATCTCCGGGGGTCGCTTCGATGCGGGCGGCGCGAATATCGCGCACGGCGAGCAGGGCGGCGGTCTCGGCGGCCTGGACGATTTCGGCGTACTGCTGGCGGTTGAGCGGTGTGACGCTTCTACCGTCGTCGTGGGGCAGAACAGGCGAGAACTGGCGCAGATTCACGTGTTCGGTGCGGAAGAGGCGCGGACGCCCGGACTGCGGGGCCGCATCGTAGCAGGCGGCGGCGGCGTGGTAGCCGAACAGCCGCTCCAGCGCGAGCAGGCCGAGCGGAAGCTGCAAACTGACGCCGCGCTGAATCTCGGCGAACTCCGGCGCGGCAGTAAGGCGATAGGTGAGCAGCAGGGCACGCTGCCCGGTGGCGTCGAGGTCTACGCGGTCGAGGGTTCCGGCCACGCGCAGGCTCGTTCCGTCCGGGGCCGTCAGCGTGAGCGGTTCGGCAACGGACGCGGGGTCGTCTCCCCGGCCCGGATTGCCGAACGTGAGATGGGCATGGGCCGGACTCATGCCGAACAGAGGCGCGTAGCGGTCTTCGCGTTCCAGAAAGCCGTCGAGCGCATCGGCGAGCAGGCGGTGCGTCAGGCGCAGCCGATGCGGGCCGCTGTCAAGATTGGCCTGCTCCAACGTCTCGGTCAACAGCGCGTGAAGTTTTTCGCGCCGCTCGTCTGCGCTCGCCTCTGTCTGACGGCGGCGATGATGACGGCGCAGGACATGGCGCAGCAGATTCTCCTGCACCCGCGCATTGGCCCCGTCCTCTTCCGGGCGCAGAGCCAGCGAATGGCGCAGAAAATACTGAAGCGGACAGCGGCGGTAAGTCTCCAACTCCACTATCGAGAAGATGCGATCCTCGCCCGTGAACTCCGCCCGCAGTCCGGCATCGGTGAGGCGCGGCAGCGGGGGCAACTGCCGGGAGGCCAGAACCGACTGTATCTCCCGAACGCTCAGGCTGTCGTTTCCGGAAACCGTCGCTGCCGGGGAAGCGGCTGTCGTCATGCAGTCGTGCAGCAGCGCGGCAGCAGGGCGGACATTGCTACTGCCGGAATCGAATAGCTCGGCGCAGGCGGTGCGGAGGCTGTCGGCAGGAGTGACGGCCTCTCCGAACCGGGGCGCGACATCGGCAAGAGTGCGCGAAACCGTGTGCGGCAGCGTACCGCCCGAAGGCAGGAAGACGGCGCGAACCTCATCGAGGAAGAACGAGGGCAGGGTGTCCGACTCGTTGGCGGAGCGGGGATAGGAGAGCAGCAGCCGGTCGGAGGGCGCGGTGACGGCGAGGTAAAAGAGAAACCGCTCATCGTCCGAACGGGATTTCTGCGGCTCCAGGTCGGCCTCTCCGGCCTGGCGCAGGGCGGCGCGTTCGTCGTCGCGCAGGAACGGGTCTTCGGTGACGCGGCGGGGAAAGACCCGCTCCGTCAGCCCCATGACAGCGGCGATCCTGAGCGGACGCTCACGAGCGTCGTAAGGCTCCGCGACCCGAACCCGGTCGCCCTCGGCGGACGCAATCGCGGACGCGGAGTTCCACAGTTTCAGCAGGCCGTCGTGGAACTCTGCGAATGAAAGCCGGGCGCGTCCGGCGAAGGCGGACATCTGCCCCAGAGCCAGCATCCCCTCTCCTGCCTCCCGCCAGGCTGCCCGGTCCCGCCCGGCGCGTGTCGGCTCTCCGGCCTCGATGCGCTCCTCCAGCCCGAAGCCCATCACGATATCATGCACCAGCGCGGCGAACTCCTGCGGTTCGCTATCGGCGGTGAGCAGCGCGTCGAAGCGAGCCATCTCGCACAGAGTCGCCTCTATCGTCCCGCCCGTTTTCGCCGCCAGTTCCAGCCACTTTTCGCGCCCCTGCCGCACTCCCTTCTGCCGGGCCAGACGACGCAGCGCATCGGCGGCAAGCCGGTCGGGAGCGGTATAACTCGATTTCAAGAAGGCCAGCACATCGTCGCGCTGCCAGCCGCGCCGCACCGCCGCAAGCAGATGCAGCACGGTTTTGAGCAGCGGATTATCGCCCAGGCGTTCCGGGCCATCTACCCCCAGCGGAATGCCGTAGCGCTCGAAAACCGCCGCCAGAATCGGGGCATAGTCTCCCATGCCGCGCAGAATCACCGCAAAATCGTCCCAGACATAGCCGCCCTCCGCATAGATACGCCGGAACTCCCGCGCCACCATCTCGGCCTCGACATAAGGGTTCGGAGCGTCGAAGAGCAACAGAGAGGGAGTTGCGGAGGCGGTCTGGTGTGCAGAAGCCGCGTCGGGCGAGAATAGATGCCGTTCCAGTTTTACCAGGGATTCGGGCCTGCCGCTGCGGTACGGCTCAAGAACCTGCTCCTGCGTCGTGAACTCAGCCCGCAGCATGGTCAGGGTGCGCTCCGGGGCCGCGAAGAGCAGAGAACGCTCGGCCTCGAAGGGCAGCGTGACCCCAACCGAAATCTCCGGCGCACCGAACTCCTGCCCGCGCCCCGCCAGCGCAGCGAGCAGACGCCTCTGGGCGCGATTGAAGCGAAAAAAGCCGTCCACGAGCAGCGTATCCATCTCACGCGGCAGGGGGAGCGTGGCGTCCGCAGCACAGGCGGCGGCGAGATGCAGACAGTCCTCGTCGTCCCGCAGGCGGTTCTGCGCCAGAAACATCTCGTAAGCCCGGAACAGCCGAACCAGTTCCCGCGTCTTCGCCGCAAAGATCGGGTCGTCCAGTTGCCGGGCAGCGGCCTCCGCCGAACTCTCCAGCGTCTCCGGGGTAAGGCACGCCAGTTTCCACTCCCGCAGCCGCTCCGCCAGGGCGGGAACGAAACCGGGCGCGGCCTGCATCCGCCCCAGAAAGTCGTCCGGGCGGATGTGGGTCTGGAAAAGCTCGGTGAGGATCAGTCGCTGGAAGGTACGGCTGATGAGGCGATAGCCGTCGTCCCGCAGGGGGCGCAGAAATTCGGAGACTAGGCCGTGAAAATGGGTGACGGAACCACGCACCTCCGCGGTACTCTGTCCCGTTCCCTCCACGATGTGGCGGGCGCAGGTATCGGCCTGTTCGGAAGAGGAGACGACCAGTAGAGCGGTGCCGGGACGAGTTCGGAACCTTTCGACAGCCCAGGTCGTCTTACCGGAACCCGCAGGGCCGAGCGCCAGCAGCAGTGGAGGGTGCAGAACATTCATCGAAAACGGGAGGCTCCTTTGGCTTGTGCAGCACGACGGATTATAGCACACGCAATGCGGGTTTCTCACTCCCGATTTCGAGGCAGTCTCCCCCTACCCCCGATTTCGGGGGAGTGGTGACAGTGCATGGCTTGTTCCCCCAAAATCAGTGGGGAAAGAGCAGGCTTGTGGAGTGAGTCCCCCGGAATCGGGGGGCAAGGGACCAGGAGTAAGGACAGGGGACGAAAAGTGAGCGGTCAAGACAAGCAGAAGCAGGAAAGCAGGGTTCCGGCGCATAATGGACAAGTCTGAGGATTTTCTGGACGACCTCGGACATTTCGCCGTTCTAGATGCGTCATTACAACGTGGGTCAGCCGCTTCGCCGGATGAGTGTGGAAGAGTTCACATTCTTACTGTGAGAAGTTGTGTTGACACCTCGGGCGAGAAACCATTATAATGCCCAATAGAAAGAGTCCTCCGCGCCTTTCTTTAGAAAGACAGTCCTATCCGCTGGAAGTTACTCTGCAAACTCGGATGCCATTCTGTGTCCGAATGCAAGCGCACTTATCTTTTATAAAGCCTGCTTCCCGGATAAACTTCCTGCCGCGCGGAGACGGAGGAATCCTAGATGTTCTGTAAATGGTGTGGTATGGAGAGCGCGACCACCGACCTTTGCAGTTGGTGTCACCGGCCTCTTTCTGCCACAACAACCGAAGCGGCCCCAGAGCCTGCGGCGGCGACCTCCCCTTCGGTGCGGGCAGCCGCTGCGCCGTTGGTGATGGAAGAAGATCCGGAGGAGGAGTCGCCTCTGGCGGCGGGCCTGACAGCGTCTCGGCCCGTGCATCGTCCTGCGCCGGGCCGTCCTGCCTGGGCGCCGGTGCCTCGTGCGGGCGCACCCGCGCCTCCACGTCCTGCGCCCGACTCGACGGCTGCTGCCCCTGTCCAGGCGGCTCCGACCGCTCCTGAAGCCGCTCCGCCCTCCCCGGTGATGCCTTCGCCTGAGTCTTCACGCCCGGTCATCGGTGTCCGCCGTCCTGGCGGCGCTCCTGCGCCCGGTGGCGCTGCGCCTGCGGCAGGAGCCGGCATCGGCGTCCGGCGTCCCACCGCGCCGCCGCCCGTCCCTCCCGCCGCACGGCCCTCTGCTCCGAGTGGGTCTGCCCCCGCTCCTTCCGGTCGCGTCCCGATGCCCGCCGCACCTGTCCGGCCTGCACCCATTCCCTCAAGTCGGCCTGCGGTCCCGGTGGCTGCCCCGCCAAGTTCGCGCCCGGCCGTTCCTGCCGCTGCAATGGGAGGCGGTGCGCCGGGGCCTCGTCCCTCCGTCCCCGCCAATCTCCTGGGGGGAACGGCTACCGCGACCCTGGAACCGATGACCCGTCCTGCCGCACCGGCGATGCAGAACGGAGCCAGCCCGACTGCCGCCCCTCTGCATACCCAGCAGGCTCCTGCCGCGTTCTCCGGCCCGGCGGTTACCGAGATGCTGACCGACGAGGAGGGAGGCGGACTGGCCGCTGGCATTGCGGCAGGCAAACGCGCCCCGGTCAGCGCGGGCATTCCCGCGCTCGGAACGTTCACCGCGACCAACTCGAAATACTACACCGGTCAGGTGGTAGACACTCTCTCCGGCACCCACTACGACGCGGCCACCGGGCAGGCGACCTCCGTCTCCACCGAGAAAAAGCCCGCCGACGGCATCGTCCTCCAGTGGGATGACGATCAGATCAGCACCCCACGGCAGATCGGGCGGTTCGCGCTGGCTTTCGCCGGGATTCTGCTTGGCATCGCCGCCATCGCCCATTTTCTGCCCGACTATGCCGGGATTCCGCTGGTGGTCGGCCTCTTCGGGGCCGGAATGCTGCTGCCCGTCATGAAAGCCGTTCCCTACCATAGCGACGACTCGGACGACCTGCTATGGCTGGTGATCCTGACGCTGGTTTTTGGGCCGGGCATCGGCCTGATTATCTACGGCGTCAAGGGCCTGCTCCTTCAGGACGTCAATCTGGCTGTTGTCGGGCTGCTCGCGGTAGGATTCCTCGGCTACGTGGCTGTGCAGATCGCCTCCCCCTATCTTCCCCCGGATCAGAACGACGGGGTTTTCAACCTGCTCAAACTGGCTCCCCCCTGGGCGCAATATAGCAAATACGGCTTTGCCGCACTGCTCTACAACTGGTCGAGTCTGATAGCAATGACAGGCTGGATTGTCGGGAATGTGTTTCACAAGCTCGACGAGTAGCGTTCCCAGAAGAGATAGTCGAACTTTTTTCCTGCTTCTACAGTCATATACAGACAACAGAGGCAGGAAAAATCATTTTCCCTGTCGAAACTGTTATGTACGGACGTTACGTCTGTATCCTGACAGTAGGAACTTGCAAAGGAGGTGAACACGACACGGGAAGCCTTTTCTTCCCATTACCGCACCACACGGTTGGCGGCTGCTTTTATAAGCTCATTCCACGACATGAATATCCTCGCAGTGTTGTTTCCAGAACGGAAGTTTCGCTATGCGGGAGCTGATCCTGACATAGTTCCACTGAAGGCATTCTGCACTGGCTGCCATACGACCCCATCGTTTCACTGAGTTCGTCATTCGACACACCTTCCTCTGAAGCAGAGATTAAGAAAACCGGGCGAGTCTCCTTCCTGCACTCACTCGGAAATGTAATCCGCTCAGAAGTAAGATCAACGGAGATAGTAATGCACAAGAAACAAGGTTTCACCCTCATCGAACTGCTCGTCGTCATCGCGATTATCGCGATTCTGGCGGCCATCCTGTTCCCGGTCTTTGCACAGGCCCGTGAGAAGGCCCGTCAGACCTCCTGCTCGAGCAACCTCAAGCAGATCGGCCTCGCCTTCAAAATGTACGTCCAAGACTACGACGAGCGCTGGCCGAACAGCGATCCGCTCAAAGCGGCTCCGCTCAACGACTGCTGCAGTGCCGGACAGAACGGTGGAACGGGCAAGAACTTCGGCTGGGGCGGATGGATCGGCAATGCCCTGATCCCCTACACCAAAAACCAGGCCATCTACCAGTGTCCTTCCAATAACGTCAATGGCTTCAACGACCCCTATTCCAACGGCGGTACCCTGACTACCAACGGCAAAGAGCAGGGCAGCTACGCCTTCAACTATGCCTCCATGTACGGCGTCAAAGAGGCACAGATTCCCGAAGTCTCCGGCGCGATCGTCATGACCGACTCCGGCACCGGCTGGTGGGACTGCTGGTATGAGGACGGCGGCTGCGGATGGCGGACCCGTGACTGGGCGTGGCACCGTGCCAAGAACTTCAAGGCGACGGAATGGCACTCAGGCAAGAACAACTTCCTGTTCGTAGACAGCCATGTCAAAGCGGCCGACTGGAACGCCTTCCAGTGGCAGAACCTCAACGTCACGATTGATCAGGGCAACCAGAACTACAATCGTCCGTTGGCCTGTGTCTACGATCAGCCCACCAACTGTACGAAATAGTAGAACATTCCCGATCTAAACGGATCGTGAAACACTCTGGCCCCCGCGCTCCGGTGCGGGGGCTGTCCTGTCTCTGTCGGGCGGGAGGAATTGGCCTTCCCGTCGGCGAATTTGAGGGCATTGGGTGGACTGATACGAAACGGCAGACCGAACACTTATGACGAAGACTCCCATTCCGCAGCCCTCTCATCAGGCGGTTTCCGCTCGCTTACGGGGACTGCTGCTGATAGCGCTGCTGATACTGGCTGTCGCGCTGGGCGTCCGGTATTTGTCGGGCGTAACCAAACCGAAAACAGGCGCTGAGGCAGCGATCATGGACGATTCCGCCGCCGAACTGCCGCCCTCTCCCGCTCCCCCTCCCTCCCCGGACCTCGCACGTTTGCGGGCGCTCCATGCCGCCACTTTGGCGTTCAAACCACAGGCTGACCCGAACGCGACGATTCAGGCGGCGCAGACAGCCCAGAGCCTCGGTGACATGTTCACGGCGGAACGCCTGCTGAAGTCCGCAATCCGACAGGACGCGCAGAACGCACAGGCGCAGCAGATGCTGGCGGAACTCTATCGGCAGGAAGCGCGGTATGGGGAAGCGAAACGGCTGTTTCTGGCCCTGCATACCCGTTCGCCGCAGAGTCTCGATCCCTATATCGGGCTGGCGGAGGTGGATTTCGCACGGGGGGCGCGTGCAGAAGCGTTCACATGGCTGGCGCAGGCCGGAACCGGGGCCGCGCAGACCGCAGAGAACCTGACCACCCTCGCGCATCGGTATCAGGATTGGGACGATTTTGAGAACGCCTCGGCAATGTCCGCGAAAGCCTTGCAGATCGCGCCGGGAGACGAAAACGCGATGCTCCAGCGGGCCTCCATCCTGGTGCAGCATGGCGAGATGACCGAGAGCCGCCAGCTTCTGGAGACACTCATTGTCCAGCATCCGCAGAACGGCTACGCGCATCGCCTGCTGGCCGTCGTCCTGACAAACCCAAACCTGCCGAAACAGGACTATGTCCGTGCGCGGTCACTGCTGGAAAAGGCGGTGGAGTTGACCGTGACGGATGCCGCCATCTATCGGGTCGCCGCCATCGTCTATCGGCAGCAGCATCTCTATCGTCTCGCCGCGCAGTCGTACGACGCTCTGCTGAAACTTGATCCAAACAGTCTGGAAGCCCGGTATGGCCTCGGACAGGTCTATGCCCTGCTCGGCAAGGCCGACTGGAGTCGGGAGCAGTTCGCCATCTACACCAAACTACAGGAGCAGCAGCACCGGATTTCCCTGCTGAACGTCGCGCTGGGAGTGAAGCCGACCGATCCGGCGCGGCACACCGCGCTGGCTCGCGCACTGGAGGCGCAAGGCGATCTGTCCGGTGCACTGGCACAATACCAGACGGCGGTTCTGCTCTCACCTCCGGCGGGACGCAACGAGGCGAGGAAGGCCGTCGCGCAGTGCCATGCCCGTCTTGGCTGGCCCCCCGCTCAGGAAGGAGCGCCATGAGACGCGCACTCCCGTTCGTCTGTACCCTGCTTTTGCTGTTCTGGCTCGGCGGCTGTACGCATTCCACCACCCCGCCTGCCCCACCATCCGGGTCTCCCGCAGCAGCGTCCGCACTGAACTTCGTGGACATCACTGCGAAGGCAGGACTGCACTGGCAGCGGGCCAATGGCGCGTTTGGCAAGAAGTGGTTTCCGGAATCGGCGGGCGGCGGCGGCGCGTTCATAGATTATGATAATGACGGCTACCCGGACATCGTACTGGTAAACGGAGACTGGTGGGCCGGACATACTCTGCCCGGCCCGCGCCCGAAATTCGCCCTCTATCACAACAATCGAGACGGGACGTTTACCGAGGTGACGGCGGCGATGGGGCTGGACATCGCCATACAGGGCATGGGCGTCGCCGTAGGCGATTACGATAACGACGGTTTTGACGACCTCTATATTACGGGCATTGGCGGCAATCATCTGTTCCACAACGAGGGCGGCAAGGGTTTCAAAGAGGTGACGGCGCAGGCAGGCGTCGGGGGTTCGGGCTGGAGTACGAGCGCAGCCTGGGTGGACTACGACAACGACGGCAAACTCGACCTGTTTGTCTGCCACTACGTGAAGTGGACGCTGGCGACGGACATCTTTTGCGGCGGGCAGTTCAAGGTCTACTGCACCCCGACTTCCTATTCCGGCGAGTCCTGCCGCCTCTACCACAACGATGGAAATGGACATTTCACCGATGTCACAAAGAAGGCAGGGCTGTTCAACGAGGGCGGTAAGGCGCTGGGAGTCTGCCCGGTGGACTTCGACCACGACGGCTTTGTAGACCTGCTGATTGCCAACGACGGGGAGCCGAACTTCGCCTACCATAACCGGGGCGATGGCACGTTCGAGGATATTTCGGTCGCGTCGGGGCTGGCGCTGGGCGAAGATGGCAAGCCGCGCAACGGCATGGGCATTGATGTCAGTGATTATCGCAACGACGGCAAACTCGGCGTCCTGGTCGGCAATTTCTCGTTTCAGGGCGTCGGGCTGCACCGGGAACAGGCGGGAAGCCTGTTCATGGACGTTTCGCGGGAGGCCGGACTGGCGCAGCCTTCGTACCCCTATGTCACCTTCGGAGTGATGTTCTGTGACACCGACAACGATGGCTGGAAAGACGCGCTGCTGACGAACGGCCATGTGGACGACCTGATCGAGAAGAGTTCGCCGGGACAGCATTACCTCCAGCCGACACAGATTTTTCTGAACGCGCACGATGGCACGTTCCGCGACCAGACGGGCAAAGCGGGGCCGGGACTGCAAACGCCCCTGGCAGGGCGCGGCATGGCGGCAGGCGATATAGACAACGACGGCAGACTCGATCTTTTGCTGATACCGAATATCGGCCCGCCGCGTCTGCTTCATAACGAAATGCTGTCGGCAAACCACTGGATCACGCTCGCCTTTACCGGGACGCGCAGCAATCGGGACGGCTACGGGGCGTTCATGCGCCTGACGGCGGGCGGCGTGGCGCAGACCGACTGGGTGCGGAGCGGAAGCAGTTACTGTTCGCAGTCGGATCGGCGGCTGCATTTCGGGCTGGGCGCGTCGAAGGTCGTGGACTCGGTGGAGGTGCGCTGGCCGAGCGGCATCAAAGAGACCTGGCGCACGCTTCCGGCGGACAAGATCGTAAATCTGACGGAAGGCAAAGCGCAGTAGTCCGCAGGAGGTGCGGAGAGCGCAGATTCGGAAAGGCAAGGCAGGATGAAGATTTTTAGAACTCTGGCGCTGTGCGCCCTGATGACCCTGGGCGGCGTGGCGGCGTTCGGGCAGTATCGGCCACCGGTTCGGAATAACACGCCGTTCCGCACGGTCTTCCGGCAGGCATGGACAATGCAACTGCCGGACCCCGTGAAGCTGATTGAGGTGGGGCAGGTAGCGGACTCGAAACGCGCCAGTTTCCTCATGCTCGTCGGTGGAACGGACATCAGCGACTATCGGCGGCGTCTGCTGGTGACGCACTGGGCGGGGGGACAGTTCGTGACGGACGACAGCAGGGAGTTCCCCGGCACGTCGGTAGATTCACTGCTGGTGGGTCGCTTCCGTCTGGACACGCCGCCCGCTCCCATCGTGGCTCCCCCGCCTGTGACCAATGGCAAGCCCTCGAAAGCCCCGCCGAAGCGCAAACCCTCGGCCCCTGCCGTGCAGCAGGTCCTCACGACCGAAGGCGTCTATACCTGGCGGGACGGCCATCTGACGCGGCTTTTCACCTCTCCCCCGAACACACGGCTGGCGATGCTGCTTCAGGAGCCGCCTGACCTGGTGGTCGGCGGGCAAGGCAATCAGGCGCAGGCGTATGTGCTGGGCGATACGCAGGCCGAACTCTTCTCCGGCAATCCCCCGACAGCGGGCGACGGCTATGTGCGTTTCGGGGTCGGGACGCAGAACTACGAGGGTTCGGAAGACCTGAAACTGCCGCTCGGTGTGCGCTATGTGCAATCGTACTGGAACGGGCGCAATCGGTGGATGATCGGAGTCGCCAGTCAGCAGAATACGGGCAGCGCGAATCCCGCCGACCGTCTGGTGGTGCTGACGCCCCGCGCTGGCAAATCCGATCTGGATTTCTGGGCGGCGAAACCGGCGGATTTCGACGAGACCTGGCGCAGCGATCCGTTCCCCGGCAAGATTCTGGACGTGCGTGTCGGCGACCCGCGCAACGAAGGCAAGGAGGGTCTGCTGGTGCTGACCTCCGAAAACAACGACCGGGAGCGCCATCTCTACTGCTTCCGTCCCACGCAGATCGTCGTCGGGCCGTAACCGGTCTGGATGGGAGAAAGGATAAGTGAGCAGGTGACAGCAGAGAGAGTGGGCAGTCTGGTGGTGGGGATTGCGGGCGGGTCGGCGTCGGGCAAGACGACGTTTGCCGCCGCACTGCTGCGGGAGCTGACGGAGGGCGAGCGTTCTCTCCGGGTGGAGGCGTTCAGCCTGGACAAGTATTTCTATCGGGGCGCACCGGGGGGGCCGCTGTTCGTCTCCCCGACGACCGGGGAGACGCTGCCGGACAACAACCACCCGAACTCTGCGGACAACGCCCGCCTCGTCGCCGATCTGGATACCCGCCGCCACGCCCCGGATGCGCCGGACGTGCTGCTGCTGGACGGGCTGATGCTGCTGCATATCCCGGAGATTCGGGAGCGGCTGGACCTGCGGATTTTCATGGAACTGGACGCGGATGTGCGGGCGCTGCGGCGGCTGCTGCGGGACATGAACGGCGGGCGTGGCAGCACGGAGCCACAGTGGATCGCTACCTACTACCGGGAGTGTGCGCGGGTGGGTCATGCCGCCTATGTGGAGCCGAGCCGCGCTCACGCCGACCTGATTGTGCGCGGCGACTCGGATTTCGCCCGTACCGTTCCGCTGATTGCCGCCGTCATCCGCGACCGGGTCGCCCATTCCTGACCAATCGCCCACTGACCCCGTTCCGGGAAACTTATCAGCAGCGCGAAACTGACTCCCCATGGGGTGCCAGGAGCAATGGTCAGGTAAGCGGTTCGGAGTAAGTGCGGACGAGGAAGCGGTCGGTCGCACCGGGAGCGAGCAGGCGCACGTCGTTGCGGATACCGCGTTCGCGCAGGTTGAAGGCGTCGGTTGGGCAGGTGAGCGGTTCGATGCAGAGCGCCTGGCGGGGCGCGGGCGGCGTGAACAGCACGACGTGTGGAAACTGCACGGGGTCGAACTCCACAACGGTGCGGAGTCCGGCGTCGTGATCTTCGAGATTACAGCGCACCAACCCGTCGGCGTCCGGCACAAGGTCGGTGTAGATGTCGTCGAGTTCGAGCGTGTTCAGGTCGGCGGAAGTGCGGAGGTCGTAATTGCCTTCCAGTTCCAGCAGGGTTCCGGTCGGCAGGCTCTCCTCCAGTTGCCAGCGTCGCTGCGCTGCCAGGGTAAGGGTGCCGTGCGCGGGGCGGCGGAAGTAGGGATGAAAGCCGAGGCCGAAGGGCAAGGTCGTCTCTGCCGTGTTGGTGACGACGGTTTCGATCTCCAGTGCGCCCTCGCGCAGGCGGTGCGTCACGGCGATACGGAACGGAAACGGGAACTGCCGCAGAATCGCCTCGGGATAGTCTACCGCATCCAGCGTCGCTTCCATCCACGCGCCCTCCGCTTCCGAACTCCCACTCCCCACCACGTTCCAGGCTTTGTCCCGCACAAACCCATGCCGCTGCGGTTCGACGTGGAAGGTCTGGCCCTCGAACGTAAACACACCGTCCCGTATCCGGTTCGGGAACGGAAACAGGATCGGAAAGCCGTAAGCCGTCGGTTTGGGCCGCAGCTCCGCCAACGTCACCGGGTCAAGGACTGGCTGCTGCACGGTATAGGCAAAGCCGTTGTTGCCCCAGGCCGGAATCACCTGCGCCGTCGTCCGTCCCGTCTCCTCCAGCGTCCAGACCTCCACCCCGTCCTGCGTTTCCGCCCTTACCCTATAGCGTCCCGACATCGTTTTACTCCCTTTCAAAACCCTGTGAACCGAATTTCAGTGTACGACAGTTCTTTGTCACGTCACGGATGACCTTTTTGGGAACGCCCCTGGAGACTTTGCCCAACATCCGCACACTTCTGTCTCACGGATGTGTTCCTGGTGTCTGACCCTACTTTTGTCTCATACTCAAATACCATTGAGACGGATTGAGACTATAGAGTATCTACCCCTCTGCGTTTTTAGCCAGGAACCAACGGGCGTTCTTGGCCCAGCCTTCCAATTGAACCTTGCCCTCTGAGCGAAGTTCATAGATGAGGTGCCGAATTTGTGGAATAGTTAGTTGGGGTATGACCTGCCGGAACTCCTGCAACGCCGCACCCTGCTTCCCGCACTTTTTGATATTAGTCCTCCCCCGTTTTCACAGACAGTAAGTTAACCCGAGTCATGGGTTGAAAATAGTAGACTAATGGAGCATCCCTGCCTGACAGAGATTGTAATGGAGCATCTTGAGTTTGACCGCGCTCCATAAACCCGCAAACGAACGGGAAAACACCCGATCCACAAAGCGGTTCCAC
>JBBRLP010000107.1:0-18935 GCA_038231295.1 Chthonomonadales bacterium
ACACGTCTGCCGAGGGGTCTGTTGCCAGGAAAAGGCGAGATTGGCGTCTGTTTCTGAGTAGAATCGACTCTCTGCCCGCTCCGTAGCATTCTTGATGGGCAAAGCAACCACGGCGACAGCCGACTTTTGAAAAAGGCTCTGAATGCTGAGTATACCCGAACCCGGAACACCGGAAGAAGAGGCGCTTTTGTTCGAGAATGTTGTGCATAGTCTGCGGGCAGGCGACCCGGCCCTGACGCTGATAGCGGCGCTCAGCGTCGTTATCCTCTTACTGATTTTCGGATGGCTTTTCCTGTTTCTGCGCGTTCGCCGTCTCCAGCGACGGCTGCACGGCATGACACGAGGCATCGAGGGCAATCTGGAAGAGATGCTGGGAACGCATCTCAATATCGTGCAGGAGACTTCCCGCCGCATGGACGCGCTGGAGCAGGCGGTCGCCGTCTTGCAGTCTCAGATGCCCGCCTGCCTGAATCATGCCCACCTGATTCGCTATGACGCCTTCGATGATGTCGGCGGGGAGCAGAGTTTCTCGCTGGCCCTGCTGGATTCACGGGGCAACGGCCTGGTTCTTACCAGCGTCTACAGTCGCAGTGATGTGCGAGTCTACGCCAAGTCCGTGCGGGACGGCAGCGCCAGCCATGCCCTCTCCCAGGAAGAAGAGCGGCTGCTGCGCGAGGCGGTCACACGGTAATGGCCTTTCTTTCCTTTCCATGACCCTTATGGCAGAGAACAACGACAAACTGCTCATTGACCGGTGCAAGCGCGGAGATCGAGACGCCTACGATGCCCTCGTTCGCGCCTACGAAAAGCGCGTCTATAACCTTGCCTACCGCCTCAGTGGAAACTACGACGAAGCCAACGACATCAGCCAGGATGCGTTCCTGCGCGTGTTTCAGGCGCTGAAACTGTTTCGCGGCGAGGCGAACTTCTCCACCTGGCTCTTCCGCATCGTCACCAATGTCTACCTCGACCGCCGCAAACGCACCCGCAACAAACAGCATCTCTCGCTGGAAGAGTACATCGAACTCGATGAGAACAGCGTGGCACGGCAGATCGAAGACCCTGGCCCCACCCCGGATGTACTCGCAGAGACCCACGAACGGACGGCGCTGCTCCAGACCGCTATTACCGCCCTGCCCGACTACCAGCGCACGATGGTCGTGCTATACCATACGGAGGGCCTCTCGTATGATGAGATTGCCGAGGTGCTGTCCCTGCCCATCGGAACCGTCAAATCCCGTCTGAACCGGGCGCGGCTGACCTTGCGCGAAAAACTCGAACCCGTGAAGGAACTATTCTAAAGGAGATGTCGTCGAAAAACAGACGGGATACGCGGACAGACGATTTTCGTCTCCGCCCCGCTTGCAATAGGCGTCGCTTCAGGCTGTACGCCGCAGTTTTTCACCGGCCTCCCCGCTCCCGCCGAGCTTCGGGCCGGAGGTGCGATTAATGCGCCTTCACATAGGTTACGGGATACGCTCATGCAGTGCCAAAAAGCCCAGGAACTCTTCTCCGACTACATCGCAGGTCAGACAGACCGTGCGCTGGCGGTAAGTCTCGAAAATCATCTCGCCGCCTGCGCGACCTGTCGCGAAGAGGTTGCGGGTCTCCGCCGCGTCTGGTCCTCACTGGACGCGCTGCCTCCGGTCGAAGCGCCGCCCTTCTTCCATGAGAACCTGATGCATCGCATCCTTCTGGAGCAGGACAAAGCGGCAGAGGCTCGCCGCTGGGACTGGAAGGCGCTGTTCCGTCCGCGTTCTCCCGCTTTCGCTCTGGCCGGGCTGTGCGTGGTGGCGCTGCTCGGCATGGGCGGACTGCACACGCAGCACGCCGCGCTCGACCCGCTCGGCTCGCTGCTCAGCGCCCTGCATCCTGACAGTCGCACGGCTGGAGGGCCGCCTGCCCTCCAGACCGCTCGTGCCGAATGGAAACCCAACGGTCAGGGCGGCGGGACGCTCAGCGTTCATTTGCAGGCGCAGGCTGGCGTCCCGGTGGTCGTCAAGTCCTTGCAGTACGAACAGAACGGACAGAAACGAGAGGCGGCACAGAACGATGTTTCCGTTCCCGCCGACCATGAGACGGTATTAAGCGTCCCGCTCGACGCCCATCCCGCCTCCGCCAACATGACGCTCCTGCTGTCCGCTCCCGGCAGTGAACACCGTGTTGCGGTCCCGGTAACTCTCATGGAACCCGTTCCCGCTCCCAATCCATAAGCAGGTCAAAACGGTCAACGCCTGTAATTCAAAAGCCGCTCTGGTGGGAGCGGCTTTTACTTTTGTAAGGCGTTCGTCTTACTGGACGGGAGCAACGGGCGCAGGCGGAAGGGGAGCCGGAGCATGGTTGAAGCGGACGCTCCGCAGTATCTGACTCACGGCATTGGTATATTGCCGGGAGGGCGTGGCAGGCGGCTGGAAGATAAACGCCACGACGCGATCATAGACGGAGACGAGATAGAGGTCGCTGGTTCCTGCACCGATTTTGGCCTGAATATGCCAGGCAGGATGGCCGTCCACCGAAAGGTTCGGCTTCGCCTGGCCGCTGACCGCGTGTAACTCCTCCGGCAGTTGGGGGTCTTCCGAGTTGTCCAAGATACGCAGAGCGCCGCCATCCGGGCTGCTCCAGGCGAGTCCCTGAGTAGACGCTCGCCAACCCGTCGGAATGCCGAGGCTCCACCAGGCATCGCTTTTCGTGCCAACCTCGTAGGTGTCCATTGGCAGGTCGTGCTTTGCCCACTGCCACTGCTTGAACCCGGCCAGCAGCGTCACGACAATCATACCGAGACAGGCCAGGGAGAGCAGGGCGTTCTGCGCCGGATGCGGGTCGCGTTCGGTGAGGGCGTCGGGAAGCAGGAAGAGGGCCACGATAGCGCCGCCCGCCAGCCCGCCCATGTGCGCCCAGTTGTCAATGCCGGGCAGCGTGAAACCGATATAGAGGTTGATGGCCGCGATGGGAAGTATCTGCCCCAGAATCTGCTGGGGAGCCTCCTTCGGCAGCAGCGACCGAAACCGGATGGGGAACGTTAGCCCGGCCCCGATCAGCCCGAAAATGGCCCCAGACGCGCCGAGCGAAAGCCCCGGCATGTGGATATAGCTCGCGATATTGCCCGCAATCCCGGCGAGCAGGTAGATGAGCAGATATTTGCGCGGCCCGTAGAGCCGTTCGATGCTGCTGCCGAACCAGACCAGAGAGAGCGAGTTGGAGATGATGTGGATCAGGCTGCCGTGCAGGAAGACAGGCGTCAGGAAGCGCCACCACTGCCCCTGCTGTATCAGCGAGTTGACTTTCGCGCCGAACATCTCGGCCACATTGCTGACATCGCCGTGTCCGGCCCGCAGCATCAGCAGAAATACAAGCACGTTGATGGCAGTCAGGGCATAGGTAATCACCGGAATCGGCGGACGCTCTTCCACGTCTGCCTGTCCTCTTGCGCTTGCGCCAGCAGGAGGTGTCTTTTGGGCGGAGCCGAACCGGGCGTAGAGAGGATGGCCGCCCGGAACGGCGCTCAGAATAGTTCGCATCTGTTTGCCGTCTTTTCGTTCTGTAGGGTAGACTTACACACGTTTTGGGCAGGAGCAAATCGCTCCTGTTCTCCCGATTGCTATGCACTCCTACGCGAAGCAGAGGCGAGATGGTTCCGTGGATGCCCGCTCCCTTACGTTGGGGCCGCGTACCGACCGCCGCCGTATGCAGAGAGACCTTATGCGGAAATTAGTGGGGATGCTTGGCATTCCGATAGACAATTTGAGTACCGAAGAGGCGCTGGATCGTCTCGAGCAGTTCATCGCAGAACGCCGCTTCCATCAGGTCGCGACAGCCAACACTGATTTCGTCACCAACGCCCTGCACGACCCGGAACTGCGCCGCATTCTCCAGAACGCCGACCTGGTTACGCCGGACGGGATGCCTATCGTCTGGTCCTCGCGTCTGCTGCGCACCCCCCTCCCGGAGCGGGTGACCGGGGCCGACATCGTGCCGCTGCTCGCCCAACGCGCTGCGCGGCAAGGCTGGCGCCTCTATCTGCTCGGCGCACGACCCGAAGTCGCGGAGCAGGCGCGGCTGCGCCTGGAGACCGACTATCCCGGTATTCGCATCGTCGGCTGTCAGTCGCCGCCCATCGTGCCGCTGGACGAGATGGACAGCGAACCGCTGCTCACCGACATTGAGCGCACTCGCCCCGACATTCTATTGGTCGCGTTCGGCAGTCCCAAGCAGGAGAAGTGGATCGCCCGCCATCGCGAGCGGCTGCGTTCGGTTCCGGTCTGTATGGGCGTGGGTGGCACGTTCGACTTTCTGGCAAGCGAGGTGCGCCGTGCGCCGCGCTGGATGCAGCGGCGCGGTCTGGAGTGGCTGTTCCGTCTTCTGCAAGACCCAGCCCGTCTCTGGCGGCGCTATACACGGGATTTTCGGCGGTTTGGGACGGCGCTCTTTTTCCAGGTGGTTGCGATGCGCCACTGTCGGCCCTGCGGCGGCTTCGACTTCCAGACGACCCTCCTGCCGGGCTGCACCCTCTTCACGCTGCACGGTGACCTCAACAGTACGTCTCTTCCGGCTTTCGAGGCGGCTGCGGAGGCCGCGCTGAACGCCCGCACCGCGATTGTGCTGAACCTCCATGCCCTGACGACGCTGGACGGGGCCGCACTCGGGATGCTCCTCAATCTCCAGAAACGTGCGGCCTTTGTGGAGCAGCAGGTCTCCCTTGTCTCCCTTCCCGCCCGACTTGCCGTCGTTCTGAACCGCGCCCGTCTCTTCGACAATCTCTATACTGCCGATCTTTCCCTGGCCGATGCGCTGGCGGCGCACTCCTCTCTGCCGCAAGACCAGCTTGCGAAACTGCTTCGAGCTGGGAGCTAGCGGTTTCTCTCCCCGCCTGAGTCTATGGACAGGAAACAGACAACAATTTTAAGATTCAGGTTGCAATTCGGTCTGCTGTAGCGTATAATAGGTAGGCGTTGTTTTTGAAGGAGAGGTGAACCCGATGAAGACAGGAATCCATCCCGACTACCAGACGACCAGTGTTGTCTGCCAGTGCGGGAATACATTCGACACTCGTTCGACCCGAAAGAATATTCGCGTCGAAATCTGCTCCGCCTGCCATCCGTTCTATACCGGTAAGCAGAAACTGATTGACACGGAAGGCCGCGTCCAGAAGTTCCAGGCGAAGTACGACAAGTTTATCAAGAAGTAGGTGCGGCCTCTCGGTCGTCCTTATCTGTTTGCGCGTCTCTGTTGTCTTCCGGTTTGACCGGAGCGGACAGTGGGGACGCGCTTTTTTCGTAAGCCAGGGGAGGGAAGCCCGCCTGCAAGAGCGAACTCTCCCGCAGTGAGGATTTTCAGCAGGAATGGTCAGGAGGCGGAGCGTGGACGAAGGCAAGCCGAACGAGAGCGAGAAGTTGACGGCGGAAGCGGTGCTTCAGTATGGCGGTCAGGCCGTTATCGAAGGCGTCATGATGCGGAGCAAACACTATTTCGCTGTCGCCTGCCGCCGCCCGGACGGGCGCATCGTGGTGCAGCGCGAAGAGGTGGACAAGAGCATCATCGGCAAGCTGAAATGGCTGAACAAGCCCTTTCTGCGCGGGACGCTCGCTCTGGTAGACGCGATGGCCCTCGGCTCCAAAGCACTCTCCTTCGCCTCCAACGTGCAGTTGGAGTACGAAGCGGAGCAGAAGGGGCAGACCGCCGTTGTCGTGAGCATGGGGGAGAAACTGCGCGAAGAGGTGCGCGATAACGCCGCTTCGCTCGCCAACGGCATTCCCCTGGCCGTCTCCGAGACGCCCCCCAAAAGCGGTAAGATCAACGACATCGCCGTCGGGGGGAGTCTGGCCTTTAGCCTGATGTTCGGCGTCGTGCTGTTCGTGCTGATTCCCACTCTGCTTACCGACAAACTCGGCAAGTACATTCATCCTATCATGACAGGCGCGAATCATAGTGATCTGTGGCGCAACGTCTCGGACGGCCTGATCAAGATGGCGCTCTTCTTCGGCTATATCGGGCTGATCTCGTTCATGGGCGCGATCCGGCGCGTCTTCCAGTATCACGGCGCGGAGCATAAGGCAATCAACACGCTCGAAGCCGGGCTGCCCCTCGACAGTCAGAACGCGCTCGCCGCCTCGCGCATCCATCCCCGCTGCGGCACCAGTTTCATCTTCGTCGTCCTGGTCGTCAATCTGATCGTCTTCGCGTTCCTACCGCGCCCGGTCTGGTATCTGCGTTTCCCGCTGCATCTCGCGGTCATTCCGCTCGTCGCGGGCCTCGCCTATGAGATCATCAAGTTTGCGGGCAAGTTCCGGCGCAATCCGCTGGTCATGGCGGTCTTCGCGCCGGGCATGGCGACGCAGTACCTCACCACCCGCGAACCCGACGCCTCGCAGATAGAGGTCGCTCTCGCCGCGCTCCACTCCGTCATGGAGGCCGAAGGCCACCTGCCCGCCTCCGCGCAGGCTTCTCCCCCGGAGCCTGTGACAGCCTAAGCGGGCGACTCGTCTGCCCGGTGGTTCAGATGACAGACGAGGATCGCGCCGCCCCACACCTGAACACTCACTCTGTCGGCGGCGGCGAGGTTGCTGATGCCGCGGGTCGCGTACTGAAGACGTTCGTCGCGCAGGGGCCAGCGGACGCCGGTCAGGGTAATGCGGGCCAGGCCGTCGAAGGAGAGCAGGGAGATGGTGTCCTCCATCTCGGTCGAGAGGACGCATTCGCCGGGGGTCTCTTCGGTTCCCGACACCGCGATAATGGCGCTGTTCTCGTCGCGCAGGCAGAGGGGTAGTTCCCGATGATGCCGCAGGAGAATGGCGAAGGCGGAGAGGGTGTGGTCGAGGCGGTTGCCTGTCGCGCCGATGATGGTGACGGCGGTCGCGCCCTGTGCCTGTGCGACCTGGAGAGCCTTTTCCAGATCGGCCTGCTCCTGGTCGGGGGTGGGAATGAAACGTGCGTTGGGGAATTCGGCGTGTGCGACATCGAGCTGAATCGAGTCGAAGTCGCCGCAGAGGATGTCTGGCACGAGGCCTAGCCCGACGGCACGGTGCGCCGCGCCGTCCGTCGCGAGCAGAAGGTCGTGTTCAGTGGCAATACGTTGTGCCCATTCCGATGAGGGCGGCTCTCCATTGGCAAGTATCAGAACGCGCATAGCCTAGAGGATACCCTATCGTCCTGAGTAGGCGGCCTCATTTCGTCCGCAGATTGGGATTGCGTGTCCCGGACGGACACTCGGCGCGGAACCTGTTTCTACCGACTGTCACCCTGAAGGAGGGATGCATTGAAAAAAGTGGTGTTACTTCTGGCCCTGTGTATCATTGGCGCAATAGGCTGTCTCGGATGCGGAGGGGGCAACTCAACGAACAACGCGAATGGCCCGGTGACCTCGACGCCGAACGCCTCGAATTCTCTGGTCTTCACTGTCTCAACGCCGCACGGAACCTATACGCGGGGAGCCGCCATTCCCCTCACCTTCACTGTCACCAATACCGGAACGCAAGCAGCCAATTTTACGGTTGGAGCCTGTTTTGATTTTGCTGTGCAAATCAAACAAGGTACGCAGGATATATGGACAGGACCCACTGGAGGCTGTGGAGGTGTTATCCGAAACGTTTCGATCGGTGCCGGTGCTACACAAGTATACAGTGTGAACTGGGATCAATTGGATTCAGCAGGAACCATGGTCCTACCTGGGGCTTATACCCTGGTAGGTAAATTCACACCTTCAACGTTGGACGGGGTTCTTATCGGTGCTTCGCTGGTGCCAACATTCATCAGCAATCCCATCTCCATCACTATCACCCCTTAATTTCCGACTTTGTGTCCTGTAATGCGGCGCAGTTTGCCGCCGGGCAACAACCGGAAATGCTCGCCACGCCAGACGATGCGGCTGCCGCAGTAGCTGCCGAGGTAGAGCACGAAGCCGAGCAGATCGCTGAGGGGCAGGAGCGGAAGAAAGCGTAAGATGTTGGAATCGTGCGTATAGCGGCGGGCAATCCAGAGCGCGGCTCCTAGCCGCACCGTGAGGATAGCGGCGAGGGTCAGCCAGCCGTAGAGGGCGAAGCCGGAAGCCAGCAGGAAGATCAGCGACAGAGCGATGCCGTGCGTGATGACGGCTCCCGCGTAGCCGCCCGGACGGCAGGAGCGCACGGTTCGCGCCCAGCGTAGCCGCCGCGCCCACATCGGCCCGAACCGCTCCGCGCCCAGCACATCGTCCACGACCACATCGGAGAGGACGACCGTGTAGCCTGCCTTCGCCGCGCCGTTGCCGAGCCGGAAATCGTCTGCCAACTCCTCGAACAGCGCCTCGAATCCCCCCAGTTCCGCAAGAACAGACTTCGGCAGCGCGATGGTCGAGCCGAAGGCGAAACTTACGCCCTCCAGCGCCCGGCTGACCAGCGCACTCGGAATGAAGTCGGAGCCGATACCGAGCGCTTCCAGCCTGGCAGGAAGACTCTCCGGTTCGCAGCCCCGATAGGGACAGGTGACCAGTCCGACGCCTTTGCCCTGCGCCTGCCCCGGACGAAACGGCGCGACCAGTCGGCGCAGATAGTCCGGCTCGACGCGCATATCGCTGTCGCACAGGACGAGCAGGTCGTGCTTCGCCTGCGGCAGCATGGCGGCGAGGTTGCAGACCTTGCGATTGGGGCCGCGCACGGCTTCCGGCCTGGCCCGCACAATGCCGATGTCGCGGTCGGGAAATTCCGCTTTCAGCCGCTCCGCAAGTTCCAGAGCGGGGTCGTCTGGGTCGAGTGCGCCGAACAGAAACTGCACCCGTTCGGGCGGATAGTCCAGACGGCAGAACGAGACGAAGTTCGCGTAGGCATGGGCATCCACGCCGCGCACGGGCTTGAGGATGGTAACGGACGGCAGAAACTCCGGCGGCAACTCCGGGCGAGAACACGCCCATCTTCGCGCCGCCCAGACCATCATTCCGGAGTAGAACAGAAATGCCGCCAGCATTAGCCCCAGCAAGGCCCGCACCGCAATCAAGACCCCTATCATGCTCAGGGCGCTCCGCCCGAACCGCCGCCGCGCTCCCCGAACCCTACCACGATCACCCCGAACGTGATGATGAGCGCCCCGATCCAGCGCGTGGGAGAGACGTGTTCGCCCAGATAGAACTTCGCCAGCAGTGCGCCCAACAGATAGGAGATCGCGGTCAGCGGCAGCACGAAACTGAGGTCGGCCCAGCGCAATGCCAGCATATAGAGGCCGAAGTAGGCCATCATCAGCAGCGTTCCGCAGACAACATACCGATTCAGGACGGCCCGCGCCTGCATCAGGCCCGTCGCCGTCGGCACGTTGGTCAGCTTCATGCCTTTGGAGAGCAGCGCCTCCCCCAGCGATACCGCCAGCGTCGCCAGCAGCATCACCACAACCACCTTCCACTTCTCTCCCGTCACAAGTCCTCCCCTGCGCCTGCGGCGCGAAATCTCACTTCGTTTTTAACGGTATGTAGCGGGTCAGTTCGTCCAGAAAGTCTTCGACGACCTGATCTTCAGTCTCCGTCCAGTCGGTGAGAATATAGGTGCGGCTGCCGATCTTGCTCATGGGATGCAGTACCTCCACGGCCTGCCGCAGCACCTCCGTCCCGTCCGGTAACAGCAGCCAGAACCCTATTTTACCGCGCACTTTCGGGCTGTCGTAGCTCAAGCCTTCGAGCGGATCGAACTGATAGCCGCCGTTATTGCGGCGCGGTTCGTCCATCGTGGCGAGCAGCACGGCATCGGCTTTCAGATGCGCGGCAAGGGTGCGGACGGCCACGGCATCCGGCGGCGCGAAACTTGTCCCTTTCATCTTACCGCCATTCTGAAAGAGCGACTGCGGCGTCAGTTTCAGCTCCTTCAGCGCGGCCATCAGTTCCGCCTCGGGAACGAGGTGGAAGTTGGTACGCGCCTCTATGCGCTTCGGCAGCCACTCTTTCTCGTGATCCTGAAGGGAACGCAGTTGGGTGGCATACTCCGTCAGTTTTGCGTCCGGCTTGCTTTTTTCGGGGTGCGCTTTCTGCTCCTCGATTTTGTTCAGTGTCTCGGTGCCGAAAAACGGGGGAATGACGACGACGCGCTGGACCTTCGCCAATTGCGCCCGGCGTCTCTCTCCCGCCGCGTCCGCCCGCACAGGCGCAGACACACTCATCCCTAAACTTATCGCCAACAGAACGGCGAAAAAACGAACAGGAAGGATAGGCGCTATGTTCATGGGAAATACCTCACTCACCCTGCACGGCTTCGGCGGACTAAAGTCCTCCGCTGTATGACCTTCGGCCTAACGTCCTGCGGACGTATCCCTTCGCTACCAGATTCGTTAAGGGCGAAGCCGGTGTCTTTCCGCTTGAGCGTTGCCGAAGGAAACTGGGCCGCAGGCCATTCAGCAGAGGAGTTCACTCCTCTGACAAAAACAGTCTCTCTTCTCTCATACGCACACCGAGTGCAATTGTGTCCGGGGGAAGGGAGAAGGTGGCAAGAGGCTAACGAATATGCAGCAGGACGCCCGTTTTCCACACCCAGTTCATAGTGCTGAACATGGCGACGTTGAGGCCGAGCGCGAACAGGGTCAGCGCCCCCTGCGGGTAGAGGCGATTGCGGAACAGCACGGTCAGGTCGAACAGCAGCCAGAGCGCCCCCAGCGCCATCGCCGCGCTGAAATAGGGGTTCTTGAAGGCCCAGGTCACCAGAATCGTCTCGACGACGAGCAGGGTTAACAGCAGTATTTTGGCGGGGACAATTCCCAGACAGATCGCGGTGGTACGGCGTCCTGCCTCTCTGTCCGGCACGAGGTCCATGATCTGTCCGAACAGGTGCGAGTGCATGGCGAACATGGCGCTGAACACAAAGGTCGCCCAGGGCAACTGCGGGACGCCGTTCAGCCAACTGCTGAGCGGAAACACCAGCAGGTAGCCCGCCTGATTGAGCATATCGAACGGAGCGTGGCTTTTGAAGGGAAATTTCGGGCGATTGTAGAGCCAGTTGACGAGCAGCACCGCCGCAAACCAGATCAGCGTTTTCCAGCCCAGCAGTACAAAAAAGGTGAGCAGGAACGGAATCTGCACCAGAACGATGATACGTGGCAGGCGGGCGAGCTGGGCATCCGTTCCCCGCGCCCCGAAAATCAGACTGTCTTTGCGCGGATTCAGCCGGTCGGTCACCCTATCCGCAAGATCGTTCCAGCCGTAGAGCAGCAGGCCAAGCGGAAAGGTACAGTAGACAAGTCCAAGCCAGAACGCAGGTGTCCCGAACATATTCCGCTGCCCCACCGGCAGCAGATAGAACCAGACCGCCGTAGACCAGAAACCCGGTCGCGCCGCTTTCAGGAGGAAAAGCAGTTCGGCCTGGACGGTGGTCCTTTTGGGGGGTGGGGTTAGAGACAAGTGTTTCTCATCAGGTCATTGTTCGGCGTTCTGGCAGTCGGCGGTATTGAGAGCTGGCAGGGTTTACCCTGCCGACTTTGACCCACCGCCCCGGTGCTTTTTGGTGAGGACTTTGTCTTTGCCGAGGGAGGTGGTGTTTTCGGCCTGCCCGACTTTGCTGGCAGGGGCGAGTTTGCGGAGGGCGTTCACCTCGTCGCGGAGTTCGGCGGCGTACTCGAAGTTCAGGGCGCGGGCGGCGTCTTTCATCTCTTTTTCCAGGCTCTTGATGACCTCTTCGATCTGGTCTATGGAGAGAGTGGCCGGGTCCTGGCGCAGGCGAGCGGTGGTGTTCTGGATGGAGTACTCCGCCTTGTCTTCCGCGACCTTCTCTGCCTGAATGAGTTCGCGGACGGCCTTGCGGACGGTCTGTGGGGTGATGCCGTGTTCTGTATTGTAGAGAACCTGTTTTTCGCGGCGGCGGTTGGTCTCCTGAATGGCGCGATCCATACTGCCGGTGAGGTTGTCGGCGTAGAGCAGAACGCGCCCACCCACGTTACGGGCGGCGCGTCCGATAGTCTGGATGAGGGCGGTATCGGAGCGCAGGAAGCCCTCCTTGTCGGCGTCGAGGATGGCGACGAGAGAGACTTCCGGCAGGTCGAGACCTTCGCGCAGCAGGTTGATGCCGACGAGGACATCGTGGACGCCGAGACGGAGATTTCGCAGGATTTCGGTGCGTTCCAGGGTCTTGATGTCGGAGTGGAGATAGTTGACCTTGATTTTCAGGTCTTCGAGGTACTCGGTCAGGTCTTCCGCCATCTTCTTGGTGAGAGTGGTGACGAGGACGCGCTCCTCCTTCTCGACGGTCGCACGGATTTCGGCGATCAGGTCGTCTATCTGGCCTTTGGTGGGGCGAATGACGATCTCCGGGTCTATCAGTCCGGTAGGCCGGATGATCTGTTCGACGATCTGTTGGGAGTGTTCGCGCTCGTAGGGGCCGGGGGTCGCGGAGACAAAGATGGTCTGCCCGATGCGCTCCTCGAACTCCGTCCATTTGAGCGGACGGTTGTCGGCAGCGGAGGGCAGGCGGAAGCCGTACTGGATAAGCGTCTCTTTGCGGGCGCGGTCGCCGTTGTACATTCCCCGGCACTGCGGCAAGGTCTGGTGACTCTCGTCCACAATCATCAGGAAGTCCTTCGGGAAGTAGTCCAGCAGCGTATGGGGGGCCGTGCCGGGCGCACGACCGTCCATGAACCGGGAGTAGTTTTCGATGCCGGAGCAGTAGCCAAGTTCCTTCATCATCTCCAGGTCGAAGCGGGTGCGCTGTTCGATGCGCTGCGCTTCGATGAGTTCGTTGCGGCTGGTGAAATAGGCGACGCGCTCCAGCATTTCGGCCTCGATAGCGACCATCGCGGCGCGAAGCCGCTCCTCTCCGGCGATAAAGTGGGAAGCCGGGAAGACGGTGATCTGGTCTCGGGCGGAGATGATCTCGCCGGTCAGCGGGTCTACGAGGGTGATCTTCTCGATCTCGTCCCCGAAGAACTCCACGCGAATGATGATCTCTTCGTCGGCGGGCTGGATTTCCAGAACGTCGCCGCGCACCCGGAAGGTGCCGCGTGTCAGTTCCATATTGTTGCGGGTGAACTGCATCTGAATGAGCCGCTGCAGGGCGTCTTCCCGGTCGTACTTTTCGTTGCGCTGGAGCGACAGAATGATGCGCTTGTACTCTTCCGGCGAGCCGAGGCCGTAGATGCAGGAGACTGAGGCGACGACAATCACATCTCGCCGCTCCAGAATGGCCTGAGTGGAGGCGTGGCGAAGACGGTTGATCTCGTCGTTGATCTGGCTGTCTTTTTCGATAAAGGTGTCGGTGGAGGGGATATAGGCTTCGGGCTGGTAGTAGTCGTAGTAGGAGACGAAGTACTCGACGGCGTTGTTGGGAAAGAAGTCGCGAAACTCCGAACAGAGCTGCGCCGCCAGCGTCTTGTTATGCGCCATGACGAGGGCAGGCCGCTGCACCTCCTGAATCACGTTGGCAATCGAATAGGTCTTGCCGGTACCTGTCGCTCCCAGCAGGGTCTGAAACCGCTTGCCGTCGCGCAGGCCCTGCGCCATCTCTTTAATGGCCTGCGGCTGGTCTCCGCCCGGTCGGTAATCGGAGATTAATTTGAACTCGCCCATCACTTCCCTCCCCACTGAACAGTAGACAAATTATACCTTAAATTTCCGAGATTTGCTTGCCAGAGACTCCGGTTTTCCGGAGGTTGAAAACCCCCTGTGAGTTTGGCCGGGGGGGCAACCTCTGGCGACTCGACGGAGTATTGGCTCCCGCAGCCTACGTACGTATTTTGTACCCGGCAAGTTTTCCGGGGGTTGAAAACCCTCACAGTTTGGCCGGGGGTTGAAAACCCCCGTCATGAAAGTGCAAACGTCTTGCAGACGGAAATGCCCTGATGGTTGGCAGTGATTTGAGCGCGTTGCCCGGCACAGGAACGTGCCGGGCTGGAAAAAGCGGTCGTCCTGCGGACGAAGGAGTCGGATACTCTTGCTTGTCAGGTTCCTTTGAGAGGCAGAGAGATAGGGGAGAGATTAGGGCATTTCCGTCTGGAAGACGTTTGCCTTTTAATGACGGGGGTTTTCAACCCCCGGAAAACCTCGCAGGCACCAAGAGAACCAGGAATGTCTGAACGCTTCTTCCTCCGGATCAGCTGATCGGAAACTCACCCTTGTCAGGATATCCTGATAGGCGAAGAGAGGCAGGAGTTTGGGGCATTTCCGTCCGCAGGACGACCGCTTTTTGCAGCCCGGCACGTTCCTGTGCCGGGTACTCCGAAATCTGCCGGAACTTCCATCACCCCATCAGACTGCGGAGGGCGAAGAGGGAGAGCAAGATCGTCTCGCCGGGTGGGGAGGGCGTGTTGGCGACGGCTTGCAGCAGGGACAAACAGAGGCTGGCACGTTCTCCCGATGGCGTGGGCAGGCTGGACGCGGCGGTGTGGAGATGGTGAGCGCAGGCGGCGTAGTCGCCGGAGAGGTAGGCGTCCTGGACGGCGGACAGTTCGGAGCCGCCTGTGCTGGCTTTCAGGCGGCGTTGGAGTTCCTGAATCAGTTTGGCGACGCCGCTGTCGCGACCGAACTCCTCCTGCGAGAGCAGGCCATAGATGCCGTCGCCTTCGCCGATAAGTGACCCGACCGCATTGGCGATCTGTTTACGGGCGACCGGGGATTCGAGGGTGAACAGGGCATGGAGGAGGGGCAGGGCCGAGTCCGTATCTTTGAGTTCGGCGAGGGCGTCTGCCAGAACGGGCAGAAGGGCCGCATCGGCAATATCGGAGTGGAGAACTTCCCGCAGGGCAGGCAGGGCCGACTGGTCCCGGAGTTCGCCGAGGGCGCGGCAGAGCGTGAGGCGGACCGAGCGGGGTGTCTGCGGCTCGACCAGACGACTGACCAGCGGCTCGGTAACCTTCGGGCTGCCCGTCTGTCCGAGCGCTCGAACGAGTATCTGAGTCCGTTCCTCCTCTTCGGCGGGCGGGATGCGTTCAAGGGTTCGCAGCAGGGCATCGGTGGCTTCGGGGCCGCCCAGGTCGCCGAGCGCCCGTGCCGCTGCCATGCGGTCGCGGGGAGAGAACGCTTCATCCTCACTATCCAGCAGGGCGATCAGGCCGGGCAGGGCGCGGCGGTCTCCAATGCGTCCGAGGGCATTTGCCGCCTCTTCCGCCAGTCCGGTCATCGGGTCACGCAGCACCGCCAGCAGAACGTCTACCGAACCGGGGTCGGCAATCTCACCGAGCGCCCGCGCCGCCTCTTCGCGCACTGCCAGACTCGGATCGTGCAGAGCCGTCGCGAGTTCGACGGTCGCGAGTTGGGTGCGGGAGGAGGCGAGTTCTCCCGTCGCCCGGAGGCGGCTTTCGGGGTCGCCGCCGCGCTGTAGTTTGCGGATATTGCTCCAGGCGCGGGGGTTGGCGCGTCCCAACTGCTGCAACACGTCGCGGGCTGGGAGCGAGCCTGCATCTACTACCGGGCGCAGGAAGATCAGGGCGAACAGGCGCAGGAACCCGGCAATCGCGAACGTGACATGGAAGTTGGAGACCGGGTGACCGAAGAGCGTGGTGTGTCCCCCTGCCAGCGCGTGCATGGTCGCGCCGCCGAGCAGCGGGGCCAGACCGCCTGCCAGCCCGGTCACCGCCGACATCATGGCGACATAGACGGGGGTCTTGTCGGAGGGACTGAGGCGGATCAGCAGGTTGAACTGCGCCAGCCCGACGCCCGCCCAGAACAGCCCGCCCATGAGGTTGTTGAGCGTCAGCAGAGCAAGGGTCAGGCCCGGTTTGTCGGCGGTCATGGGAATCCAGACGAGCGGCAGCACGAAGGTTCCCAGCGCGGCGATGGCGAGCAGAGGCTTGTTGCCGAAGCGGTCGGTGAGGTAGCCCCAGAGCGGCATGGAGGCCAGCCCGGAGACACTCGTCAGGGTCGCGAAGACCTGGAGCCAGACGTAGTTGAGTTCGAGTTTTTGCAGGGCGTAGACGATGAAGAACGGTGCGGCGAAGTTTTGTCCGAGGCCGAACAGGGTGTTGAAGACGATCAGGCGGCGAAAGTTGCGGTCGGCGAAGGGCGCACGGTAGTAAGCGATGGCGTCCGCACCGCCCGCAAACGCCGCGGTTGGGGGCTGACGGCGCGGCGGCTCCGGCTGACGCAGCAGAGCCAGGAAGGAGAATACGCCGCCCACGACCGCGATGCCGAACAGAGTCCCGAAGCCGAACGCCTGCCAGTGATGCCGTTTCGTGGCGTAGTCGAGGAACCAGGCGGCAGGCAGCCCGATGACCATGCCGACGATGCCTGCGACCATGTTACGCCGGGCGAAATAGCGGCCCCGGTGATCGGGCGGCACGAGGTCGGACATCCAGGAGGTCCAGGCAGGCACGGTGAAGTTCAGCAGGACATAGGAGAGCGCGAACAGTACCAGAAACGGGGTGAGTGCGGAGACGGGCCGCACGACGAGCGGCAGCAGCAGGATCGGCAGGAACAGCATTCGGCCCGCCAGCGCGAACCCCGCCACAAACGGACGCCGCGATTTGCGCCGCTCCCCGACGTAAGAGGCGAGCATCTGAATCAGCCCGGCAAAGATGGGAATGGCGGTGATGATACCCATCGCCAGACTGTCCGCCCCAAGCCAGAGCGCGTAGCCCGTCAGAAAGGCTCCGGTCGTGAGCGCACTCCAGACGGTCGCGTAACAGGCTTCCCAGATAGAGACCCGCAATCCCCGCAGCACGTCCAGCCGGTTCAGTTCCTGTGGCGCGACGGCTTCCTCCTGTTTGTCCACCCGCTCGTCCCCCAACTCGCCGTACCTTCCTTGCGCCCATACCCATTCGGCCCTGTCTGCCGTATTTCAGAGGCAACCCCGTTCCCTGCGCCCATTGTACAGGAAACCCAACTATTTTTCAATCGTAAGGACAATATGCCTCGCCACAACTACTGAGAGCCAGCCAGACGAACGTACACGAGTGAGGAACGGGCAGTAGTGTGGCAGCGAACCATCCCAGGAAGCACTGTTTGTGCAGCGCTGCTCCAGGTTCAGAAGGACACATTCTTGAGGGAAGAGACTCGCAGAAAAAGCGGACGGTGGCTGGCAGGCATCGCTCTGGTCGGGGTGCTGGCTGTCGGAATAGGGATGGCATGGCCGCGTGAACGCCTTCTGACGAAGATAGCGCATCCGGTGACAGAGAGCGACACTCTCAGGGAGAACGTCGTCTGGCTCTCTGACAGGCAACTCCTTATCATCACGAGAGAGCGGAAAGGGGGCGAGAATGACGAGGAAGGCGCTCCTGACCCCACAGTAGACTGGCATGGTTTTGTAGACCTCCTTGATACCGTCTCCCGAAAGAGAACGCGCCAGACGGCCCTTACAGACTTGCTCAATCGAACGACAAAGTACCCGCTTGTAAATGCAGACGACTTTAAGGCATCGCCCGATGGCGCCTGGTTACAGTGGAAAGTTTATGAACGTCATAGTGATACAGAGACACCGCGTACCGCCCGTATAGACGGAACCCATTATCGCGATTTCGCCCCTGGTTCCTGCCTCGAAAGCCCTTTTCTGGATTACCGACATCTGCTTCAATTCACAAGAGACAAAATCATTCTCCGCGACCTGTGGAACTCGGGGAAGGACAGAGAATATTCTAAGCCCGAGCAGGCACAGAATGACTTTGCTCAATACACCACGCGACAACCTGCCTTTATCATCGTCCGCTCTTCTCCGCATGACATAACCAACAGGACTATCGAAATAGATATCTATCAGGCGGAACATCTTATGCCCTTACTTTTTGCAGAAAACGAGGAAGGCAGGCATCCGCCAGACGCCATACGAATACAGGAATTGAAACTGCCACAAAGCGCGGCATTTTATCGTGCTGAAGTCTCCCCACAGCAACAGACGATTTTTTACGATCTTGAGATTTCGCGAACGAATCCGTTTCGATACTGGCTGCATCGTCTCCTCCCGAAAATTGATGCGCCGCCGACCTTTGCACGGGGGATATGGGTGAGCCGCGCTGATGGGAGCGGAATGCGCGAAATCGGACATACCCCCTTTAAGCTGGAGAGCGAACCCGACGACTGGCCTCAACATATCCAATGGCTGCCGGATGGCAAGCAGGTCAGTTTCGTCTATCACGATACGCTTTATGTCGTCCCTGCTGAGCCGGAGAAATAATTTGTTGGCGCGAAAACGCCCTGGGATGCCCCGAAGATGCCCTTCGGAAGGATTTCCGGGGCTGAGAGCCTTTGGCCAAGTGTCCGCAGCGAACACGCAATGCGTATTGCGCTGCGTTACCCCTCAGAGAGGCGAGGCGAGCGTTGATCGCTAACGATAACAGGAAGTAATGCCCGCGCCGGAAGCCTTAAGTTAGCGCATAGGGGTTTTCAACCCCCTGGGTATTCCGGGGGTTGAAAACCCCCGTCATTAAAGTGCAAACGTCTTGCAGACGGAAATGCGTGGTTGGTTGATAGTGATTGGAAGGCGTTGTCCGGTATTTAGGAATGTGCCGGGATGCAAAATGCGGTCGTCCTGCGGACGAAGCGATCCGAGGCGCATGATTGTCCTGCTGACTTGAGAGGCGAGAGATAGGAAAGGGATTGGTGCATTTCCGTCTGCAAGACGTTTGCACTTTAATGACGGGGGTTTTCAACCCCCGGAATACCCAGGGGGTTGAAACCCCCCTGCCACCTCCCCAGCCAAACTCATAGGGGTGTCAACCCTTTGCTGACCGAAGCCGCGAAAGTCCTGTCCATCCTGTCCAAAAGAGTCGTCCTGCGAAGGAAAAGCGACCCGCGTCATCGAACGTAGGAGTTCATTGGGTTGCCAGGGACGGGAGGCGAGCAGATTGGCAAGAAAACCACCGAGCGGCAAAGTCACATTTCTCTTTTACGATGGCGTTGGGTCGAGCAAGGTCGCCCTCGAAGCGCCATATGAGCAGTATCGCAAAGAGTTTTTGCAGAAACTCTACGACGAGACTGAATCGCTTGTCCGGCAGCATAACGGGGTGACGAGCGGCACGTCGCATGGGGACGACTGGCTGGCGGTCTTTGAGAAGGCGACCGACGCCATTGCCTGTGC
>JBBRLP010000108.1:0-18829 GCA_038231295.1 Chthonomonadales bacterium
ATGGGTGAGATCAAACAGATTACCAGAAAGCGTGCAAGGACGCCAACTCCTCTCAAATGAAACGGAACGCACCCGAATGAATTCCTGCGCTGGAAACAGCAAGTGGCTGCTTCGCAGGCACCGGGAATTGGCAGGTGGAGGGTGGGCTGCAAACACCGTTTGTGTGGGGAGGGCGCGACGGACTGAAGTCCCCGCTATGTGACCTTCGGCCCAGTTTCCTTCGGAAACGTCTATGGCGTGAGGGCCACTCGTTGCGCTCAACAAATCTTGTCGCGTTGGGTTTCGTCCGAAGGACGCTCCGGCGAAGCCGCGTAGCGAGGGGTGTCAATCCTTTGTTTTCCTTACGGGGCAACCCGCGACATTTCGCCTTATGAACACCGTGCCCGCGAAGCGGCCACTTGCTTTTTCCGGCGCAGGAATTCATTCCGGCGCAAACCTAGTGGGCCAGAAACCCCTCTCAGGGTTTTATCGCGCCAACAATTCACTGCGGCGCTGTGTACCAGGGTATGCGTTCGGTATTCCGGCTTAGAAAACTCACAGGGGGTTCTCAATCTGTTCACAGGGAAGCCTGCTATACTGAGCTAGGGGCTACTGATGAACACGCCAACGATGGGAATTCCGGCGGCGGGCATGGGCTTCATCGCGCTGGCAAGTGGCATGGCGCTGCGAACCGCACAGGAAGTCAAAAAAGTCCCGGCCACCGGTAAAATCGGCGATGTCGAGACCATCACCCCGGAAGGCGAGTCCAAAGAGATTGAGGCGGAACTGAACACCGTGCTCGGCGAGAAAGCGCCTGCGAACGCCGAAGCTCTCGAAAAGGGCGAGAAGCCCGAAAAGCTGTAGGTTGGCGGTAAAATAGTAGTGAGAGAGATGGTCGCTGAACGGCTGTTCGGCGACCATCTCTGATACGACGACGGTTTCGTGGCGTCTATCCGATACGCTGCCACAGGGCGAAGAATTTTCCATCCGAACCAACAAAAGGAAATCTGCGACGTTGCGAATATCGAAGAACTACCGGATGCTAATGGGCGTGGTCTTGCTACTGACGCTGCTGAGCGGCTGCAGACGCAAGGCGGCGGACGGTGCGGCAGACGCTCCTGCCGACACCGCGAACGCGGACCCGATTGCGGTCGAGTTTGCAACGGCGACCGTGCGCTCGATGGAGAGCGTGATTGCGGCGCAGGGAACGTTGGCGCCGGGGCAGGGAGCGGTCGCACGAGTCGCGGCTTCGACTCCCGGACGGCTGACGGCGGTGCGGGTGCGCGAAGGCGAACGGGTGAGGGCAGGGCAGGTGATCGCCATTGTGGATAACCGGCCGCAACAGGCGATGGCGCATAGCGCACAGGCATCTCTCTCCGTCTCCGAGGCGCAGGCGCGGGAGGCCGATTTGGCAGCCTCTGCCTCTGCCACCGACCAGAAAAATGCCGTGAAATCGGCACAACTTGCCTTGGAATCGGCCCATCTCGACCGCGACAACAGCATCAAGCAGGCGCAGAACGCGCTGCTCGCCGCGCAGACTGACCTTCGTAAGACCCAGGCCGGAGCGCGTCCGCAGGAGATCGCACAGGCGGATCAGGCCGTACGGCAGGCGCAGGCGACCCGTGACCGTGCCGACATCGAACTCCAGCGCACACAGAAACTGCTCGCTATCGGGCTGGCGGCGACTCGCCAACTTAACGATGCCCAGACCGCGCTGGATGTCGCGAACTCCTCGCTGGAGAGCGCGAAGCAGCAGGCCAATCTGGTGCGGGCCGGGTCACGTGCGGAGGATTTGCAGGCGGCGCAACTGCGCGTGGACGGCGCACAGGAACTTTTGAAACAGGCGCAGAAGACGGGCGAAGGCAAGATCGCACAGGCCGAAGGCGCACTGAAACAGGCCCAGGAGAGCATCGGGCAGGTCGCTGTGAAGCAGCAGGATGCCCGCGCTTTCCGCCAGACCGTCGCCATGAAGCAGGCCGATCTGAGCGCCGCGCAGTCCAGCGCGAACTACGCCGAAATCCACGCCCCGCTCAGTGGCATCGTGACGAAGCGATCACTGAATCCCGGCGATATGGCGGATGTGACCACTCCCATTGTCGAGATCGCCGACGGACGCAGCCTGAACCTCATTGCCAACCTTAGCGCGGAGGACGGGGCGAAACTCAAAGCCGGAATGCCTGCGCGGATTACTTCCCCGGACTTTCCCGGTAAGACCTACACCGGCAGCGTTCTCAGCATTGGGCAGGTGGACCCGCAGACAAACCTCCTCGCTGTTCGCATCTCCGTCTATAGCGCCGGAGACAGTCTGCGCGTCGGAGGCTATGCGCTCGCGGAGATCGTTCTGCATACCGATCCTCACGCTATCGTCGTGCCGAAACAGGCTATTCTGTCCCATGATGGCAAGTCCGTCGTCTTCCTTGTCGGCAAGGACGATGTTGCGCATCAGAAAGAGGTGACGGTCGGCCCGGAACGCAACGGCTTCGTCGCCATCACCGAAGGTCTGACCGATGGGGCGCGCATCGTCAACCTCGGCGGCTACGAACTCACGGATGGAGCGAAAGTCAAAGAAGCGCCCAAGAAAGACAGCAAGCCCGAATGAACCTGAGTCGATTCGCGACCGAGCACCTCAAAGCCGTCCTATTCGTCACGTTTATCCTGTGCGCCATTGGCGGCATTATGCTGACTTCGTTTCCCGTCGCCATTCTGCCGGACGTGACCTTCCCGCGTGTCAAAGTCATTGCGGAGGCAGGGGATCGTCCTTCGCGCATGGTCGAGGCCAGCATCACGCGCCGTCTGGAAGAAGCGGTCGCGACGGTTCCCGGTGTCCACAAGGTGCGCTCCACGACCGAGCGAGGCGCGACCGAAGTCGCGATTGATTTCGACTGGGGTACGGACGTGCAGGCCGCCGTGCAGTTGGTGACCGCCAAAGTGGACGAGGTGCGCCCGCTGCTGCCGCCGGATGCCCATGTCAGCGTCGAGCGGATGAACGCGACCGTATTCCCCATTCTGGGGCTGTCGCTGCACTCAAAGACGCTGTCGCAGGCGCAGCTCTGGACACTGGCGACCTATACCATTCGGCCTCGCCTGGCCCGCGCCGCAGGTGTGGCGCGTACCGTAGTGCAGGGCGGGCGTGTGCCGGAGATCGCCGTCGAGATCATCCCACAGCAGTTGGTCGCTTACCATCTCTCGCTGACCGATGTCGAGACCGCCATTACGCAGTCCAACGTTGTGCGGGCCGTCGGGCGGCTGGATAGGCAGTTCCAGACCTACTCGGTCGTTGTTTCCGGCGAGAAAACAGACCCGCAGCGGCTTGGCGATGTCGTTGTCGTGCAGCGCGGCGGGGTTCCGGTATTTCTGCACCAGATCGCCACGATCCGCGCCGCCACGCAGGACACCACAACGGTCGTCACGGCGGACGGCTCCGAATCGGTGCTTATCAACGTGCTGCGTCAGCCCGACGCCAACACGGTCTCGGTTGTCGCTGCCGTTATGGACGAAGTCAGTTCGATTCGGAAGACCCTGCCGCCCGGCACGGAAATCGGTGTTTTCTACGATCAGTCAGTTTTGGTGGGGGAGGCCGTCGGCAGTGTGCGTGATGCCGTGCTTATCGGGGCCGGGCTTGCGGTGGTCGTGCTGATGCTGTTCCTCGGCAACCTGCGGGCGACGCTTGTCACCGCCGTCATTATTCCGGCGACTGTCCTCATTACCTTCTTGCTGATGCGTCTCGCCGGTCTCTCCCTCAACCTGATGACGCTCGGCGCTCTGGCTATCGGGATCGGACTGGTCATTGACGACGCGATTGTCGTTGTCGAGAACGTCTTTCGGCATCTCTCGGAGGGCGAGTCACGCACGGCTGCTGTCCAGCGGGCCGCGCACGAGATCGCCGCGCCGATGATCTCCTCCACGCTCACCACCGTCGTCGTCTTCATGCCGCTCGTGCTGCTCTCTGGCGTAGCGGGAGCCTTCTTTACCGCCCTTGCTGTTACGCTCTGCATCGCTCTCATGGTCTCGCTCGTGCTGGCCCTGCTCGTCAGTCCAAGCCTGTGCGCGGCGTTCCTCCAGATTCGCCCCGGTCAGAAAGAGCATGGCCGCCTGTTCGAGAAGTTCCTGAACCTGTACGAATGGGTGCTGCGCCGCAGTCTGCGTGCCCGCTGGCTGATGGTTCCGGCGGTCATTGCCATTCTGGGCCTGACCTTCTGGTTCGGCTCGCATCTCCAGACGGGCTTTATGCCAACGATGGATGAGGGCGCCTTCATTCTGGACTACCTGACGCCGCCCGGTACGACTCTTGCGGAAAGCGACCGGTTGCTGAAGAAGATCGAGGCCGTTCTGAAAGAGACGCCGGAGGTAGCCGGTTACTCGCGGCGCACCGGTACAGAACTCGGTTTCGCAATCACCGAGCCGAACAAAGGCGATTTCGCAGTCATTCTTAAACCGAATCGCAAGCGAGGCATTGAGGAGGTTATAGCGGACGTTCGCAAGCGAGTCGGCGAGGATGCTCCGGGTGTGGATGTGGACTTTTCGCAGATTTTGCAGGACCTCATCGGGGACCTGGCGGGCGCGACCGACCCGGTGGAGATCAAACTGTTCGGGGAGAACCGGGAGCAGGTCGAGACGCTGGCGAAGGGTCTCAAAGAAAAGCTGGACAATATCCAAGGCACGGTGGACAGCAAGTCGGGCGTAATCGAAGCCGGGCCGGAACTGGTCATTCAGGTGGACCCGCTTCGCGCCGGACGCGCCGGAATGACCCCGGACATGGTGGCAGATCAGGCCAATGCCGCGCTCTTCGGCGATGTCGTGACGCAACTGCTACAGGGCGAACGGCAGATCGGGGTGCGCGTCCGTTATCCCGAAGCCTTTCGCTCCCAACTCAGCCAGATCGAGACGCTGCCCCTGCGTTCGCCCAACGGCTACGCGCTGCCGCTCTCAGCGGTGGCGCATATCGAGAGCGTTCCCGGCACAACGGAGATTCACCGGGAAGACCAGCGGCGAGTCGTCTCCGTGTCGGCGCGGCTTTCCAATCGCGACCTCGGCAGCGTGATGCGGGATGTCCAGACGATGATGAAGCACGAGACGCTGCCGCCCGGCGTGACCCCCGTTCTCGGCGGGCAGTTCCAGAGCCAGAACGAATCGTTCCGCAACATCGCCATTGTCCTCGGCCTCGCTGTCGTGCTAGTCTACAGCGTAATGATGTTCCAGTTCCGCGCTTTTACCGCCCCGACGGTCATTCTGCTTATCATGCCGCTGTCGCTGTTTGGCGTGACCTTCGGCCTCTGGGTGACGAATACGCCGCTCAACGTCTCCTCGCTGATGGGCGGCGTCATGCTGGCGGGGATTGTCGTCAAGAACGGGATTCTGCTGCTCGATCAGGCGCAGAAGATGGAAGAGGAGGGTGCGATGGTCGAGGAGGCCGTCATTCGCGCCGGTCGTGTCCGTCTGCGCCCCATCCTGATGACCACGCTGACAGCTCTGCTCGGCCTTGTGCCGCTCGCGCTCGGCATCGGGGCAGGCGCGGAGATGCAGCAGCCCCTCGCCATCGCGGTCATCGGCGGCCTCAGCTTCTCCACGCTCTTCACGCTACTGTTCGCCCCGACCCTCTACGTTACCCTCCGCAAAATGCAGCATCGCTCCCACCACAAATGAAGTCTCATCCCTGCATAGACGATGTGGCAGCCACTCTCTCAAGCCCTGTGGTTCTCAGTTACGAAGCATAGCAAGTACTGACAGAACACAGTCCCCGGCAATCAGCCGGGGACTGTGTTCTGCTGAATATGTATCCGCATTTAGACACTGGCGGCGCTTGAACTCAAAACATCCTTTTTGGTGATTGTCAGATAGCTGACCAGACACAGGATTGTAATGAGAAAGAGGGCGCTAGTTCCGACCGTACCGAGGCCCAGGCCGCCATCGGCTCGAGTCTGCGACAGCAGATCGCCGATGGAAGCGCCCAGTGGGCGGGTTAAAATATAGGCAAACCAAAAAGTGAGAATGCCGTTTAGCTTAAACCGCAGATGGAGAAAAGCGGCAACACCGATCAGCGCCAGAAAGATCACCGCTGACACCAGATAGCCCAGATGCAGACGCTCCGCTACCAGATCGCCTGTTGCTGTGCCTAAGGCAAAGGTAAACAGAATTGCAGCCCAGTAAAAGGCCTCGCGTCGGGTCGTGGAAATCGTATGGACAGAAAGGGTTTTCTCAACCGCATACCAAGCCGCGAAAGTTAGCGCCAGCATGATACTGAACACGATGGTGGTTGTTACCAGCGAGATGTGGAAGTTGTCCGTCAGGTTGTCTGTGATCAGGGTGCCGACAACACTCAATAGCACCACAGCGAGCCAGTAGATACCAGGCAAGTATTTTCTGGCTCGGAACTGGAAAGCCAGCATAACGATCAACAGACTGCCCATCAGATAGGTCGTTTTAGTCAGGCCCAGATGCAGATTACTGTTCAGAAAATCTGCAAAGGTCTCGCCGACCGTCGTACACAAAACCTTGATTATCCAAAAGTAAGCGGTCACTTCCGGCACTTTGTTCAGCATCTGTCTCGCTAACCCAGAGGATGGTTTCTGTTGCAAATCATTGCTCATAGTAACCTCGACATACAGAAAACTTGAGAGTTGAACCCTCTCGACTGTATAGGAGTGACGCTACCTATGTGCTGTGTGTTCCTCGTTGTGATAAAGGCACTTTTTCGTTTGCCGGGAGCGATTCCTGTCCACACTCTGTTTGGCGTTTCTACCGCTTTCACTGTTCGGCGTAACCTTTGGCCTCTGGGTGACGAATACGCCGCTCAATGTCTCCGCGCTGATGGGCGGGGTCATACTGGCGAGAATAGTGGTCAAAAACGGGATTCTGCTGCTCAATCAGGCGCAAAAGATAGAGGAGGGCGCGATGGTTGAGGAGGCCGTGTTTCGCGCCGGAAGTATCCGTCTGCGTCTCATCCTGATGACGACGCTGACGGCTCTGCTCGGTCTCGTGCCGCTCGCGCTTGGTATCAGGGTGGGGACGGAGATGTCGCCGCTGCTTGCCATTGCCTGGCCAGAAGCCTGGGCGGAACCACCAGAGTTTGGGATGCTCGATAAGCATTTGGTTACTATTCGGGTTTGAGGTTTTGCGCTATGGCAGCCGTTAAGGCGACTTTGCTGGATCGATGATATCGAATTCGTAATGTCCTGAGCCAATCTTATAGAGGGTCTGTTTTGCTTCGACACGGACGAAAGTCACTCCCGGCGCTTTCGTTGCGGGGGTACCGCTTTCGATGACGCGTTGTATAGTGGGCAGATAGACCAGGGCTGTCGCATTGGCGGGAACGTCGAAGTAGAAGAAGACGCGCTGACCATTGCGTCCCCAACTGCTGACGATGTCACCACGGACGGAATGGTAGCGCGTGACCGCCTGCGCCAGCGTCCCCACCAGTTGGGGACGCAGCACGATATGGTCGAAGCCGTTCGCGTCGTTGGCAGGCTGAATGCCACCTACCCACTGGACAAACCACTGGCTGACGGAGCCGAACATCGGGTGGTTCTGGGAGTAGGTGTTGTCGCTGCCTTCCCAGTGTTCCCAGAGAGTCGTTGCGCCGTTCGCCAGCATCCAGCCCCAGCCAGGAAAGGTCTTCTGGCTGACAAGCGTATTCGCGACATCGCTGTGCCCTTCGCGAGACAGCACATCAAGCAGATATTTCGTGCCGAAGATTCCGGTGGTGAGATGGCCTTTGTGCGCAGCGATATTCGCCAGCAGAGACGTCAGGGCAGTCGTACGTTGTGCTGTCGGAACGGAGTCGGTATAGAGGGCGAAAGCCTGACTCCCCTGTGTGCCGGGGCCGACTTTGCCGGTGGTTGGATCAATGAACTTTTCCGCATAGGTTTTGCGGATGTCTGCCGCCAGTTGCCGGTAATGGGTCGCCTCCGTCTCGCGACCAAGAATCTGCGCCAACCCACCTACCGTGTCGGCGGTGGCCGCGTAGAGCGGCGTGAGCATCACAGGGGCGGGAGCGGGATCCAACCCCTCATGGTCGTTCAAACCGTCCTGAATGATGTGGTTCGGGTACTGCTTCGTTACCAAATCCAGCCAACGGCGCGAGGTTGCGTACTGCTCCTCGATCAACTGCTTGTTGCCGTAGTAGCGATAGAGTTGCTGCTGCAAGAGCGGATGCGACATCGCCCAGGCGACTCCGCAGTACTGGATACCGACAAAGGGCGCGGTATCGGTAAGCATCCCGTCTGACAGGGCGCTGTCCTGGTCGTCCCGCACGACCTTCGCGTAGAAGGTCGCCATGTCGTAGTTCATCATCAGAGCTTCACTGGTGGCGGCGATGTCTCCGCCGTAGCCGAATCGCTCCCGGTGCGGACAGTCGGACTGGACGCTGAACAGATTACTGAGGAATGTGCGGTCGCACATGGTCTGAATTTGATTGAACTGCGGATCGGAGCAGGTGAACGAGGTTACACGCGGCACATCCGCGTTCAGACGCAGCCCTGTCATTATCTCGGGAGTCGTCTGACCCTTCCACCCCGTCATCTCCACATAGCGAAAGCCATGAAAAGTGAAGCAAGGGATGTAGGTTTCGATCCCGTTGCCGGAGGCGATGTAGGTGTCGCTCTGCCACGCGATGGGAGGCGCGCCTGGTCCTCCCATACTCTCCCTCTTACCGTCCGCCGTCTTACGCGTGCCTTTGACCTGCCCGGCGACGGAGGTCATCGGGTTGAGTGTGCCGTCTGTGTGGAGCAGTTCGCCGTAACGGAGGAGTATCTTCGTGCCTGCCGGGGCTGCCAATCTCATCCGAATCCAGCCCGCAAAGTTCTGGCCCATGTCGTAGAGAAACACGCCGGGCGAAGGCTCCGTGATGCGCACCGGTTTGAGCTGCTCGGTCACACGAATCGGCGGTTGAGATTGCGCCCGCAGTGCGCCCATCGGCTCCGAGGCGACCGCCGCATATCGCCAATCCTGGTTCACATGGAAGCCCGGTCGGTCCCAGCCGTATGTGATCCGGCGGGCATCGAATATCTCGCCCAGGTAGATACTGTTGAAGCGAATCGGCCCCTCCGCGACCTTCCAGGTCGTGTCGCTGCGAACGGACTGTCTGCCGCCGTCCTGATAAGTAATCTCTAACTGGGCGAGAAAGCGTGGACGCCCGACCGGCATGCTGTCGCGCAGATATTTGCTCCCCCACATGCGAAGTGGCAGAGGATTGTACCAGCCATTGCCGAGCGTCACTCCAAGGCAGTTTGCGCCCAGATGCAGTTGTGTCGTGATGTCGTAGGTGCTGTAGAGTGCGTGGGCTGAATAGCGCGTCCAGCCCGGATCCAGGCAACGATCACCGACTCGTGCGCCGTTCATGTGTGCCTCATAGTAACCCAAGCCACAGATCGAAAGACGTGCTCGCGCTACCTTGCGCGTGACCGCGAACTCCTTTCGGAACTGCGGGGCGGGATCTTCCTGATAGAACTCGGCGTCGTTCTTCGGGTTGGAGCGACCGTCATTGATCCACTTCCCCTGCCAGTCCTGTGGCGACAGCATCCCCATCTCCCAGGAGGTATTCCCGCTCCACGGGCCAGCCTTACCGATCTTATCCCAGGCACGCACCTTCCAGTAGCAGACGGTTCGACTGGTCAAGGGCTTGCCCTGATAAGGTGCCGTGATCGAGTTGGCGGATTGAACCTTGCCGCTGTTCCAGAGGTCGGCCTTCTCCGGCGTCAGTCTGTCCAGGCGTGTAGCTACGATAATCTGATATGCCGACTGCCGATCCGCCCTCCGATCCGAATGCAGCACCCACCCAAGACACGGTTGCAGGTTGTCTATGTCAATCGGGTGGACACGATAGTCGCATCGCAGTTCTGAAGCCGTAATGGCACGGCTAGGATATGCACAAGCAGTGAAAAACAGGCCGATCGAAACGGCAAGAGCATTTCTTAGAAGCAGGGACATAAAAACATTGCCTTCCGGGTAACGGATAAGACTGCGTCGTCTGGTTACCTACTCTAAAGATTTCCTCTGGAAACCTCTGTGTCCTCTAGCGAATCGGGTGGTGGAAATCCCTGTTTTTAGTGCGGTGCAGCGGCTTTTGGGACGTTTGCGACCAGGTAGGTTTTGAGTTTTTCGCGGTTGGCCTCGGACCAGTGGGGCGCGGTCTTGCGAATCAGTTCCATGAAGGCTGTGATCTCTTCGGGGCTTCCGGGGTAGCCGATGTTCTGCGCTTTCGGCATGACATTGGAGTCGGCGAGTTTCTTGCCTTTTGCGTTGAGGAAGGCATAGAACGGCAGGCCGGACTTCTCTCCGCCCAGTTCCTTCATCATCTCCGCCCCGCCCGGATTCTCCAGCGTCTGCTTCTTCTCACCGTTCTCCTGAACGTCGAGCGTGACCTGGATATAGTTGTCCTCGAACATCTTTTTGAACTCCGGCTGCTGCATGGCCGCGTCCAGCCGCTTGCACCAGCCACACCAGGAAGCATGAAACATCACCAGAATGGCTTTGGCGGGCTTCTTCTCTTTGCGCTGGGCCAGTTGCAGCAGCGTCTTTGCGGGCAACGGGGCGCTGTCCTGGGCGTAGAGCGGCGCGGTCAGCAGCACACTCAGGCAGGCAAGGGCGGCAAGGCGGGCAGCTAGTCGGCACATGGGCGGCTCCTTTTCGGTACGGGTTCATGAGGAAGTATACAGGAGAACGCTCCGGGCGTCAATGCCCCCTGTGCAGAACCTCAGGCGGGTTTCTCTTAACATCAGGTGACTTTGTTTTCGATGCGGGCGGTGCCGGTGCGCTCGAACTTATTCCAGCCGACCGCACCGCCACGTGCCGCCGCGACAACGGATTTCAGAATCACGTAGTACATAAGTTGTCGGTAGACGAAGCGCTGGAGGAAGAGCCAGGGCAAGAGACGCCAGTTGCCCTTGTCCATGCGAATAGCGATTACTGCGCCGACGAACTCCAGCAGGAACATCGCCAGGAAATAGGCGCCGAACTGGAGGAAGTTGCCCGCGAAGAGCGAGTAGACCATCGCTATATCCATGAAGGGCGAGACGGCGGGGAAGAGAATCTGGAAGAACCAGAGGCTCGGCAGGGCGATCCAGCCGAACGCGCCATACTGACCGAGGGCGTCCTGATGTTTCCAGAGGCATTGCAGGGTGCCGAAGGCCCAGCGGAACCGCTGTTTCGCCAGGTTCTGCATCGTCTCCGGCGCTTCGGTGAAGGCCATCGCGCTGCTCTCGTTGGCGATGCGCCAGCCTGCCTTCCGCAGTTTCCAGGTCAGGTCGGTATCTTCCGCCAGTGTGTCGTGGGTATAGCCGCCGACCTGCCGCACCGCCTCGCGCCGCAGCGCACCGACCGCGCCCGGTACGACCGTGATACAGTTGAGCAGGTCATAGCCGCGCCGGTCGAAGTTCTGGCTGGTGATATATTCCAGCGACTGCCAGCGCGTCCAGATATTGTGCGCGTTCCCCACGCGCACGTTGCCGGAGACCGCGCCCACCTTCGGGTCGGCGAAGTGCCGCACCAGTTTCGCCACCGTGTCCGGTGCAAACAGCGTGTCGGCATCCAGTGAAATCAGAATATCCCCCGTCGCGTCCTCAATGCCCCGATTCAGCGCCGTCGCCTTGCCGCCGTTCTCCTTGTGAATCACCAGCACACGCGGGTCGTCGCGAAACGTCTCGGAGGCCACCGCGAACGTCGCGTCCTTGCTGCCGTCGTCCACGACAAGCACCTGAAGATGGGGATAGCCACAGGAGAGCAGGGACTGCACCGTCCTTGTGATAACTTTCTCCTCGTTGTATGCCGCAATAATGACCGATACCGAGGGTGTGAAATCGGTCGGGAAGACCCGGCGTTTTTCTCTGGTACGCTGCACCAGCGCCAGCAGCACGAAAATCACGACCCGCGAGACGCCGAGGACAATGGAGAGAGTAAACAGCGTCGTCAGGACGCGTTGAATGATATAGCTGACCTCAAACACGTATCGGTCGGCCCCCACCAGATAGATGTCGTTGCCGCCGACTGAGGGCATCAGCCTGGACTTCGGTATCCCACTAATGTCGGAGACGGTCGTGAAGGTATAGCCCTGCGCCCGGAGTTTCGTGATGATCTCCGGCAGCGCCTGGAGGGTACGGCTGCGATCCGGCGGGTTGCCGCCCGCGTCGTGCAGCAGGACAATACTGCCCACGTCCCGGTTGGAAACGACGCTGTTCACGATGTCCTGGTAGTCGCGGGGACTGGTGCGATCCTGCGCTTCCGTGCCGGGTTTGAGGTTGAATATCCGCCAGTCCTGCGGGTCGTTCTTCTCGCCGACCGTCAGGTAGTTCAACTGCGCCGCGACCAGCATGGGCGAGACCTCTTTGCCCGTGCGCGGCTCCACGTCGCCGCCATACGGAGGGCGAAAGAGGGTGGTGGAGTGGCCGGTAATGGCCTGAATGACGCGCTGCGTCAGGGTCAGTTCCAGATGCTGATGCGCGTCGGAGAGGCGGAACATATCCGGGTGATCCCAGGAGTGGTTGCCGATCTCGTGGCCTTCGTCCCACATTCGGCGAATCAGTTCCGGGTTCTCCTCCGCCTGCTTCCCGACGACGAAGAAGGTGGCCGGAACCTTGTACTGCTTCAAAATATCCAGCACACGCGGCGTCCAGGTCGGGTCGGGGCCGTCGTCGAAGGTCAGCACGATCTTCTTCTGCGGGTTGCCGTCCTCCCCACCGCCGTAGCGCCGCACCACCCAGCCGGAGGGCAGCATCGGCGTCCCGTCCGGGTTGCTGCGATAGGTCTCGGAGAGGAGCAGGCCGGATTTCGGGCTGCGAATCACGTCCCGGACGCCGTTGGTCGGTTTGGCCTGCGGCTGCAAGAGTTCGCCATCGCCCTCGAAATCCACCTGCCCCTGCCCGTTGTACTGAATCGTGTTCAGGCCGCCATCGTCCACGATCTTGTTCCAGTCGCCGTTCCAGGTGTCTGCCCGCAGGAATGTCCAGAGACTGGGGTCTTCGCCGCCCATATACCAGAGCGCGGCCCCACGCACCCCCGAATCTTTCCCTGCCTTCAACTGATTGAACACGCTGACGGCGTCCTGCATCCAGACAACGTGCTGCTCCTCATGCGGTTTGCCAGCGGTGTCCACCGTCGTCTCGCTATACTGAAAAGTGGGGTTAAGACTCTGCGGGTCGAGGTGAATCACTGCGTCCGGCTGGCTCTCTTTGGCGATGATGACGGAACTCTGATAGGCTGTCGAGTCGGCCCCGTGCTGCGGGTCGCCGATACGCCAGTCGTAGCCATGATTTCCCACGCCCATGACGATCTTCTGGCGCGGCACATCCAGCAGCAGAGTCTTGAGGTTTGTCTGCGTCCAGTCTATGCCTGCGACGGGGCCGGGTTCCATCCCTCCCGTGTGCTGGTCGTAGAACATGGGGATGATCCAGTCGTTGGCCTTTGCCAGTTCGACGAGATCGAACGTGTCATTCTCGAGTTGAACATCCTGCGTGACCAGAAGGCCGCGTGGGTGCAGGTCGGCATAGAGTTCGCGCATGAAGACGACCAGGTTCTGTTTGTCGGCGTCCGCAACCTCTTCAAAATCTATGTTGACACCCTGACAGCCCTCTTTCAGCAGCCAGTCGCGCAAATGCGTAATCAGGTTCGCCCGCGCTTTCGGATTGGTGATGACCTGATGCAGCGCCAGCGGATCGAAATCGCCCCGGCCTTCTTCCTCGGTGCCTTTACGGGTGAAATTATTGAGCAGGGGAAGAATAGGCATCTTATGGTCGTGGGCCAGCGGAGTCACGTCCTCACGGTCGGACTTCTGCCTTGCATCCAGGAAGGGAGAGGCTTTCGGATTGGCGTAGTCCGCCCCGGCGGCTTTGAGGTGCAGCCACTCCGGGATGAAGTGCGTCAGGGCGCTGATGTTGCGATGCAGAGAGGCATTGGAGGTCTGTTCCCAATTCACGTAGAAGCCCGCAACGATGGGAGACTGCGGGCCTTGCGGCAGCAGGGCGCGGTGTTCGGCGTCTTTGCGTCTCTTCTCCGCCCGGTCACGGTGATACTGCGCGTCGAGTTCCTGCCGTTGCTTCTGCTCCTGGGCCTGTTTGACGGCCATCTGCCGCCGGTCGTGGTCGCCAAGCGCCGGATCGAGATGCCCGAAATCGTGAATGGGATTGACTTTTGGCAAGGCGTTGCGCGGCATGAGCGGCAGAGCGATCAGGCTGACGACGAGCAGAATCGCCCCGAGACCGATAAGAAACAGGCCGGAGAGAATTCCGCGTCGCACCCAGGGCCAGCGGCGGCGTTCCGCATCATAAAAAACCGGATACGCAGACGCCGATGTCTCCCCCGTCCGTTGAGAGGGGGAGACCGGCTCCGCTTGCGGCGGCTGTGGCCCGACCTCCTGTTTTGGCTCGTCAGGCTCTGATGCTATGTCAGGGTTTGAGGGTTCGTTGTCCACGGTGTGTGGTCTCCAGATGCTGCGCCATCTCGCTTACGGTCACAAAACGATACCCGTCGCGGCGCAGCCGCGCAATCAGGTCTGGCAGCATCTGCAAAGTCGGTTCAATACCGTCGTGCAGCAAAATGTCCGAACCATTGTCAAGGTCTTTCAGAGTACGGGCCATAATCACATCGGGCGCAGGTTTCGCGAAGTCACCGGGATCGTCTGTCCAGAACACCGTCCGCATTCCCTGCCTGGAAGCGGCATGATAGACGACCTCGCTATGGTGTCCGCCTGGCGGGCGAAAACTGACCGCCTGGACCCCGCAAGCCCGTTTGATAGCCGCATTCGCCTGACTGATTTCCTTCTCCGCTTGTTCCCGCGACAGCTTGTCGAGGTTAGTATGATTATACGTGTGATTGCCAATCTCGTGACCTTCACGGGCGATCCGTGCGACCATCGCCGGGGCCTCGTCCACCTTCTTACCGACGACGAAAAAAGTGGCTTTGACCTTTTCGCGTTTCAGCAGATCGAGCAGGCGGGCCGTGAAATCGGGGTGCGGGCCGTCGTCGAAGGTCAGTGCCACTTCGCGTCGGGAGGCATCGCCGCGCCACAGACTGAGTAGGTGCCGGCCCTGCCAGCGGTTCACCGCCTCACCGGGCAGCACCCAGAGCAGCGGACGCTTGCCGTCCGCGCTGAAGGCGGGCGGCGCAGGCGTCTTCTGCGAAAACGCTCTGGTCATGCCTGCCGTGATGAGCAGTCCGAGCAGAACTGTCAGCCCGAATCGCCCGCTATTTTTGCGCCCTGAATTGGCTCTCTTCACCCCGGTCACTTCTGCTCCCTGTCTTTGACATTTCTGTGTGTTTCGGCTATACTTTGGCTGGGAAACGTACCATGACTTCTATTATACTGCATGAGAGATAGCGGGCTAACGGTTTGGCTGACAGCGAATCCGGCAAACGTCTCACATTGGTTTACGTAAATAATCTGGGAGCGTGTTTCCGAAGCCATCGGAACCGCAGTATCGTGACGCAGACAGCCACCGTTACGGAAGACGAGGAGGATAGACAGCATGGGAGGACGGCCAACGCCGCAGTATAGCAGTCGTCGGCAGACAGGGAGAGTATTCAGGATAGTTCTGACGGCGGGTCTCATCGCAGTGCTGGGGAACCCCACTCTGGCAGAAGACCCAAAAGCAGGCCGCACCAGGGGAGAGAGCCATGATATCTCCTCCCACTTCACGAAGATGGACGACCTTGAGGCCGCTCTCAAGGTCACCCGGTACGAACCTCTGGAACTGGAAAAGATTAGTCCCGACTTCAAGACCACCTACTCTGTCCGCAATTTGAATCTCCAGTTCAAGAACCCGGACAAACTGCGCCTGGAAGGGCGTTCCGCAACACGCGGCACCGCCCTGATGATTCTGAATGGTCCAGTGCGCTTCTACTCCGTGCCGAAGTTCAAACTCAAGAAATCGGAAGACCTCTCGAATGCGCCAGCCAAGCGGCAGTCGCTGCTGGAGTACGGCGGGCTGGTCGTGCCGGAGACACTGCGCTTCATGCAGGCCCAGTTCGTCAAGAACGAAACGCTTCAGGGAGCGAACACAACCGTTTTCGACCTCAAGTACCTGGCATCGGAGAACGGGCCGCACTATCGGGTCTGGATTGATGACCGCACCCACATCACCTCGAAACGCGAATGGTACGATAGCGCCAACAAGCTGAAAGCGACCTTCCTCTATCTTGACCCGCAGGAGGTCTCCGCCGGTGTCTGGCTACCGGGCCGTCTGGAAGTCAAAAACGCGGAGGGAACTGTCGCCGCCGAAGTCACCATTACCGAAGCGAAGACCAACCAGAAGCTTCCCGACAGCCTGTTCGATACCACACAGTAGGAGGAGAGGGGTGGAGACACTGCGCCTGAATGCACTGCGTGGCAAGCGGCTCCTGCTGGTGGGGGCCGCGCTTTCGTTCTGGCTTTTCCTGTTCGGCTGTGGGAATCGGCATCCTGCGCTGACGATGATTCCGCCGGAGCAAATGCCGAAACTCGGCACACCGACACGGCTGGAAAACGGCGTCCTGTTTTCTGATGTGGTGCTGCCGCGTGGTTCGGTCAAGAGCCATCTCTGGGTATACCTGCCAGAGAAGGCGGCGGGGCGCAAGTTGGGGTGTATCCTGATCGCGCCTGCGGGCAGTCGTCTGTTTCACGGGATGGATTTAGCGGACGGTGACCGTCCAGAACATCTGCCGTATGTGCAGGCAGGCTATGCGGTCGTCGCTTACGAACTGGACGGCCCTCTGCCACAGGATGCCCGGTCGGACAGTCAGATCATTGAGGCCGCCCGCGCTTTTCAGGATGCGAAGGCAGGGCTGGCGAATGCGCGGCTGGCGCTGGATTTCATCGAGCAGCGGCTGCCACAGGTGGACCCCAAACGTATCTACTGCGCGGGTCATAGTTCGGCGGCGACGCTCTCCCTGCTGCTCGCCGAAAAGCAGCCGCGCATCAAAGCCTGTATCGCGTTTGCGCCGGTCACCGACCTGAAAGCGCGGATGGGTGAGGAGGCAATCTCCGCGCTCAGCAAGCATCTGCCGAACTACGAAGCGTTCATTACCGATTCCTCGCCCATGACGCAGCCTGCCCAGCTCAAATGTCCGCTGTTCCTGTTCCATGCGGAGGACGACAGCAACGTCCCGACCAGTGAAGTCTCCAACTTCTATACCGCTGTGACGAAGACGAACAAGCAGGTGACCGGCGTCTCGGTGAAGACTGGGGATCACTACGATTCGATGGTTCAGCAGGGTATCCCGAGGGCGATCCAGTGGCTGAAGACGCTGCCGTCCGAACAGGGCCATCCGTGAGGGAAGGGGAGCCGACGCCTGAAAAGTCTTCCGGCTTTGCTTTCCACTCCCGCTGGAATGCCGTCACCATCTGGTTCTTAATCGTCACGACCTGCCTGCGGCTTTTGCAGCTTCCGACGCTGGAACTGGCCCCGGACGAGGCGTACTACTGGGACTGGTCACGGCATCTGGCCCTTGGTTACTACGATCAGGGGCCGTTCATCGCCTATCTGATACGCGCCACTACGACGCTTTTTGGCACAAACGAACTCGGAGTGCGGTTCGGCGTCCTGCTCTGTTCGCTGGGAACGGTGGTTTGCGCCTCGCTGCTGGCGCGGCGGCTGTTCTCCCCACTGGCGGGCTTTCTCACCGCGCTGCTGCTGGGCCTGACGCCTCTGCTCGAAGTCGGCAGCCTGATCGCGACCTACGACCCGCCGCTGGTCTTTTTCTGGGCGCTGGCTGCGCTCCTGCTGGAACGCGCCCTCTTCGCCGAAACGGAAAGCGCCCGGACAGGGGCCTGGTACGGTGCGGGCCTGGCGACTGGCCTCGGTTTCCTCAGCAAGCATACCATGCTGCTGATCTTTCCCTGCCTCATTCTGTTTCTGCTGCTCTCTCCCCGGCATCGTCCCTGGCTTTTCCGACCGCAGCCTTATTTCGCTTTTCTGCTGACGCTGCTCTGCTACAGCGGCGTCTTTGTCTGGAACGCGCAGCATCACTGGTGGACGTTCGGACATCTGCTTTTCCTGGCGCACAAATCCTCGGACGCGCCCCTGCGACGGCTCGGCGACTACCTCGGTTCGCAGGCCATTCTGCTCGGCCCCGGCCTCTTCTTCGCGACTCTGGCGGTCAGCCTCAAGCCTCTGCGGAACGCCCTCACGACTCTTCGCGCTCCCGCTGTCACCTCGTCCGAACCTGACCGGGAGTCCAGAGCGTTGTTTCTGGCCTGTCTGGGCCTGCCCGTCTTCGCCTTCTTCATCCTGATGGCCTTCAAGGCGAAGGTGCAGGGCAACTGGGCGGTCTGCGCGTGGGTCACCCCGACCGTCCTGCTTGCAGGCGTGATGGCGGAGAGGATGCAGCGTTCGGCGCAGGAGCGACGGCAACAGACTCGTCTTCTTATCGGCATCGGGCTGTTGAGCCTCCTCCCGACTCTGCTGCTCCTCTCGCCGCCACTGCGCCTCGCGCTCGGCATTCATCTCAAACCCGATGCCGACACCTCGAACACGGCCTATGGCTGGCGCGAAGTCGCCTCTCGCGTTCAGGAGGTGCGTAGAGAGATGGCGCGAGAGGGACACACGCACGTTTTTATCGCCGGGAACGGCTATCAGTACCCGGCTCTGCTCGGCTTCTATCTGCCCGATCATCCCGAAACGCACGATATGTTCATCCACAACCGCCTGACGATGTACGCAGCCTCTGTCGAGACCCTGCGCCAGCATCTCGGCGAAGATGCGATCTACGTCAATGAGAATCAGGTGGAGGATGCCGACCTGCGCGACCAGTTCGAGCGCGTGGAGTGGGAGCCACCGCTCGTCCTCTATCGCCGCCCTTATTCTCAGGAGCCTATCCGCACCGTCTATATCGCCCGCTGCTACGGCTATCGGCGCTATCGGGGACTGGAACTGCATGAAGGGGGATA
>JBBRLP010000109.1:0-18427 GCA_038231295.1 Chthonomonadales bacterium
GCACTAGGGTAGAGCAGATAGTCTCCCAAATATCTGCTAAAATCATCGTGTTAGCGCTCCTTTATCGATTTGATCGGCAAAACCAAATTCGACAAGGAGTGCTAACTCTCATTGTTCTAGGACATTTGCAAAAGGCTCTAAAGACACAGTGAAAATAAATCAATCTTTGCTGATTTACAGGAAGGGCCGTCTCTCATGTTCAGCAGGCGCCATCATCGTGTTTTTGTCCTCGGTCTGCTCTCTGGAACTATTTTTATCAGTCTGCTCTCTCCTGTGTCCGTTCAAGCCGCTTCCGCCATGCCGCCCGGTGCGTTTCTGCGCCATCCTGCCGCCACTAGCGCCGCTCTGCGCCGCGAGTTATACACAGACCCGCGTGTGATTAGCCGCTACAGCCGCCTGATGCACCTCTCCCCGGAGATGGTGCAGGCCACCTTTGCCACCCTGCGCCTGACACCTCTGAAGCAGGACCGGGTCATGGAAGTGCACTATGTCCACTTCGGGGAGCGTATCGGGGCGAAAGCGCGACGTCTTCGCAAAGGAACGCCGGTCTTCGCACTGCCGGACGGAACGCCCGTTCTGGCGCAGACGTCCGGCAACCCTCTGCGTGCCATTCGCGGCGTCCACAAGCAGTTGACACAGCGTCCGGTCGCGGTGCCGGGCGTTTTCAAAGTGGCACAGATGGCGGTACTGAGCGATGTGCCGGATTTCGACCCGAACGAACCTCTGTCCGCTCCTGTCGGTTCTGTTTCCTCGTTCCCCCAGTCACTGCGCGAGGAAGTTCCGGTCATGCCCGATGCGGTTCCCCTCGTCGAGACACTGCCCAAAGAGGTCGCCGCCACACAGGACACCTTCGGGCCGGACGAGATGCCGGCAGATCCGATTCCTGCCGGGGGCAGCCCTCCTGCTACCGTTTTCACGCTTGTACAGGGGCTTCCAAAACTAACGAAATGGCTGGGCGGCGCCGCTCTGGTTGGAGCGCTTGCTGGCCTGACCTCCAACGGCAACGAAGTCATCCACGTGGCAGCAGCCAGTTCCCCTCTGAAGTCGGGCAGACCACTCCCCTTCTGCCCTGTCAGTCCTGCCCCTGTTAACGCGCTGGCACAGGCGAGTCCGGAACCGGGCTTCCCGCTGTTGAGCGCTTCCCTGACAACCGCCTTCCTGACAATGCTGTACGGACGCCGCCGCAAACAAAGGCGATGAAACTCTCCGCCCTTGTCCCCCGTCCAACGGAGTGAAGGAGGGTTTTCAAAAACTATGCCACTTCCCATTTTGCGCCTTCTCGGAGAGCGCGTCTTACATAAAACGGTTACGGAACATACGCAGGTCGGCAAGGTCATGGACATCAAACTTGGCTTCGCAATGCTGAAAGATAAGCGCGTTCCGTTTCGCTCCAAACTGCTGTCGCTAGGTATTGGGGCAGGGCTTATCGCCCTGCTTATCGGGCTGGAGATTCCGCTGGAATGGTTTCTGGCAATCGTCCTGCCCGTGATTGGATTGGTCGCCGATGCCCTTACCAATGCGATGGAGGCCATTATCGGAACCCTGGGAGTGGCCGCGCTGGTGCTGCCTCACGTCGCGCCGAAACTGTTGACCATGCAGGTTCGCAACGAGCGTGCCGGCATCATCGAAGAGTTGCAGCCAATGATTCTGCCTGCGCCTGCACCGATGCCGTCCACCTACGACATACCGCAGTCCTCCGGTGTGGTTCTCACCCCCAAACTGTAATCGGGCTTCTCGCTTTAACCGATTCAAGATCGCACGACATTGCTGTCGTGCGCTCTTTTTGCAGGAAGTGTTCCGCTATCGTCCAGGGGTTGAAACCCTGTGAGGTTGGCCGGGGGTTGAAAACCCCCGTCATTAAAGTGCAAACGTCTTGCAGACGGAAATGCACCAATCCCTTACCCTATCTCTCTTCCTCCGAATGCAACCCGACGACTACGCCCTTCCGAAGTCTTCGTCCGCAGGACGACCGCTTTTTCCAGCCCGGCACGTTTCTGTGCCGGGCAACGCCCTCCAAAACCTGCCAACCAACAAGGCATTTCCGTCTGCAAGACGTCCGCTTTTTAATGACGGGGGTTTTCAACCCCCGGCCAACCCCCGGAAAACCTCAAAGTCTGCAATCAGAAAATATTCCTGGCGCCTGTGTCACGCTGTAGGGTGTGTCTCGTTTTGTTGAAAGTGCGGAAAACACAGCGGAACGGAGCGCAAAACCACTTCTCACACCACGCTCCGGGGAGACAGACTATTTCGATACCTCCCGAACCGCAACCCGCTTGAAATAGCAACACGAACAACGATTTGGAAGGGACACGAACAATTCGGGGCGGCAACACGGCCCCTTCCAGCAAGCGTGACGTTCACCGGGATGACGACGGGGGCGCTGACGCCATTACCGGGAACGACACGACGCGGGGAGTCCATCAGGCGGATCGGACTCCCCGCATCTTATTTTTTCGCAGCGCTCTCCAGCAAACTTTGAAACTCCGGGCCTACGGCAAAATCCAGCGCCGTTCTTCCATTGACATCCTTTGCCCGAACATCCGCTCCGCGTTGCAGCATCTCTTGAACGAGCGGTTTGTTTTCCGCCATGACCGCGAACATCAGCGGCGTTGTGCCGGGAGTGGCGCCGAATGCCATTCCCGAACTCATCGTGGAATTCCCTGTCTGAATCACGAGGTTAATGTGAGGCTGCCTGGCGGACGCGGGGATCGGGGTGCGGACATCCGCGCCATGCTGCAGCATGGCGAAGGCGGAGGGACTGCGCTTGAGCAGGGCAAAAAAGAACGGCGTACAGCCCCTATTGTCTTTGATGTTCACGTCGGCTCCTCCCTCAAGCAGCGCGTCAATCGTGCCATTCTTTCCGGAATCCCCTTTGAACCAGGCGCAGTCGAGCGCGGTCTGACCGTCTTTATTCTGGTGATTTACCTCTGCGCCATGCGCCAACAATATCCGCACGATCCTGCTGTCCTGACTATAGCTGGCCCACATAAGCGCGGTGCACCCGCTGTCATTGGCGAGATTGGGATCCGCGCCGCGCTCCAGCATCTTCCGTACCCACGCCTCTCTGCGTAAAGCGAGTTCCTCTGAACGGGCGTCCGGTATAAATCTGCGGGAGTTCACGGCGTACATCAGCAGCGATGTGTGCGCCGCATCAACGGTGTTCAGGCTGACGCCGTGATCAAGGAACAGGTCTACAATACGGTCGTCATTGACTCGTTCGAGCGCGATCAGAACCAAGGGATTCCTGTTCTGTACGGTTGCATTGGGGTTCGCGCCGTGTTCCAGCAGCATCTTGACGATCTCGTAGCGGGCCGCTTTGTCGCTCTCTGGGGCGAGCGCCTGACTGAGCGGACGGATAGAGGCGTCGGTGTAGTGGTTGCGAAAGAGGAGATGCTGGAGGCGAAGCCAGCCCTTTTCCGAGGTGACAAGTTCCTCTGTATTGGGATTAGCGCCGCGTTCAAGCGCGTCATGTACTTCGGCGGGGTCATGGGAGGCGCAGGCGAGGATCAGTGAATGGTCAAGCGCGGCCTGGTGGATGGCCCGATACCCCGCCCCAACGAGCGCCAGCGTCAGCAGAAGCAGAACCGCACTCCAGACACGTTTGCGAGACACCGCACTCCTCCTGAGTTTTCTGGTGAGCGGCAGGTTTCATTCTGCCGCCCTTGAGGACTATTCGACTTCCAGCAGCGTCTCTTCCCAGCGGCCCATCTGCCGGAACTTGTTGTAGCGGGTTTCGAGGAGTTCTTCCGGGGAGAGACTGCTGAGGGCCGCGAGGTGGCAGAGAATGGCGGTCTTGAGCGTGGCGGCGGCGGCGGCGGGGTCGCGGTGCGCCCCACCGAGCGGCTCCTCCAGCACTTCGTCTACGAGGCCAAACTGGCGGGCGTTGTGGGCCGTCACTTTCAGGGCCTCCGCCGCTTCGGGAGCGCGGTTGCGGTCGTTCCACAGAATCGCCGCGCAGCCTTCCGGGGGAATGACCGAGTAGACGGCGTGTTCCAGCATCAGGATGCGGTCACCGACCGCGATGCCAAGCGCCCCGCCGCTGCCGCCTTCGCCCACAATGCTGACGATGATCGGCGTCTGGAGCATCACCATTTCGCGCAGACAGACGGCGATAGTGCGGCTGATTCCCTCCTCCTCCGCCATCAGGTTGGCTTCGGCGGCGGGGGTGTCTATGAAGACGATCAGCGGGCGTTTGAACTTCTCCGCCATTTTCATCAGGCGCAGCGCCTTGCGGAACCCGGCAGGGCGGGCGCTGCCGAAGTTGCGAAGCTGCCGCTCCTTGAGGTCACGGCCTTTCTGATGGCCCAGCACCACGACCGGCTCGCCATCCAGGGTCGCCATGCCGCCGACAATGGCCGAGTCGTCGCCGTTGGTGCGGTCGCCATGCAGTTCCATGAAATCGTCGCAGAGCAGCCGGATATAGTCCAGCGTATAGGGGCGTTGCGGATGTCTTGCCATCTGGACTTCGTTCCAGGGCGTGAGATGAGAGTACATATTCCGCATTAACTCCTGTTTCTGCACCTCCACTTTCGCGATTTCGGCCTCGATATCTATCCCTCGCGCCTCCGCGTCCGCGTGTGCGCCCACATTGCCCCCGATGCGCCGGAGTTCGGCGACCAGTTCGTCGAGTTCGGCGATGGGTTTTTCAAAATCAAGCGGGTTGATGAGCATTCACCCTCTCCTCCGCGAAAAAACCGAGCATCTTGCCGAGTGTATTCCGCATCTCCTTGCGCGGTACGATTCTGTCCACCATGCCGCAGCGCATCTGAAACTCCGAAGTCTGAAAGTCGTCGGGCAGTTTGACGCCCTGCCCCTGATTGCCGACGCGTAGCCCGGCAAACCCGATGATCGCGCCCGGCTCCGCCAGAATGACATCGCCCAGGGAGGCATAGGAGGCGTAGACGCCGGCGGTCGTGGGGTGCGTGAGGACGACAAGGTAGGGAATCCCGGCCCGGTCGAGACGGGCGACCGCCGCGCTGGTCTTCGCCATCTGCATCAGCGAGAGCAACCCCTCCTGCATTCGCGCCCCGCCCGAAGCCGTGAACAGCACGACAGGCAGACGCTCCCGCTCGGCGTACTCCATCGCCCGCACCAGTTTTTCGCCCGCGACACTGCCCATCGTGCCGCCCCGGAAGGCGAAATCGGCGATACCGAGAACGCAAAGTTTCTCTTCGATGCGCCCCGTACCCGTCACGATACCGTCGTTCAGGCCGGTCTTCGCATGGTCGCTTGCCAGCTTCTCTTTATATTCCGGGAAGCCGAGGGGATCGAGAGACTGCACCTGCGCGTCCATCTCCACAAAACTGCCCTCATCTACGGTCAGGGCGAGCCGCTGCGTCACGCGCAGGGCATGGTGATACTCGCATTTCGGGCAGACGTACAGGTTCTGCTCGACATCGCGAGCAAATGAGATTTCGCTGCAGCGGGGACATTTACTCCAGAGACCGTCCGGGACCACCGCTTGCCTGCCTCCACTGCGTTCATTCCGCCGAAACCAACCGCCACGAGCCATAAGGGTTCTACTTCCTTCTTCTATTCAGGTTTGCAGGAAAAACGCCTGCGGACAGAGAAACTGCCGTTGACCGCTGCCGGTCCGCTGGCAGAGTAATCCCGTTTCAAGGACAGTCACGACAATGAGTTTGCCCGATTGGCGCAAAGAAATTGATCAGATTGATGCCGAGGTGATCGCGCTTCTGAACCGACGTGCGGAACTGGCGCAGCAGATCGGACACGCGAAGTCTCACACTCGCTCCCACTATTTTACCCCTGAACGCGAGCAGAACGTATTCAGTCGCCTGCTTTCGTTAAATGCGGGGCCGCTGGACGGAACCGCCATTCGGGCCGTCTATCGCGAAATCATTTCGGCCTGCCGGGCGCTGGAGAAACCGCTCAGCGTCGCGTTTCTGGGGCCGGAAGGCACCTTCAGTCACCTTGCCAGTATAGCACGGTTCGGCACCTCCTCGCACTTCGTCCCAACGGAAAGCATCGCCGATGTCTTTGCCCAGGTCGAACGCAACACGGCGGACTACGGCATCGTCCCCGTGGAGAACTCCTGGGCAGGTGTTATCCCGGAAACCCTCGACACCTTCATGAACTCGAACCTGCGGGTCGTCTCCGAGGTCTATCAGCCCATCACGCACAACCTGCTGAGCCACTGCGAGAAACTGGAAGAGATCAAGACACTCTATACGCATTTCCAGCCGCTCGCGCAGTGCCGTCAGTGGCTGACCAATCATCTGCCGGGCGTCGAAAAGATCGAGGCGTCCAGCACCGTACGGGCCGCCGAGATGGCCGCCACTGACCCGACCGGCGCGGCGATTGCCACCTCGCTGGCAGCGGAGCGCAACAGTCTGCCGATTCTGTGCGAACATATCGAGGACAACCCGACCAATCGCACCCGGTTCCTCGTCCTCGGCTACAATGAGCCAGAGCCAACAGGCCGCGACAAGACCTCGCTGACCTTCTCGGTGCATAATCGGGCCGGAGAACTCGTCCACGCGCTGAACGCCTTCGAAAAGTACGATGTGAACCTGACGATGATCGAGTCCCGTCCGACCAAGACGGCGGCCTGGCAGTATGTCTTCTACATTGACGTGCAGGGCCATACGCAGGATGCCTCCGTGACGAAGGCCATTCACCTGCTCAAAGAACACTCGCTCTTTGTGCGCGTCCTCGGCTCCTATCCCGAAGCGACCTGACGGCCTGTGTTCCGCACTCCCGACCGCTGGCTTTCCGCTATGAGGGCGGCGGGATTCGAACCCGCACTGGGCAGATTTTAAGTCTGCTGTCTCTGCCGTTGGACTACGCCCTCCTCGTACTGACGCTCTCCCTTGTTCTGTCGTTTAATTATAACCTGTCCGGCGTCCGGCGTCAATGCAGCGGCGCACAACGAGCGGGTAATCTGAACATTCGCCGGGCTATAGCGTCCATAGAAGCATGGAGGCGGGGAGACGAACGTTACTGCCGTTGTTGGGCTTCGTCCTAAATTTACCTGCGTTCCTGTTGCTTACGTTCCTGCCTGATTTCAGAAAGAGAGTATCGCGTTTGACTGCCCCCTCTGTCAACCCGGAACCAACCCTGTCTCCATCTCCCCGCACGATCCTTGCGCTCACCCGTGAACATATAGGCGATCTGGTCTGTACCACTCCGGCTCTCCGCAGTCTGCGTCGCCTCTATCCCGAGGCCGATATCGCCGTGGAAGTGGGAGAGCGGGCAGCCTGTGTGCTGGCGAACAACCCCCATATAGACGAAATCATTATTCGGCCCGATCATCAGGGCTTAAGCGGCAAGGCGCGATTCGTCGGCCTGCTGCGGCGGCGCAAATTCGACCTCGGCGTTATCCTCGACCTCAGCCCGGATATGATTCTCTACCTCTGGCTCGGAGGGGTCAGGCGACGGGTGGGATTGGTGGGCAAAAAACGGTTCTCCCATCTCCTCACCGATCCCGTCGCCTTTGATCCGATGCAGCATGAGATGATTGACAATTTCCGCAATGTTGTCTGCTGTCTGGGCGGAGACGTTTCCGACCCTCGGCCCGAAGTGTTTCCCTCGGCGGACGATATCGAGAGGGTAGACCTGCTGTTTGCCGAACACGGCATCCAACCGGGAGAAACGCTGATCGCGCTGAACCCCGGCGCGTCCGCGCCTGCCAATCGCTGGCTGCCGGAGAGGTTTGGGGAGGTAGGCGATCTGCTGGCGCAGAAAGCCGGGGCACGGCCTCTGCTCCTCGGCAGCAGGGGGGACAGCGCTCTGGCCGCAGAGACGGTGCGCGGGATGACGTCAACTCCCGTCGTGCTGACCGGGCAGTTGACCGTTCTTCAGCTTGCGGAGACCTTGCGCCGCTGTTCGCTGATGATTACCAACGATACCGGCCCGATGCACCTCGCCTGCGCGGTGGGAACGCCTGTCGTGGCGGTTTTTGGCCCGGCGGTTCCCCACGAATCCGGCCCCGGCTATATTCCCGGCAACATCGCGCTGAGAAAAGTGGACGCCTGCCCGAACTGCACCAAATACGACTGCCGGGAAAACCGCCGCTGTATGCGCCTCATTACGGCACAGGAGGTCGCTCACGCCGCTCTCTGTCGCCTGGAGGAGCGCGGCAGCCGCGCCTGAACTGCCTTTTCGCCCGCACAAACGGAGCGAAAGAACGAACGGAAGAGGCGTTCCTGCATGGCGAGCCGGGAACGTCTTTTCGCTGTTGACCTTGCCTTTTGCGGGGAATCGCGCTATCATGTAGTTAATAAGCGCGAGTTTTGACAGCGGGAACAGGTGAGTGCGATGTTTGTTGATGAAGTGGAAATCGAAGTCGAAGCGGGCAATGGCGGCAACGGGATGGTGCAGTTCCGCAAAGAGAAGTACGTGCCGCGTGGAGGGCCAAACGGCGGCGACGGCGGGCATGGCGGCAGTATCACGTTGAAAGTGGACCTCAACATCACCACGCTGCTCGACTACCGTTTCCGGCATAAATACAAGGCGGATCGCGGCGGCGACGGCGCGAGCAAAGATATGTTCGGCAAGAACGCGCACGATCTCACGCTGAAAGTGCCGCAGGGAACGGTCGTGACCGATATGGCGACCGGCAATATCATCGCCGACCTGAACACCCCGGACGCCGTAGCGACCATCGCTCGCGGCGGCATGGGCGGACGCGGCAACGCCCATTTCGCGACCTCGATTCATCAGGCCCCCAAATTCGCCGAGCGCGGCGAACCGGGAGAACACAAACAGCTTCGGCTGGAACTGAAGCTGCTTGCCGATGTAGGTCTGCTCGGATTCCCGAATGTCGGCAAGTCCACCCTCATCGCCGCCGTCTCCGCCGCCAAGCCCAAAATCGCCAACTATCCCTTTACGACTCTGGTTCCGAACCTCGGTGTGGTCTATGTTGAGGCAGAGCGCAACTTCGTCATGGCCGACATTCCGGGCATCATCGAGGGCGCGAGCGAGGGCGTCGGACTGGGGCATCAGTTCCTGCGCCATGTCTCCCGGTCACGTGTGCTATTGCATCTGCTGGACGTGAGCGGCATGAGTGGGCGTGATCCCCTGAACGACTACGAGGTACTGAACCGCGAACTGGCCCTCTACGACGAGCGGCTGGCGCAGTTGCCGCAACGCGTCGTGCTGAACAAGATAGATGTCGCCGCCGACCCGGAAGCGGTGGACGCGCTGGAGGCGACCCTGCGCGAACGCGGCTGCACGGTCTATCGCATCTCCGCAGTGACCCGGCAGGGCCTGACCCCGCTGATGTACGACGTGATGGCCCATCTGGAACAACTGCGGGCCGAGGACGCCATCCGGGCGGCCTCCGAACCCGCTACCGTTCGCTTCGTGGCGCTACCCGAAGAGGACGACCGTCACTGGGAAGCCCGCCGCGTGGACGACAAGACGTTTGAGGTCGTCGGACGGGGCATCGAGCGTATGGTCGCCATGACCGACCTGACCAACGAGTACGCCCTGCGCCGCTTACAGCGCAGCCTCGATAAAATCGGCATCACCCGCAAACTCAAAGCGCTGGGCGCGAAGGACGGCGATACCGTCCGCATCCGCGACATCGAGTTCGACTACGACGATGAAGACCGCTGGGACGAAGAGGGCGAGTCCGAAACGCAGGGCCGCGCCCGCCGCCAGTAGGTCCAAGTTACCGTAGCCTCCTGACGGCGCGGACAGAGAGACGGGCTACTTCGGCAGGCCGTCTCTCTGTCCACTGCGCTTTCAAATCGAGACGGACAAAGCAGAGGAACATCTCCTCCCCTTACCGTGTCCCTCTACTGCGTACTCAAACGCAGCGCTTCCTGCCTCCCGTTTCTTACCTGTCCGACTGTGTCCGACAGAAGAGCCTCTCTGCCCGAACACCGATCAGCACTCATCAGGTCAATTTCTTTCACGAACGCTCTCTTCACTTCCCTTAATCCGTCATTTAGCGGACGCTATTGGCCTTCCCAGACGGTACAATGGCAACAACGAGACACGCCTCTCATTCCTCCAGGAGTTCGGGCTTCTTCAGGCTGTATGCAGGACACACTACCCTATGAACAACGCGCCTCCCATACCCTCGCCCTCCCTACAAGCAAAACCGATTCCGTTCTGGAGCCTGCCCGTTGCCGATCTTTTGTCCACGCTGCATACTTCGTTGCAGGGCTTGACCGAAGAGGAGGCAAAGAAGCGGTTTGCAGACGGCGCGGGAGTGCAGAAGCAGGGAACCCATTCGACGCTGTTCCTGCTGCTCGCGCAGTTCAAAAGCCCCATCATTCTCATCCTGATCTTCTCCGCCTGCCTCTCCCTTTTCCTCAAAGACATTCTGGACGCCGTTATCATTCTCGCGATCGTGCTTGTCAGCGGGCTGCTGGGGTTCTGGCAGGAGCGCGGCGCCGCCGATGCCGTGCAGAAACTGCTGCTCATCGTGCAGGTCAAGGTGACCTGTCAGCGCGACGGCAAGCCCGTTCCGATACGCACCGAAGAGGTCGTGGCGGGCGATCTGGTGCTGCTGAGTGCGGGCGGTATCCTGCCCGCCGACTGTCTGATTCTCGAATCCAGTGACCTGACCGTCAATGAAGCCGCGCTGACGGGCGAGACGTTCCCGGTCGAGAAGAGTGTGGGCGTTTTGCCTGCGGAGACGGCGCTGGCGCAGCGCAGCAACTGCCTGTTCATGGGAACGTCCGTCGTCAGCGGAACGGCCTCCGCTGTCGCCGTCAACATCGGGAGTGCGACGGAGTTCGGCAAGGTCTCGCAGACGCTCGGCCACAAGCCGCCGGAGACCGAGTTCGAGCGGGGTATCCGTCAGTTCGGGTATCTGCTGATGGAGGTGACTCTGCTGCTGGTCGTGTGCATCTTCGCCGCCAACGTCTACTTTCATCGCCCGCCGCTGGAGTCGTTTCAGTTCTCCCTCGCCCTCGCCGTCGGCCTGACTCCGCAGCTTCTGCCCGCCATTATCAGCATCAATCTGGCGCACGGGGCGAAGCGCATGGCGGCGGAGAAAGTCATCGTCAAACGGCTGGCCGCCATCGAGAACTTTGGCAGCATGGACATTCTCTGCACTGACAAGACGGGAACACTGACAGAGGGAGCCGTTACGGTGAAGTCTGCTCTGGACATGAGCGGTAAAGAGAGCGACCGAACGCTGCTCTACGCCACCCTGAACGCCAAGCTCCAGAGCGGCTACCGCAACCCCATAGATCAGGCTGTCGTCGCCTTCCGTTCCCTCGACACGTCGGCCTATACGAAACTCGACGAAGCGCCCTACGATTTCCACCGCAGACGGTTAAGTATCCTCATGGAGCAAGCCGCAGTTCCCACCGCAGGTCATCTCATGGTGACGAAAGGCGCTCTCGCAAACATTCTGGAAGTCTGCACTCTGGCGGAAAAAGCGCCGGGGGAAGTCGTTCCGCTGGATGCGCTGCGCCCCGGCATTCAGGCGCAGTTGGAGACCCTGAGCAGCCAGGGATTTCGTACGCTGGGGGTGGCCTACCGCGATCTCGGCACAGAGATCAAACTCGGCAAAAATCACGAAGCGCAGATGACGTTTCTCGGCTTTCTGGTGCTGTTCGATCCCCTCCAGCCCGGCATCGTCGCCGCGCTTCAGTCCCTGCGCGACCTCGGTGTCACGCTGAAAGTGATTACCGGTGACAATTCGATGGTCGCCGCGACAGTCAGCAAGCAGGCCGGACTGACGAATCCGACCATCCTGACCGGCGCCGATCTGCGCCGGATGAGTGCGGAGGCCCTCACGCAGCGTGCGCCGACGGTGGACGTGTTCGCAGAAGTGGAGCCGAATCAGAAGCTGGGAATCATCCTGGCCCTGAAACGCGCCGGTCACGTGGTGGGATATATGGGGGACGGCATCAACGATGCCTCCGCGCTTCATGCCGCCGATGTCGGCATCTCCGTCGCCGACGCGGCGGATGTCGCCAGAGAGGCGGCCGATATCGTTCTGCTGGAAAAAGACCTGGAGGTGCTGGCGCGAGGCGTTCGGGAGGGCCGCGTCACGTTCGCCAATACCCTCAAATACGTGTTCATGGCGACGAGTGCCAACTTCGGCAATATGTTCAGCATGGCAGGCGCGTCCCTGTTCCTCTCCTTCCTGCCGCTGCTACCGAAACAGGTCATGCTGACTAATCTGATGACCGACTTCCCGGAGATGACCATTGCCACCGACAGCGTGGACCCCGAAGCCGTCAATCGCCCGCGCCGCTGGGACATAAAGTTCATCCGCCGCTTCATGATCGTCTTCGGACTGGTGAGTTCGGTCTGCGACTATCTGACCTTTGCCGTCCTGCTGTTCCTCATGCACGCCAATACCGCGCAGTTTCGGACCGGCTGGTTTGTGGAGAGTGTCGCCACGGCCTCGCTCATCGTCCTGGTCATTCGCACTCGCAAACGCTTCTACCAGAGCCGTCCCGGCACTCCGCTGCTGGTAACGACGCTCGCCATTGTCGCGCTGGCGCTACTCCTGCCCTATACCCCGCTGGCCCGTCCGTTCGGTTTCGTGCCGTTGCCCGGGCTCTTCCTGCTCGCGCTCGTGCTTATCATGGCTTTCTATGTCGCTGTTGCCGAAATAGCAAAAGCGATCTTCTACCGCAGTCTGAAACAGTGAATTACGTTCAAAGAGGAGAAACAGGTCTGTGACTACCACCGAACCGACACCGGGCGCGTTTGCCACCGGGCCGCTGAGTCCCGACGAACTGCAAAAAATGAATGCCTACTGGAGGGCGGCTAACTATCTATCTGTCGGGCAAATATACCTGCTGGCGAATCCGCTCCTGCGGGAGCCGCTGACACTCGATCACATCAAACCTCGCTTGCTGGGACACTGGGGAACGACCCCCGGCCTCAATTTTATCTATGTCCACTTCAACCGCCTTATCAAGAAGTTCGACCTCAGCGCTCTCTATATCGCCGGCCCCGGACACGGCGGACCAGGTCTTGTCGCCAACACCTACCTCGAAGGCGTCTACTCCGAAGTCTACCCCAACATCCCGCAGGATGCGGGCGGACTACAGCGGCTGTTCAAGCAGTTCTCCTTTCCCGGCGGCATTCCCAGCCATGTCGCGCCGGAAACCCCCGGCTCTATCCACGAGGGCGGCGAACTCGGCTATTCGCTCGCGCACGCCTACGGGGCTGCTTTCGATAATCCCGACCTGCTGGTCTGCTGCGTGGTGGGCGATGGCGAGGCGGAGACCGGGCCGCTGGCAACGGGCTGGCACGGCAACAAGTTCCTGAATCCGGTGACAGATGGCGCGGTTCTGCCCATTCTGCACCTGAACGGCTACAAGATCGCCAACCCGACCATCCTGGCGCGTATCCCCCACGACGAACTGAACAGCCTGTTCGTCGGGTACGGTTATAAGCCATACTTCGTCGAGGGCGACGACCCGGAGACCATGCACCAGACAATGGCGGCGACACTGGATACCATCGTCGGTGAGATAAAGGCGATCCAGAAAGAGGCGCGAATGAAGGGGAACCAAACGCGCCCGCTGTGGCCCATGATCGTGATGCGAACTCCCAAAGGCTGGACGGGGCCGAAAGAGGTGGATGGCAAAAAGACGGAAGGCTCCTGGCGCTCGCATCAGGTGCCGTTCTCGGATATGAGCAAGCCGGAACACGTCACGCTGCTCGAAAGCTGGATGCGGAGCTACAGGCCGGAGGAACTGTTCGATACGGAGGGCCGACTGATTCCCGAACTGGCGGAGCTTGCCCCTGTCGGAGAGCGGCGTATGGGCGCGAACCCCCACGCGAACGGCGGGGCGCTGCTGAAAGACCTCCACCTTCCCGATTTCCGCGACTACGCGCTTGCCGTCGAGAAGCCGGGCGTGACCTCCGGTGAAGCGACGCGAGTCCTGGGCGGCTTCCTGCGGGACGTAATGCAACTCAACCTGCCCAACAGCAATTTCCGGGTTTTCTCACCCGATGAGAACAACTCGAACCGCCTGGACGCGATCTTGCAGGTCACGGGGCGCGCCTGGGAAGCGGAGACCCTCCCCGAAGACGACGAACAACTCTCGAAGTCCGGGCGCGTGATGGAGATTCTCAGCGAGCATACCTGTCAGGGCTGGCTGGAGGGTTATCTCCTCACCGGGCGGCACGGCTTCTTCTCCTGCTACGAGGCGTTTATCCATATCATCGACTCGATGTTCAACCAACACGCCAAGTGGCTCAAGACGACACGCCACATTCCCTGGCGTCGGCCCGTCGCCTCCCTCAACTATCTGCTCACCTCGCACGTCTGGCGGCAGGATCACAATGGCCTCTCCCACCAGGACCCTGGCTTTATTGACCACGTCATCAACAAGAAGGCTGATACCGTCCGCGTCTACCTGCCCCCGGACGCCAATACGCTCCTCTCCGTCGCCGATCACTGCCTGCGGAGCCGCCACTATGTCAACGTCATCGTGGCCGGGAAACAGCCCTCGCCGCAGTATCTCGATATGGATTCCGCCGTCAAACACTGCACGGCAGGCATCGGTATCTGGGACTGGGCCAGCACCGATCAGGGCGGCGAGCCGGATGTCGTCATGGCCTGTGCGGGGGACGTGCCAACCCTGGAGACTCTGGCGGCGGTTGATCTGCTGCGGCAGCACTGCCCCGATCTGAAAATTCGCGTGGTCAACGTTGTGGACCTGATGACGCTGGAGCCGAACACGGAGCATCCGCACGGCCTGGCCGATAAGGATTTCGATACCATCTTCACCACCGACAAGCCGGTGATCTTCGCCTATCACGGCTACCCCTGGCTGATTCACCGCCTGACCTACCGTCGTACCAATCACAGCAATATCCATGTGCGCGGCTATAAAGAGGAAGGCACGACCACGACGCCCTTTGATATGGTGGTGATGAACGATCTCGACCGCTTCCATCTGGCGGGCGATGCCGTAGACCGAGTGCCGTCGCTGGGCTACAAAGCGGCCTACTTCAAGCAGTTCCTCCGCGACAAGCTACTGGAACACCACCAGTACACCCGCGAACATGGCGACGATATGCCGGAAGTCAAGAACTGGGTCTGGCCCTATGGCAGCCCCGGACAGCCAACGCGGTAGAGGGGCTGACGATGAACATTCTGACGCTGAACGCGGGCAGTTCGACGCTGAAATACAAACTCTTCGCGCTGTCGGAACACGACGCTGCCGACAGCGCGGAAAACGTCCTGACCGAAGGCACGGTGGAGCATAGCGAGGGAGAGGGCCTGATTGCGGCGGCGGAGAAAGCCCTCGGTGAGTGCGGCGCGTGGAAACTGGATGCTATCGGGCATCTGGTCGTTCACGGCGGCGACCGTTTCTCCGACCCGACCCGCATGACCCCGAAGCTGCTCGCGGAACTGCGCGGCCTCCAAGACCTCGATCCCCTGCACAATCCGACGGAGACGGCGATCATTGAAGCCGGAATGCGTCTGCTGCCCGCCGTTCCATCCTTTGCCGTCTTCGACACGGCCTTCCACCGCACCCTGCCGGAAATCGCCTGGCGCTATGCCCTGCCGCACGACCTCACCGACCGCCTCCACCTGCGCCGCTATGGATTTCACGGCCTGTCCTATCAGTACGTGTCGGAAAAACTGTTAGCCTGTCTGGGGCGCTCTGCGGAAGGCTCAAGTCTCATCGTCTGTCATCTCGGCAGCGGGGCCAGCGTCTGCGCCCTGCGCGACGGCAAGAGCGTAGACACGAGCATGGGGCTGACGCCGCTGGAAGGTCTGGTGATGGGTACGCGCTCTGGAGACGTAGACCCCGGCCTGCTCCTCTATCTCCTGCGCTCTCAGGGAATGACTGCCGAGACGCTGGACGACGTGCTGAATCATCACAGTGGCCTCCTCGGACTATCGGGCCTCAGCAGCGATGTCCGCGAACTGGAACAGGCGGCAGGAGACGGCAACGGAAGCGCGGCACTTGCTCTCGAACTGTTCGCCTACCGCGTATGCAAATATATCGGAGCCTATGCCGCCGCCCTGCAAGGCGTGGAGGCGGTGGCCTTCACCGGGGGCATAGGAGAACACTCCCCCGCCATGCGCTCCCGCATCTGCCGCCGACTGGCCTTCCTCGGCCTCCACCTGTCCGACGCCCGCAACAAGAATGCAGGCCATGAGCCAACACGCATCAGCACAGACTCCGCCACCTTGCAGGCATGGGTGATTCCTACCGACGAGGAGAAACAAATCGCCCGCGCCGTTTCCCGCTTACTTACAGGAGGCTGAAAATTAGATACCAACAGGAAGGCAGAAACGAAGGAAAGCAGGCGAAGAGGGACATAGGAAAATAGGGAATAGCAAGGAAGGGCAAGCGCTTGTGCAGAAAAGCCCACGCAACCCGCCGCCTTCGTACGATCCCGACGCCGCTTTCCGGGATTTTTCAACGCTTCCGCCACTTTTTCAACCCTGTGCAGAGTCAATTTCCGTACAGGCGCGTCTGGCCTATCGCATTGGAGCCACTGCACGCGGTGGCGGTCGCGCCTCTGCGCGACCTGTCTGCGGATTGACAGGCCGCGTTCGTTTCCGGTATTCTTCTGCACAGTAAAGCGGAGCAGACAGACTCCGCGCAAGAGCAAGAGAACGGAGAATCAGGATGCCGAAAGTACTGGTCAGCGACCCCCTCGCCGAAGTCGGGGTCGCGAAATTGCGGGCAACGCCGGGCGTCGAAGTGGACGTGAAGCACGGGCTGAAACCGGAAGAGCTGCTGGCGATCATCGGGGAGTACGACGCGCTGGCGGTGCGGAGTGAAACGAAGGTCACCGCCGCCATTCTCGCCGCCGCCGACCGCCTTAAGATCATCGGGCGGGCGGGAGTTGGGGTAGACAATATTGATGTCGAGGCCGCCACGCAGAAGGGGGTACTGGTCGTCAACTCGCCGGACGGCAACACACTCGCGGCGGCGGAACTCACGGTCGGGATGCTACTCGCCTTGGCGCGGCAGATTCCGCAGGCCGATGCCAGCATGAAGGCCGGGAAGTGGGATCGCAAGAAATATGTCGGGACAGAGGTTTTCGGCAAGACAGTCGGCATTCTGGGCCTGGGACGCATCGGTAGCGCGGTGGCGGAGCGGCTTAAAGGCTTCGGTGTGGAGCTTATCGCCTACAACCCCTTCGTACCGGAGGAGATGACCCGACGCATGGGCGTGGAGCCTGTCTCTCTCGATGACCTGCTGCGCCGCAGCGACTTCATCACCATACACACGCCTCTGAGCGACGAGACACGCGGCCTGATCGCCGCGCCGCAGTTCGCCCTGATGAAGGACGGTGTCCGCATCGTCAACTGTGCGCGGGGCGGCATTGTGGACGAGGCTGCTCTCGCCGACGCCGTGAAGAGCGGCAAAGTCGGGGCGATTGCCTTCGATGTCTTCACCAAAGAGCCGCCGGAACCCACCAATCCGCTGCTTGACCTGCCCCACGCCAATATTCTGACGCCGCACCTCGGCGCTTCGACCGAAGAGGCGCAGACCAAAGTCGCGGTAGATGTCTGCGAACAGATCGCCGATGTCTTGCAGGGCCGCCCGGCCCGCACCGCCGTCAACCTGCCCTCCATCTCCGGCGAAGACCTGGCCCGCATCGCGCCCTTCCAGACGCTCGCCGCCAAGATCGGCAGCCTTCAGATGCAGTTGGCGCTGGCGACCGGGGAAGGCCGCCGTATCAACGCCATCGAAGTCATCTTCAGTGGCGATTTCGCCGGACTGCCCACCGCGCCGATTACCCGCGCCGTCCTCAAAGGGCTGATGGCCCCGCTCTCCTCCAACACCGTGAATCTCGTTAATGCGCCCTCTCTGGCGGAGGCGCGAGGCATCAAGGTCGTCGAGTCGCATCGGCCTGCCACCCACGATCACACCTGCCTGCTCTCCGTCCGCGCTCACCTTCCCGGCAGCGACCGCACCATCTGCGGCACCGTCTACGACAACGACCCGCATATCGTCCATATTGACGGCTACCATGTGGATATTGTGCCGTTCGGCCACATGATTGTCACGCAGCACAGCGACCGGCCCGGCATTATCGGCAACGTGGGGATGCTGCTCGGCAGCAACCAGATCAATATCGCTGGAATGCACGTCGGGCGCGAAACGAGCGGCGGGCGGGCCATCATGGTCGTCATGGTAGACGAGCCTATCCCCGCCGAAATCATGCACCTTATACGGGCTTTCCCCGGCATGGAAGAGGCGCAGGCTGTGACCCTGTAAGCCCGCCTGCTTACGTAACTCATCTTATGCAGGCAGCTACGCAAATTGCCGGTAGAAGGAAGCAAAGGGGTGTCAACCCTTTGCCTCTGCCACCCTTTGCTTTCTGCCTGAGATTTGCATGGCTGCCTGCGTAAGGTGAGTAACTCACCTTACGCAGGCACTCCCGTTTGCTTGAGTTCCTGCAGTTGCTCAAACGCACTGGCCAATGCCTTCTGGTAAATCTTGGCTTTCATGGCATGGTGGTTCATCTTGGTCTGAACCCGAAGCTTCTCCAACTTCAC
>JBBRLP010000110.1:0-18294 GCA_038231295.1 Chthonomonadales bacterium
GACAAATAGTGGGGTTACCATGTTGAGCAGATTCCCCTCTGGTATTGCTACCGACGGGGATAATCTGGCAAGTTGGTCGGCTCTGCAAAGTGCAGGCTGAACCAACGCGATATCTCGACCCCACTATTCGTCAATGAGCCACAAAAAAGAAGTGCCGCCGCATGCACGGCCAGCACCTCCATTATACTCTCTGCCTTATGTCCTTGTAGAGAAGCATCCGACCGATGCCGTTTCCTTATTCGCTGGTGGACAGATATGTCTGCCGAGAAATAGGTGCGACGTTTATCTGATTTGTCTATTAGACATTTTCTTCGTCCCCAATCAATGCGCCTCGCGCTATCACCGGAGGCAATCTGGTTCAAGCATCGGTGTCTGCAGAGGACTGCGACATCCGAGTGCGACGGCGTCGCACCTGGAAAACTCCTGCGATACCTAACCCGCCAAGAAGGCCATACGCGCCTGGCTCGGGAGTAGATGCAGGGGCCGTCGAGCCGATATTGTACACGGTCTGGTACGTACCAGGAGTCGTATAGGTTGGAATAGAGATAGTAATCGTATTATCTGCGATACTCCCTGTCGTGCCTCCACCAAGGAAATTATCGGAAACCTTGTTGAGACTGGTAAAGGCCCCACTGGAAAACGTGTAGAGAGACGTACCGATACTGGCTGTGGAAACATGAGAGATGATTAACTGCGTAGCCGTAAAGTTAGCGGTAATCGTCGTCACCGAATCCTGATACGCGAACTCTACAGGAGGTTCGGCGATCGTCACCGTAGTTCCCTGGGTTTTGTTGGAATAACCCACAGGAACGAAACCATTAGCGGGGTCAAAGTAGTTGCGTCCACTCCCACCAAACTGAACACTGCCTGTCGTTGATGCTCCAATCAACTGAGCAGATGCCTTCTCCGCCTGAGCGATCAAGATACCGAGAGTGATGAGAGCGATAAAGGCAATATTGCCGTAGCGCATGATAGAAAAACTCCTTTTGGAAGCAGATAGACACTCCTGCAAGATACATAATATATTTTTGCATTTGCCCACGTAGCATACCTGAGAAATGATACACCAAGTCAAGTCGTTTCTGTGAAATCCCCGGTTTCTTAAGGAGCTGGGAACACCCGCCAGAGGACTTGGTCCTTGCTGATCTCTTCGACTGGCATCGTCAGAAGGTAAGGACGATTTTCATGGTGGGGCCGGGGTCGGTGAGAAGTTGGTCGAAGGCGGACTGGCCGGATTCGAGGGGGAGGGAGCGCGTCCAGCGGGAGAGGTCTACGTCGCCGCTTTCGATAAGGGCTTTTGAGCGGGCGAAGTCGGCATCGGTGTAGACGAAGGAGCCTTGCAGGCGCAGTTCGTGGCGAACGATGGTAGTGAAGTCCACGCTGCTGTTGACTTCGTGCAGGCCGAGGAGCAGGATTTCGCCGCCTCTGCGGGCTGCCTGAACCGCAGCGGCACGGGTCACGGTATCGCCGTAGGCTTCGATGACGATGTCCGCGCCGTTGCCGCCGAAACTGTCGCGGATGGCGGCGACCGGGTCGGTTTCACGGGCATTGATGAGGTGCTTTGCGCCCAGTTCCTTCGCCACCCCCAGGCGGGCCGCATTCACGTCCACGATAGCGATGTCACGGTAGCCGAGCAGACGCGCCACCGAGAGCAGCAGACAGCCCTGCGTCCCCGCCCCGAAGATCGCGAGGGAGCCGAAATGGTGCTGCCGGATGAGGGAGAAGAGGTGGACGCCGTTCGCCAGAGGCTCGATCATGATAGCGCGGTCGTCGGGGAGCGAGTCGGGAACGGGAAAGACGTTGACGGCAGGTGCTTTCGCCCACTCCGCGAACGTGCCGTCAATCCTGTCCATCCCGATGAGTCGCCACGCCGTACAGACGTTGATACGCCCTGACCGACACGCCTCACACTTCCCGCATGGCATAAACGGATTGATAACGACCCGCTGTCCCTCCTGAAACGGCCAGGTGCCGCCATCAGGAGGAAGCGTCTGCGGCATTCGCGCCACCGTCGCGACCGTCTCATGCCCCAGCACCAGGCCCGGCTGACGACGCGGACTCAGCCCCAGAAATCCCACCATATCCGAGCCGCAGATGCCCGTGCCACGCACCTTCAGCAGGACCTCATCGGGCGCAGGAACGGGTTCGGGCCGCTCCTGCACCGTTACCTGCCGGATGTCGCTGTAGACCAACGCTTTCATGGGGTCTCCCGGAGTTCGGCGGTCATCAGAAGCCCAGGCGCGGGCTTTTGATCGGAGAGTGTGTCACCAGCGGACGGCGGATCAGTTCGCCGTCACGATGGTCGAGAATCAGGTCGGTGCAGATTTCGTACTCTTCCAGCAGTTCCGTCGCGAAGGTGTCGCACTCCTCGTCGTCGGGGAACTGTTTCGCGATCTCTTCGGCAATCGTCTGCGGGTCGCGGGTCTCGTCCACCCGCGTCACCGTCTCCGCCGCCTCATCCACCACGAAGCGCGTCTCCCAGGGCAGGTTACACGCCTGCGACAGGAACCCGGCGATGTCCGGCACCATCGGCTGCCGCTCCGTCCAACGCACATCCAGCGCGAAGGTGACCAGACCGGCCCGCGCCTGCGCCAGATCAATGAACTCGTCTTCCGATTCGAGGGTCATCACATCCGTCGAGTGGGCCATCACCAGCAGCGACAGCGCCTCCTCGTCCTCCGTGTTGTCGCCATGCTGATAAGGGCGGATATTCTCCGCATCCACTTCCCACCACTGCGCGAACAGCCGGGCCAGCGGCTCGGAGTTCGGGCCAACCCAGAGCAGGCGGTTAGGGGCGTAGCCCTTGTTGTCGAGGACAGCGGCGGCGAGGGCCACGACATAGGCGACATCTTCCTCGCTCGGCTGGAAGAAGATAAAGCGCTCGCCGGGTACGTTCTCGTCCGGGTTGGTCTCCAGCAGCATTCCCCGCGTCTGGACATAGTGCCAGTCCCGCAGGTCCATCTCCTCCATGCCCTCGAAGTCCTGCACACGGGCCAGCAGGTCGCCGACCTCTTCGCGCACCGCGTCCATACCGGGGAACTGCGCGGCGGCCTCCGGGGGCGCTATCTGATAGACCGCTGCCGCCTCGTCCACCTGTCGCAGCAGGCCATAGCACTCCGCCATCTCCAGTATCAGCCAGATCGGCAGTCCGCCGTAGGTGTCGTTGAGGGCGTGGAAGGCGTTGATCGCGTCCTGATACGCGCCGAGGTCCATCAAGCACTGCGCGTGGTCCACATCAATCGCCTGACTCAGTTCGTTGATCTCGCCTTTGAGCAGCTCTTTCGCACGGGCGAGGAAGGGCCGTGCTACAAACGACTGCTGCAACTGGAAGAAGCGATTGCCGACCTGGAAATAGAGCATCGCCTCTTCGCGGTTTTCGCGAAGCTGCTTGAAAAGCTGAAGCTCCTCGCTCTGCGCGGGATCGTTGTTTGTCGCGGTCGCCATCGTCGTCAGCAGATCAATCGTCGTGTCCAGCACCAGGTCGGACGAGACATCGGTCTGGAACGCGAAGACAAGCTGCTGCAAGGCGCTCGCCGGATCGCCCTGCTGGGTGGCAATCGCCAGCGCCCGCTCCACAATTTGTTTCACTTCGTCGGAAACCGGCGGGCCGGTCTGTATCGGATTGCCATCCGGGCCAAGAATTTTCATGCTCTTAAATCTCCGTTGCGTAAAGTATCTGACTGATCGCCACCAGTGCGGCGGTCTCCGTGCGTAGAATGCGCGGACCAAGCCCAACAACCCTTGCCCCGGCCTCCTGAGCCTGCCCGACTTCCGCAGGACTCCAGCCTCCCTCCGGCCCGACCAGCAACAGCAGGCGGCCCGGCGGCGCGACAAACTCCTCTAAAACCGTTCGCAGCGAGAGAGCCTCCCGCTGTGTATGCAGCAGCAGAACCGGGCCGTCGTTGGCCGCTGTCCGCAGCAGTTCCGGCAGCGTCTGCGGCGGGGATACCCCGGCAATCCGACTGCGCCCCGACTGCTCCGCCGCCCCCTTCGCGATCTGCTGCCAGCGGGCTACCCGTTCCGTCACCTTCGCCGCCGGAACGTCCGCCACCGACCGCTCGGCGCGAACCGGCACAAACGCGCTCGCCCCGGCCTCCGTACCATGCTGAATCACCTGCTCAAACTTGTCGCCTTTGCCCAGCGCCTGCCCGACCGTCAGGAACACGTGCGGCTCCGGCGGCATGGCGACGGCCTCTTCGATCCGCGCCGTCGTCTCTCTCCTGTCAACGGATACGAGAACCGCCCGAAAAGCGTTTCCTCGCCCGTCAAGCGCCAGCAGGGTCTCGCCCGGACGCGCCCGCAGCACCCGCGTCAGGTGCAGATTGTCATTGTCGCGAATGGTGACGGTGTCGCCGACGATCTGTTCGGGGGGCAGGAAGAGCCGAATCATCGGGAGCCGTCAGTTCGACCAGTCGCCATCGGAGCCGATGGGAGGGACCTTCTGCATCACACGGCGCAGAGCCTCCAGGTCGTGGGGCGCGTCGGCATCGTGACGGCAGACCAAGCAGACCCAGATGTCCTCCCGCTTCGTCTCCAGCAGTGTCAATCCGACCGCCGCCAGCGCGTCCCGCACATTGTCGTGATGCTCCTCCACGATGCCGGAGCCGATGAAGATGCCGCCCGGTTTGAGGCGCGGCGCAATCGTCGGCGCGAGTTCGATGATCGTATTCGCGACGATGTTCGCCACCACAAGGTCGCAGTCGTGCGCCGCCGTATCGAACGGCTCCAATTCCATGATCTCGATCACGTCTTCCAGGCCGTTGCGGGCGATGTTCTCCTTCGCGATCTTGCGGGGCAGCAGGTCGCTGTCCGTCGCCCATATCTTCACCGCGCCCAGCCGCGCCGCCGCCAGCGACAGAATGCCGCTGCCCGTGCCGATGTCCGCGACCACCATTCCCGGCGTCATACGCTCTTCCAGCGCCTCCATGCAGAGCCGGGTCGTCGGATGCCCGCCCGTGCCGAAGGCCATGCCCGGATCGAGTTCCAGCACCAGATCGTCGCCCGTCGGCAGATAGTACTCCCAGCTTGGCTTGACGATCAGCCGCTTACCGATGCGAAGCGGCTTAAAATACTGCTTCCAGGCGTTCGCCCAGTCCTCTTCCTCGGCGTAGCGCAGGGTCATGCCGTCCAGCAATGCGGGCAGCCCGAACTCTTCCAGCCGATCCAGATGCGCTTTCAGTCCCGTCACCCGCAGCATCAGTTCATCCGTCACCGGCAGGCTGCCCTGTACCGTCACCGGGTCTTTGCCGGTCAGCATCACGCCGCCGCAGCCCGCCTCAATAAAGGCGTAGCTCACCGCGTCCGTCGCCTCTGCAGCACACACCACCGTCATTTCCGCCCAGCGCATCGTCGCTCCTGTCGTTCCCTAAATATTCGTCGGTCAGTGTCCGAACAGTTTGCCGAAGAGACCCTTATGCTCATGTTCTTCTCCCATCGTGGCGGCGAACTGCTTGAGGAGTTCGCGCTGTTCCGCCGTCAGTTTGCGCGGAACGTCCACCTGGAGGACAACGTGCAGATCGCCCTTGCCGCGTCCGTGAACGTCCGGGACGCCCTGCCCGCGCAGGGTGAACTGATGGCCGCTCTGGGTGCCTTCGGGAACTTTAAGCTCTTCTGTGCCTTCAATGACCGGGACCGTGATTGTCGCGCCGAGGGCAGCCTGTGGGAAACTGATGGGAACCTGGCAGTAGAGGTCGGTGCCGTCGCGCTTGAAGATGTTATGCTCCTCGACATCGAAGACGAGATAGACATCACCCGCAGGCCCGCCGCGTTCCCCCGCATCGCCCTCACCGCGCAGAGGCATCCGCATATCCGTATCCACGCCCGCCGGAATCTTGACGCTGCGCTCCCGCATCTTGCGGACGCGCCCCATGCCGGTACAGGTCGGGCAGGGATTGGCGATCATTCGGCCCGTTCCCCGGCAGCGCGAACAGGTCTGCGCCTGCGTAAAGGTGCCGATAAACATATTCTTCTGCGTGAACGTCTGGCCGCTGCCCTGGCACTGCGGGCAGGTCTCCGCCTTGGTTCCGGCCTTTGCGCCGCTGCCCTCACAGTCGGTACACGATTCCCAGCGCTGGAAGCGCACGGTCTTCTCGACGCCCAGAACGGCCTCTTCCAGCGTCAGTTCCACGTCGTGGCGCAGGTCGTCCCCGCGCACAGGCATGGGAACGCCGCCGCGCCTTGTGCGTGTCGCGCCGCCGAAGATGCCCTCAAAAATCTCGGAGAGCGGATCGTAACCGGGCGGAAATCCGCTGTAGGACTCTTCCGCCGTGCCGTACTGATTGTAGCGGGCGCGTTTCGTCTCGTCGCTCAAGACATCGTAGGCCGTCTGCACTTCCCGGAATTTCGCCTCGCCGTCTTTGCCCGCGACGTCGGGATGATACGTCGCGGCCAGTCTGCGGTAGGCCGTTTTAATCACATCCGGGGTAGCGTTTCGCTCGACCCCCAGCACTTCGTAATAGTCGCGTTGTTCTGCCGCCATCCTGCTCCTCGCCTCTGCGTGTTTATGAAAGGGTGGTGTCCGCAATCAGTCGCCGCTGCCGGACGATCTCGTCGGGGGTCAGGCCGGTCGCCCGCCCTATCTGCACCTGCTGCCGCTGTCCGGTGCGCTGTTCGACTGCCGACACATGGACAATCCCATTCGCATCAATGTCAAAAGTCACCTCGACCCTGGCGATACCGCCGAGATCGGAGGGAAGATTCGTCAACTGAAAATCCGCCAGAAAATGGTTGTCTTCTGCGCGACGGTGTTCGCCCTGATAGACCCGGATATTGACCGTTGTCTGTCCATTGCGAGACGTGGTGAAAACCTGTTTGCCCTGTGTCGGGATGGGAGTGTTGCGCTCGATGATATGGGAGATCACACCGCCCTGTGTCTCGATGCCCAGCGAGAGCGGAGTCACGTCCAGCAGCAGCAGGCCCTCGATCTCCCGGTTCAGCACCGCGCCCTGAAGCGCCGCGCCAGCCGCCACCGCCTCGTCCGGGTTCAGGCCCCGATAGGGTTCTTTACCGAACATTTTGCGGACAAGTTCCTGCACGGCGGGCATTCGCGTCGCCCCTCCGACCAGCAGAACACGGTCGAGGTCTTCGGGCTGCAAGCGGGCATCCGCCAGCGCCTGCCGCGTCGGAGCGATCAGCCGTTCCAGCAGGTCGGCGCACAGATGCTCCATCTGCGCCCGGCTGATGTCGAGGTCCAGATGCAGAGGCCCGTCTGGGCCGATAGAGAGAAACGGCAGGTTGACGTTGGAAGCGAGCAGATTACTGAGTTCGATCTTGGCCTTCTCGGCGCTCTCTTTGAGCCGCTGCATCGCCAGTCGGTCGCGCCGCAGGTTCTGCCCGTGCTGCGCCTCGAACTGCGCCGCCATCCACTCCATCAGGCGGGCATCCCAGTCGTCGCCGCCGAGCAGCGAGTCGCCGCAGGTGGCCCGCACCTCGAATATCCCCTCGCCGACATCGAGTATCGTCACATCGAACGTGCCGCCGCCGAGGTCCCAGAGCAGCAGCGTCTGCGCGGTATTCCGCTCGACCCCATAGGCCAATGCCGCCGCCGTCGGCTCATTGATGATCCGCACGACTTCCAGCCCGGCAATCGCGCCCGCGTCTTTGGTCGCCTGCCGCTGCGCGTCCGTAAAGTAGGCCGGAACCGTGATGACGGCCTTCTCGACCTTCTCACCCAGATAGGCTTCGGCATCGGCCCGCAGTTTGCACAAAATCATCGCGGAGATGTCCTGCGGCGTGTAGGAGCGCCCTTCCATCTCGACGCGATAGTCCGTTCCCATCTTGCGCTTGATACTGCTGACGGTGCGCTCCGGGGCGGCGAGCGCCTGACGGCGGGCGGGCTGCCCGACAAGCCTCTCCCCGCTCTTCGAGAATCCGACAACAGAGGGGCAGAGCCGACTTCCCTCTGCCAGAGAGATGACGGTCGGCTCCTGCCCCTCCATTACCGCAATCACCGAATTGGTCGTTCCCAGGTCTATCCCAACGATCTTCGGCATTTCACTCCTGTTTGCCGTGGGTTGAAAACCCCCGGCCTCCCGGACAGGTCTACTCTTCTTCGTCTTCGAGGCCGGGAATCAGGTCGTCCTCATCGTCGTCGAGGGCGTTGAGCAGACCGGAGGAGTCGAGGTTGAAGCCATCCACCGGGCGCACTCCGCGCTCGTTGTCGTCGCCGCCAAGCAGGTCGTCCTCTTCGGAATCGGGTTCTGCGGAGCGGAAGGCGGCCAACTGCTGTGCCGCGAAATCCTGCTCGCTGTCGAGGGCGATCATCGGCCCCGCCGCGATGATGTCTTCCATGCTAGGCTCGTTGGGCTTGAGCGCGGACTCGTAGGCCGCGACAGATGCATCCTCGACGACGCGGGAGATGATGGCTCCGGCGGCGATCTCTTCAAGCGCGACGGTAAGGGGGTTGGCGGAGCGACTGTCGGTCAGTCTTTTCGCGCCGTCCTTGACCTGACGAGCGCGTTTCGCCGCCAGAATCACCAGCGCGTATTTGCTCGGCATCGCATCGAGTTTATCCGGGGAGGGGTAGATAGCCATAGTGCTGCAAACTCCTTCTCTAAAGGCAAAGGCAGCGGAGCGTACGCGCACTGTCTGTCAGCGTACCCGCCCCGACCTCGTAATTTCACTTACGTAGTTTTGACCCGCTTATGATACCACAAAATCGCGTCCGCGTTCCAGAAAACGCGGATGCCCGGCAGGAAGAACCTGTTTCCTTTGTTCCACCCGGTCAGGGAATCAGGACGCTTTTGGCGATGGCGAGGGAGTCCATCGTCTGAAAGGCGTTCTGCCAGTCGTCGAGGGGGAAGATGCGGCGCATCGGGGCGAGGTTAAGCTGCCCGTTCGCCATCAGGCCGAGGACGCGCTCCCAGGTCTTATAGGTGTGGGAGAAGGAACCTTGCAGGGTGGCAGCCTTCTGCACCAGCGGATCGAGGGAGAAGCCGAGCGGCTCTTTCCCCCAGCCCACTTTGGTGATCTGTCCTGCCGGGCGCACCAGTTCGAGCGCGGACTTGAGGGCGGCGGAGATGCCCACGCAGTCCACCACCAGATGCGCCCCGAAGCCATCCCCAATCGCGAGTATCCGCGCCGTCACATCCTCCGTATCAGCCTCCAGGGTGATGTCCGCGCCAAGCTGCTGTCCGACCTCCAGACGCTCCCTGTCCCGCGACGTGCCGACCAGCACGAGCGTTCCGGGGCCGCACAGCTTGCACATCTGAAGCACCATCAGCCCGATGGTTCCGGGGCCAAGCACGACCACCGTATCACCCGGCGTGATGCGCGAAAGCTCCATGACGGCATTGCAGGCCACGCAGCCCGGTTCCGTCATCGCCGCATCCTCGAACGGAACATGATCGGGAACATGGTGCAGGCAGCGCTCTGGAACGCGCACGAACTCCGCCATCGCCCCATCCATCCCGTAGCCAAACCCAAGACGGCGCGGACACAGGTTGTAGTTTCCACTCCGGCAGTAGACACACTGCCCGCAGATTGCCGCCGCCGTCTCGCTCACCACACGGTCGCCCTCGGCAAACCCGACGACGCGCCGCCCGGCCTGCACGATGACGCCCCCGAACTCATGTCCGAGCGTCACCGGGTAGTTCACGGGCCAGGAGTGGCTCGCGTGCCACTGATGCAGGTCGCTGCCGCACACCCCGACCCCGCGCACCGACAGCAGGATTTCATCGTCCGCGATCTCCGGAATAGGTTTTTCGCGCAGTTCCACCTTGAAAGGCGCACGTTCGTAGTTGACCAAAGCACGCACGATAGTTCTCCTGTCAATAAGACCGGGCCTCCCGAAGAAGGCCCGGCGAAGAGGAAGTCAGGCAAAGCGACAGCGGCAGAATCGCTACCGTCCGTCTTTCGTATTATATTCGGTAACCGCCTGATACGCCCAGTGGACGGGTTTTGAGTCCGCGAAAGGATCCTGTTGCGACACGCTGCCGGGATTGAGAACGGCTCCCGAGTTACCGGGGATTTCCAGAAGCTGCGCGTTCAGGAACAGTCGCACCGGAATCAGTCTATCTTCCAGGCCCGCGTGCATTGAGGCGGAGACATGGGCGGGAGAGCCGCCGAAGGCGTTCCCGATAGCTTCGGGCGTCGCAAACACATGCACCATGACCTCGCCGTCACGTTTCTCGACTGTCCATAGTTTGTCATCTTCCGTGCCGTTGGGCAGTACAGGCACTTCCGTATCCGACTTGCCTGCCGCCAGCGCACGCAGTCCCTCGAATCCACAGTCTGCAAGCTGACCATCGCGGTACTGGGCGAGGGGCGAGTAGAGAGAATTGCCCTCTTCACCCGTATTCATCATGGGCGGAGGCGGAAGGTCGGACAGGGGAGCCATGCTCTGGGAAGGTGTCACTTCCTCGGTAGCAACAGGCGTCTCCAGGGGAATGGAAGCGAAGAAGTAGGGGTTGTGGCGGCTCTCCCAGGCAGCCCGGTTCAATCGGTGCTGGTGAATGCTGACCGCCATCATCCCGGCAATACCAGCACAGACCGCGAACTTGGCGAACGCGTGGCGCTGAGAGGGGTTCTGCCGTTTCGGGCGGGAAGCGCCGAAGCGTCTCGCCCGCTCGGCCTGTATCTCCGCCAGCAGTTGGTCCGGGGTCATGTCCAGGCCAAGCTGCTCCACAGCGTCTTTGAGCGCGACGGTGTTGGCCTGGTGCCGGGCCTCGGCCTCTTTGCGAGCCTGAATGATATGGACGACATGAGAGAGTTCCTGAGCGTTGACTCGGTACTCCGCGGCGGACTCTACAGGTTCAGGTGTGGGATCGATTGGACTGGACATAACGTTCTTCTCCCTGTACGTAACGCGATTCCGGTCGGGCCGGAAGATGGATCGAAGCGGTTGGCAGAAATCTGCCGAAAAACAGAGGTTGGACTCCTATACGACATCGCAAGAGAGCATTCCTGCCTCTTATACGTGATTCCCTGCCGAACGATTTCACGAAAAAATTTCCCCGTCTTCAGAGAAAACGGGGAGAAGCGAAAGCGACCTTCTATCGCCCGAACAGACCAGTCGCCAACTTGAAGATAATGGCGGAACTGGTCAGCGATTTGAAGAAGTCGCTGATACCGTTGGAGTGACTGCTTATGCTGGCCGCCAGCACCTTCGTCGGCACCAGAATGACATCGCCAGGCTGAATTGGCCCGGCCTTTTTCGCCGGAGCCAGCCCGCCGCCTACCCGGATGATCTCGATACGATCCAGAGCCGCATCCGGCGCGTACCCGCCCGCTTCGGCGATATACTGAAGCAGAGTCTCGTTGGGCTTAAACTGGACGCCGCGTGGATGGAAGACCGCCCCTGCCACCTTGACCGTCGTCGGGGTTTCGGGAATGCTGATCGTATCCCCGTCCACCAGAACAATATCATCGGGCGTGTTCGGATGCCGCAGCGCCAAAGGCAGGTCTACGGCGATGTTGCCGTCCGGCACCTGGCTATCGGTCCCGGAAGGCCGGGCTTTGGTAACGAGTTCCTGGCTGGCAAGCTGATTGCCCGCCGCGCCCGCCGCCGCATTGGGGATCGCCGCTGCCGCAGCAGCTCCGCCTGTCAGCCCGCCAAGCAGGTCTCCGCTCGCGCTCTGCTGCGCCTGCCCTGTGGCCCTGATGATATCGAGGCGGGATTTGCCGCGTTCGCGCAGATAGGCGCTGTCGTTGAGCAGGTCGTTCAGCATTCCGATACTGGACTCCAGTTGCTTCTGCCCGGTCGTCGCCAGCAGTTCGGGATTGCGATAGAACTGCGCTCCCTGCGGGAACGCCTCCGGCCGCAGACCACCCGCCTCCTTGATGACATCCGAGAGCCGCACGTTCTTGCTCTTCAGGAAGATATAGCCCGGAGTATTGACCGCGCCGCTAACCTTCACCTTCTGCACCGCCGGAAGATAACCGCCGACGCCCGGAATGCTCACGACATCCCCATCTTCCAGGACGATGTCGGCGTCGGAAGGCAGGGTGTTTTTGTCCGTGAGGCTGAAAACGGCGACGTTCAAATTCGCATTCGGGCCGTCGAGTTGGCGACGGGCATGGGCCACAGAGACTTTATGGCCCGCGCTCGGCGTCAGTCCGCCTGCGAATCCGATCAGTTCGCTCAGTTTCATGCCCTGTGTGCGCGGATAGACCCCTGCAGTCACCACCTCGCCCACGACCTGCACGATATGGTCGGGCGTAAACTGCGCCTGCCGGAAATTGTAGACGATCAGGGTGTCGTTGTCCTGAATTTCCGGGTCTTTGCCCGCATCACCTCGCAGTACCGCGTTCAAGTTCACGTCCTCTTTGCCGGACGGCCCGTCTTCGCGCTGATGAATCAGGAACGCTTTCTCCAGATTGGCCTCCGGCGTCGGCCCGCCCGCTGACCGCAGCAGATCGCTGACGTGCATATTGCGGCTGACCGGATAGATGCCCTCTTTCTGCACCGCGCCCTTTACCGTCACCATGCGCCGCCCCAGATAGGCCACTTCGTCCCGCGTGTAGACCTTCAAACGGTCCCATTTTTGCAGTAACAGATCGTGCTGCGGATCGTGCGCCAGCGCCTTCTCGATATCTATCACCTGCAGCGTCGTCGTGGTATCGGGGTTCCAGCGGCGCAGTTCCGCATGGGTCAGATAGGCTTCATTGATGGGGCCACGTGCGCGGTTCAGCAGGTCAGAGACACGCATATTGGGGGTCAGTGGATAGTCGTTGGGCTGGTCTACCGCGCCCTCAACCGTCACGCGATTGGTCAGCACAGGGCGCACCGAGAAGACCTCTACCTCGTCGCCATCGAAGAGGCGCAGCGCCTTCACCGCCGCCGCATCCTTTACATCCACATCCTGAATGATGCGGGCATTGCCGGGGTCCAGGGTATTGATACGGACACTGTGGTTGACGCCGGACGCCTTGATGCCCCCCGCATAGTGCAGCGCGTCGGAAAGCGTCTCTCCCTCGATGAGTTCAAAGACCGCCGGATGCAGCACCTCGCCCCGCACTGCGATGCGCGAGAGGCGCGGCGGAATCACGATCATATCCCCGCTTTGCAGAGAATAGTCTGTCGCCTGCCCGGAGCCGAGTTCAAACTTATACATATCCAGCGAACCGACCAGACGGCCGCCGCGCCGTATTTCGATATTCCGCAGGGAGCCGCTCTCCGTGGGGCCACCCGCAAACGTCAGCATATTGAAAGCGGATGCCACCGCCGGAACCGCATAGGTTCCCGGCTGATACGCCTCGCCGCTCACCGTCACCTGAATCGTCCGCAGACGATTGAGCGTAACGGAGACCTGCACATTGCGATAGAAGCGGCTCAGAGCCTCCTTCAAGCTGAGTTCTGTTGAGGCGACCGTCTTGCCCAGCACGACAATCGGAGCGATTCCCGTCAGCGCGATTGTGCCCTGCCCATCCACCGTTTTGGTAACCGTGGTGCGTTCCAGGGTCGGCGACCAGTAGGAGATCATCAGGGTATCACCCGGCGCGACCTGATAGTTGGCGGGAACCGTTGCCGTGACGTTGCGGTAGAGCTGCGTCAGTGGGTCGGCAACATCCTGCCGCGCATCCACCGGCCCCGGATCGCTCTCCGAGTTGCTCGAACGGCTGCGATTCGTCTGGGAGGAGCTATTGTCGCTCGTGTCGCTGTTATCCGTATTATCGGGGTTACCGGAGTTGTCCGAGCCGGGATCACTTTGCGACGTGCGGCGGGTGGTTTTCTTCGTGGTCTTGCGCGGCGGATTGTCACTGCCGTTGTCTGTGCCGGTATCCGTCGTATTGGTGCGGCGGCGCGAGTTTGTTCCGGTATCGTCCGTCGAGTCGCTGTTCGCATTGGTTTTCGTGCTTTTGCGGGGCAGGGCCTCGTCCGCCCGTTCGCGCTGTATACGTTTGATATAGTCCCGGTGGGCGTCAATGATTTCGCGGGCGGGGCGGAAGAAATCGTATCCGAAGAGCGCCAGCGGTTTCGTTATGGCGGGGGGGGCATTTTGTGCCTTGCGATAGTCATTGAATTCAGGCTTGGAGACACCGGTATTGTTCGTGGGCAGGGGGATGGTCGGATCGGTCAAAAGAAGGGGGTTGCCGGGAGGGGGCTGGCGTTCCTGCTTTTTCGGCGGCATCTCCGTGTCGGTCTTGCCTTTGTCGCCGGTTCCCTTCTCCTCCGTTCCCCTGTCCCGTAACCCCTTGTCGTCGGAACGCTTCTCCGGCGTAGTTTTGTCCGAAACCGATGGAGACGGCGTCTGCGCGGCGCTCCCCGGCGGCAGCCAGAAGAGAACTCCCGCCAGCCCACAAAGTCCCAACATCGGGACGGCGTTCCGCCCCCACTGCGAACGATTTTTCATCACGTCTTACAGCCTCCCCGTCAAAAACACAGTGCATTCAGTATATCCTATTTTTTTCCCTTTGACAATTGGCCCGCGCCTGCCCGACGCAGAGAAGACGCTCCCGTTCCCGGAACTCCGGCCCGGTCGTCATACTGATGACGCCGGAAGATACCGTCGGCGCGAAAAGCCGCGCCATCAAGATACCTCGGAACGACAAGGCGTCATGGGGTATAATCTGGCAGTGTCTGCTTCAGGCAGGTCTCTCCTGCGGCCCTGCGGCCGCAAGTCTTGCCTCTTCCACCGCAAGAGGCATCCTCACGGAATGAGATACCACCTTCAGGAGTAAAAATTACCGTGGCCCGCAATCAGAGCGTAACGGTCAAATTGAGTCTGGAAGAGTACGAATGGCTGCGCCGACGGGCCTACTGGGATGGCAAACCGATGGCGACGCTGCTCCGCGGCCACCTTCATCAGCTCATCGCCGAAGAGGGCTATCTGCGCCCGCCGGACGATGACCCCCAGGATTTTGGCTACGAAAAAGAGATGATGCAGTTCGTCGTCAGCCTCCAGAGCGGACGGGAATAGAAGTCAACGCCACAGGAGACTTTCGCGCTTCGCCATGCGTAGAAACGAGAGTAAGGCATACCTGCGCCCCCGTCCACAGGTATTCTGGACGGGTCATTTACGGCCCGGCTAAAATCTATTCCCCTCATGAAAGGAACCTGTTGTGAGCGGTACCATTCTCCTCGAAGACGCTGTTGAGTTCGCGGAAAACCCGGAGCCGCGCTGCCCCTGTGTCCTGCTCCTCGATACCTCCGGTTCCATGAAAGGCAGCGCCCTCGACGCGCTCAATTCGGGCCTTCAGACCTATCGCGACGATCTGCGCCGCGATGCACTCGCCGCCAAACGGGTCGAAGTCGCCATTGTCACCTTCAATAGCGAAATCACCGTCGTCCAGGACTTTACTACCGCCGACCAGTTTGATCCGCCTGTCCTCACCGCGCAGGGATTGACCCATATCGGCGCGGGGATCAACAAGGCTCTTGATCTGATAGAGGTTCGGAAGGCGCAGTACCGGGCCAGTGGCGTCGCCTACTATCGCCCCTGGGTCTTTCTCATCACCGACGGCGCTCCGCAGGGCGAGGCCGACGGCGCCGTCGAGCTGGCCGCGCAGCGGATTCGCGAGGATGAGGCGGCACGGCGCGTGGCCTTCTTCGCGGTTGGTGTGAAGGATGCGGACATGGCCCGTCTCACCGACATCGTTGTGCGAACCCCTCTGAGGCTGGAGGGGCTGAACTTCGTTGAGATGTTCGTCTGGCTCTCCGCCAGTATGCAGCGGATTTCGCAGTCGAAGCCGGACGATCAGGTCGCTTTGCCGCCACCTGGCTGGGCAGTCATCTGAACGCGCAATGGACGCGGATGGAATAGGCAGAACCATGCGACTCCAGCGTCTCTCGAACGGAACGGTTCTGCTGCTCCCGGAAGCCGCTCTGGGAGCGGGAGGGGAGGCGCGAATCTACGCGGTTCCGCCCGACAGCCGGTATGTCGCCAAAGTCTATCACCAAACGGACGAGGCACGGGCGAAGAAACTGCTTGCTATGCTCGCCAATCCGCCGGAAGACCCCCTGACCGCCCAGGGCAGCCTCTCCATCGCCTGGCCGCTCGATCTCCTCTATGCTCCCGGCCCGCCCGCCCGATTCGCGGGCTATCTCATGCCGCGAGTCGCGGACACACAGACGCTCTTCCAGTGCTATAATCCTGCTTCCCGCCGTCAGCTTTTCCCGCATTTCGACTATCTCTCTCTGCATCGGGTCGCCCGCAATCTTGCCGCCGCCGTGCGCGCCCTGCACGGACACGGACATGTGATTGGGGATGTCAACGAGTCGAACATCCTGGTTTCCGCCTCTGCGCTTATTACCCTGGTGGATACGGACTCGTTTCAGGTCTTCGACTCCCAGGCCAACACGGTTTTTCGCTGCCCGGTCGGGAAGCCGGACTATACCCCTCCGGAACTTCAGGGCCGCGCCTTTGCGGAGACGGATCGTCTGCCGGAACACGATCTTTTTGGGGTCGCGGTTCTGCTGTTCCAACTGCTCATGGAAGGAACGCATCCTTTCGCGGGTATCTATCGAGGAGAGACAGACCCGCCGCCTTATGCAGAGCGCATCCGCGCCGGTCACTATGCCTATGGACTGCGGACAGTTCCCTGCCGCCCTATGCCCGCCGCACCCCCGTTGGACATACTGCACCCGACCCTGCGTCAGCTCTTCGCACGCTGCTTTGAGGACAGGCAGGAGCGCCCTTCTCTGCGCCCGGACGCTCGCACCTGGCAGCAGGCACTGCTGGAGGCAGAGCAGGCTCTGATTGCCTGTGACCTCAACCCGCGTCACCGATTCGGGCCGCACCTGTCGGCCTGTCCCTGGTGTGAACGCACTCTCCGGCTCGGCGGGCGAGACCCTTATCCCCACGATCCTCGTACGCTCCCGCCACTGCCCCGCCCACGCTCCGTATCCGCAGAGAGGGCCGCACCCGTTCCGAATCCCGCCTATCGTGCGCCTCACGCTTCCCTGCCTCCGTCTCCTCCGGTCCCTGCCACAGCCTCTGCATCTTCTGCTGCCCTTGCCGCACCTGTCACGGTACGAATGCCGCGCAACCCGTGGGCATGGGCGACTCTCGCCGGGGCGCTGCTCGCGCTGCTGGCCCCCACACAGCATCTGCCAGGGGTGAACCTGCTTGCCGGTCTGGGCGCGATTGGCTGCGGGATTCTGGCCTTTCGGCAGGCACCGCGTTATGCTGGAACCGGCCTGTGGCTCGCCTCAACTGCCGCCGTTCTTGGCGGGGGCATGGGCCTGAGCGTACTGCCCTCCCTTCTCCGCGAGGTGCGCGGCGGCGAAGCCGTGCGCGTCCTATCCTCGAATAGCGGCGGGGTGCGAGCCATGTCCTTCTCTCCAGACGGCTCGACGCTGGCCGTCGCGACCAATCGGGCCGAAGACCAGCGGCTGATTGGCGGCCAGATCACGCTGTGGAATGTGCGTACCGGGCAGACAGATCAGACACTGGCCGACGATAAAGGCGATTTCGTGGCTGTCTCCTACTCCCGCGATGGCAATTTCCTCGTCGCCGGCAGCGACACGGCTTTTGAGCTGGGTTCGCTGTTCCTGCTGGATGCCCACACACGCGGCAGTCACCATAATCTGCTCGGACAGCAGGGCCATGTTACCTCCGCTCTCTACTCGCCGGATGGCAGCTTTATCGCCAGTGGAAGCAGCGATGGCAAAATCCGCCTCTGGAATGGGCAGACTGGCAGCCTGGTGCGAGAAATTTCGCTCGCTGGCCCGGTCAGCGCACTGGCTTTTTCGCCTGACAGCCGCCTCCTTATGGCGGGAAGTGTCAGCCCGCCGCGTTCCATCCTGCCCGGAACGCTGACTCTCTGGGAGACGATCAACCTTCATCCCCTCTGGACGCATACTGCCCACAGCAGCGGCGTCCTGTGCGTCGCCGTCTCGCCCGACAGCCAGAGCGTCGCCTCGGGAGGCAACGATGGCCTGGTACATCTCTGGCAGGCCGCAAGCGGTCAGCGTATGCGTACCTTCGATGGCAATGGCTACGCCGTGACCAGCATGGCCTTCGCCCCGAATGGCAAGATACTCGCCGCCGGTGTCATGCGCCGTGCCGAGGGGAGTTCTCAGGCGCAGGTCTTCGAAATACTCGTCTGGGACAGCGCCACAGGCCGATTGCTGCATACGCTGCGCGGGCATCGGGACACCATCACCGCACTGCTCTTCTCCTCCAACAGCCACACCCTTGCCAGCGGCAGCCGCGACACGACGCTCAGGCTCTGGCAGCTCCCGTGAACATTTCTCTGATCGGCTGCGATAAAGGTAGGACTACGTTATCCGGTGAAAACGTGTCGGGGAACTTGAAAAAAACGGGTTGGCGATACACAATGTTGGTTACCACACCAAAACATGAGGATCGCCATGAACCCGCAACCCCTATTCTGTCAAAATAACGCCTGCCC